>CAUJEM010000119.1 GCA_963169915.1 Myxococcota bacterium
CGGGCTGGTGGGGCGCGCGGCGGCCGAGGCGCTGCGGCGCCGCGGGGTGCGCGTGCACCTCGTGGAGCGCGACCCGGAGGTCGCCGCGCGCTGTGAGGGCATCGCCGACGCGGTGTTCGTTGGCAACGCGGCCGACCGCCACGTCTTGCAGCGCGCGGGCCTGGGCACCGCACCGAGCGTGGTGCTCACCACCAACTCCGACGAGATGAACGTCTACCTCTGCATCTACTGTCGCCGCCTGCGCGACGATCTGCGCATCGTCAGCCGCATCACCCACGAGCGCAACCTCGAGTCCATCAACCGCGCAGGCGCGGACTTCGTCCTCAGCTACGCCACGCTCGGGAAAGAGTCGCTCTTCAGCATGCTCACGGGCCGCGGCTTCATCGTGCTGGGGGAAGGGGTGGAGCTGCTGAGCGTGGAGCTGCCAGCGGCGCTCGTGGGGCTCACCCTCCAGGAGAGCGCCCTCGGCGCGCGCACGGGCCTCGACGTCATCGCCATCGAGCGCCAGGGTCAGGTCATCACGGGCCCGCGCCCGAGCGAGCGCCTGTTGGCCGAAGATCACGTGATCGCCATCGGCACCGATGCCCAGCGCGAGGCGCTGCTGCACCTGACGGCGCCAGAGCCCCTGGCCGCGCGCTGAGCGCCCTGGGGCGCCCCGTGCGCGCTACTTCCCCGCGCCGAGGTAGGCGCCGTAGGCCTCCACGTTGGGCTCACGCCCGAGGAACGCGCGCACGAGGGCCTGCTCGTCCTCCCCGGCGCCCTGGGAGAGCACCAGGCGCCGCCAGTCTCCGGCCGTCTTGGGGTTCATGTAGCCCTCGGCGTCGAAGCGCGTGAGGATGTCGCGCGCCAGCGACAGCGCCCACTGGTAGCCGTAGTACCCGGCGTCGTAGCCCATGAGGTGCCCGAAGGTGGCCTGGAAGTGGGTCCCGGGCTGGTAGCTGAAGGACTGGGTGCGCTTCATGACCTCCGCCATGACCGCGTCGGTGTCGAACTTCTCGGTGCGGCGGTGGTACTCGAAGTCCAGCGTGGCGAGCGAGAGCTGCCGCTCGGTGGCGAGCGCGCGGCCGAAGCTGCGCGCCTTGGTCATGGCCTGGAAGAGCTCCTCCGGGATCTTGGCGCCCGTCTTCCAGTGCTTCGCGAAGAGATCCAAGATCTCCCGGCGGTAGGTCCACTCTTCCAGCATCTGACTGGGCGCCTCCACGAAGTCCCTGGCCGTGTTGGTGCCGCTGAACGAGGCCAAGGGCTGGCGCGTGAGCACATGGTGCAGCGCGTGCCCGTACTCGTGGAAGAAGGTGGTGACGTCGCTGTGGCTCATCAGCGCGGGGCCGTCGCCCGTGGGCTTCGGGAAGTTGCACATCAGCGCCGAGATGGGCGTCAAGTACGTGCCGTCGCGGAGCTCCACGCCGGGGCGGATCTCGAACATGGCGGCGTGCTTGAACTTGCCCTCGCGCGGGTGAAGATCGAGGTAGATGCGCCCGAGCTTGCTGCCACCCTCCAAGACGTCGAGGACGATGACGTCCTCGTGCCAGCGCGGGGCGGCTGGGTCCGTCACGAACTGGATGCCGAAGAGCTGCTCGTAGATCTTGAGCATGCCTTGGGTGACGGCGCCGACCTCGAAGTACTCACTGAGCTTCTTGGAGTCGTAGCCGTACTTCTTGGCGCGCAGCTGCTCCTCCAAGTAGCTGCGATCGTAGGCGGGGATGGGCTGCCCGGGGCGCCCCCCCAGCTTCGCGTAGGCCGCCGCGAACTCGGCGTACTCCCGCCGCGCCGGCTCCTTGACCCGACCGGCGATCTCCTCCAAAAACCGCGCGACCGCCTCGGGCGTCTTCGCCATGCGTGGCTCGATGGCGTAGGCGGCCCAGCTCGCGTAGCCGAGCAGCTTGGCCTTCTCCCGCCGCAGCTCGAGGATCCGGTCGAGCAGCGGGAGGTTCTTGTCGGCGGCGCGGCTGTCGAACAGGCGGTTGAGCGCCTTGGCCACGCTGCGATCGGTCGCGTACTGAAGGACGGGGAAGTAGTCTGGGTAGTTGGTGGTCAAGGTCACCAAGCCGTCGGCGCCCGGAGGGTGCGCCTGGAGGAAGCTCTCCGGCAGGCCCGCGAGCTGGCTCGGGTTGACCTTGTGCTCGAGCGTGGCGTCGCTGATGTTCGTCTCGAAGTCCTGGCTCAGCCGTGAGAGCTCCTCGTTGAGCGCCCGCAGCCGCTGCTGCTCGGCCGCGGCGAGCTCCAGGCCGTTGCGCCGCAGATCGCGGAGCAGCTCGTGCAGCAGGCGGCGGCGCGTCCCCTCGAGCGCCGGCCGAGTGTCGGCGTAGGCGCGGACGACCGCTGCGAACTCCGCGTCGAGCATCATGTCGGTGAAAAATTCCGTGGCCTTCGGGCGGCAGTCCTTGCCGGCGCTGCGCACGGCCTCGTCCGGGTGCCCCACGCTCATCAGCTCCGGGAAGCCGGCGGCGAGCGCCACCTCCAGCGAGATCCGGTCGACCTTGGCGAGGGTGCTCTCCCAGGTGAGCGCCGCGGGAGGGCTCCCCTTCAAGGCCTTGATCTCGCCGAGCAGCGCGCGCGCCTGGCCGAGGTGCTCGTCACACAGCAGCTTCAGCCCTCGGGCGCTCAGGTTCTGCGCGACGGGGTCCACGTGGGCGATGGGATCTGGGCTCATGGGGGCGTGGGGTGCAGGGGTAGAGGACGTGGGCGTGGGCGGCGCCGTGGGCGCCGTGGGGGAGGGCGCGCCGCCGCAGGCGAGGGCGAGGCAGCCGAGCAGCAGGGGGGCGCAGGTCAGCGAGCGCATGCCCGCCTCGATAGCGCGGGCGAGCGGAGGCGTGAAGCCAGGATCCTGCGCGCGACCAGCGCGCGCGGCGGCCCCTCACCGCTCAGCCGCGCGCGACGCGCCGCCGGGGCGCGCCGCGGCCCTCGACGGCGCCGTTGCGCGCGTAGAGGATGCGTAGCCCGTCCAGGGTGAGGTGCTCGTCGATCTCGTCCACGCGCCGGGTGTGGCGGACGATGAGCGGCGCGAGCCCGCCGGTGGCGATGACGTGGCAGGAGAAGCCCAGCTCCTCCACCAGCTTGTCGATGAGGCCGTCCACCAGCGACGCGCAGCCCAGGATGAGGCCGGACTGCAGGGCGTGGGTGGTGTTCCTTCCGAGCACCTTGGGTGGCTCCGTCAGCTCGATGCGCGTCAGCTTCGCCGCGCGGCTGAGCAGGCCGTCGAGGCTCACTTGGAGGCCGGGTGCGATGATGCCGCCCAGGTACTCCCCCCGCGGCGAGATGCAGTCGAAGGTGGTCGCGGTACCGAAATCTACGACGATGAGCCCGCTCTGGACGCGCTCGAAGCCCGCCACGGCGTTGACGATGCGGTCCGCGCCGACCTCACGGGGGTTGTCGTAGAGGATGGAGATGCCGGTCTTGGTCCCGGGGCCCACGACGAGCGGCTCGATGGCGAAGGCGTGACGGATGGCGTCGGTCATCACGTCGGTGAGCGGCGGCACCACGCTCGCCATGATGGCGGCCTTGACGTCGCTGCGGTCGAGGTGGCGCAGGCTGATGAGCTGTCGCAGCAGGACGCCGTACTCATCGGCCGTGCGAGTGCGATCGGTCGACGCGCGGAAGGTCTGGCGCAGCTCCGCTCCCTCGTAGAGTCCAAAGACGACGTTGGTATTGCCGACATCTACCGTGAGCAGCACGGGCGGCTGATAGCCGCGCCGCGCGGCGATGTCACGGTGCCGCCGCCACCGTGGCCGCCTGGATGACGTCGCCCGGCGCCAGCTGGTCGACGGGGCCGCTGGCCGTCCCGAGCCAGGTGTAGTCCCCGGTCAGCCACGGGCTAGGCAGGAGCGTGATGAAAAGCTGAGCATTTCCCGCGTCTCGCCCGCTCTGCGCGACCCCAACGGCGAGCGCACCGAAGGGCCGGGGCGATGGCTCGCTGGGCAGGGGGGGGAGGGCCGTGCCCCCAGCGCCGCCCTCGTCGCGCTCCCCGAATTGCGCCACGAAGCCCGGGACGACGCGGTGCCAGGTGAGCCCATCGTAGTAGTGTCGCGCCGCGAGCTCACGCACGCGCTCGGTCGCCGCGGGCGCCAGCCGGGGGTCGAGCTTCAACCGCACCTCTCCCACGTCCGTGCGCAGCACGAGCTCGAGGGGGCCGGCCGGCACGGCTCGCCCCAAACGGAACCCCGAGCGCACGGGCGCGCACTGCCGTCCGCGATCGCCGAGCTGCCGCAGGGCCTGCTGGGCGGCGTCCCGCACCTGGGGGAACGGCGCCTGGCAGAGCGCCTCGAGCTTCGGCTTGGCGCTGAGGAGCTGCAGCGCCCCCGCGGCGCGCGCCAAGGCCGCGGCCGCCGCGAGCTCGTCGGGCGCGCGCTCCAAGGCCAGCGCCTCGGTGAGCGCCGCGGTGACGCGCGGATCGGGGTCGACGGCATCGTCGCGGCGGCGCGCGAGCGCTGGCTGCTCCGCGAGGGCCTGCGCCGCGATCGCCACCGTCCCAGCGTGGGGCGCCGTGAGCGCCTCGGCGAAGGCGGGCGCTGCCCCGCGGAGCTCCGGGTGCTCGCGGCCGAGCTCGAGGGCGGCCTGGCGCACGAGCGGCGCCGCGTCCCGCGCGAAGCCGAGCCAAGCGCGGGCGCGGGCCCCGCGCAGGGCTTGGCGCGCGAGCGCTCGCAGGCTGGCGAGGCGCCCCGTCGTTCCCTGCGGATCCGGATCGCAGCGGGTCAAGAGCGGCGCCTGCCACTGCGCGTCCGCCAAGAGGCTCGCGGCGCGGCAGCGCAGCAGGACCCAGCGCCGCCGCTGAGGCGCCGCGTCCACGCCGTCGAGCGAGGCGCCGGCGAGCCGCTGGAGTGCCGCGCTCGCGACGGGCGGAGCGAGGGCCTCCAGCGCGGCGGCCGCGATGGGGTAGAGCTCGAGCAGGGGGCCGGCGTCGGGGGCGCTCGGATCTACCCTCGGTGAGTCCAGCGCCTCGAGCAAGGCGTCCCGCCCGGCGGCGCCGAGCCGCCCGAGCTGCTTGGCGGCGAGGATGCGCTCGCTCGGCTGGGTGCCCGTGAGCAAGACGTCGCGCAGCACCGGCGCCGCCGCGGCGCCCGCGCTGCCGAGCGCCTGGAGCGCAGCCAGCCGAGCCTCCTCAGGCCCCTCGAGCCGAGCGCGCGCCACATCGAGCAGCCGCTGCGCCACGGCGGGCTCCAGCGGCGGCAGGACGGCGAAGGGGATCAGCGCCTCGGCGATGGGCGGCTCCCCCTCGGCGGCGGCGTCGAGCAGCGCGACGACCGTGGCGTCGCTCAGCGTGCGGCGGCGGCTCGCGAGCAGTCCCAGCCCGAACGCCGCCGGCTCGGCCAAGCCCGTGCCGCGCGCGAGCCACGCGCGCAGGTTCGCCTCGGCCTCGGGCGTCCCGCAGCGCGCGAGCGCGCCCGCGATGGCGCGCTGCCGGCCTGGCTCTTGCTCGCTCGGGCCCCGCACCGCCAGCAGCGCCGCGCGGCTCACCAGCGCGCGCACGGTCGCCGCCTCGTCTGCGGCGCAGGACTCGCCGGCCCCGAAGGCACCCCACGCGCCGATCTCCGGGTCTTCGTCGCCGAGCGCCCGCAGCGACCACGCGTGGGTCGCTGCGCCGCCGATCCTCGCCGCGGCGCGCGCCGCGGCGAGGCGCCGCTCCCGGAGCGGGCTCGCGAAGTCCTCGCTCGTGAGCGCGCTGGGGTCACGATCCAGCTCCGCGGCGAGCAACGGCTCGAGCCGCTGGGTGTGCGAGGGCTCCAGCGCGGCGCCGCTCGCGCTCGGCGCGCTCGGAGCGGCGTCGTCGGTGGGCGCCGGGGGCCGGCAACCGAGCGGCAGCGTCGCCAGCAGCAGGGTGAGCCGCCAGCGCGTCATGGGCCCAGTCCGCCGCGCGCGAGCCACGTCAGGTGCGCACGGTCCGTGACGCGCCGGAGCCGCTCACCCAGCGACCGCCGCGCGCGGCGCGTCAGGGGCAAGGGCGGGCTCGGCGAGGCGATGCCCGTGGCCGCGACGCCGAGCTCACGGAACGCCCGCAGCGCCCGCGCCAGGTGATAGTCACTGGTGACCACGCCGGCACGCTCGAGCCGCTGGTCCCTCAGCCACTCCCGACAAAAGCGCGCGTTCTCCACGGTGCTGAGCGAGCGCAGCTCGACGAAGAGCGAGCGCTGGGGGAGCCCCGCGGCGCCGAGCACCTCACGCATCACCTCCGCCTCGCGCCACCCACCCCAGCGGCGCCCCCCGGAGAGCAGGATCCGCTCTACCCGTCCCGTCCGCCACAGCTCGAGGGCGGTCTCGAGCCGGCGCAGCAGCGCAGCGCTGGGGCTGCCGTCCGGGTAGACGCGGCACCCGAGCACGATGAGCACGTCGAAGGACACCGCGCTCACCATAGCGCCGCTGCTTCGAGCGCGAAGCTTCAATCGGCGGCGCCGCGGCGTCGCCGCGCCGCGCGACTGGCAGCACGGAGAAGTTGGTCTAGGCTCCAACCCCATGGGCCGGCCGCTGCGTCTGCTGGGCGTCGCCGCGCTGGTGGGCGTGCCTTGGCTCGTGCTGGCGCTGCCGTGGCGGCCGCCGAGCCCCGCGCCCTCGAGCCGGGCGAGCGCCTCCGCGGCGCCGGCGCCCTCACCGGCTGGAGAGCCCGAGCCGGAGGGACCGACCCGCGCGCTCGCGCTGCCGCGCGGCGGCCCCTCGCGCGTGAGCTGTCGCGCGGTGCGGCGGATCGTGGCTCAAGCGCGCGCCCAGCTCGCGCAGGAGCCGCAGCCCGTGCCCGCTCCGGCGTTCGTGGAGGCCACCGCGGCGTGGCTCGACCCGCACGGCCTGTGGTCGGCCGCGCCCGACGCGCCCGTCCGCGCGCGGCTGAGGCGCCTCGGCCCGAGCTTGCTCGCCAGCCTGGAGCAGGGCGAGGCCTGCGGCGGCGACGCCGGCGGACCCGCCTTCGAGCTCGGCGGCGTGCTCCGCGAGTGGGTGGACGCGCTCCGCGTCGAGTGGCAGCGCGGCGTCGAGGCCGGCGCGCGGCTCGGCGCTGTGGAGGCCCTGCGCCTCGCGCGGGAGCGGCCCTTCGAGGACGACCCCGTCCAGCGCCCGGCGCGCCGCCTCGCGCACCTGCTCGGCGAGCGCACGGCCGCCTTCGAGCGCAGCCTCGACGTCCCTGAGGCGCCGCACGCTCTCGACGCGCCGGCCGAGCGCTACCTGCCGCGGCTGTCGGCCGCGGCGTGGGCGGAGGTGGTGCTCGGCGCGGCGCTGCGCGCCTACGTCTCGCTGCTCGACGTCCACGGCGCGTGGGCGCCGCTGGACGAGGAGTCCGCGCTCTACGCCGACGACCCCAGCCTCCTCGGCGCGCCCCGGCTGTGGGAGCGGCACTCGCGCACCGCCGTGGGGGTCGTGGTCGAGGGCGTCGCGCCACCGCTCGAGGAGGGAGATCTCGTGCTCGAGGTCGGCGGCGTCGCCACCGCGGGGCTCAGCCTGGAGCAGCTCGAGCAGCTGACCCAGCTCGAGTCCTTCGGGGGTGAGACGCTGCGCCCGGTCCGGCTGCTGAGGAAGGGGGAGCGGCGGCCCCGGCTCGTGGAGGTGCCGCTCTCGCCGCCCTCGGAGCCCCTCGGCGCGCCGCTCGCGCTGCCCACCGAGCGGATCCGCTACGGCGCGGGAGAGGTCGCGGTGGTGAAGCTGGAGCAGGTCTCCGACGACCTGGGAGAGGCGCTCGACGAGACGCTCACCCAGCTCCGCCAGGGGCCAGAGCCACGCGGCCTGCTGCTCGATCTGCGCGGCAACGCCGGCGGCTCCACCGCCGCGGCCACCGCGGTGGTCGGCGCCTTCCTCCCCGACGCACCGTGCCTGCCCACCATCGACCGTGAGGGCCGAGTCGTGGTCGAGCGCTGCCCGGCGCCGGCCTCGGGCGTCGTCTGGCGCGGGCCGCTCGCCGTGCTCGTCGATGGCGCCACGGCGAGCGCCGCGGAGCTCATCGCGGGCGCGCTCGCCAGCTACCAGCGCGCCCCGCTGCTCGGCGCGCCCACCTTCGGGAAGGGCTGCATCCAGGAGACCTTCGACGACGCCGCGGGCGCCGGCGTCTTGCGGCTGACGACGCTGATCTTCGCGCTGCCCGATGGCCGTGCCCTACAGCGGGTCGGCCTGCGCCCCGAGCTGTCGCTCCCCGTGCAACTGCTGCGAGAGCGAGAGGCCACGGCGCCCGGCAGCCCCCTGGCGTGGGCGGGCCCGGACATCCGCGATCGACGTCGCCCGAGCGGTCCAGCGTGGCCCGACCTGGGGCAGCCCCCTGGCCCCTGCCGGGAGCCCGTCGTCTGTCAGGCCTTGCGCCGGCTGGGCGACCCGCACGAGCGCCGCCCCAGGCTGTCACGCGCGCGCCAAGCCGCAAAATAGGCCTATCATGTCGGGAGGTTTCCTGCGCTGCTGGCGGTGCCCGGGGTCACTTGCTATGCCGCGAGCAGCTTGACCCCCGCTGCCTTCCCACGCGCCACCGAGGGCGCGGGACAGTTCGAGGCTTGATGGTACGCTCCTCGCGCAGCCGCGACGATTCCACTCCCGCCCCCCCTTCCGAGCCGCCCGCCTCCAACGAGGGGCAGCCCGGCAGGGCGCGTCGCTCGCGCTCCCGGGCCGCGGCGCCCCGCCACCGTCCGCTCGAAGGTCGAGAGCAGCTCGTGACGGAGGGCGAGTGGACGGCGCGGGTGTCCTTCTCCGACGAGCCAGCGGCCCCCGGCGCGACGCCCGCCGGAGAGCTCGTGGGGCCCCCGCTGGGCACCGAGCGGGCCCCCATCGTTCGGCCCGTCGATCTCGAGGAGCAAATCGATGCGGACGCCGCGAAGGTCGTGCGCCGCTTGGCGCGGAGCGGCTTCGAGGCCTACCTCGTCGGGGGCTGCGTCCGCGATCTCTTGCTGGGCAAGACGCCCAAGGATTTCGACGTCGCCACCAGCGCGCGCCCCGACGACGTGCGGCGCATCTTCCGTAATTCGCGCATCATTGGGCGACGCTTCCGGCTCGTCCACGTCCTCTTCGGGGGTAACAAAGTCATCGAGACGGCGACGTTCCGTAGGGCCCCACGCGAGGGCGCCCGCCCGGGCGATGACCTGCTCATCCGCAACGACAACGTCTTCGGTGAGGCCTACGAGGACGCCGAGCGGCGTGATTTCACCATCAATGGCCTGTTTTACGACGTGGAGCGGCGCTGTCTGCTCGACTGGGTGGGTGGGCTGAGGGACGTCGAGGCGCGCGCGGTCCGCACCATCGGCGACCCCACCACGCGCTTCCTCGAAGATCCGGTCCGCATGCTGCGGGCCATCAAGTTCAGCGCGCGCTGCGACTGCGGCATCTCCCCCGAGGTGTACGACGCCGTCGTGGCGTGCCGCGGCGCGCTGGCGATGGCCGCCAAGCCGCGGCTGTTCGAGGAGATGCTCCGGCTGATGCGCGGCGGCGCGGCGCACCGGTCCATGTGGCTCGCTTGGGAGCTCGGGATCTTGGACGTGCTCCTGCCGGAGCTGTCCAGCCACCTGTCGGACTGCGAGGACACCGTGTTCTGGCGCTTGATGACGGAGCTCGACCGGCACACCGCCGAGGTGAGCGCGCCGGTCGATGACGTCACGTACTGGACCACGCTCCTGCTCGAGCCCATGCTGGAGGCCTGCGCGGGGGAAGAAGACCGCATGGCCGCCGCGGCGGATTTCCTCGAGCCCATCATCGATCGGCTCAACGTGCCGCGGCGCATCGCGGACGCCGTCGCGCGCATCGTCAGCGTGCTGCCGCGGCTCGAGCGCGGGCAGGCTGGCCGCTTCGGGCGCACCCCCCTCGGCCCGCTGGCGCAAGAGGTCCAGCGCCTCAGCGCGGCCTCACGCGGGCGCGCCCCGAGCGAGCCCGTCGTCGCCGGTGGGCCGGCCGCGCCGGTGGAGCCCGCGGCGGCTCCCAAGAAGCGCCGCCGCCGCCGCCCGCGCAGCGCCGCCGCGTCCCCCCACGACGACGGCTGAGCGCCGCCCGTCCCGCCCTCGTGGGAGGGGCGCGAGGCTCTCCAGCCGCCGCAGCCTCAGTTGGTGTTCATCTCGACGCGCAGCAGCTTGCGGCCGATGAACAGGTAGTCCCCGTGGTTGAGCAGCCGCTCGCTCCCGAGGCGCACGAAGGTGCCGTTGCGGCTGTCGTGATCGGTGAGCTGGAACTTGCCGCCGG
>CAUJEM010000120.1 GCA_963169915.1 Myxococcota bacterium
GTGGGCGGCAGCGCGGGCGCAGGCGGCAGCGCGGGCGCGGGCGGCAGCGCGGGCGCGGGCGGCAGCGCGGGCGCGGGCGGCAGCGGTGGTGGAGCGGCCCTGTTCGATCTGCCGGCGATCCGCGACGCGAGCACGGCGGACTGTCGCTTCGACAACCCGCGCAGCGTCATGAAGGATGGGGTGCGCGTCACCTTGTGGGACGTGAGCTATCTCTCCTGGGAGTCCCGCGGGGGGGTGCTGACGCCCATCCGTCTTCGTGGCTATGCCGCGCGCCCGGAGGGGGCGAGCGGCGCTCTGCCGGGGGTGGTGCAGGCGCACGGGCTCGGGGGCAACGCGGAGGAGAGCCACGCCACGGGGCTGGCCGCGCTGCTCAAGACGATGACGCTCGCCTACACGGGACCGGGGGGAGGGACGCAGCCCTCCAACACCTCCGAGGGGCTGGGCTCAGGCTACGACAACGGCCGTCGCATGTTCGACGTCCTGCCCGATCCACGCGGGAGCTGGTTCTGGGCGCACTCCGTCGCGGCCATGCGTGGGCTCACCTGCCTCGCAGCGCGCCCGGACGTGGACGCACGCCGCCTCGGCGTGACGGGCTTCTCCGCCGGCGCCGTCGCCACCCTCACCTCGGCGGCGGTGGACGACCGCGTGCTCGCCGCCGTCCCGCTGAGCGGCACTGGCGCCTGGGGCGTCGCTACCCAGTCTCCCACCGCGTGGCAGCACACCCTGCTCCGCAACGCCGGGCTCTCCACGGCGAGCCCGGCGTGGACGACGCTCATCTCCACGCTCGGCGCCGACGTGCTGCTGCCGGGCTCACGCTCGAAGATCTTGATGGTGAACGGCACGACCGATGAGTTTTTCCCGCTCACGGCGCATGTTGCGACCTTCAACGCCATCCCGGGGACGGACCAGCGCACCTCGCTCATCGGCAACTACGACCACGGCTGCTACGGGCTCACCGGGGTGGAGAGCGCCGCCACCATCGAGAAGCGCGCGGAGGACCGCGCCAAGGGCGGGCAGCGCGCGTGGTTCAAGCACTGGTTTGGCACGGACGCGCGCTACCAGAGGCTGCCCGACGCACCGCGCGTGACGGTGGTGGAGGCCGGCCTGGCGACCGTCGTCTCCGCGGTGGTGGACAGCGGGGGCAGCCAGCTCGAGGTGCAAGAGGTCAAGTACTGGTGGAGCAATGACGCCTCGTTCACCTTCGGCAGCGTCGTGCTCTCCGGCTCGGGCGGCAGCTACCAGTCGGTCGTGGCCGCGCCGCTCACCGCGGACACGGTGTACTTCGTGGACGTGCTCTACCGCACGCGCGAGCCCATCCTCCCGGAGCGCTTCTCCATCTCCAGCGTCCCCGTCATCCCAGCCGGGCACGTGCCACACATCCGCGCCATCGACGGCTGCCTCTAGGCGCTCCTCGGCGCTCTCGAACCACACGGCGTGACGCAGGGGCTAGGTGCGCCGTGCGCTGGTGCACGCGGAGGGACTTGAACCCCCATGCCTCTCGGCGGCGGAACCTAAATCCGCTGCGTCTGCCAATTTCGCCACGCGTGCAGGGCGCCCTTCCGAGAGCGCGCGGCGGCACTCTAGCGCTCAGACGTCGAAAAGGAAGTCCCGGAGCGTGCCCCTTCGCCCGAGGAGCGCCCGCCGCGCGCGGCCACCGCGTGCGGGCCGCGCGTCAGGGGCGCGCCAGCAGCGCGGGCTGGGTGGCCGCCTCCACCTTGCGCTTCGCCGCTCCGCTGTCCACCTTGGGCGGCTGGGTCGGCTTGGCCGCATAGCCCTTGGGCGATTTCAGCCGCGGCTTGAGGCGCACCTGGAGCACGTCCCTCAGCACCCCGAAGTGGGCGCAGTGATCCATCTTGTCGTTCCCCGCGTAGCCGCGGACGTGAAAATTACCTTTGGTGTACCTCGCGATGAGGTCCATCCCCATGGGGCCCTTGCCGTGGACCTTCTTCGGAGCGCCCCCGACGGCGTGGATGAGGTAGTTGGCCGTCTCGGTGGTGCTGGCGTAGCCCGGCGGGATGATGGAGGAGTGGCTGACGAACATGAACGCCTTGCCCCGCGCCGCGCGGCGCGCGTACTCCACGAAGGGGGCGAGCTGCGCGGCGTTGAGGCTAGTGCCCTCGTAGCCCGAGTGCAGGCCGTCGAGGAGCACCACGCTCTCGACCACGCGCTGGCCGTAGGGCTGGCTGAGGATCTCACCGACGGCGCCATAGCCCGCGCTCCACGAGGTGATGCCGATGTGACGCGCCTTGGCGTTCGGCTTGCCCGTCCGCTTGGCCACGAGCTCCTCCACGCTGCCGATGAGCCGCTCGAAGGCCTGCGGGTTGGCGAAGGTGCTGGAGTACGCGCCGGAGCCGATGCCGAGATCGATGCCGACGAGGACGGCGCCGTCCATCACCCGTACCCACTCTTTTCGAGCCGCCTCGTGCCCGTGAAAGTGGACGATGACGTCGAACTGCCCGCTCTTGGTGACGCCGCCCCGCCCCGGGAGGAGCGCCTGACCCAAGCTGACGCCCCGGTCCCAAGGGCGGTAGACGCCCCAGCCCGGATCTGGCGTGAGGCAGGGGTTGATCCCGCGGTCCTTCGCGGACTTCTGCGTCTGCGTCGCCGGCGCTGGCTTGACCGCGACGAAGGCGCGTGGCGCCGTCTTCGCGGTCTCCGTGCGAGCTCCCTGGCGTGGCGCGGCGACGGCCAGCGTGGACCACGCCAGCGCCAGGGCTAGGCCGAGCACGCTCGTCCGCCGAGCCACGCTGGAGAAGAGGGGGGGAGACGCCACGAGGCCCCAACCTGCCAAACCTCCCGACATCCGGCAAATTGCCGTCACCCCACGCCCTCGCCGGCGCGGCTCCAACCCCCTGAAATCACGCCGCAGGAGCGCTCGCCACGCTAGAGATCCGTGGCATGATGGGAGCTGCCGTGCGCGCTCTCCAGCTCGTCGTCCTGCTCCCGCTCGCTGCCTGCGCCGCGCCGCCCGCCGCCCCAAGCGCCCCCACCTCGAGTACCGCTCCCACGGCGGCGCCGGCCCCGCGCCCTCCCCCCGAGGCGCCGCCGCCAGGGGTCTCCAGCCAGTGTCCCGCGGGAATGCAGCTCATCGAGGGTGGCAGCCACTCCATGGGCTCCGCCAAGGGTGAGGGAGCTGCGGACGAGCAGCCCAGTCACGTCGAGCGGGTCGCGACGTTCTGCCTCGACGCCACGGAGGTGACCGTCGAGGCCTACCTGAGCTGCGCCCGCAACGGCGTCTGTGATCCCCTGTCGAGAGAGGCGCGCCTCGGCGACGCACGCCAAGAAGAGCTCCGGAGCGCGCTCTGCAGCGCCGCGCTCGAGGCCAACGCCAAGCTCCCCGCCACCTGCGTGCCTTACTTGGACGCGGAGCGCTACTGCAAGTGGCTGGGGGCTCGCCTACCGACGGAGCTCGAGCTGGAGTACGTGGCGAGCGGGGGTGAAGACCGGCTCCGCTATCCGTGGGGCAACGCACCACCTCAGGAGGGGCAGCAGTGCTGGAGGCGGCCGTCCGGGCCTTGTCCGGTGGGCAGCACCGCGGTCGGTCCCTTTCAGCTCTTCGACATCGCCGGCAACGTGCGGGAGTGGACCAGCACCCCCTACGGCCCCTACCCGGATCCGCCCGCGAGCGCGGAGACCTACGCCGTCCGTGGCGGCAGCTTCTTCAGCCAGCAGGAGGCGGAGCTGCGCGCGAAGCGACGCCAGCACGCTAGCCCGGAGACGCGCGACGCGGACCTGGGCTTTCGCTGCGCGAAATCGCGCTGAGCTTGCCCACCAGCGGCTCCTGCTGGGTGCTGCAGTGCAGGGTACCGAGCCCCAGCACCAGATCTCGACAGTAAACGCCGGTGACCTCTCGCCGCGGGAAGAGCTCCTTGAGGACGCTCAAGGCGACGCGATCCATCGGATCCGCGAACAAGGGCACCAGCACCTGCTCGTTGCACAAGTAGAAATTGGCGTAGCTGGCCGGGAGCCGCAGGCCCTCGAAGACCACCGCCCGCGGCATGGGCAGCTCCACCACGCTGAGCGGCTTGCCACGCGCGTCCTTCGCCCGCAAGAGCTGCTGCTTCACGCGCCGGAGCGCGGCGTAGTTGTCATCCGAGCGTGACCGCTCCGCCGCGACGACCACCACGCCCGGCGCGACGAAGCGCGCCACGTCGTCGACGTGTCCGGTGGTGTCGTCGCCCACCACCCCCTCGTCGAGCCAGACGACGTGCTCGGCGCCCAGGTAGTCGTGGAGCACCTGCTCCACGCCCTCTTGGCCGAGCTGACGACAGCGCGGATACGCGCCGCTGAGCAAGCACTGCCGCGTGGTCATGACGGTGCCGAGGCCATCGACGTCCACCGCGCCACCCTCCAGCACCACCCGCTGCCCGCCACGCGCGGCGACGAAGGAGGGCGCGCCGAGCTGCTCGGCCACGGCCTGGCCGGCCGCCTCGTCCCGGCGCCAGTCGGGGTAGCGCGCCCAGCCGTTGAACCAAAACTTGCTGCTCGCGAGCTGTCGCCGCGCGCCCTTGCCGCGGGTGAGCAGGAGCGGCAAATAGTCTCGCGTCCAAGAGCGGTTGGTCGGCAGCTCCACGAAGTCCACCTGGCTCAGCGCCACGCCGCTGTGCGCGAGCTTGCGCTCGGCGTCCTCCCGCGCCCGGGCGTGGCTCACGATGAGCCGGAGGCGCTCGGTCTGCGTGATGAGCCGCGCCATCTCACAGAACACCCAGGGGATCGGCGCGAACTTGCCGGGCCAGTCCGAGCGGTGGTGCGGCCACGCCATCCAGGTGGCGGCGTGCGGCTCCCACTCCGCCGGCATCCTGTAGCCGAGCGCGGCTGGCGTGGTGGCGCTGGGTGCTCGGCGCCGCTGCGCGCGGCTCACGGGGCCTTGCCCCCCTCGAGCCAGCGCTGCTCGAGCCCCTCGTAGGCGTCGATGCGGCGGTCTCTGAAGAATGGCCACCAGCGGCGCACCTGCTCGATGCGCGACAGATCCAGCTCGCACACCAGGACCTCCTCGCCCTGCCCCGCCTCCGCCAGCACGATCCCGAAAGGATCCACCACGAAGGAGCGTCCCCAGAAGTCGATGCCGCCGTCTGCCGGCCCCTCGTGACCCACGCGGTTGACCGCGACCACGAACACGCCGTTGGCGATGGCGTGGGCGCGCTGGATGGTCTGCCAGGCGGCGAGCTGGTGCTGTCCCCACTCGTCCTTCTCATAGGGCTGCACGCCGATGGCGGTGGGATAAAAGAGGATCTCGGCGCCGCGCAGCGCCGTCAGGCGCGCGCCCTCGGGGTACCACTGATCCCAGCACACGAGCGGCCCTAGCTTGGCGAGCGGCGTCTCATGCACCTGAAAGCCGAGGTCGCCCGGGGTGAAGTAGAACTTCTCATAGAAGAGCGGATCGTCCGGGATGTGCATCTTGCGGTACACGCCCACGGTCTGCCCCTCGGGGCCGAGGGTCACGAGCGTGTTGTGGTAGACGCCAGGCGCGCGCCGCTCGAACAGGCTGGTGAGCACGCTGACCCCCAGCTCCTTCGCCACTGCGCTCACGGCCTGCGTGATGGGGCCCGGGATGGGCTCGGCGAGGTCGAACAGCGCGGCGTCCTCCTCACGGCAGAAGTACGGTCCGGCGAACAGCTCCTGCAAGCAGATGATCTGCGCGCCCTGGCGCGCGGCTTGGCGCACCCCCGTCAGCGCCTTGGCGAGGTTCTCTGCTTTGTCTTCCGTGGTGCTCGACTGGACGAGGCCTACCTTCACGCTGCGAGGGGTCATGACGAGGCGCACCTTAGTGCAGCCCCGCTGGCGAGGCGAGGCGAGGCGCGGCGGGGCGGGGCGGGGCGGGGCGGTGGCGCACGACCCCCGCTGCGCCCGCGCCTACCGCCCGCGCCGACGCTGCGCCCCGACATGGGGCTCCCGTCGCCGATCCAGGCTCCAGCCACTGGCAGCCCCCTTGCGCCAGCGTCATGCCCGACGAATAGAAGCGCTGGCCCCGGCCTCACTCACGCGAACGACACACGGCCGTCACCGAGCCGTCACCGGGGGAGCCCATGAGGACACACGATGGCACGCATCCTAGTGGTCGAAGACGAGCGGGACCTGCAGCGCGTCCTCGACTTCAACCTACGTCAGGCGGGGCACGAGGTGCTCTCGGCGCTGCGAGGGGAGGAGGGGCTGCGGCTCGCGCGGGAGCACCGCCCGCAGCTCATCCTCCTCGATCTGATGCTGCCTGACCTCAGCGGCACGGAGGTCTGCAAGGCGCTGAAGCGCGACACCAAGACCCAAGCCATCCCCGTCCTCGTGCTCACCGCCAAGGGAGAGGAGATCGACCGAGTGGTGGGCTTCGAGCTCGGCGCCGAGGACTACGTGGTCAAGCCGTTCAGCGTCCGTGAGCTGCTCCTGCGCATCGACGTCATCCTGCGGCGCACCAGCGGCGCGCTCCCAGACCAGCTCCCGCAGCGCTTCGGCAGGCTTCGCGTCCTCCGGGACGCACACCGGGTCTTCGTGGACGAGCGGGAGCTGGAGCTGACGGCGCTGGAGTTCAGGCTGCTGCTCACCCTCCTCGACCGCAAGAACCGCGTGCAGAGCCGGGCCTCCCTGCTCGACGACGTCTGGGGGATCGACGCCGAGGTCACCACCCGGACCGTCGACACCCACGTCAAGCGCCTGCGCGAGAAGCTCGGCCCAGCCGGCGACTATGTCGAGACGGTCCGCGGGGTCGGCTATCGCTTCGCCGACGCGCCCGGCGAGGACGAGCGGTGAGGCTCGGCGTCCGCTCCAAGCTGTTCCTCGTCACCCTGGGGCTGCTCACCGTCTCGATGGTGGCCGCCGACGCTTACCTCAGCGCCGCCCTGGGCGCGGACCTCACGGCGCGCGTGCAGGCGGATCTCCTGATCCGGCTCAGCTTCGTCGAGCGCGAGGCGTCGTCGGTCACGGCGTCACTCGAGGATTGCGCGGCCTGGGACCACCTCGCCGACGACCTGGGCCGTCGCGGGGAGGTCCGCGTCAGCATCATTCGGCAGGACGGGCGCCTGCTGGGAGACTCAGAGCTGGAACTCGCTGAGCTCGAGCGCGTCGACAGCCACGCAGGGAGACCCGAGATCACCGAGGCGCTCGCCCTCCGGCAGGGCGCCGCGACGCGCTGGAGCCGCACGGTCCAGCAACGCATGATGTACGTCGCCGCGCCGTTCACGCGGGCGGGCAGCGTCGCAGGGGTCGTGCGCCTCGCCAAGCCCCTCACCGAGGTGGACGAGGCCCTCGCCCATGGACGCCGCGGCATCCTCGCCTCCACGGGCATCGCGCTCGCGCTGGCGACCCTCTTGCTCCTGCTGGCCTCCCACTGGATGTCGGGCAGGGTCCGCTGGCTCACCGAAGCGGCGCGCCGCATGGCCGCCGGGGCGCTCGAGCTGCGCACTCGCGCCACCGGCCAGGATGAGCTGGCCGAGCTGGGGCGCGCCCTCGACGGGCTAGCGGCGAGCCTCCAGGAGGCGCTCCACAGCGTGCGCGCCGAGCGCGACCTCCGCGACCGGGTGCTCGAAGGAATGCATGAGGGGGTCCTGCTGCTCGACGAGGACGGACGGATCGCGCTCGCCAACACGGCGCTCCGGAGCGCGCTGCGGCTCGAGGCCGAGGTCGTCGGGAGAACGCCGCTGGAGGTCGTCCGCAACGCCGCGCTCGAGCGGCTGCTGGCCGAGGCCTCCCTGGCGCAGGGGCCGATCTCCGGCGAGCTGGAGCTCGACGAGCTAGAGCCGCGCCGCCTGCTCGTCCACGCGGCCGCCCTGCGGGAGCCCCCCAAGGGCGTGCTCGCCGTCGTCGTCGACATCACCGCCCTGCGCCGGCTCGAGACCCTCCGCCGCGACTTCGTGGCCAACGTCTCCCACGAGCTGCGCACGCCGGTCTCCGCAGTGCAGGCGGCCGCCGAGACCCTCCGCCGCACGCTGGAGACCCAGCCCGAGGCGGCGGCCGACTTCGTGGAGATCATCGAGCGCAACGCGAGCCGCCTCCGCCTGCTGATCGATGATCTGCTCGATCTGTCGCGGATCGAATCCCAGAAATTCAAGCTGGAGCTGCAGACCGTCAGCGTGCATGAGGCCGCGCGCCGTGTGATGGCACAGTCCCTCGGGCGCGCCACCAGCGCCGGGGTCGACCTCTGCTCGACCATCGGCGCCGACGCTCCAGCCGTGCGCGCGGACGAGCGTGCCCTCGAGCAGGTCCTCGGGAATCTGGTGGACAACGCCCTGAAGTACTGCCCGCGCGGCGCGTCCGTGCTCCTGCGCGTGGAGCGCTCTGACGGAGGACTGCGCGTGGTGGTCGAAGACACCGGCCCAGGCATCGAGCGGCGGCACCTGGCACGGCTCTTCGAGCGCTTCTACCGTGTCGACGGCGGCCGCTCGCGCGAGCTCGGCGGGACCGGGCTGGGGCTCGCCATCGTCAAGCACCTGGTCGAGGCCATGCAAGGGCAGGTCGGCGTCGAGAGCACTCTGGGGGAAGGCTCGCGCTTCTCCTTCACGCTGCCGCTCGCCTGAGCCACGTCACGACGAGTTTTCCAGGGCGCCATCGGTTCGTCACGAGCCGCCCGCAAGCTCCTCGCCAACCCAGCGCACCACGCGCGCAACGCGAGGAACTACATGAGACCAAGCCTAGCTCTGGCCGCGCTCATCGCGGTCACCGCGGGGGCCACCGCGGCCCCCACGCCGGGAGCCGTCGAGGCCCCGCCCTCTCCACCCACTGCCGGCGCTGCTCCGGGACACCCTCGGTCCGGCGAAGCGCCGCGCGGCCCTGCGCCGGTGGAGCGCGCGCACGACGCGGCGGCTCCGCGCCGGCTCACCGTGGGAGAGCACGCGAGCTTCCAGCCTGGGCTGCTCCTGCAAGGCTGGCTGCTGGCGGAGCGCGCCGACGAGACGACCTCGACCTTCCGCGTCCGCCGAGCCGAGCTCCACGTCAAAGGCGACATCGTGCCCGGGGCGCTGAGCTACGGCGTGATGCTCGACGCAGCGAAGGTGCTCGAATTTCAAGACCGGACGCTGCCCGTGAGCGACCAAGACCCGCCTCCCAGCGATCCGACCCGCCCCGAGGCCGTCACTGCCAAGCAGCCCGTCAGCCCGGTGTCGATGCTCCAAGACGCCGTCCTCACCGCGACGAGCCGCGCCGTCGATGTGTCCTTCGGGCAGCTCAAGGCTCCGGTGAGCTGGGAGGGTTACCACTCCTCTTCGACGCTACTCTTCCCGGAGCGCGCGCTGGTCGCGCGGGCCTTCGGTGACCAGCGCGACCTCGGCCTGCGCCTGAGCAAGACCTTCACCGACTTCGGCTACGTAGCAGGGGTGTTCAACGGCTCGGGGCCGAACCGGCTGGACGCCGATAACGACAAGGACCTCGCGCTGCGCCTCGAGGCGTATCCCACCGCGGGGCTCGCCGTGGCCGGCGCGGTGTACGTGACGGTCGGCGAGCGTACGAGCGGCGCCAAGGACCGCTACGAGGCCGACGTCCGCTACGAGCGCGGACCACTCCTGCTTCAGGCAGAGTACCTCCGTGCCCGGGACCTCGGAAGGGCTTCCCCCGCGACCGAGGCGCACGGGTTCTACGCGGCCGTGGCCTGGACCTTCTTCGGCGTCGTGCAGCCCGCCCTGCGAGTGGGCGCCCTGGATCCGGACCTCCACGCGGACGCCGACCCCAGCGCCGCGGGCGGAAAGGACGAGGTCTGGCACTTCGACGCCGGGCTCAACGTCCTCCTACGGAAGCACGAGGCCAAGCTGCAGCTCAGCTACAGCCGCCTGCACTACGACACCCGCGCCGCCAGCGACACGGCGATCCTGGCGGCCCAGGTGTCCTACTGAGCGCTGTCCCGCGGTCGGCGACACGCCGTTCTCACGCGGGCGTCACCCCCTCGTCACGCGGGGACGCGAAGGTCCTGTCATCGAGAGACCACACCATGACTTCATCATCCATCATCGCACTGGGACTGCTGGCGCTCGTCGCTGGCTGCCAGCAGCCCGGGGAGGGAGACGCAGCACGCTCCCGCTCGCCCTCCCTGGACACGCTCACGCTACGAGGAGCGGGCGCGACCTTCCCCTATCCTCTCTACTCCAAGTGGGCCGCGGAGTATCAGAAGCTCTACCCGCAGCGACGTCTCGACTATCAGTCCATCGGCTCCGGCGGGGGCATCCGACAGATCCGCGAGCGAACGGTGGACTTCGGCGCCAGCGACGTCGCCATGACGGACGCCGAGCTGGCGGGGACGCCCGGGCCCATCCTGCACATCCCCACCACCCTGGGCGCCGTGGTGATCAGCTACCACCTCGACGCCGCGCCGCGCTTGAAGCTGACGCCGGAGCTCGTCGCCGGCATCTTCCTCGGTGAGATCCTGAGCTGGAGCGACCCGCGCATCGCCGAGCTCAACCGAGGGAGCCCCCTGCCGGACCAGCCGATCACCGTCAGCTACCGTGCCGACGGGAGCGGCACGACGGCGGTGTTCACCGAGTACCTCACCAAGGTGAGCGAGCCGTGGCGGGCCCGGGTCGGTGCCGGCAAGAGCGTCAGGTTCCCCGTAGGCTTGGGCGGCAAGGGGAACGAGGGCGTCGCCGGCCAAATCAAGACCACGCCCGGGGCGATCGGCTACGTGGAGCTCGCCTACGCCAAGCAAGCGGGGCTCGCCTACGCCTCGCTCCGAAACCAGGCTGGCCGGTTCATCGCGCCGTCCCTCGAGAGCATCACGGCCGCGGCCGCTGGGCTCACAGGGGCGCTCCCCGCCGACCTGCGGGCCTCGCTGGTCGACGCCCCGGGGGACGCTGCCTATCCGCTCTCGGCCTTCACGTATGTCTTGGTCTACCAAGCGCAGGACGACGCCGTGAAAGGCAGGGCGCTCGCGGACTTCCTCTGGTGGGCCGTGCACGACGGGCAGACCTTCGGTGCAGCCTTGCACTACGCCCCCCTGCCCCATGAGGTCGTCGTGTCCGTGGAGGCGCGCCTTCACAGCCTACGCGCCGGTGGGCAGCCGCTCTTGCAGGACTAGCGCCGATGCAGCCGCTCGAACCCAGCAAGCCGATGACCCGGCTCGTCACCCGACGCCGGCCCGGTCGTGACCGACCGAGGCGCGAGGGCGACGTCGCGGACCGACGCTTTCGCCTCCTGACCGCGGCCTTCGCCTCGACCTCCGTCGTCCTGCTAGGCGCCATGGCCCTCCAGCTCGCGCGCGCGTCCAAGCCAGCGTGGCGCCGCTTCGGGCTAGGCTTCATCGGTGGTCAGCACTGGGATCCTAGCCGCGAGCTGTACGGTGCCCTGCCCTTCATCGTCGGAACGGTCGCCTCCTCCTTGCTGGCCCTGCTGCTCGCCATCCCCGTCGCGCTGGGGGTCGCCATCCTCCTCGCCGAGCTGGCACCCGGCAGGCTCGCACGCCCGCTCGGCCAGCTGGTAGAGCTGCTCGCCGCCATCCCGAGCGTCGTCTACGGGCTCTGGGGGCTCTTCGTCCTCGTCCCGTGGCTACGAGTCACGGTACAGCCAGCGCTGGTCGAGACGCTCGGCGCTCTGCCGCTCTTTCGCGGCACCCCACGCGGCTTCGGGGTGCTCGCTGCGGGACTGGTGCTCGCCATCATGAGCCTCCCTTCCGTTGCCGTGGTCGGCCGAGACGTCCTACGGGCCGTGCCAGCAAGCCACCGGGAAGGTGCGCTCGCGCTGGGAGCCACGCGCTGGGAGGCGGTGCGCCTCGCGGTGCTCCCGCAGGCGCGCGCCGGGCTCGTGGGGGCGGCCCTGCTCGGCCTGGGCAGAGCCCTCGGCGAGACCATGGCCGTCGCCATGGTCATCGGCAATCGCCCGGAGCTCTCTGGCTCGCTGCTCAGCCCGGCCTCCACCTTGGCCAGCGTCGTGGCCAACGAGTTCGCCGAGGCAACGGACTCGCTGCATCTCGCCGCGCTCAGCGCGCTGGGGCTAGTGCTCTTCGGGGTCACGCTGCTGCTGAACCTCGCCGCCCGGCTGCTGGTCTGGCAAGTCGGGCGGCTGCCCGACGGCGCACGGAGGGCGTGAGGTGGACCGCTTTGCCAAGAGGGCCCTGGTCGACTTGGTGATGAGGAGCGCCTGCACCCTGGCGACGGCGCTCGCGCTGGCTCCGTTGGTGAGCGTGCTCGCCTACGTCGGGGCGCAGGGGCTGGGCGGACTGAGCTGGGGCTTCTTCACGGAGCTCCCCGCGCCGGTGGGCGAGTCGGGGGGAGGCGTCGGCAACGCGCTCCTCGGCAGCCTCGTGCTCCTGGGCCTCGCTGGTTGCTTCGCCATCCCCATCGGGGTGCTCGCGGGTGTCTACCTGGCCGAGTTCGGCATCGGCCCCTTCGGGCGACTCGCACGCTTCTGCGCCGACGTAGCCACGGGGGTCCCCTCCATCATCGTAGGCGTCTTCGTCTACTCCCTCGTCGTCCTGTCGATGCGCAGGTTCTCCGCGCTGGCCGGCGGCCTCGCGCTCGGCATCCTGATGCTGCCGACCATCACCCGCACGACCGAAGAGATCCTGAGGCTAGTCCCCGACTCGCTGCGCGAGGCTGGCCTCGCGCTGGGCGTCCCCGAGCGACGTGTCATCCTGCGGATCGTCGTGCCGACCGCAGCGCCAGGCGTCGCGACGGCGGTGACGTTGGCGCTAGCGCGCGCCGCGGGTGAGACGGCGCCCCTGCTGTTCACCGCGCTCAACAGTCGGTTCTGGTCGACGCGCCTCGACCAGCCCATCGGCTCGCTCCCCGTGCAGCTCTACAGCTATGCCCTCTCCCCCTATGAGCCCTGGCACCGTCAGGCGTGGGCTACGGCGCTCGTGCTCGTCGCGCTGGTCTTGACGCTCAACCTGGGCGTACGTGCCCTCACCGCCTCACGCAAGGAGCTCCGCTGATGTCTCCACCGCTCGCCCTCTCTCGATCGGTCTCGCAGCCCCCACCACGCCAGCCAGACCGCCTGACGCCCTCCCCCACTGCGCCACCGCGACCGCCCGAGAAGCTGCGGACCCTCGGGCTGCGAGCCTGGCATGGCAAGACGGAGGTGCTCAAGGGGGTGTCGCTGCAGCTCCTGGAACGCAGGGTCACGGCGATCATCGGCCCCTCCGGCTGCGGCAAGTCCACCTTCCTTCGATGCTTGAACCGCCTGCATGAGGTGGTGCCGGGGACCCGCGTCGAGGGCAAGGTGCTCCTCGGCGGCGTCGACATCTACGAGCGCGGCACTGACCCCGCCAGGGTTCGAGGCCGCGTCGGGATGGTGTTCCAGAAGCCCAACCCATTCCCCACGCTGTCGATCCGAGGCAACGTCCTGGCTGGCCTCCGGCTGCAGAGGTCCAGCGTGCGCGACGCCGACGAGCTGGTCGAGCGGTCGCTGCGGCAGGCTGCCCTGTGGCACGAGGTCAAGGACCTCCTCGGGCGCTCCGGGAGCAGCCTGTCGGGTGGTCAGCAGCAGCGGCTCTGTATCGCCAGGGCCTTGGCGCTGAGACCGGAGGTCCTGCTGATGGACGAGCCGTGCTCCGCGCTCGATCCCATCGCGACCGCGCACATCGAGGAGCTCATCCGCGAGCTCGGGGAGAGCTACACCACGGTGGTCGTGACCCACAACCTACAGCAGGCAGCGCGCGTGTCGCACGACACCGCCTTCTTCTACCTGGGCGAGCTCATCGAGCACGCGGAGACGGACGCGCTGCTCACGAAGCCACGGCACCAGAAGACCGAGGACTACATCACCGGCCGCTTCGGCTAGAGGGGGGGCACCATGACCGGACGTCGCACGGACCTAGAGTACGAGCGGGAGCTACGCAAGCTCCGGGAGCAGCTCCTGCTCATGGGGGCGAAGGTCGAGGAGCTGATCGCGAGCAGCGTGAAGGCGCTGGTAGACCGTGACGACGCCCTGGCGCGCCGCTTGCTGGTGCTCGACGATGACATCGATCACCTCGAGCGAGAGACCGACGAGCTCTGCTCGAAGATCCTCGCCAAGCGGCAGCCGGTGGCGTCCGATCTGCGCGCCATCACGACCGCGATGAAGATGGTGACGGAGCTAGAGCGGATCGGGGACCTGTGCGTCAACCTGTGTGAGCGGGTCATCGAGCTGGGGAGCGACCCCTCCGCGGACGCGCTGGGGGGGCTGCCCGAGCTCGCCGAGCGCGTCCAGCAGATGCTGCGGAGCTCGCTGGACGCCTACGTCGCTCGGGACGCCACTGGCGCGCGCGAGGTCATCGCGCAAGATCGGACCGTGGACGAGGCCTACGCCCGGCTCTCGCGGCGGTTGCTCGGCGCGATGCTGCAGGGCCCGAGCGAGGTGTCCCGGGGCCTGCGGCTACAGTCCATCGCGAAGACCCTGGAGCGGATCGGGGATCACGCCACGAACCTTGCCGAGATGGTGATCTTCATGGTGGACGGCGAGGACGTCCGTCACCTCGGCCACAGCGGCGGCTCACCGGCCACCAGCGACGACACGGAGCGCTCACGGCGCTGAGCGGCGGCGCCGCACCCCCCGGAGCCGCCGCTCGCGCCGCTCCGCGCCGGCCCGGCGGGGTGCTAGCGTCCACGGCGATGCCGGAACCTCCTCCCCCGCTCGGCGCTGGGGCGCTCATCGTGGTGCCGACCTACGACGAGCGCGACAACCTGCCCCTCTTCTTGCGCGCCGTACTGGAGGTGGCTCCGGGAGCCCACGTGCTCGTGGTGGACGATGCCTCGCCGGACGGCACCGGCGCCGTCGCGGAGGCGCTGGCAGCGCAGGACCCACGGATCCGGGTGCTGCATCGCCCCAGCAAGCAGGGGCTCGGCACGGCCTACGTGCAGGCCTTCACGCGCGGGCTGCGCGAGGGCTACCACAGCTTCTTCGAGATGGACGCGGACCTGTCCCACGACCCCAAGCACCTGCCGGCCTTCTTCGAGGCGCTGCGCCAAGGCGCGGACGTGGTGGTGGGCTCGCGCAGCGTCCCGGGCGGCGGCGTGGTGGGGTGGGGCCCGGGGCGGACGCTGCTCTCGAAGGGTGGCTCCCTCTACGCGCGGCTGGTCCTGGGCGTCTCCGTGCGAGATCTCACCACGGGCTACAAGGCCTTCACGCGCCGGGCGCTGGAGCGCCTGCCCCTCGCGCGTGTCCGCTCGAACGGCTACTCGTTCCAGATCGAGATGACCTACCGCGCGCTGCTCGCGGGGCTGCGCGTGGTGGAGGTGCCCATCGTGTTCACGGATCGCCGCGCAGGGCAGAGCAAGATGAGCCGCCGCATCTTCGTGGAGGCGGTCGGCATGGTGTGGCGGCTGCGCGCCACCGCCGCGCGTGAGGTGCAGCCCTAGCCGTCGGCCTCTGCCGCGGCGCCCCCGCGCCGCCCAGCGCCGCGCACTAGCTGCCTGACGTGGTAGGCGCGCTTGTTCTGTGACTCGTGGTAGGTGCGGCTGAGCACGTCCGCCACGAGGCCCAAGCTGAGCAGCTGCACGCCCACGACGATGAGCAGCACGCCGAGCAGCAAGAGCGGCCGCGCCGCGAGGTTCTGGTGGTAGAGCAGCTTCTCCACCACCAGCGCCAGGCACAAGACGAAGCCCAGGAACCCGGAGACGAGCCCGGCGAGGCCGAACACCTGCATGGGGCGCACCAGGTAGCTCTGCATGAAGCGCACCGTGATGAGGTCGAGCACTACCCTCACCGTGCGCCCGATGCCGTACTTGCTCACCCCGAAGCGCCGCGCGCGGTGGTTGACGGCCAGCTCCTTCACGCTCACCCCGACCCACCCGGCGATGGCCGGGATGAAGCGGTGCATCTCGCCGTAGAGGCGCAGCTCCTTGGCGACCTCCCGCGTCATGGCCTTGAGCGTGCAGCCGTAGTCATGCAGCTTCACCCCGGTGGTCACGCTGATGATCCGGTTGGCGATCATGGAGGGGAGCTTGCGGTTGAGGAAGGCGTCTTGGCGGTTGGCGCGCCAGCCCGCCACGAGATCATAGCCCTCGTCCAGCAGGGCCAGCATGCGGGGGATGTCCGCCGGATCATTCTGCAGATCAGCGTCCATGAGCACCACCTTCGCGCCGCGGGCCGCGTCCAGGCCCGCCTGGAGCGCGGCCGTCTGCCCGAAGTTTCTCCGGAAGCGCACCAGGACGAGCGAGGGATCACCCCGAGAGGCCTCCAGCAGCGCTGCGTAGCTGCCGTCCCTCGAGCCGTCGTCCACGCACACCAGCTCATAGCTGAGCCCCGTGGGATCGAGGGCGCCGTGCAGCTCCGCCAGCAGCAGCGGGACGTTCTCCTCCTCGTTGTAGACGGGGATGACGACGCTCAGGGCGAGCGCCGGTGCTTGCTGAAGATCCTCGATCTGCACGAACGTCCTCCGAACTGACGCGAGGTGGGCTCACGCCGCCCACGCCGTGGCGATGCTGGGCCTCATACTATGGCGCAGGAGGCCTGCGTACCCGCGCCAGCACGGCGCGGGCGATTATCCACGTCCCCACGTCCGCCACCAGCGAGGCCACCCGGGCCGTCACCGCCGTGACGACGGCCGAGGCCGCGCCCACGGCCGGCGCCAGCCCGACCGAGAGCACCGCCTCGCGCACGCCGGCGCCCGCGGGGGCCACGAGCGCGAGGAACCCCGCGAGCGGCGCCAAGATGAGCACCCCGAAGCCCGCGCGCGCGGCGGGCCAGGCCGCGCCGACCGACTGCGCGAGCAGCACCCCATGCACCCCCCAGCAGCACCAGTTGACCGCGTGCATCAGCGGGACCCGCAGCGGCAAGAGCGGCCCCTGGCCGCCCTCACCCGTCAGCCGGGTGAGGGCGCGCGGGAGCCGCCGACGATCGACGCCGAGCAGCAGGACGACCACCACGGCGAAGACCCCGGTCAGCACCAGCGCGCCCAGCCCCATCACCTCCATCAGCCCGCTGCCGCCGCTGCTCCACGCGGCGACGCTCCCGAAGCCCAAGGCGCCACCCACCGCCAGCCAGCTGATGTGCTCGATGCCGACCGAGGAGGCGATGAGCACGCCCTTGACGCCGAGCGTCCCCGCCCCGGCGATCCGCACCAGCGGCAAGCCCACCTTTCCCGGCGTGTAGCGCGCCATCTGAGAGTCGAGGTAGAGGGCGATGGCCGCCGCGCGCGGGACGCGACGCCCCGCGAGGTGGTCGACGAGCCACACCCACGCCACCGCCTGCGCGAAGGCCGCCAGCACGATGGGCAAGAGCGAGGCGAGCAGCGGCCCCCAGCGCAGCGACACCCCGCGCGTGTCCCAGCGCTCCGCGAGATCGTAGGCGGCGTAGGCCACGAAGCAGAGGGCCAGCGTCACCATCAGCGGACGCAGCGCCCGCTTGACGGCGCCCAGATCCGGCGGGCGTCGAGGCTCGCTCGACGCACCCGGTGGCAGCGCTGGCTCGCCCTCGCCCACGGAGCTGGCCCTACAGCTTCCAGTCCGTCATGAGCTGGGCGTTGCCCGAGGTGTCGTGGCCCTTGCGCAAGACGGCGAGCTCACCGACGCGACGCACCACCCCGAAGCTCCCGTTGACGAGCAGCTCCTTGAGCTTCGGCTTGGTGCGCTCGAGGCCCAGCTCCTTGGAGCTGGCCAGGATCCACTCTGCCGCCCGTGGACCGTGCCGCATGGTGTAGATGTTCATCCGGGCAGAGACGTGCGCCCCGATGTTCTCAGTGGCCGCGAGCGAGGCGTCCGGGGGGATGGTCTGGATGATCTCTTGCAGGTCACGGTAGCGCTCGGCGTCCTGCTCCGTGTAGTCGAACCTGATGAGGAAATAGCCCCCACGAAACGTGTCGGGGCGGCGAGAGAACGCGCCCAGGTTGTAGGTCATCACCGCGCTGGCGAAGCCCAGCGCCACGAGCGCTCCGCGCTGCTTGGCGTGTCCGCTGGCGCGCCGGATGGCCGCCAGCACCAGCGGCGTGACGAGGAACAGGTAGGGGGCCCAGTGCATCACGTACTGGAACGTGTGCATCGTCAGCGGCTTACCGTTGGTGGCGAGGAGCGTGAGGATGCTGCCGGGGATGAGCGCCGCCCACGCCCACCAGCGCCGGACGGGCAGGAACGCGACGGGCAGGAGCAGGTGCATCAGGTATAAGAGCTTGTCCTTCTCGACGATCTTGCTGAGCACGAAGAGCGGGTTGCTCACGAGCGTCTTGATGACGCTCCCGAAGCCCTTCTCGCCCGGGGCGAAGAGGCCCTTGTACATGTCCGGGAACCACCAGTCGCCGGACTTCTCCATCCACACGAAGCGCAGGTACACGAACCACGCCGTGCTCACCAGCGCCATCACGAGCCCCAGCTTGGGGCGGTGCCCCGACAGCAGCAGGAAGGTGCCCATCACCGCCAGCCCGATGGGCATGTCTTCGCGAGAGACGAGCGCCCAGAAGTACGCAAAGACGAAGATACCCCAGCGCTTGGAGTCCGCTGCCCAGGCGGCGGTGAGCACCCACAGGCTCCCGGACATGATGTAGTTGGTCTCGTAGAAGTTGGCGCTCTGCATGGGGTAGTAGCAGACCCACGCCAAGGCCAGCACCATGGCCACCCAGTCCGAGACGTGCCTCCGGGCGAAGGCATACAGCGGGAGCGCGCCCGCGCCGAGCATCGCCGCCTGCGCGACGAGCAAGGTCTCCGCGCGCGGCCAGAGCTTGAAGAAGGGCCAGAGGAAGTACTGCCCGAACTTCGCGTGGTTGGCCAGGTACTTCTCCGGCGCCTCCGGGAACACCAGCGTGCTGTACATGTGCTTGCCGTGGAGCGAGGCGTACAGGAGCTGGGTGTTGATCCCGAGATCGAACAGGTGCGTCTGCAGCTTGTAGTGCCAGCGCAGCGTGTAAAAGCCGAAGAACAGCGCGTAGCCCACGGCGGCGAGCACCGCGACGCCGAGGGGCGTCGCGCGGAGGAGCCGCTGGGGGGTCTTGCGCCCCAGCCAGCTCCACGCCCGGCTCATGACGGCGGGCACGTGGCTCCCCGCCTGAGACACCAGCAGCTCGACCAGCAGCGCTCCCACCAGCACCGAGGGCAGCAGCGCCTCGGGGCGATCTTTCCAGATCCGATAGCGGAAGAAGACCGGCAGCAGGGGCAGCGCCGCCAGCGGTGACAGCCACCAGCACCAGCGCTCCACGGGCGGAAGCGGTAGCCGGCGCCAGAGCCGCACGCCGAGCACCACGAGCACCAGGAGGGCGCCCAGCGCGGCACCACCGACGAGGCTCTTGATGAGCGCCATCCGCCCGGGCATCTCCAGGGCGTTGTCGCGGATGAAATCCGTCACCCACCGCGCCCGGAAGCTGAGCTGGAGCCAGGCCACCAGCGCGGCACCCAGCGCAGCGGCCAGCGCCACCGCGCGCGCCGCCGAGCCCCAGCGGTCCGACAGCGCCGCGTCGACCGCCGCGTCGCGGAGGGGCGTCGCGAGCCGCGCTGCGCGCCGCGCCGCCCAGCGCTCTCGCCAACCCCGAGGCCCGGGCGGCGGCGCCGTCAAAGCCACGCCCTCGTCGGACGCCCCGGTGGACGGTGCAGCTTCAGCGGAGTTATCGGGTGGAAGCATGACGCAGGAGTGGGGCTTGGTCCCTGACCCACGCCACCCTGAGCGGCCCAGAGCGGTCGGGGACCCGGGTCTACCAAGGGCACGCCGAGACGACCAGGCCGGAGTGACCTACGAGGTCGATCCCCAGCGCCAGCGGACCGGCGCCGTGCTAGGGTGCCTCGCCAGTGGCTACTGCCCATCGACGGTCATTCCCCATGCTGCACCTCTCTCGCCGCTCCTGGTTCTACGGTCTGCTCACGTCGGCGTTCGTCGTCGCCTGTGGCGCAAAATCCCAAATTGATTTCGGGGGCGGCGACCCGGGCCCGGGGACAGTCGGCGTCTGCGGTCAAGATCAAGACACCTGCACCGTCTGCACCTGCGACTCCTGCCGCCAGCCCCTCGACGCCTGTGACGAGCTGGAGGGCTGCCGTGAGATCCTGAGCTGCGCCAATGAGTCGCAGTGCAGCGGGCTCTATTGTTACCTCACGGCCTGTCAGGACACCATCGACGCCGCCGGGGGGCCTTTCAGTGACCCCGCAGCGCGTGCCCAGCAGGTCATCAACTGCCAGCAAGCCAAGGGCTGTGAGTGCGGCGGGAGCACCAACACCGGCGGCACCGGCGGCGGCGCGGGCACCGGCGGCAGCGCTGGCACGAGCGGCTCCGGCGGCAGCGCCGGGACGGCGGGCACCGGAGGCGGCGCGGGCTCGGGCGGCAGCGCCGGGACGGCGGGCACTGGCGGCGTCTCGGGCTCCAGTGGCACCGGCGGCGTCTCGGGCTCGGGCGGCATCTCGGGCTCGGGCGGTAGGGCCGGCTCGGGCGGCAGGGCTGGCTCCGGGGGTGGCGGCCCGATCGGTGGCGTCATCGACTGCGTGCGCTGCGTCACCAACGACTGCCCGGGCGCCCAAGAGTGCCTGCTCGACACGAGCTGCCGCAACGGCGCCTCCTGTGCGCTCCAGCGCTGCATGACGGGGGGCTTGGACATCAGCTGCCTCACCGGGTGCTTCAACGGCGACATCGGCGCGGCCATGAAGGCCTTCCAGGCAGTGTCCTGCGTCGCCACCAAGTGCGGCTCCACCTGCGGGGGTCTCATCCCTGGCGCTGGCGGCAGCAGCGGCGGCGGCGGCGGCTTCGGGGGCTTCGGCGCCTTCGGGGGTCGCCCCTGAGCCCGAGCCGCTCACCCGGTTCACTCGGCACCCGCCAACGCCTCAGCCGCTGCGAGCTGCCTGGAGCGCGCTAAGCTGCGCGCGTGGTGTCCTCAGGTCCGCCCCAGCGTCGACGAGGGCTCTGGCGCCTCGCGCTCGGGCTGGCGCTGACGGCCGGCTTGTCGGCGCCCTCGGCGGCGGCGCAGTTTCACCCTGGCGGACGACGCAAGCCGGCCAAGCCCCCTCGCGGCGCGCCCGCGCGCCCCGCGACGCCGCCCCGAGAGCCCGCGGAGCGCGAGGGGCCGAGCCGGCAGACCCTCATCGAGCGCTACACCGCGATCGTCTTGGCGCAGCCGGGCGCACAGTTTCCGCTGCAGCGGCTCGCCCAGCTTTATCGTGAGCGCGACGGCAAGCTCGCGACGCTCATCGCCGAATTCGAGGCACGCAGCCGTCAGCCCGGAGCGGACGGGTGGAGCGCCCTCATCGCCCTGGCGGGGCTCTATCACCAGGAGGGGCGGCTCGAGGAGGCCCTGCGCAGCTACGCCGCCGCCATCGAGGCCAAGCCCAGCGCGCCGGCGCCGCTGCTCGCGCTGGGTCGACTCCACGAGGCCCGCGGAGACAAAGGCCGGGCACGCGCGGCCTTCGAGCGAGCGCTCCCGCTCGTCCAGGACGACACCGAGCGCGAGCAGCTCTTGCGCACGCTGCTCGGGCTCGCCCTCGACGACGATGATCTGCCGGCCGCCAAGCGCTACGGCGCGCAGCTCGTCGCGCGAGCCAAGGGCTCGTTTTACGCGCGCGCGGAGCTCGGCCGTGAGCTGCTGACGCGCGGGAAATATGCCGAGGCGGTGGCGGAGTACCGCGAGCTGGTCCGCTCGGCGAGCGGTGACCACCGCGTGCTCGGCCCCGCGCTGAGGGATCTCGGGCACGCGCTGCTCAAGCTGGGCGAGACCACTGAGGCGCGCAGCGTCCTCGAGCGCGCGCTGGCCACCGCGGCCGGACAGCCCGGCCTGCGCCGTGAGGTGTACCAGCTCCTGGCGGAGCTCTACCGCTCGGAGCAGCGGCTCCCCGAGCTGCTCACGGAGCTGAAGCGCAAGGGCATGGCAGACCCGGAGGCGCTCGGCGCGATCGCCTCGCTGAGCGAGGAGCTGGGGCGACTCCCCGACGCGCTCGGTGCTTGGCGTCAGCTCCTCCAGCGTGAGCCGCGCAGCGTCGAGGCGCGGCTCCGCGTCATCCGGCTCCTGCAGCTGCAGGGAGAGCTCACGAGCGTCATCCAGGAGTACGAGGCCCTGCTCGCCATCGCGCCCCGCGAGCCCGAGTACGTGTTCTCGCTCGCCGAGGCGCTGCTCCAACACGGAGACCGCGCGCGCGCCTTGGCCACGGTGGCGCGCCTCGAGGCACGCGCGCGCGGCGACGACGACACGCTGGTGGGCATCAGCGATTTTTACGAGCGGCTGGGCGAGCCGGCGCGCGCGCGCGCCGTCCTCGAGCGGCTGGCCAGCGGCGGCGCGCGTGATCCGCAGTACCTGGTGGAGCTGGGCAAGCGCTACTGGGCGGAGGGTGACCAAGCCAAGGCCCTGCAGACCTGGCAGCGGCTCCGACAGCTGATCCCCGACAGGGCTCGCGCCGCGCAGCAGCACGGCGAGGTGCTGCTCGAGCACGGCCTGGAGGTCGAGGGGCTCGCGGCGTTGGAGGAGGCGCTGAGGCTCAAGCCGGGCAACCCACGGCTGCGTCGGGCCCTCGCGCTCGGGCGCGAGCGCAGCGCGGCGGGCCGCCCCACCGCCGAGCGCGCGGCGCGCTACGCGCGCGCCCTCGGCCTCTGGGAGGCGCTGCTCGCCGAGACCCCTCGGGATGCGGTCGCCGCGCGAGAAGCGCGCACCAAGATCGTGACGCTCTGGGGCCTCACCCAGCAGCTCGAGGCGCGCGTCGCGGCGCTCGAGCGCCTGCTCGCTGCAACGCCGCCCGATCTCGAGGCAGGGCGGCTGCTGGCGGAGGTCTTGCTCAAGCTCCAGCGGCTCCCCGCCGCCGAGGCGACGCTCCGGCGGGTCATCGGCGCCGCCCCGGGAGACGTGGGGAGCCTCGCCGCGCTCGAGCGCGTGCTGCTCCAACAACGCCGGCTCTCCGACGCCATCGACGTCCTCGCGCGCTTGCTCGAGGCAGACCCCCAGCGAGCGCGTGACTACTACCAGCGTATGGCCCAATACGCCGCGGAGCTCTATCGCGACGCCGACGCCATCGCCTACGCCACGCGCGCCGTGGAGCTGGCGCCGGAGGACGCCGAGGGGTTCCGGAGGCTCGCGGAGCTGCACCGTCGCCGCCAAGACCTCCCTCGCGCCATCAGCGCCTACCGACAGGCCTTGATGCGCAACGACCGACTGTTCTCCGTGCACCTGCAGCTCGCGGACTTGCTCATCGCGCAGGGGGAGCCCGCGGAGGCGCAACGGCTCTTGCGGCGCGTCCTCCGCTCGGCGCCGGACGAAGAGCTCGTCGCTCGAGCGGCGCGGCTCGGCACGCGCGCCGCCACCACCCCGGCCGAGACGGAGGCGCTCGAGCGCGAGCTCCTGGCGCTCTCGCTCACGCACCCGAGCAAGCCGCTCTACCGTCGGCTGCTGCTGGAGCTCTATCAGGCGGCGCTCGCCCCGCTGCTCCAAGCCCTCCAGTCTCCCGAGCCTGCGCGCGCCGAGGCCGCGCGCCGAGCGCTCGGCAAGCTCGGAGAGCGCGCGGTCAAGCCGCTGCTGGACGCGCTCACCGACGACGACGAGGACGAGCAGCGCACCGCGCTCGAGCTGCTCGCGGCCCTGCGCCACCCGGGTGCCGCCACGGCCTTGTTCGTCTTCGCCACGGGTGAGGCGCCCGTCGAGCTGCGGCTGCGGGCCATGACGACCGTCGCGGCGCTGAGCGACGCCGCGCTGTTGCCGCGCCTGAGCGGCTGGCTCGCGCCGGCCGGCGTCGTCAGCGCGGACGACACCGACCCCGTCACCGTCATGGCGGCCTGGGCCGCGGCCAGCCTCCGTGAGCCCAAGGCGGCGCCGCTGCTGCTCCGGCTGAGCGAGAGCCCAGCACCCAAGCTCGCGGCGCTCGGCGCGCTGGGGCTCGGGCTGCTCCGCGCCAATTCCGCGGCCGCGTCGCTCACGGCCCTCGCGCAGGCCCCCGAGGCCGGCGTCCCGACCCGCGCCGCGGCGGTCTTCGCGCTCGGCGTCCTCGCGGGCCGTGGGGACGTCACCGTGGCCGAGGCGCTCGTCGACGCCGGAGATCCGCGGCTCCGCGCCGAGGCGCTGATCGCGCTAGCGCGCCGAGGGAGCCCCCGCGCCGAGGCCGCCCTCGCCGAGGCGCTCTTGAGCCGAGAGCCGCTCCTCGCCGCGGCCGCCGAGCACGCCGCGCTGCTCTTGGTGAGCCCGGGCGCGCCGCTCCCCAGCCCCCCGCCACCCACGGCGGGCCCGCTCGACGTCGAGCAACTCCTGCTCGACCTACGGCCAGGGGGCTTCGATGCGCAGACGCGCGTGCGCGCCGCCGAGCGCCTCGCGGCGGCGCTCGCTCAGGCGGCGGCGAGCGCCGCGCGGAGCTCGCCGGAGCAGGCGCGCCACCTCGCCTCGCTCCTCGGCGGCAGCGGCCCGCGCGAGCTGCTCCCGCTCTCACGGGGACTGCAAGGTGCCACGCCGGAGCTGCGCCAGCGCCTCGAGCGCGTCGCGGAGCGGGTGGCCAGCGCGATCGAGCCCGCGTTCCTCGCCCTCGCGCAGCACTCGGCGCCAGAGCTGCGGCGCCTCGCCATCGAGTTTTTGGCGACGCGCGCCACCCCGGAGGCGCGCGCGGCGCTGCTCGGGCGCCTCCACGACGAGGAGGTCGAGGTGCGCCGGGCCGCACTCGACGCCATCACGCGCGCGCGGCCCTCCGGCGTCGCCGGCGCGCTGCTCGGGCTCGTGTCGGATGCCACGGAGCCCGCGTGGCCGCTCCGACGTCAGGCGGCGCTCGCGCTCGGAGCGGAGCTGGACGGGGCCGCGCCCGACGCCGTCCGGGAGGCCCTGACGCGGGCGCTCGACGCGGACCCGTACGCGCTGGTCCGGGAGGCCGCGGCCATCGCGCTCGGGCGCCGCTTCGCGCAGCAGGCGGCCAAGGCCCTCCGGCGCGCGGCCGCGCAGGATCCCGAGGCGAGGGTTCGCGGCGCGGCGCGGCGTGCGCTAGGGGAGGCTCCATGAGCCTCCGTCGCGGCCTCTGCGGTGTCGTCGCCGCGCTGCTGCTGCTCGGCTGCCGCAGCCTGGAGCGCTTCGATACGGAGCCCGGGGTGGCCTTCTGCGGCAACGTCGCCGGAGCGCCCCTCATCAACGACGGCTTCCTCGTCGACGGGCAGCCGCCGCGCCTGAGCGCGCGGATCCGGTTGGACACCACGCAGCTCGATGCCACCTTCGGGACGCTCACCACCAGTGACACGACGGGGCTGTGCGCCCCCAGCCCCCTCTTCGACGAGGCCCCGCTCCGCGCCATCTCACAGGTGCAGCACGATCAATTGTGGTTGTTCGACTTCGGCGAGGGGCGCGATCAGAACCTGATGGCGTGGGTGGACTCGACCTGCCTGGGGACCATGGTGGCGATCGTCAGCCTGATGCGCGACGACAGCGTCGAGCTCCGCTTGCTCAAGCCGCGCCCCGCGCCCACGCAGGCCACCGAGGCGGCGGAGCGCCCCGGCTTCGCGCTGTTTCAGCTCCAGCGACGCAAAGGGCAGTGTGGCTTCTAGCACCCGAGGACCGCGGCCACGCGGCGCGACCGCGTGAGCTGGCGACGAGACATGTTGGTCCTGGGCATCGAGACCTCCTGTGACGAGACAGCGGCGGCCGTCGTGGACGAGGGAGGCCGCGTCCTGTCGGACGTCGTGCACAGCCAGATCGCCCTGCACGCCCCGTACGGCGGCGTGGTGCCGGAGCTGGCGTCGCGCGATCACCTGCGGCTGGCGCGGCCCGTCGTCGAGGCCGCGCTGGAGCGTGCGGGAGTGGCGCTGTCCGACCTCGACGGGATCGCCGTCACCTGCTGCCCGGGGCTCGCGGGCGCGCTGCTCGTCGGCGTGCAGCTCGCCAGCGGGCTCGCCTGGGCTGCGGACAAGCCACTGGTCGGCGTCGACCACCTGGTTGGGCACCTCTTGGCGGTCTTCCTGCGCCACCCCGGCCAGCCCAGCGCGCCGCCGGACTTCCCCTTCATCGCGCTGCTCGCCTCCGGGGGCCACACCGCGCTCTACCACGTCGCTGGGCCCTGGCTCGAGCGCGTGACCGAGCTCGGGGCCACCCGCGACGACGCCGCAGGGGAGGCCTTCGACAAGGTCGCCAAGCTGCTCGGCCTGGGCTACCCGGGCGGCCCCATCATCGACCGCTTGGCGCGCGAGGGCGATCCCGAAGCCATCCCGCTCTCGAGGCCCATGGCCGGGAGGCGCACCTTGGAGTTCAGCTTCTCCGGCCTCAAGACCCAGGTGATGCGGTACGTGGCCGAGCACGGCGCCCCGGGCAACGATCAGCGCCTGCGCGATCTCTGCGCCGCGTTCCAGCGCCGCGTCGTCGAGTCGCTCGTGAGCCAGGCGCTCCGCGCGTGCGAGCAGGAGGGCTGCCCCAGCTTGGTCTTGGCCGGCGGCGTGGCGGGCAACTCCGCGCTGCGAGCGCTGGCCGAGGAGCAGGGCGCGCGGCGCGGCGTGCGCGTGGTGGTCCCCGCGATGGTGAGCTGCACGGACAACGCCGCCATGATCGCCCTGGCCGGTCTCCAGCGCCTCGCCCGCGGCGACGACGACCGCGGGGCGCTCGTCACCAGCCCACGCACTCAGCTCGAGCGGGTGACGCGCAAGGGCCGCGGACTGCGCTGACGCGCCCTCGCGCCCGGGCTCAGCTCGCCTTCTTCTTGGTCTTGCTCGCCTTGGTCGCGGGCGCCGCGTCCGACTTCTTGAGGGGCGCGCTGATCAAGATCTCCACGTAGTCTTTGCGGAGCCGCACCCGATAGCCGGGCACGCCGTCCTTGAACTGGAACTGCACTTGGGCTCCATTGGAGACGTTCGAGGTGCGCACCTTCGCGATCCTGGGATCGCGCCCGGCGATCCTCTGTCCACCCTCCATCACGCGGCGCCCCGGGATGACGACCGTGAAGCCGGTGGGCGTGATGGCTCCCTGGATGGCGCCGCCGGGCGCGTCGAGGCGCAGGCGATGAATGGTCGGGGTGCTGACCTTGCCACGCCCCCAGGGCGCTACGCTGGCCGGATCCACCTTCGCGGGCTTCGCCTCGGCCGCCGGCTCCTCGACCTCCGGCTCCTCCGCGAAGCGCTCGTCGGCGAGCCGACTAGCGCCGGTCGCCTTCGCGGCGGCCAGCTCCTGCTCCTCCTCTCCCAAGGGCGGGGCGTTGGCGTTCGGACCCGCGCCCTCCGCGGGCTCCTCCGGCGCCCCGAGCGGCGCAGGCTCCAGCGTCGCGAGCGGGGTCGGACCGAACAGCGGGATGTCCGCGCTGAGCCCCGCCCCCGTGCCGCTGCTGCCCGAGGGCGCCGCCTGGGGCACCGGGTTGCCGGTCTCATCGACCGAGACCACATCGTCACTGGCGGCGGCGGCCGCCGCCGCGGCGACCGCGGCCTCGGCGCCGGGAGGCGCCGAGGGCTTGGAGGTCGCCACCACACCCACGGTCACCAGCAACGCCAAGGCCGCTGCGGCCCCGCCGTAGCGCCGGAGCTTCGCTCGGTCCACACCCTTGGCCTCGGGGTTGGCGGCTGCCTCGTCGCGACGGGCGGCCGATGACTGAGGACGGAGCTTCCGCACCTCCCCAGCGCCGGCGGGCTTGCCCTGCTGGCGTCGGGTCGGCGGTGCCGCGTCCTCGGCGCCCGCGCGCCGCTCTCGCAGCTCCCGCAGCTTCTCTCCCGCGCCGCGCATCAGCTTGCCCAAGCCGCCCGCCGTCGCGCCCCCGAGCTGCTTGACCTTCTCGCCCGTCTGCTTGGCCAGCTCTCCTGCGCGGAGCGCGGCCTCACTGAGCTTGCCCTTGAACGCGGCCCCCTCCTCGTCGTCGCCGTCCTCGTCGAGCTCGTCGAGCGGCTCGTCCTCCACGCGCGCGTCCGACGCGGCGCCCAGGGGGCCACTGACCTTGTCCGCTGCCGAACGGACGGAGCGGCGCGCCACCGGCGCCTCGATGACGCTCGGCTCGGGCGTCGTCTCTGCGTCGTCATAGCGCAAGGTCACCATCAGCTGAGGGGCCTTCGTCTCCGGGTCGACGGCGACGGCCACCGACTCGACGCGCATCGCGCGCCGCTCACCGCCCTTACCGTCGTCGATCTCGAGGACGCGCCCCGCCTTCAGGTACGCCAGGCTCGAGGCCACGTCGAGCCTGCGGGGGCTCGTCTGACGAACCTTGAACTTCAAGGGCGCCGCGAGCCCCTCGACGTGGAGCTGCACGCGCTCGCCCGCGCGCGCCGCAGGGCGCGCTCGCTCACTGGCCTTGGGCTCGCGCGCTGGCTCCGGCGCCCCGTCATGGCACAGCTCATCGAGCGCACCGACGCTGCCGCTGTCGAGCGCGGTGAACTGGATCCCGAATTCCCCACCACGCCCCTCGCCACGCCGCCAGGCCACCACCCCCTCGACGATGATCTCGCGATCTTTGTCCACCATCCGGCACACGAGCGGGGAGCCCTCCTCCGGCAGGTAGGCGGTGCGCACCTGCATCCCGTGGCGGCTCAGGTTCACTGCCTCGGCCTCGAAGGCGCTGCTCCCGGGCTCATTGCCGCAGATTTCCACGAGGTTGGCCACGGGGACACGCTGCGTTTCGGTCGTTCGACGGTCGTTGGACTCTGTCATCGCTGCCTCCCGGAGCGAAGGGCTCCGTCCAGGGCCGGTTAGAGGTTCCCGGCGGAAACGGCCAAGTTTGTTGGCGCCGACCCAGGACGGCTTTACACGGCGCGCCGGGCTCACCAGACTGTCCTCCGATGGCGCTCACCGTCGTGGTGCGCACGGGCACGACCGACGGCCCCCGGCTCAGCTTCGACGCACCCCGTGTCGTCATCGGGCGTGGTGAAGGCTGTGAGCTGCGGCTCCCGGACCCGAGCGTCAGCCACCGGCACGCGTCGCTCCGCCAGCGAGGGCCGGACTGGGTGCTCGTCGACGAGGGGAGCACCAACGGGACCTGGCTCGGCTCGGTGAGGCTCGCCCCCCAGGCGCCCCGCGTCATCCAGCACGGGCAGCTCGTGCGTGTCGGGAGGATCTGGCTGGAGCTGCGGCTCGAGCACGCGCTCGTGGGCCCCAAGTCGGCGGAGGAGACGCGTGAGCTGGCCTTGGCCTTGGTGGCCGAGGCGCTGGCTGGCGCGGGCGAGGCGCACGCCCCCAGCGTACGGGTGGACAGCGGCCCCGACGCAGGTCGGAGCCTCGTGCTCACGCGACGACAGCACCCCTACGTGATCGGGCGAGGCTCGGACGCCGCCCTGCGGCTCGAGGAGCCCGACGCCTCACGGCACCACTGCGAGCTGCAGTGGCGCGCCGGACAGCTCTGGGTCCGTGATCTCGGCTCCAAGAACGGCACGCGCCTCGGAGAGCGTCGGCTCGAGGGGGGCTCCCCACAGCCCTGGGCAGCGGCGCTCCCGCTGCACATCGGGCAAGACCAGCTCAGCTTCGACGACCCCGTGGCCCGCGCCTTGACCGAGCTGGAGCACGCCGTGGACGAGGCGGTGAGCTTCGACGAGGTCCCGCCTCCACCCGACCACCCCCCGGCACCGTCCCCAGCGCCGCAGGGCGACGCCCCACCCCCCGGCGCGGAGGAGCGCCCGGTCCGGTCAGCTCGAGCCCCCGAGCGCCCGAGCCGTGCGCCCCTCCCCAGCGCTCGGCGACGGGGCTGGACGCTGACGGACACCCTCGTGGCGCTGCTCGCGCTGGCGGTCTTGAGCCTCAGCGTCCTTGGTATTTTCTGGTTGTTTCGCGTGGACTGAGCCAAGCGCCCGGCTCTTGGGTATCGTCGGGGGGCGTGTCAGGTCCCGAGAGCGTTCATCGGCGGATCGGTCAGCTCGTCGCAGGGCGCTACGAGCTGCTCACCATGATCGGCAGCGGCGGACAGGGCGCCGTCTTCCGCGCGCGAGATCGGCGGGACGGTGATCACTGCGCGATCAAGATCTTGAGCGACGAGCTGGCTCGAGATCCAGATTTTCGCGAGCGGATGTTCCGGGAAGCGCGCGCCATGGTGTTGCTCGGGGGCACCGCCGCCGTGCGCGTGCTGGATCAGGTGTGGACCGACGACGGCGCGCTGTGTCTGGTGATGGAGCTGCTGCACGGCAAAGACCTGGAAGATCTCCTGGCTGATCTGGAGCGAGCCGGGCAGGCGGTGCCGCCGGGCGCCCTCTTGTCCCTGCTCGAACCCATCGCTCAGACGCTGCACGTGGCCCACCACCACGGCATCGTCCACCGCGATCTCAAGCCGGCCAACATCTACTGCATCGACCCGGAGCACGGCGGCGGCGTCCGGCTGCTGGATTTCGGCTTCGCGAAGTTCCAGCGCGCGCGGAGCTTCACGGCCGTCGATCACATCGCCGGCTCCCCACACTACATCGCTCCGGAGACGTGGCGGGGCCGCGGCGTCGACGCGCGCTCGGACATCTACTCTTTCTCTGCGGTCGTCTTCCGAGCGCTCGCGGGGCGCCCGCCCTTCCAGCACAAGCTCCTGGGCGAGCTGCTCCAGCTGGTCACTCGCGGGCCGCGCCCCAGCCTCCACGCGTTGCGCCCGGATTTGCCGCCTCGGATCGACGACTGGGTGGCGCAGGCCCTCGCGGTCGAGCCCTCGGAGCGCTTCCTGCACATCCAGGCCTGCTGGAACGCCCTGCGCGGCAGCCTGGGAGGCTGACGCTCGCTCAAGGGGACGGCGGGGCGGCGTCCGTCAGCGGCTGGATGACCGGCTGCGACGCGCCGCCCTCCGGTGACGGGACCTGCATCTTGATGCTCAGGAGCACGTTCTCACCCGCGGCGATCTGCAGTGTCCGCCGCTCCGGCGGCGCTTGAGGGTGCTCGAACCGCAGGTAGTGCGTCCCTGGCGTCAGGGTGATGGGGCGCGCGAAGGGGGTGGTCTCTTGGTGACGGCCGTCGACGATGACGTGCGCCCAAGGCTCCGCGACGACCCGCAGCGCACCGAAGGCGGTGGCCGCGCTGGGCGACGGCGCGAGCACCTGCGACGGTCGAGGCGCGCTCCTGGAGGAGCCGGCGTGAAACAGGACCGAGCCTCCCACGATGGCGACGCTGGCGATGCCGAGCCCCCAGAGCGCGCGCCGTGGGCCGCGCGCGGGCTCGGCGCGGGCGCGCGAGCTGGGCTCCCTCGCGCTCGTGGGGGCCTGCGTCGTCCAGCCGAGCGCTCGGAGCCAGCCCGCCACCGACTCCGCCGCCGTCCCCTCCCCGTACTCGGCCTGGACGGCCTCGAGCGCCCGCACCAGCTCCACCGCGCTCCCAAAGCGATCGGCCGGCAGCTTCTGCAGCGCTCGCGTGACGAGGCGCTCGAGCGCGCCGGAGACCCCCGTCGTCAGCTTCGCCAGCGGGACGGGCGCGTCGTGCCGTATCCGCTGCGTGATGGCGCGGTCGTCCGGGCCGTCGAAGGGGCGCTGGCCCGCGAGCAGCTCGTAGAGCACCGCCCCCAGCGAGAAGAGATCACTGCGCGGGTCTGGGACTTCGCCCAAGATCTGCTCGGGCGAGAGGTAGGCGGGGCTGCCCAGCTTGCCGCTGGCGTCGAGCAGCTCCGGCATGCTCGGCAGGTGCTCGTCCACCGCGACGGCGAAGTTGACGAGCTTGACCCCCCCGGCTTGCCCCACCATCACGTTGCGCGGCTGGACGTCACGGTGCACGAAGCCGCGCTCGTGCGCGTGCGCCAGCGCGCGCGCCACGCCGAGCGCGACGCCCACCGCTGCCGCGGGCGACACCCGCACCCCACGAGCGAGCAGCTCGTCGAGCGCCTGGCCGTCGAACCACTCGAGCACGAGCCACATGCGGTCGTCCCTGCGCTCGTAGCCGTAGAGCTGAAGGATGCTTCCGTGGTGGAGCGCCGCCAGCACGCGCGCCTCTCGCTCGAGCGTCGCCGCGAAGGGCGAGCTCGGCAAGATGCTCGGCGACAGCGCCTTGATCAGCACCTCTCGCCCGAGCGGCTGCTGGATGGCGTGGTACTCGTCGGTCACGGCGCCGGTGCGGAGCCGAGCGACGACCTGGCAGCCGTCGAACTGGGGGAGCGCGTCACCCTGCACGTGGTCCAAGAAGGTAGATGAGCCCTGAGCCGCGCGCGACAGCGGAATTGATCTGGGGTTCCCCGTCCGCCCCTCGCCTCGCTTGGTGTCGCGGGAGGTTCGGTGTAGTGACGAGCGCCGTGAGCGCTACGACGAGCATTTTTGCGCCGGGTCTCTTCGCCGGCCAGGTCGCCATCGTCACCGGCGGGGGGACGGGCATCGGACGAGCGGTCGCGCTCGAGCTCGGCGGGCTCGGCGCCAAGATCGCCATCGGCAGCCGCAGACCGGAGAACGTCGCCGCGGGGGTCCAGAGCCTGCAGGACGCTGGGATCGAGGCCTTCGGCGCGCCGCTGGACGTCCGAGACGCGGAGCGCTGCGAGGCCTACGTGGCCGAGGTGCTCGCGCGCTGGGGGCGGGTCGACGTCCTCGTCAACAACGCCGGGGGCCAGTTCCCCAGCCCCGCCCAACACCTCAGCCCGCGCGGCTTCGAGGCGGTGATCCGCAACAACCTCTGCGGCTTGTTCTACATGACGCTCGCGGTCGCCAAGGGTGCCATGCTCCCTGCGAGGCGCGGGCGAATCGTCAACGTGACGGCCGACGTCGCCCGGGGGTTCCCCGGCATGGTGCACACGGGCGCCGCGCGCGCCGGCGTCGAGAACATGACCAAGACGCTGGCCATCGAGTGGGCGAGCCAGGGCATCCGCGTCAACGCGTGCGCCCCCGGCACCATCCGCTCGAGCGGCACGCTCCAGTACGGAGAGGAGACCTTGGAGCTGGCCCGCAGCGCCACGCCGCTCAAGCGCCTCGGCAGCGTGGAAGAGGTGAGCCGCGTCATCACCTTCTTGGCGAGCGCGCAGAACGACTACGTGACCGGCGCCACCTACACCATCGATGGTGGAGCTTCGCTATGGGGTGACGTGTGGCCGATCGAGGAACCGCGCCCCTGACCCAGCCCGCGTCGGGAAAGCCGCCGCTCGGGCAGCGGGTACGCGCCTACCTCGCCAGCTGGGTGGAGGGGCCGCCGACCTTCTGGAACGCCCTGACGCCGGCGCTGGCGCTGGCCGCGCTCTGCTTCGTCCGCAGCCCGCTGAGCAACTACATCTTCGACGAGCAAGAGGCCCTGCTCGCCAACCCCTTCGTCAACGGCAAGGAGCTCGGCTGGCTCGACGTCGTGCGCCGGGACTTCTGGGGGCTCCCGCCCGAGCGGAGCATCGGCTCGTACCGGCCCATCCCCAACCTCCTCTGGCGGCTACTCTGGCAGATCAAAGGCGTCGGCACCTCCCCCTGGCTCCACCACTGGGCCAACGTCGTCTTGCACGCCGCCAACGCGGCCTTGCTGGCGAGCTTCGTGTGGCGCGTGACGCGCCGGCGTGAGCAGGCGTGGCTGACCGGCGCCGCCTTCCTGCTCAGCGCGGTGCTCACGGAGGCCGTGACCGGCGTCGTCGGGATCGCCGATGTGCTCGGGGGGCTCGGGATCTTGCTCGCGCTCCACGCGCTCCGGCTCCCGCTCTGGGCCATGCCGCTCGGGGTCTTCGGTGGGCTCCTGCTCTCGCTGGGGTCGAAGGAGAGCGGGCTCGTCGGCGTCCCGCTCGTCGCGCTGGCGGCGCTGCTGCTCGGCCCGAGCCTACACCACCGGCCGTGGAGAACGCTGCGGGCGCTGGTGGCGCTGACCGTCGCGCTCGGTGCCTTCATCGGTTACGTGGAGTTCAGGAAGCACTTCTTCCCCGTCTCGCTCCCCGCGGAGCTCACGGCGGAACTGCCCGCCGGGGCGTCGTCCCTCGCGCGCGCCAAGCACGACTTCCTCCGCTGGTTCGCGCAGCCGCGGCTCCCGAGCGACCCCATCAACAACCCGCTCATCTTGGCCGACACGCCCCACCGCATCGGCGGGGCGCTGCGCGTGTACGCCAGCGGCCTGGGGCAGGTGCTCTTGCCGCTGCGGCTCTCGGGGGACTACTCCTTCCCGCAGGAGCCGATCCCCGCGCACCCGGTCAGCGTCGGGAGCGTCCTCGGCGCGCTCGGGATGCTCGTCCCGCCGCTCGTCGCGCTGGGATCGTGGGCGCGCGCGCTGTGGCTCGAGCGGCGGGGCTCGGCAGCGCGGGCCACCGCGCTCTCGCTCTTGGCGCTGGGGCTCCTGTGGTTCCCCATCGCCTATTTCCCGCACTCCAACATCCCCGTCCTCTTGCCCACCGTCCGCGCGGAGCGCTTCTGGTACCTCCCCGTCATCGGGACGGCCCTCGTGCTCGGTCACGGCTTCGACGCCCTCCGCCGCAGCGGGCGCTGGCGGCGGCTCGCGGTCGGGCTGCCGGTCGTCTTCTTCGGCTTTCAGGGGCTCCGCGCGCGCGTCCAAGCGCTCGCGTACACGGATGATCTGACCTTCTGGTACGCCACCCAGCTCATGGCGCCACGCAGCGCCAAGGCCGCGCTCAACTATGGCGTGATGGTGGGGGCGCGCGGCCGGCTCCCAGAGCGCCTCGTGGCGGGCGGGCGCGCGCTGGAGCTCGCTCCAGACTGGCCGATGGCCAACATCTACCAGGGTGACACCCTCTGCCGGCTGCACCGGCCGGAGGAGGCGTGGCCTCATTACGTTCGCGGCTTCAAGCTAGCCCCGAACGATCTCAACCTCATCGCGCTCGCGCTGCAGTGCCTGTGGGACGAGAAGGCCATCCCCGCGCACGAGCAAGAGCTGCTCGCGCTCCGCGACGAGTACCCCGACACCTGGCTCGCCTACCTCGCGCGAGACATCGTGGACAACGGCGAGCGGCATCACGGCGTGGACCCCCAGTACCGACCCCGCAGCTACAACGAAGGGCCCAAGAAGTAGTGCGCGTCTTACACCTCTCGGATGTCCACGTTGACGTCCCGCTCTCGGAGATCCCCTGGCGAGAGTGGCCGAACAAGCGCTTCATCGGCGGCGCCAACCTCGTGCTGCGGCGCGGCCGTCACTTCGCGCGCGCGAGAGAGAAGCTCGCGCGGCTGGCCGACTTCGCGGAGCGCGAGGGCGTGGAGCTGGTGCTCTGCACGGGCGACTACACGGCGCTCGGGACCTGGCCAGAGCTGCGCGCGGCGCGGGCCGCGGTGGAGCGGCTGACCCACGCGCCGCTCGGCTACGTCACGGTCCCGGGTAACCATGATCTCTACACCACGCGCTGCGTGGAGGATGGCCGCTTCGACGCCGTCTTCGGTGAGCTGATGCGGACGGAGCTGCCGGCCTACGCCGTAGAGGGCGTGTACCCCTTCGCTCGCCTCATCGGAGACGAGGTCGCCGTCGTGGGCGTCAACAGCGCGCGCCCCAACCCTGCCCCCTGGGTCTCGAGCGGCCGCATCCCCGAGGCTCAGCTCCAGGCACTCCCGAGGCTGCTCGCCGCGCCAGCGCTGGCGGGGCGCTTCGTGTTCCTGCTCACGCACTACGCTCCGCGCTTGGCGAGCGGGGAGCCGGATGGCCGGTGGCATGGGCTCGAGAACGCCGACGCCTTGCTCGCCGCCTGCGCAAGCGTCCAGCGGGGAGCCTTGCTGCATGGCCACGTCCACCGCTGCTACCGAGTGCAGGTGCCGGGGCTGCAGATGGAGCTCTTCGGTGCCGGCAGCACCACGCAGGAGCACCGCGAGGGGGCCTGGCTCTTCGACCTCGTGCCCACGGGGCTCACCGCGACGCGGCTGAGCTGGACGCCGGAGGGCTGGCGCCGCGCACCCAGCTCGAGCGCGGCACCCGGCGCGGAGGCTCCCCCTCGGTAGCCGGCCCGCGCTACGCTCCGGGGATGGCCGGCGACCCCACGGAGTTCGACTGTGACTTTCTCATCGTAGGCTCCGGCTTCGGCGGGTCGGTGTCGGCGCTGCGGCTCGCGGAGAAGGGCTACAGCGTCCGCGTGCTCGAGCGCGGCCAGCGCTGGGCCAGCGCTGATTTTCCGAAGACCAACTGGAACGTCAAGAAGTCCCTGTGGATCCCGAAGCTCCAGTGCTTTGGGATCTTGAGGCTCAGCTTCCTCTCGGACGTCTTCGTGCTCTCCGGCTCCGGCGTGGGCGGCGGCTCGCTGGTGTACGCCAACACCCTGTACATCCCCCCGGACACCTTCTTTCGAGCGCCACAGTGGGCGTCGCTCGGGGACTGGAAGGCCAAGCTGATGCCGCACTATCGCACCGCGCAGCTGATGCTCGGCGTTACCCAGAACCAGTTCGAGGGCCCCGCGGATCGGGTGCTACGCGAGATCGCCGAGGAGCGCGGGCGCGGGGAGACCTTCGTCCGCACGCCCGTGGGCGTGTACTTCGGGGAGCCCGGGAAGGTGGCCGCCGACCCCTATTTCGGCGGCGCTGGCCCGGCGCGCAGCGGCTGCACCCTGTGCGGCGGGTGCATGGTGGGCTGCCGCTACGACGCGAAGAACACGCTCGACAAGAACTACCTCTACTTCGCCGAGAAGCTCGGGGCCGAGGTGCAGCCGCTGCGCACCGTCACCCGGGTGCGCGCGCTGCCGAGGGGAGGCTACGAGGTCACGCACGAGCGCACGGGCGCCTGGCTCCAGCGCGACCGGCAGCGCGTGCGCGCGCGGCAGGTGGTGCTCTCCGCGGGGGTGCTCGGCACGCTCCAGCTCCTGCTGGAGGCCAAAGAGCGGGGGGATCTCCCCCACCTCTCGGACAGGCTCGGGGACTGCGTCCGCACCAACAGCGAGGCCGTCTTGGGCGCCGCCAGCCGCCGGCTCAGCGTCGACAACTCCGAAGGCATCGCCATCACCTCCTCCATCCACCCCTCCGACGACACCCACGTGGAGGTGGTGCGCTACAGTGCCGGCAGCGACGCCCTCGCCCCGCTCGCCACGCTCCTCACCGATGGCGGTCCGGGCATGCCACGGCAGCTCCGTTTCCTCAAGAACGTGCTCACTCACCCCTTGGACTACCTGCGGATGCTGCTGTGGCCCTTCGGCACCTCACGGCGCGGGGTGTTCTTGCTGGTCATGCAGACCCTCGACAACTCCCTCTCGCTGAAGCTCCGACGCCGCTTCAGCAGCCTGTTTCGCCGCACGCTCGACAGCGACCGCGGCGGCGGCGCCCCCAACCCGAGCTACATCCCGCTCGGCAACGAGATCGCCCGCACCTTCGCTGGGAAGATCGACGGGATCGCGGGCTCCTCCATCATGGAGGTGCTGTTCGACGTCCCCACCACGGCACACATCCTGGGCGGCGCGCCCATGGGTGCCTCCCCCGAGGTGGGCGTCATCGACGCGAGCCACCAGGTCTTCGGCCACCCGGGGCTCTACGTGTGTGACGGCTCGATGATCCCCGCCAACCTGGGCGTCAACCCGAGCCTCACCATCACGGCGCTCAGCGAGCACGCCATGAGCCAGATCCCCGTCAAGCCGGGCGCCACCCCACGCCACGCCGTCGCGCCGGAAGTGCTGGAGCGGCGCTTGTCCGCGCTGCTCGCGGAGGTGGAGCGCGTCGGCAACGATAACCTCCAGGCCAAGGGCCCGAGCGCGGCGCCGTCCCCCTCGCCCTCGGCCTGAGGCGCGGTGAGCGACGCCGCGCACCGCTCAGAGCGGCAACCCCTGGGCGTCGAACATGCCCTCGAACAAGACGCTGCTGAGGTAGCGCTCGCCCGAGTCCGGCAGCACCACCACGATGGTCTTGCCCTCGTTCTCCGGGCGCTTCGCCAGCCTCACGGCGACGGCCGCCGCCGCCCCCGAGGAGATGCCGCTCAAGATGCCCTCTTCCCGCGCCAGGCGCCGCGCGGTGGCGACGGCGTCCGCGTCCGTGACCTGCTCGATGGCGTCCACGAGCGAGAGATCGAGCACGTCCGGCACGAAGCCGGTGCCGAGCCCTTGGATCTTGTGCGGGCCTGGCGCGAGCGGCGCTCCGGCGCGCGTCTGCGTGAGCACCGGGCTCCCCGCGGGCTCCACCGCGACGGAGGTGATGGGCTTGTTCTTGGCGCGCTTGATGTACCGCGACACCCCCGTGATGGTGCCGCCCGTCCCGACGCCGGACACCAAGATGTCGATGGCGCCACCGGTGTCCTCCCAGATCTCCACGCCCGTGGTCGACTCGTGGATGGCGGGGTTGGCGGCGTTCTTGAACTGATGCAGGAGCACGTAGCGCTCCGGCTCGGAGGCCGCGATGGCCTCGGCGCGTAGGACGGCCTCCTTGGTCCCCTTGGTGCCGTCCGTCAGCACCAGCTTGGCCCCGAACGCTGCCATCAGCTTGCGCCGCTCTACGCTCATGGTGTCCGGCATGACGAGGGTGATGGGATAGCCGCGCGCCGCCGCGACGAAGGCCAGGGCGATGCCCGTGTTGCCGCTCGTGGGCTCGATGAGCTCCTTGCCCTGGGTGAGCACGCCGCGCTGCTCCGCGTCCCAGACCATGGCCGCGCCGATCCGGCACTTGACCGAGTACGCCGGGTTACGCCCCTCGATCTTCGCGAGCACCGTCGCGTTCGCGCCGTCGGTGACGTGGTTGAGCCGCACGAGCGGGGTGCGGCCAATCGCGAGGGTGTTGTCTTTGAACCAGTGAGGCTGTGTCATGGCGGTCTCCACTTTCACGCCGGTATATCCGTCATAACGGACACGTTGTCAAGGGCGTGGTCCGTGGCGGCGCGCCGCGCCCTGGAGCTCAGGGGCGCGCCCGCGAGGCCGGGAGCTCACTGAGGGGACGCCGGAGGAACGCGAGCAGCTCGCGGCGCTGCTCCGGCGTGAGCTCGAGCGGTCGCACGTCGGGGTCTTGGTGCTCTACCGGTAGGCCCAGCGCCGCGCCGCCCCCCTCGTCGTAAAAATCGACGACCTGCTCGAGCGTGGCGTAGGCGCCGTTGTGAAAATACGGTGGTGTCCGGGCGATCTCGCGCAGGTTGGGGGTCTTGAAGGCGCCTCGGTCCAGCGCGTCGTGCGTGAAGGCTTGGCGCCCCGGATCTGGAGAGAGCTGCTTGCCCTTCGGGCGCGTCGGCGTGCCCAAGACGCCGAAGACGGCGCTGGAGAAATCTGGCGGCCGCGTGCCTCCGAACAGCGGTGGGACATGACAGCGAGCGCAGCGCCCCGCCCCCGCGAACACGTCGAAGCCCGCCAGCTCACGCTCGGTCAAGGCGCTCTGGTCGCCGCGCGCGAGGTGATCGATGGGGGCGTTCGCAGGCACCAGCTCGGCGTCTTGATAGGCGCTCAGCGCGCGCCCTACGTTCACCGTGGTCACCCCCTCCGGGAAGGCCTCCTCGAACGCGCGACGGTACTCCGGGTCTCTGGAGATACGCTCCTCGAGCTCCGCCGCCGTGATGCCCATCTCCGCCTGGTTGTGCAGGACGCGCAGCGCCTGGGAGGCCGCCGTGGCGAGCCCCCCGTCCCACAGGAAGACCGCCTGGGGCAGCGCGTAGAGCAGCGTGGGCGTGTTGCGGGTGAGCGGCGTCGTCGGATCGAGGGACGCTGGGACCGCGAGGCCGTCGGTGAAGGCCCGCTCGGGCTGGTGACACGAGGCGCACGAGCGCTGCCCTGAGCCCGAGAGGCGCTGCTCGAAGAAGAGGCGCCGCCCGAGCGCCACCTGGGACCGCGTGGGAGGCGCCTTCGACGCCGGGACGGTCAAGGCGCTGATGGGCTCCCGCTCAGCGTCCGAGCCCGCGGCGACGCGCGGCGCGTACGGTGGAGGGACGTGGTAGCCGGCGCCGCGCAGGGCCGCTCGGACGGCGACGCCGAGCTGCCCGGTCTGCACCACGAGCCGCGCGCGACCGCGTAGGCCCGCCTCCGTGCCGGCCTCGACGGCCTGGGAGAGCTGCGCGTGCACGGCGCGCCAGCGCGCGGGCGCCGCCCCGGACCCGGAGCGCTCGAGCGCCGTCATCACCCCCTCGAGTCCGTCGAGCGTGCCCAGCGCGTCCGCGCGCACGCCGAGCTCCGACGACGCGAGCTCCGCGCTCGCCCCCGCGAGCACCAGCCCGAGCTCGTAGGCCATCAGGGACGCCGCCCGTGCCGTCTCTCGCCGCGGCACGCCCACCGCGAGCTCCACCTCGATGAGCTGGAGCGCGCGGGAGATGTCGCGCAGCGCCTCACGCGCCGGCGCGCACTGCCGCCCCTCCAGCGCGCGGTCGTAGAGCGTGAGCATGCCGCCGGCCTCCGCCGTCGAGCGCGCCGGCCCGAGCAGCACCTCCACGCCCTGAACCGAGCTGAGCCGCCACAGGGCCTTGCCCGCGGCGATGGCGCGGCGCAGCCGCCAGTCCTCCTCCGTGTAGCCGCACGGCTCGCTCGGCCGCGCCGCCAAGCGGCGCGTCGCTTCCAGCGCCTCGCTCACCAGGCGCCGCGCCAAGAGATCCTGCGCCTCCGCTGGCGGCGCCGGGCGCGCGGCGCTGGCGCTGCTGCTCACCACGCCCGAGGCCGAGGGCGCGGGCGCCGTGGACGAGCGGCAGCCGAGCGTCGCGGCAACGACGGCCAGCGCGACGCCCCAGGCCGCCGCTCGGCTCACTCTCCCCAGATCCAGCGGCAGGTCGTCAGGATGTCTTCGTCGATGGGCACCTCCGGGATGGCGGGGCCCTCGGGCGTCGGCGGGCGCTCGAAATCGAACATGTCCCAGGGCGCCAGCGCGTTGGCGTCACGGTGGCTGAGGGCCGGGATCTGGAAGCGCGCCTCGATGAAGCGCAGCACGGAGGTGTGATCGTACACCTCGTGGCTCACGTACCCCTTCTTCGCATACGGCGAGATGACCATGAACGGCACCCGCACGCCGTAGGAGCCGAAGATGGCCTCCTGGTCCGGCGTCAGCTCGCGATCGTCCGGCACGCAGGCCTTGGGCGGGGGGACGTGATCGTAGAGGCCGCCGTGTTCGTCGTAGTTGATGAACATCACCGACCGGCTCCAGGCGGAGCTGCGCGCCAGCGCCGCGACGGATTTCGCCAGCCAGTTCTGACCCAGGGTGGAGGGGGTGGGCGGGTGCTCGTCCGTGTGCGCCATCTGCCGACTGCCAGTGCCGTCCGGGTCCAAGAACACCATCTGCGGGAGCAGCCCCGCCTCGAGATCCGAGAAGAACTGCTCGTAAGGCACGAAGCTGTTCTCCAGGTTGCGCAGCTCGAGGTAGCGCTCGATGAACATCGCGAAGGTGGGCGTGTTCTGGTGGTAGACGCGCCAGCTGACGCCTCGCAAGGTCAGGTAGTCGAGGAGCGTGGCGTCGACGTCCTTCGGGAAAGAATTGGTGATTTCACCAAAGGAGGTCCCCGCCTGCATGAACATGCGGTTGGGCCAGGTGGCCGTGGGCGACGACGCGAAGTAGCGGTCACCGATGGCGAAATTCTTGGCCACGAAGTAGGTGAAGGGAAGATCCGCCTCCGTGTAGTAGCCCATGGCGCGCCGCCCGCGCAGCATCTCCGGGCTACCGTTGACGGGCACCTCGTGCTCGCCCTCGTTGGAAATGACGAAGCCGTCCATGGCGCCGCCGTTGACCTGACGTCGGATCTGACCCCAGCTGTGCGCCGTGTCGACGAAGCAGTGCTCCTCGATGGGGAAGGGTGCGATGGGGGCGCCGTTCGGATCTGGGTTGGTGTAGCCCTCGGGGGCGACGTCCGCGTCCACGCCTGCCTCCCGGATCTTCTGGAAATAGTGATCGAACGAGCGATTTTCCATCATCGCCACGATGACGTGATCGACCGGGATCTCCTTGCCGTAGGGCCGGCTCTCGCCCTGCGTCTCGGCGGGGAGGGAGCCCTTCCGGTAGCCGCAGGCCGCGCGCGTCTCCCGCGCGACCTCGTCGGTGGGCGCGACCACCTTGCGGTTCCACTCCTCCGGGCCAGGCAGCGCGCCAGTGGGCGCGGGCGCCTCTGGCGTGGAGCATGCGACGCAAGACAGGGAGACGAGCGCGAGCGCAGCCCAGGACGCAACGGAGGCCATGCACCGAGTATGCGGGCAACCGCCCGCGGCCTCAAGCCGACCCTCGGCGCGCCGTGGGCCGGGCTAGCGCCTAAACCGCCACGCGTCTTGCTGGCTGCGCGCGAGGCGCTGCTGCTCACGCACGAAGGCCCCATAGCCCTCGGGGACGCTCGCCTCCTGCCGGCAGAAGTGCGTCAGCACGAGGAGCGCGGCCTCGGCGTCGTCCGTGGCGCGATGCGCGCGCTCCAAGGTGATGCCCAGGCGAGCCGCCACCTCACCGAGCGCCCGGCTGCGCTCACGGCTCTGTAGGTGCCTAGCCCACACCAGCGGGTCCAGCCAGACGGTCTCGGGGCGCCCGGCGGGCGCGCGCTGGTCCATCGGGAGCCCGCAGCGGTCCAGCTCGGCGTGGAGCATGTTCCGATCGAACTCGGCGTTGTAGGCCACCGGGACGTAGCCCTCGAGCGCGCGCAGCAGCTCCGGCGCCACCTCGGCGAAGCTGGGCGCGTCCTTGACGTCCTCATCGGAGATGCCGTGGACGTCGAAGGCGGCCTGCGGGATGGGGCGCCCCGGAGCGATGAGCCAGCTCCGCCGCTCGGTGATGGCCCCCTCACGCCAGTAGACGAGCCCCACCTCGATGACCCGGTCTTCGGCCGGATCACGGCCCGTGGTCTCCGTGTCGAGGCACACGAGCGGCAAATCCAGCAGCTTGGTCTCGACGCCGAACCCCGGGACGAGCCCGGCGACGTTCAAGCTCAGCAGGTGCGCGATCCCCGGATAGTGGCGGCCCGTGGGGAAGCAGCCCCCCGTGTCCGAGCTGCGCATCCTCAGCGCCCCGCGCTGGCCGAGGCCGCGGGCCGAGCGGCGCCGCTGGCGCTGGGCTTGGGCTCCTCCGCGGCCTGCTTGGCCCCGCGCGGCGCGCCGTCCTCGTAGGCCTCGAGCTTCACCGCGACCGGGCTCACCTTCTGACCCGTCCGCGCCTCGATCTCGGTCGTGATCCACTCGTCCAAGTCCTCTTGGATGTCGAAGTAGTCCAGATCGAAGTGGCGTCCGTTGATGTAGATGAGCGGCGTCCCGTTGAGCCCGAGGGCGTCGGCCTCTTTTCGGTCCTTCTGCACCGCGTCGGCGACGGCCTCACTGTCGACGTCGTCCTGGAAGCGCTTCATGTCGAGCCCCAGCTTGCGCGCCAGGCCGAGGACCACTGGCTTGCCGAGATCGTCCTGGTTGGCGAAGAGCAGGTGGTGCATCTCCCAGAACTTGCCTTGGAGCCCCGCCGCGGCGGCGGCGCGCGCCGCGCCGTCGGCGTTGAGGTGCTTGCTCAGGGGATAGTGCCGAAACACCACCCGCAGCTTGCCGGGGAACGCCGCCACCTTGGAGTCCAGCAGCGGCGCCGCCGCACGACAGAAGGGGCACTCGAAGTCCGCCCACTCCACCAGCGTCACCGGCGCGTCCTTGGGTCCCTGGCTCGGGTAGCCGTCCACGGAGACCGACTTGACGGCCTCCGGCGCGAAGCGGATCCGAAAGGCCGCCTCGATCTTCGCGCGCGGAGCGCCCTTGCGCACCTGTCGCGCCACGAAGCGCGCCGCGGGCAGGCACGCCTTGCAGTCACGCTTCTCTTGGACGCACTGGGCCAAGCTGACGGGCTGATCCGCGCACGGCGCCAAGAGCTCCGACACCGCGCTCGAGAAATCCTGCTTCTCGCGCTCGGTCAGCTCGCTCGTGTCCACCGCGTCCAGCTGCACCGCCGCAGGCGCCGCCCCGGTGCTGGGGCTCTGCCCCTGCTCACCGGGAGAGCGGCACGTGGTCAGCTGCCCGCTCAACGCACCAACGGCCATGAAAGCAACGAGGAGGCGCCCAGTCATCGCCTCCCAAGCTAGAACGACCCGGGCAAGCCGGCTACCCCGGAAGGCCCAGGAGGGTCCCCTGGGCGCTTTCACGGCGCCCAAACGCCGAGGCTGGGGTAAATCGAGGGCCGTGACGCTCTCTTTTCCCCCTGACCCGCAGCCGCGCGCCGCCCCTCGAGCGGTGCGCCACGTCATCGCCGTGGGGGGTGGCCGCGGCGGGGTCGGCAAGAGCATCCTCGCCATCAACCTGGGCGTGTACCTGGCCCAGCTCGGGCGCGCGGTGGCGCTGGTGGACGCGGATCCCACCGGCGCCGAGCTCCACACGCACCTCGGGCTCGAGCTGCCCAGCGGAGCCGTGCAGGCCGAAGACGCCGTGGACGACTCGCTCACCCCGCTGCCGACCCCCGTGCCCGGGCTGCTGCTCGTGCCGCAGCTCTACGGGCAAGGCAGCACGGTGCCCCTGCGCCCGGGACGCAAGCCGCGCTGGGCGCGGCGGCTGCGGCAGATGGAGGTCGACTACGTGATCTTGGATCTGGGCGCAGGGACGGCCCCCGCCTCGCTCGATCTCTTCCTCTCCGCGGATCTCGGTCTGTGCGTCAGCACCCCGGAGCCTCCCAGCGTGGAGGCGAGCTATCGCTTCATCCGCGCCCTCTACCAGCGCCGCGTGCGCCGAAGCCTGGTGCGCGACAGCTTCAAGCTGCGCCTGGTCGAGCGGACCCAAGCCGAGCTGCCGCCGCTCCCCACCCCCCTCGAGCTCGTGCGCGCGCTCGCCCGCTACGACACCAAGCTCGCGGAGCTGGCGGCGGACGAGCTGACCCGGCTCCGGCCGCGGCTCGTGATGAACGGCGTGCGCCTGCGCACCGACGCGGACCTCGGCTCCGCCATGGGCGAGATGAGCGAGAAGTACCTGGGGGTGAGCCTCGACTACGTCGGCAACATCGAGCAAGACGACTCCGTGTGGCTCTCGGTGGTGCGCAAGCGCCCGCTCCTCATCGACAGCCCGACAAGCAAGAGCGCGCGCAACCTGGAGCGCGTGGCGCGCCGCGTGCTGGCGCTCGCCACCATGCGGGAGCCCGAGCGACCGAGGCCCCTCATCAGCCTGGGGCCGCAAGACCGCACCTTGTACGATCTGCTCGGCACCTCCCGCGGCGCGACGGACGAAGAGCTGCGCCGCGCCTACAAACGGCAGCGCGAGATCTACCAGAGCGGCAGCTTACCCCTGACCTCGCTGCTCACGGAGGAGGAGCTCCGGCGAGAGCAGACGCAGCTCGAGGAGGCCTACGACACGCTGCTCGACCCCTTGCGGCGGCGGAGCTATGATCTCTCCACCTTCACCGACGACGAGTCGGACGCTCCCCAGCGCTCGCCCGCGATGGACAGCGCCCTGGCGGCGGAGCGCGCCATGCTCCGGCAAGAGCTGGCCCGGGAGCTCAGCGCGGAGACCGAGTTCACCGGCAAGCTCCTCGCCAAGGTGCGGGAGGCGCAGGGCATCGAGCTCGAAGAGATCGCGGGCCACACCAAGATCAGCTTGATGCACCTGCGCGCCATCGAGGCCGAGGAGTACCGCGAGCTGCCCGCGATGGTGTACACGCGCGGCTTCGTCCAGCAGGTGGCCAAGTACCTGAAGCTCGATCCGGCGCAGGTGGCTCGGACCTACCTGCGGCGCCTGCGCGAGTGGCGCCTTGCCAACGGCGAGCAGCCCTGAACATGACGCGCCCCGCCCGAGATGAGGCGCGCGCTTGCGTCGGCGTGGGCACGCTGCTCTTCCTGCTCGCGCTCGCGCCGCGCCTCGCCGCGGCGCTCCTGCTGGCGCGCGAGCCGGTGTGGGACGGGCACTACTACCACTTCGGGGCAACACGCATCGCCGCGGGGCTCGGCTACTCCGAGGACGTCTTCCTGCAAGGCGTGCGGGTCTGGAAGCCCTGGTGTCATTACCCGGTCGGCTACAGCGCCACGCTGGCCGCCGCCTATCGCGTGCTCGGCAGCGGCCTGTGGGTGGCGCCGACCCTCAACGCGGTGTTCGGCGCGCTCGTGGTGGTGCTCACCTGGGCGCTCGGGAGGCGCTGGCTCGGCGAGCGGCGCGGGCGCCTGGCGGCGGCGCTCGTGGCGCTCCACCCCGGGCACATCCTCTACTCCGCCCTGGTGATGAACGAGCTGCTGAGCAGCGCGCTCGCCCTGATGGCGCTGCTCGTCGTCGTCGTGACCCGCGGGCGGTGGCGCGGCGCGCTGGGCGCTGGGGTGGTGTTCGGGGTGGCCGCGCTGGTGCGACCACCCCTGCTCCTGGGCGCGGCGCTCAGCCGCTGGAGCCAGCCTCGGGCGCGCGGCTGGCTCCTCGCCGGGCTCACCTCCGCCGCGGCGGTCGTCACGGTGCTGCCTTGGACGGCCCGCAACTGCGCCACGATGGACGGCTGCGCCTTCATCTCCACCAACGGCGGCTGGAACTTGATGATCGGCGCGGTCACGCAGACCGGGCGCTTCACGACGCTCCGCAGCACGGACGGGTGCCCGGTCGTCACGGGCCAGGTCCAGCAGGACCGCTGCTGGGCGGAGGAGGCGCGCCGGCGCATCCTCGCGGACCCTGGGCGCTGGGTCTCGCTCATCCCCAAGAAGCTCTCCAACACCTTCGATCACGAGTCCTTCGCGGTGGGCTACCTGCGGGAGGCGGCGCCTGGACTCTGGCCAGAGCCGCGCGTCGCGTGGTGGCGCGAGCTCATCAGCGGCTACCAGCGCCTGCTCACGCTGCTGGCGCCGCTCGGGCTCGTCGCTTGGCCCAGCCTGCGACGCCAGGGCGGCCGCTGGCGGGCCGGAGCGGCGCAGCTCGGCGCGCTCGCTGCGGTCGCCGGGCTCGCCGCGCTCGCGCTCCGCGCGGAGCCTCCCGCCGCGTACCTGGCGGTGCTCGGGGCGCTCCTCCTCGCGCTGCTGCGGCTCCCGGGGCGCCCCTGGCTCGGCCCCACGGGCCGCGGCGCCCTCGCGCTCCTCGGCTCCACCACCCTGACGCACGCCGTGTTCTTCGGCGACGACCGCTACCACGTCGTGCTCACGCCGGTGCTGGCGCTGCTCACCGCCGCGGCGCTCCGCCGGAGCGCCGCGCGCGCCGCCGCACGGCCGGACGGTGGCGCCTGAGCCTCACACCTCGTCTTCGAGCGGCGCGAAGAGGTCCTCCACGTCCTCCTCGCTGAGCGTCGGGCCACCGCTGGCGGCGGCCTCGCCGAACAGCCCCTCGGCGAGCGCGCGCTTGCGCTCCTGGAGCGCCAACATGCGCTCCTCCACGCTCCCCGCCACGATGAGGTCGTACACGAAGACGGGCTTGGTCTGGCCAATCCGGTACGCGCGGTCGGTGGCCTGCGCCTGCGCGGCGCTGTTCCACCACGGGTCGAAGTGGATGACGGTGTCCGCGCTCACCAGGTTGAGCCCCGTGCCGCCGGCCTTCAAGCTGATGAGGAAGACATCCGCCTGACCTCGCTCGAAGGCGTCGCAGACCGCTTGGCGATCTTGAGTGGCCCCCGTCAGCGCCAGGTGCCTCACCCCGCGCGCCTGCAGGCCGCGGGACAAGAGCGCCAGCATCTGCGTGAACTGGGAGAAGACCAAGAGGCGCCGGCCGTCCGCGAGCAGCTGCTCGGTCAGCGCGAAGAAGGCGCTGGTCTTGGCGGACTGCTCGACCTCCCGGGCGCTCTCCGCGTTGACGAGGCGGGGATCGCAGCACACCTGGCGGAGCTTCATCAGCGCGTCCAAGATGGCGACCGCGCTGCCGGCGAAGCCCTTCTTGCGGATCGCGCGGCGCACGTCGGTGTGCGCCGCGACCCGCAGGCTCTCGTAGAGCTCGCGCTGGTCCCCCGTGAGCTCTACGGGGCGGACCAGGTGCGTCTTGGGCGGGAGCTCCGCGACGACCTGCTGCTTGGTGCGGCGCAGCACCAGGGGGCGAACGCGCGCGCGGAGCTGCGCCAGCGCCAGCTCGTTGCCCTCACGCTCGATGGGCGTGCGAAAGCGACGGCGGAAGCTCGAGAGCTCGCCGAGCCACCCCGGCGCCGCGAAGTCGAAGAGCGACCACAGCTCGTCCAGGTCGTTCTCCACGGGGGTCCCGGAGAGGCAGAGCCGATGGCGCGCCTGCAAGCGGCTCACGGCCTGCTTGGCCAGGCTCCTCGGGTTCTTGATGGCCTGCGCTTCATCCAAGATCACGTAGTGGTAGCGCTGCTCTTCCAGGAGCTCGAGGTCCCGCACCAAGACCGGATAGGTCGTGAGCACCACGTCCGCGCCCGGCACCTTGGCGCGCTCGCCGTGGCGGCGGCTGCCTTGGAGGACGACCACCTTGAGCTGGGGGGCGAAGCGGCGCAGCTCGCGCTGCCAGTTGCCGACGAGGCTGGTCGGCACGATGACGAGGCTCGGGAGCTCTCGGCGGCCCGCCTCCGCCTCGCTCGCCAGGTGAGCGATGGTCTGGAGGGTCTTGCCGAGCCCCATGTCGTCGGCGAGCACGCCACCGAGGCCGAGCGCCTGCAGGTGCTGCAGCCACGCCAAGCCCTCCTGCTGGTAGCTGCGGAGCGTCACGGGCAAGGCGCTCGGGACGCGCGCCGGCGCGGGCGCCCGCGCCAACCCTCGCGCCTGCTCGATGAGCCGCACGTCGCCCTGCCAGCGGAACGGCGCTCCCTCCCCGGGTGCGTCCTCGAGGGCCAGCAGGTCGGCGGCCTGCGCGAAGTCCAGGCGGTCGGCCTTGACCGCGCGGCGACCGCCATAGAGCTCGATCAAGACTCGCAAGACCCGCTCGAGCAGCTCCGGCTCGACGCACACGTAGCGCCCAGCGCCCGCAGGCAGCGCTCGGTACCGTCCCGTCCCACGGCTCAGCTCGCTCAGCGCAGAGCCCTCCGCGCTCTCGTCGATGAGCTCGAGCAGGGCCGGGAGCAGATCGTAGTCCTGCCCCGCGTCGCTGACGCCGAGCTCGAGGGAGAACCAGTCCGCCTGCTGCTCACCGATGCTGAGGCGCGCGAACCAGGCGCCATCGGTGGTGAGCACCTGGTAGGGGTAGCTCGGAGCGAGCTCGACGCTCCAGCCGAGCTCCTGCAGGCGCGGCACGGCGTGCGCCGTGAACGAGCACAGCGCGTGCACGTTCTCGTCGGCCTGGACCAGGTAGTCGGCCTGCGAGTCCAGCGGGGGCACGAGGTGGTCGAGCAGCTCGAGCTCGAGCGCCCCAAAGCTCTCGAGCAAGGCTCGGGCGCGCGTCTCGGCGCGGAGATCGCGCTCGACCGTGCAGCGTCCACCACCCTGGAATTCGAGGGCGTCCTCCTCCCGCGGCCGGACGCGCCGTGGACCGTAGTCGAACGACAGGGTCATCACGGCGGCCTCCACGTCGCGGTAGCCGGAGGGCTCCTCGGGATCCTCCATGAGGAGCCGCTCGGTGTAGAGCCGCAGGTGGGGGGCGATGAGCGGG
>CAUJEM010000121.1 GCA_963169915.1 Myxococcota bacterium
CCACCGCTGGCCGGGTGAGCACGATGCGCTTGACCCGCCGCTCGAGCAGCGCGCTGGCGGCGAGCGCCATGGCCAGGTACGTCTTGCCCGTCCCGGCGGGACCGATGCCGAAGGTGAGATCGTGCGTGCGGATGGTCTGGATGTACTCGCGCTGCGCCAGCGTCTTGGCGACGACGGGGCGGCGGCGCTGCGAGACCAAAATGACGCCGTCGAGCAGATCGAGCAGGGAGGACTCCGGGTGCGCCCGGAGGCCCTGGAGCGCCCGCGCCACGTCCCGGGCGCCCAGCTCGTGTCCGCGGCGGAGCAGCTCCGCGGCGTCGCTCAGGAACTGATGCGCCAGACGCACGGGGGGCTCCTCCCCCGCGAGGTACACCACGTTGCCGCGGACGTTGATGGCGGCCTCGCTCTGCTTGGCGAGCTCCTGCAGGAGCTCGCCCCCCGGCCCCGTCAACGCGAGCAGCACCTCGGGCTCCGCGATGGAGAGCTCGGCGCGAAAGGGTGCGGTGGTCACGAGTCACTCATCCGGCTGGGCGGCAGCATACGGGCAAAGCGGGGGCGGGACGAGCCGCAAGGCGCGCTCTGCGGCGCCCCGGGGGTGGGGGGCGAAAATGACGCGAGCCCCGGAATGAACCCGCGGCGAGGCGGGTTGCACTCCCGAACCCAGGAGGTGACCCACGCAGTGACCAGCGACGCTCGACGATGAAATCCCAGACGCCTCTCGCCGGCTCAGGAGCCTACACCCGAGCCACCCTTCCTACAGCGCGCTAGCCAAGCGCAACCCCTCGCCGTGCGATCCGCGGGCGGTGGGCGCCCCGCTCCCAGCGGGGCGGCGTCGAGCACCGTGACACGCCTCGGGCCCCCACCAAGGTCCCGAGGCGTGTCGTTTTGTAGGCCAGCCACCCTCACCAGGCGAGGCGAAGCCACCGCGGGCGAGCCGACGCCTCCGCGCTGGGCTCACCCATGAAGAGCTCTCCGCCGCGCAGGCGCGCCGGCACGGGCTGCGCCGGTGGCCCCGCGAGCCTCAGCCACGGCGTCGATGCCTCCGAGACGCCGGGAAAGGCGTACAGTTCCGGGCCGGCCTCCGCCGCGATGACGGTGAAGCCACGGCAGGCGCGCGCGTCACAGTCGAGGGTGAGGGACGTGGGGACGCCGCCCAGCGCGGGCAGGCTGCCCGCGTCTTCCATGGCCTGCCCCGCCTCGTCCAGCCGCAGCAGCCGTACCCGGGAGGCGGCGGGCTGCTCGGGGGACTCCTCGATGTAGGCGAGCACGGGGGAGTCTCCCTGCAGCGCGAGCTGCGGCGTGTGCGCGTGCAGCGGCGTCTTGATGAGGCGCGCGGGCGGCTGCAGCAGCTTGGGCCCCTCTGGCGCGAGCCGCGCCGCCCACAGGTCGGCGCGCCCCGGCTGCTCGGCGTCGCGCGTGTCCGCCCACACGAGCAAGACCTCGCGGCCGCTGACGAGCAGCGCGGGCTCGCTGGCCGCGCCGGGCGCGTCGGTGACGCGCAGCTCGGGCCCGAGGCGCTGCAGCGCCTCCCCCAGCTTCATGACGTACACCTCCGGATCGCCATGCCGCTCGTCGACCCACGCGACGAGCCAGCCGCCCTGCACCCGCACCGCCGCGACGTCGGTGGGCGCGCCCGCCCCCTGCGTCACCATCCGCTGCTGCAGCTTCTTCCCTTCACCGTCCACGAGGGTCGCGAAGAGCTGCGCCTTGCCGAAGTCGAGCGCGGTCCACAGCACGAGCGCCTTGTCGACGCCCGGGGCGGCCGGAGACAGGGCGAGGCCACCGGCCGAGCGGGCGCGGAAGCTGATGGTCTGCGTGGGCCCGAGCGCGCCATCGGCGGCGACGGCGCGGAGCTGGATCAGGGCCTGAGGAGGATCGAAGCGCCCGTCGGGCGCAGGCCGCGCGAGCCGCTCGAGCTTGGTGCTCGGATCGAAGTAGCTGAGCCACCCGACGAGCCGGCGCTCGGCGAGCGCTGCGACGTCGAGCGCCGCCAGCGGCGGGGTGGTGGCGAGCGCCCGCGAGCCGCGCAGCCGCGGACGCTGCGTCTCAGGGCTGGCGAGCAGCGGCGCGCGCCAGTGCGCCGACGCGGACTCCAAGCCCACCTCGAACACGGGCGCGGGCGCCCCGGCGGCGGCGGCGAGCGCGTGACAGCCCTTCGGCGCGCAGCTCAGCCCCCACGCCACGTCCACGACCTGCCCGTCGAGCGCCGCCAAGCGCAGCGGCTCGGCGGCGACGGGGGCGAGCTGCCGGTCGAGCTCGATGAAGCTGGGGACGGGCAGGCTCGGCGCGCAGCGCGCGGCGCTCGCCGGGCAGGCCGGCGCGAGCAAGAGCCCGGCGACGCCCTGCCCCGTCGCGGCGAGCTCCGGGAGCACGTCCCCCGCCGCCAGAAGCCGCGCGCGCGCCGACCCGAGCTCACCGCTCGGCAGCAGCTCCGCCACGTCGATGGCGCGGCCCTCCGCGGGCCGGCGCGCCAAGTCCTCCCACGCCACGATGAGGGGCCCCGCGCCGCCGGCGCTCCCCAGGTAGACGAGCGCCTCGTCGCCAGGACCCGCGGTGAGCGCGCGGGGAGGCGCCAGCAGCGCGCCCTGGCCGTCGAGCCGCGCGGCGTAGAGCCGCTCGTCCTCGTCGCGGGAGTCCACCCACACGAGCGCGAAGCCCTCCCCGAGCGGCGCCAGATCGAGCGACGGCTCCGCGCTGGTGCCGGAGCCGACGGCCTGCGGCGCGCCGACCGGCGTTCCCGCGGCGTCGAGGGCGCGCGTGACGATGCGCCGCCCACCCTCGGGCGCGGCCGTCGCCAGCGCGAGCAGCGCGCCGTCCACCGTGCGCTGCACCTGCCAGGCCGAGACGTCCTCCGCCACGACGCGCGCCTCGCGGAGCAGCGCGCCGTGGGTGTCGAGCAGCGCGCTCAGCAGCTCCACCCGCGCG
>CAUJEM010000122.1 GCA_963169915.1 Myxococcota bacterium
GCCCGGGGGGCTTCGCGGGCGCCCTCGGCCCGGGGGGCGGGGGCGGGGCCCCCCCCCCCCCCCCCCCCCGGGGTGGAGGGGGAGGGTGGCAGCGCTGAGGCTCAGACGACGCCGAAGGCCGTCATCGCCGCGGCGACGCGCTCGAAGCCAGCGATGTTGGCGCCGAGGACATAGTCCCCAGGGGCGCCGTACTCCTCGGCGGTGGCCGCGCAGGTGTCGTGGATGTTGCGCATGATGGAGGAGAGCCGCTGCTCGGTCTGGTCGAAGCTCCAGCTGTCGCGGGAGGCGTTCTGCTGCATCTCCAGGGCAGAGGTGGCGACGCCGCCGGCGTTCGTCGCCTTGCCTGGGCCGAACAGGACCCCCGCGCGCTGGAAGACGCGCACCGCGTCCGGCGTGCACGGCATGTTGGCTCCCTCGCCGACGGCGAGGACGCCGTTCTTGACGAGGATGGCGGCGTCCTTGCCGTTCAGCTCGTTCTGGGTGGCCGACGGCATGGCGACGTCACAGGGGACGGCCCAGATGCTCCCTTGGGCCACGTAGTAGGTCCCACCGCCCTTCAGGCGGGTGTACTCGGAGATGCGGGCGCGGCGCACCTCCTTGATCTCCTTCACGAGCTCGAGATCGATGCCGGACTCATCCACCACGTAGCCGTTGGAGTCCGAGCAAGCGATGACCCGCCCGCCGAACTCGCGGATCTTCTCGATGGTGTAGATGGCGACGTTGCCAGCGCCGGACACGACGCAGCGCTTGCCCTCGAAGCTCATGCCCTTGGTGGCGAGCATGCTGTCGACGAAGTAGGTGGCGCCGTAGCCCGTGGCCTCCGTGCGCGCGCGCGAGCCGCCGTGCATGAGTCCCTTGCCAGTGAGCACCCCGGCCTCGTAGCGGTTGGTCAGGCGCTTGAACTGCCCGAACAGGTAGCCAATCTCCCGACCTCCCACGCCGATGTCGCCCGCGGGCACGTCCGTGTACTCCCCCAAGTGACGGTACAGCTCCGTCATGAAGGACTGACAGAAGCGCATCACCTCGGCGTTCGAGCGCCCGCGCGGGTTGAAATCCGAGCCGCCCTTGCCCCCCCCGATGGGCATTCCGGTGAGCGCGTTCTTGAAGGTCTGCTCGAAGGCCAGGAACTTGATGATGCCCAGGTTCACCGACGGGTGAAACCGCAGCCCGCCCTTGTAGGGGCCCAGCGCGGAGTTGAATTGCACGCGAAAGCCGCGGTTGATGTGGACTTGGCCAGCGTCGTCCGTCCAGGGCACGCGGAAGATGATTTGTCGCTCCGGCTCGCACAGCCGCTCGATGAGCGCGCTCTCGGCGTACTCGGGCTTCTTGGCGATGACGCGCCCGAGGCTCTCGAACACCTCCTCGACCGCCTGGTGAAACTCGGATTCCCCGGCGTTGCGGCGGAGGACCTCTTCGAAGATGGGTACGAGCTTTTCGTCGATGTTGGGCAAGCTGCCTCCGATGCGCTGACGGCGCCCGCCGTGGGCGCCAAGAAGCGGGAGAAGCTGCGCCCGTTGAGGCGACGTGGCCAGAAAAAAATATTTCGGCAGCGCCCAGCGCAGTGCTGGTAAAATCGCCGCGCGGCCGTGCGTCACACACGACGCTCGAGCCGTGGGATGGCCGGCGGAGCTGGGGTCGTTCAGGCCCGCCGTCGCGCGATGAACGCCAAGAGGTGCCGTGCGACCTCCGCGGCGTGCTCTAGCGGCAGGAGGTGACCCGCTCCCTCCAAGAGCTGCAGCTCCGCGTCGGGGAGGTGGGTCGCGAGGTGCCGAGCGTACTTCACCGGGGTGAGCGGATCTTCCGTGCCCGTGAGCACCAGGGCAGGGCAGCGCACGCGCTGCAGGTCCGCCAGGCGATCGAAGGCGTCCGCGGCGCGCCAATCGGCCAACACCGTGGGCGGCGGGATGGCGGCCGTGGCGCGCTCGAAGCGCGCGATGAGCGCCTCGGGCGTCCCCGGCTGCCAGGGCGCCGGGAGACGGAGGGGGGCCCCCGAGGCCACCGCGGCCTCGAGGCTGGCCAGCAGCGCGGGGTGGACCCGGAGCCGCGCGCCGGTGGACACCAGGACGAGCCCCGCGACGAGCGCCGGCCACTCGAGCGCCAGCTCGAGCGCGACGGCGCCGCCGTAGGAGTGCCCCAGCACGAGCGCGGGGACGGCGCCGAGCGCCTCGAGCTGCCTCGCGACGTCGGCGGCGGCCTCCGCCGCGCTCCGTGGCGCCGGCCCGGGCCGAGCGGCGCGGCCCGGCAGCTCGAGCGCGTGGGTCACGACCGCGCCCAGGTGCGGGCGCAGCTCCGCGAAGCTCGCGGCGTCACAGCCTGCACCATGCAGCAGCGCGAGCGGCGGGCTCAAGTGGGCTCCAGGGGCAGCCGGCTCGCGAGCGCGAGGCCCTGAAAGCGGAACTTGCGCTCACGCCGGTAGCTGCCGGTGAGGTTGAGGCACAGCTCGTCGAAGCTCTGCAGCCGCACTTGGCGGAAGCCGGCGTCGTAGAGCAGCGGGAGCACGTCGTTGACCCCGTAGCGGAACGGCTCGCCCAGCCGCGCGACCTGCTGGCGCACCGCCAGATCCGCCGCGTCGTGGAGGGCGCCCTCGACGAGCTTCTTCTGCACGTAGTCGAAGACGAGGCGCGCGGCGGGTGCCGTACCGGTTGCGACGCGCCGGAGGGTGCGCTGGACGGCCGGCTCCGAGAGGTAGTAGCTGACCCCCTCCCAGATGAAGAGCGCCGCGGCGCGCCGGTCGAAGCCGCGCTCAGCGAGCTGCGTCAAGAAGTCCTGGCGCTCGAAATCACAAGGCACGAAGGCGGCAGCGTCGAGAGGATAGTCGCCGAGCCGCTGGAGGCGCCGCAGCTTCTCCGCTTGGGTCTCGGCGGAGTCCACCTCGAAGTAGCGAACGCCAGGGCGCGCCAGCCGCGCGGCGCGTGTGTCGAACCCTGCGCCCAAGACGACCACCTGAGCATGCCCCGCCTCGACGCTCCTCATGACCTGCTGGTCGATGGCCGCGGTCCGCAGCGCGACCCACAGCGTGAGGTGAGGATGGATGCGCTCGTACTCCTCCGCGAGAGCACGCCCCTCCGCGCCGGCGAGCGCCGCCGCCCAAGGATCGTGGCACAGCCCGTCGCCGAGCGCCGTAGCCCGCGCTCGTTCGGCGGCGACGAGGAGGGCGGTGTGACTGTAGTGGGACATCGAGGAGCGGAGCGTGGGGCGCTCAAGGCTGCGCCGCGGCGTCCGCGCTGGCTCGGCGGCGGTCGAGCCACGCGCTCGCGGCGAGCAGCAGCCCAGAGAGCAGGGCGGCCTTGAGCAAGAGGGACAGATCCCGAGAGCGCGCGCGCTCGGCCTCCTCCGTGAGCTCACGCACACGCTCGGCGCGGAGCTCCGCCAAGCGCTGCGCCACGAGCGTGGGCTCCGGCTTGGCGGGCTGGTCGAGGTCGGCCATCAAGTCCTGGAACGTCCCGGCCTCAGCGGGTGGCGCCGCGTCGGGCGCGAGCTCCTGGACGTCGAGCGTGGGGAGGCTGACGCTGAGGCGCGCCAGCTCCTGAAGCTCGGCCTCATCGACCTCCGGGACGCGGGGTGAGCCGACGCGGAGCGCGACCACCCCGGCGAAGAGCCCCGTCAAGAGCCCAGCGAAGAGCAGGGTCAGCCCCAAGAGCCCAGCGGCGCTGAGCTTGCGACGCGTCGGTGCGCGCCGGATCGGGAGCAGCTTGCGGCGCGCGAGGAGCAGCGCCCCAACGACGGGTGTCATGACCAGGCCCACGCCCCAGAGGGGAGGGTGGAGCCCTAGCCGTTGCAAGAGCCAGGCGACGCCGAAGGCTGGCCCCACGATGAGCAGCACGTCGAGGTGATCGAGCGAGACGTTGTTCCAGTCGCGCGGAGCGCCGACCGTGGGGGGGCGCTCCGGTGGGCGGTCGGCCATGGGCCGAGTGTAGCCGAGGGCCCGGCCGCCGTGCGCGCTGTTTCTAGCGCCCGCGGAAGGCCGGGCTGCGCCGCTGCATCCAAGCGAGCACCCCTTCGATGACGTCTTGAGAACCGAAGAGCTGGAGCTGCGCTCGCTTCTCGTACTCCAGCGCTTGCTCCAGCGTCCCGCTGGCGGCGCACCGGAGCCCCTGCTTGATGGCGGCCATGGCGAGCGGCGGGCCGGCCGCGAGGCGCTCCGCGAGCGCGCGCACCGTGGGCTCCAGCTCCTGCTCCGCGACGGCGCGCGTGGCCAGGCCGAGCTCCACCGCCCGGGCGGCCGGCAGGTCGTCGCCCAGGAGCGCCAGCTCGAGGGCGCGATGGAGCCCGATCGCGTGCGGCACGAACCAGGTGCTCCCGCCGTCCGGCATGAGCCCAATCTTGACGAATTTCTGGTTGAGGTACGCGCCCTCCGCCATCACCAAGAAGTCACAGGCGAGCGCCAGGCTGGCGCCGTAGCCGACGGCGCCGCCGCGGATGGCTGCGATGCAGGGCTGGGGGGCGGAGCTGAGCGCGCGGATGAGGGCGTTGCCCGCGTCCATGCCCGCTTCCATCCCGCCGGTGACGTTGGTGGTCTTGAGATCGGCGCCAGCGCAGAAGCCTTGTCCAGCGCCGGTGAGCACCACCACCCGAACGCTCTCGTCCTCGGGGAGCGCCTGGAGCGCCCGGGTCAGCTCCTCCACCAGGGCTTGATCGAGCGCGTTCCTCGCCGCGGGACGGTTCAGGGTCAGCGTCAAGATCCCGTGCTCACGGGTGGACAGCAGGGCATCGGACATGGCGCGGAGGCTACCACGAGCGTCCTGGCTGCCGCTGCTGGCGCGACGTGATAAGGCAGCGCCCTCATGGCGCGCTCGTTCCCTATCCCCCAGCCCCTGAGCCTGGGCGCCCAGCACGGGCAGACCTTCCCGCGGCTCGTCGAGCTGATGCAGCGCCTCTTGGCTCCGGACGGCTGTCCTTGGGACCGGGAGCAGACCCCGGAGAGCCTCCGAAAGTACGTGCTGGAGGAGGCCTGCGAGGTCATCGACGCCATCGACTCCGGCGAGCCGGCGGCGGTGTGCGAGGAGCTGGGAGATCTCTGCTTGCAGGTGGTCTTCTTGGCGGAGCTGGCCCGCCAGCGCGGTGAGTTCGGGCCGGACGACGTCTGCCGGGCCATCGTGGAGAAGCTCGTGCGACGTCACCCGCACGTCTTCGCGGAGGAGCGCGCCGAGACCTCCGAGGCCGTGCTGGCGCGCTGGGAGACGATCAAGGCCGAGGAGCGTGGCGCCGAGCGCCCGCGAGGGCTGCTGGACGGCATCCCACGCGCGCTGCCGGCGCTGCTCCGCGCGCAGACCACGAGCGAGAAGGTGGCCAAGGTAGGCTTCGATTGGCGAGATCCGTCCGGCTCCCGCGCCAAGGTCACCGAGGAGCTGGCGGAGCTCGACGAGGCCATCGCCGGCGGCGACCCCGCGCGCATCGAGAGCGAGCTGGGAGATCTGCTGTTCGCGCTCACCAACCTCGCCCGACACCACGGCGTGAGCGCGGAGGTGGCGCTGCGCGCGACCAGCGATCGCTTTCGAGCGCGCTTCTCTCACGTGGAGGCGCGCGTCAGGGAGCGACACGGTGACTGGCCGCGTGACGCCCGAGGCAAGCCCACGCAGGGGCTCACGCTCGAGGAGCTGGACGGCTACTGGGACGAAGCCAAGGCGCGGGAGTCATGAGCGGGCCTGCTGCGCCCCACCCGCTCTCGCGGTCGCTCGAGGACTGGCAGGCCGTGCTCGACGGCTGGGGCGAGCGCCCGTTCCGTGCGCGCCAGATCTGCCGGTGGATCTACGGCCGCGGCGTGCTGGAGCCGGGCGGCATGACGGACTTGCCCCAGGCGCTCCGGGAGCGCTTGGCGGCGGACGGGCTAGGCCCACCCGGGCGGGTGGCGCACGTCCACCGCTCTCGGGATGGGACGCGGAAGCTGCTCATCGAGCTGGCGGACGGGGCGCGCGTGGAGTGTGTGCTCATCCCCATGACGCGGGAGGTGGAGGCGCTGGACGCGGACGCCGGCGCCCTCGACGAGGACGACGAGGAGGAGCCCTCGAGCGGGGACGCGCGGCAGCGGGTGACGCTGTGCCTCTCCACGCAGTACGGCTGCGCCATGGGGTGCGTCTTCTGCGCCAGCGGCCGGGCGGGGCTGCAGCGCGGCCTGACGGCGGCCGAGGTGCTGACGCAGATCTTACTGGCTCGCGATCACCTCGAGCCAGGAGAGGTCCTGCGTAACTTGGTGTTCATGGGGATGGGGGAGCCCCTGCACCACTACGAAGAGACCAAGCGAGCGCTCCAGCTCATCATCCACCCGGACGGGCTCGGCATGAGCCCGCGGCGCGTCACCGTGAGCACGGTGGGGCTCGTCCCCGGCATCGAGAAGCTTGGGCGGGATTTCCACGGGAAGATCGGCCTCGCGGTCAGCCTCCACGCCCCGAACGACGAGCTCCGGAGCAAGATCGTCCCCATCAATGAGCGGTACCCCATCGCGCGCTTGATGGCGGCGCTGCGGAGCTACCCGCTCCCCCCGCGGCGACGCATCACCATCGAGTACACGCTCATCCAAGGTCAGAACGATGGGCTGGAGCACGCGCAGCAGCTCTGCCGGCTGCTCGCCGGGCTGCGCGCGAAGGTCAACCTCATCCCCATGAACCCCGTGGCCGGCTCGGAGCTGAGGGGCTCGGCGCACGTGGAGCGCTTCCGCCGCGTGCTCGCCGAGGCCAGGGTGTCGTGTTCGGTGCGCCGGCGGCGCGGCGACGACGTGGACGCGGCCTGCGGGCAGCTCGCCCTGTCAGGGGAGCTGCTGCGCCCGCGGCGCGCGCTCGCGCCGGGTGATCCGCAAGCCCCAGCGAAGACTTGACGCTGGGGCGGGGCGGCCGAAGATGCGGCGGCATGTTCAAGAAGGTCCTGGTCGCCAACCGCGGAGAGATCGCTTGTCGGGTGCTGCGCACCTGCGAGCGCTTGAACATCGCCACGGTGGCCGTGTTCTCGGACGCGGACGTCACGGCGCCGCACGTCGCCGCAGCGGACGAGGCCTATCGGATCGGCGCGGCGCCCGTGAAAGACAGCTACCTCGACGTGGCGGCCGTCGTGGCGGCCGTCGTGGAGAGCGGCGCCGACGCCGTGCACCCCGGCTACGGGCTGCTCAGTGAGCAGCGGCGCTTCGCGGAGGCCGTCGCGCAGGCGGGTGCCACGTTCATCGGGCCCCCGCTCGACGCGCTGGACGCCTTCGGTGACAAGCTCACGGCGCGCCAGGTGGCGCGCAGCGTCGGGGTGGCGCCCCCGCCGGGCAGCGAGGGCTCGGTCGATGTGGAGGACCTCGAGCGCTTGCGGGCCGAGGTGGAGCGTATCGGGCTGCCGGTGCTCATCAAGGCCACCAGCGGTGGCGGTGGGATCGGGATGCAGATCGTGCGGGATCTCGCCGAGCTCGAGCGGGCGGCGAGGACCTGCGCGGATCGTGGCAAGGCCGCCTTCGGGGACGCGCGGGTGTACCTCGAGCGCTACCTCGACGCGCCGCGCCACATCGAGGTCCAGGTGATGTGCGGCGGGGACGGGCGCTCGGTGGCGCTCGTCGAGCGCGAGTGCTCCGTGCAGCGCCGCCACCAGAAGATCATCGAGGAGTCTCCCAGCCCGGCGAGCTTCTTCGGCGGCCCGGAGGGAGCGGCGCGCCGCGATGAGCTGCGGCGGCGTGCGCTGGAGGTCGTGTTGGCCAAGGGCTACCGCGGCGCAGGGACGGTCGAGTTCGTGGCGGACGCCGCTGGGGAGCTCTACTTTCTCGAGGTCAACGCCCGGCTCCAGGTGGAGCACCCCGTCACCGAGGCCGTCACCGGCTTGGACTTGGTGGAGCTGCAGCTCCGCGTCGCCGCCGGCGAGCCTCTCCCGGAGGCGGCGCTCCAGCCGGAGGTGCGCGGGCACGCCATCGAGGCGCGGATCTACGCGGAGGACCCGGCCAAGGGCTTCTTGCCGCAGCCGGGTAAGCTCGAGCGCTTGCGCTGGCCGCAGGCGCTGCCTGGCATCCGGATCGACACGGGCGTGGTCGAGGGCGGCGAGGTGACGCAGTTCTACGATCCGATGATCGCCAAGGTGATCGCCCACGGGCAGACCCGAGCGCAGGCGATCGAGCGGCTGGACGCAGCGCTGGCGGCCACCGAGCTGGTGCTCACCGGGCCCAAGGGCCCGCGCGCCACGAACGTGGAGTTTCTGCGCCAGGTCCTGAGGCATCCGGACTTCTGCGCCGGAACGTACGACACCGGGCTGGTGGAGCGGATGATGCGCCGCCCCTGAGGCGTGGCCGGTGCGGGCAGCACGGCTGGGCTATGCTGGAGCGCATGGCACCTGAAGGTTTGCGAGAGCAGCTCAGTCAGTGGATAGCGGACGATCCAGACCCGGAGACGCGGGCGGAGCTGTCGGAGATCTTGGCTGAGGGGGTGGACGCGCGGCTCGGCGCCTGCGCCGCCCCGCCGCTGGGCTTTGGGACGGCGGGGCTGCGGGCCCTGGTGGGCGCGGGGCCTGCGCGCTTCAACGAAGCGACGGTGCGGCGGCTGGCCCACGGGCTCGGGAGCTGGCTGCTCGCGAGGGTGCCGGACGCGCGCACGCTCCCGGTCGTCGTCGGGCACGACGCTCGGCGGCACTCGGCGCGCTTCGCCCGCACCGTGGAGGGGGCCTTGCGGGCGCGAGGGCTGCCCGTGAGGGTGGTCTCCACCCCGGCGCCGACGCCCCTGCTCGTGTACGCCGGCAAGCAGCTAGGCGCCAGCTGCACGGTCGTGCTCACGGCCAGCCACAACCCCGCGGCGTACCATGGGTGCAAGCTCTACGGCCCGGACGGCGTCCAGCTCGGCGCCCCGGCGGACGCGGAGCTGGCGGCCTTCGTGGAGGGTGCCCCACCGGCGAGGGAGATCGAGATCGCGCCGCTGGGCGTCGCCGCGGAGGCGCTGTCGCTCGAGGCGCTGTTCCCGCGCTACCTCCACGAGCTCGCGGCTTGGCGTCCCGAGACCGAGCGCGCCACGGAGCTCGAGATCGTGTACACGCCGGTGCATGGCGTCGCGGAGCCTTGGACGCCGCGGGCGCTGGCCGCCGCGGGCTATGCGCAGGTCGAGCGCGTGGCAGCGCAGAGCGAGCTGGATCCAGAATTCGGAGGGCTGGCGTCACCCAATCCGGAGCTCCCAGAGGTGCTGACCGCGGCGCTGGAGCTCGCGCAGGCGCGCGGCGCCGAGCTGCTGCTCGCCAATGACCCCGACGGGGATCGGCTAGCGGTGGCCGCACCGAGCGCGACGGGGCGCTGGCTGCGGCTCAGCGGTGATGACGTCGGGCTGCTCTTGGCAGACCACTTGCTGGCCGTGGGGCCGTGGCACGCGCGGCGCCTGGTCGTCTCGAGCGTCGTGTCTTCGCCGCTCCTGGGCGAGCTCGCCGCAGCCCACGGCGCGCGCTGGGAGCGCACGCTCACGGGCTTCAAATGGATCTGGCGCGCTGGCTGGACCCTCGAGCGGGAGCAGGGGCAGCGCTTCGTGCTCGGCTATGAAGAGGCTCTGGGCTACTCCGTGGGGGGCACGGTGCGCGACAAGGACGGCATCTCGGCGGCCGTGCTCGTGGCGGACATCGCGGCGGCGGCCAAGCAGCGTGGAGAGTCCTTGCTCGATGTGCTGGCGTCGCTGTACCGCCGCCACGGGCTCTGGGTCAGCGCGCAGCGGAGCGTCACCCTGGAGCGGCCCGAGCGGCTCCCGTCGACGCTCGAGCGGCTGGTGGCCTCGCCGCCCGTGCGGCTGGGCTCGCACGGGGTCACGCGGCTCGTCGACTATCGGCAGGGTGCGGAGCTGCGCCCGGCGTGGCTCGGCGTGCAGGCCTTGCTGGAGCTCTGGCTCGAGGGCGGGGGTCGGGTGCTCCTCCGCCCGAGCGGCACCGAGCCCACGCTGAAGAGCTACGTGCACCTGCCGGTGTCGGTGCCGAGCGAGGGCTCCCTCTGGACCGCGCGCGAGGTGGGGCAGGCGGCGGCGGCGGCGCTGGCGGAAGAGGCGCTCTCCCTGGTGGCGGACGCGGTGGGGCGCTGAGCGGTGCGACCTCAGTCGCGCGTGTAGGGGATGACCTCGGCCTCGGCCAGGCGCGCGACGGCTCGGCGCAGCTCTGGACCGAGCCTGTCGTTCGTGCCCACCACGGTGACCAGCAGGTCCTCGGGCGTGATGCGCCGCGCGATGGCGGCGTTCACCTCGCTGAGCGTCACCGCTTCGATGCGCTCGGTGTAGGACTGGTAATAGCGCGGCGGTAGCTGATGGAGCTGCTGCTCGAGCTCCAGCCCCACGCGCTTGCTGGCGGTGTCCACGCTGAAGGCGTGCGACTCTACGAGGAAGCGCTGCGCGAGCTCCAGCTCTTGCTGGCTGATGCCTTCCGCGACCCAGCGCTCGAGCAGCTCGAGCTCCAGGGCGACGCAGGGGGCCGCGTCTTCCGCACGAGGGAAGGTCCACATGCTGAAGCTCTGGCGGTAGCGGTCGCTGGGGAGGCTGGAGTAGGCGCCGTACGACCAGCCGCGATCGGAGCGGATGGCGCGGGTCATGCGCGCCGTGAAGGTGCCCCCGAACACCGTGTTGCCGACCAGGAGCGGGAGGTGATCGGCGTCGTGCGGGTGGGTGCCGAGGCAGCCGATGAGGATCTGCGTCTGCGTGCGCTCGGGTTTGTCGACGACGACGAGCCGGCGTCCCGGCTGGGGTGGAGGCTCTTGCGGCAGACTCGAGCGAGCCTCCCCGCTCGGCGCCAGGCCGCTCACGGAGGCCGCGATCTCGGCCGCCTGCGCTGGCGTGAGCGCGCCGGCGAACGCGAAGTGGAGCTGCTCACGCGTGATGAGGCGAGCGTGCTGAGCGAGCAGCGCTGGGCGATCGATGGCGGCGAGCGTCGCGGGTGTCCCGCTGACGCTCCGCCCGGCGGGGTGCCCCTGGAAGAGCCGGCGTCGAAACCAGCGCTGCGCCAGCGTCCGGTCGTCGTCGCGGCTCTCTACCAGCTCCGCGAGCGTCTCACGCTTGGCGCGCTCGAGCTCGTCTTCGTCGAAGCCGGGGCGCGCGATGGCGTCCGCCAGCAGCTCGACCACGCCGGGGAGGTTGCGCGCGATGACGCTCCCGCTCAGGGAGAGGGTGCTCTGCGTGACGTCCACCGCCAGCGAGGCGCCCAGGCCGTCGACCGCCACGTCGAGCTGTTGGGCGGTGCGCCCGCCCGCCGTGCGGCGCAGGAGGATGGCCAGCAGGCGAGTGAGCCCGAGCTGTCCGTCGGGGTCTTCGGCGGCCCCCAGCGGGACGGAGACGCTGAAGGAGACCAGCGGCAGCGCCGAGCTGCTCTCCACGAAGACTCTCGGTGCGACCTGCTCGACCTGGCTCACGCGGGCTCCTCCACGGCTTCGGTCGAGCCTGGGCCGTCCTCGGTCGAGCAGCGCACGAGCAGGAGCGTCCGGCGGTCGCGGGGTAACCAGCGCCGCGCGACCCGCAGCAGATCGCTCGGGCCGAGCTGCGCCAGCGCCTCCAGGCGCTCGAAGGCCGCCGCGGGTCGACCGAGCACGGTCTCATAGAAGCCGATGGTGCTCGCCTTGCCGTCGGTCGTCTCCAGGCTGGTGAGCAGGGCGAGCTCCGCGCGCGCGCGGGCCCGCTCCAGCTCCTCGAGCGTCACCGGCTCACGCTGGACGCGCTCGAGCTCCTCGTCGAGCATCGCCAAGAGCTCTTCGGCGGTGTGTCCCTCCCGGGCGGACAGGAAGATCTCGGTGAGCCCGGGGTCCTTGAAGGTACCCACGAAGATCCGCGCGTCGGTGGCCAGCTCCGCTTGAAGCACCAGGCGCTGCACCACCCGGCTGGCGCGCCCCCCGAACAGCACCTCTCCCAAGAGTGAGAGCGGCAGGTGGTCGACGTCCCCGAGCGCCGGGCAGTGGTAGCCCAGCAAGAGCTTCTCGGTGAGCGTGGGCTTGGTCACCTCGAGCCGTCGCAGCTCCCCTTGTGGCGGCTCGGGGTACACGTCCTCCAGCGGTAGCGCGGCGGCAGGGAGGTGCCCGTAGCAATCCGTCACGAGGCTCAGGAGCTGCGCCTCGTCGAAGTCCCCCACGACCACGAGGGTCGCGTTGTTGGGCGCGTAGTACGTCCGGTAGAAGGCCTCACAGTCCTCGGTGGTGAAGCCCTCGATGTCCTGCATCCAGCCGATGGTGGGCCAGCGGTAGCTGTGGCGAGTGAAGGCCGTCGCCCAGAGCAGCTCGCTGAGCGCGCCCTCCACGTCGTCTTCCACGCGGAAGCGGCGCTCGTTGGCGACGACGGATTTCTCCCCTTGCACCTGGGGTTCGCGCAGCACCAGGTGCTGCATCCGCTCGGCCTCCAGCTCGATGACGAGCGGCAGCCGCGCCGCCGGCGCAGAGATAGTGTACTGCGTGAAGTCCAGCCAGGTGGCGGCGTTGTTCTCTGCGCCGATCTCCTCCAGCTTGCGGTCGAACTCACCCTCGGGCAGATGCAAGGTCTCTCGGAACATCAGGTGCTCGAACAGGTGCGCCAGCCCCGTCTTGCCCACCTGCTCGTGGCGAGAGCCCACGCGAAACCAGGTGTGGTAGCTGACGACCGGCGCGGCGGTGTCGAGGCAGCCGAGGAGCGTCAGGCCATTGTGGAGCCTCCAGCGCTTGACGCGGAGCTGGTCACCGAAGGCCACCCCCCCGAGCAAGGTCGGCGGCGGCGGGGCTCCGACCGCGGTGATCGCTGGCGTGGGCTGAGCCGACATGGGTGGGTCCTGGTTCACGAGCGGAGCGCTGGGGCTCATTCGAGCTTGAGGATGGCGAGGAAGGCCTCTTGCGGCACCTCCACGGTGCCGACGGATTTCATGCGTTTCTTCCCTTCTTTCTGCTTCTCCAGCAGCTTGCGCTTGCGGCTGATGTCACCGCCGTAGCACTTGGCGGTCACGTCCTTGCGCATCGCCCGCACCGTCTCACGGCTGATGATCTTCGAGCCGATGGCGGCCTGGATGGCGACGTCGTACTGCTGCCGCGGCACCAGCTCCTTCAGCTTGGCGGCGAGCTGTCGCCCGCGCGTCTGCGCCGTGTCCCGGTGGACGATCACGCTGAGCGCGTCGAGGGGCTCCCCGTTGAGGAGCATGTCGAGCTTCACGAGCGCGTCCTGGCGATAGCCCATCAGCTCGTAGTCCATGCTGGCGTAGCCACGGGAGGCGCTCTTGAGCCGGTCATGGAAATCCATGATGACCTCGGCCAGCGGCATCTCATAGGTGACGATGACGTGGTTCTTTGCGGCGAAGTTGATGCCTAGCTGGACGCCGCGGCGCTCCTCACAGAGCGCCACGACCGCACCCACGTACTCGCTCGGGACGTGGACGGTCACCTTCATGATGGGCTCCTCCACGTGGTCGAGGTCCCCAGGGCCGGGCAGCTTCGAGGGGTTGTCCACCACCACCTGCTCACCGCTCTTGAGGAAGGCGTGGTAGACGACGCTGGGCGCGGTGGTGATGAGGTCGACGTTGAACTCCCGCTCGAGCCGCTCCTGGACGATCTCCATGTGCAGCAGGCCCAAGAAGCCGCAGCGGAAGCCGAAGCCCAGGGCCTCGGAGGTGTCCGGCTCGAACTGGAAGCTGGAGTCGTTGAGGTGCAGCTTCTTCAGCGCCTCCCTGAGGTTCTCGTAGTCCGCGGAGTCCGTCGGGAAGAGCCCCGCGAAGACCATGGGCTTGACCTCTTGGAAGCCGCTGAGCGCCTCGGCGGCGCGGTGGTGGAGTAGGGTGACGGTGTCGCCGATCTTGGTGTCGTCCAGGCTCTTGATGTTGGCGGCGATGAAGCCCACCTCGCCAGGGCCGATCTCCTTCAGCGCCACCGGGTGCGGGCTGAAGCAGCCCATCTCCGTCACCTCGTAGGCGGAGCCGGTCGCCATGAAGAGCGCCTTGTCGCCCTTGCGGAGCGTCCCCTCCATGACCCGCACCATCACCACGGCCCCGCGGTAGCTGTCGTACCAACTGTCGAAGATCAGCGCGCGCAGCGGGGCGGCGGGGTCCCCGGTGGGCGGCGGCACGCGCGCCACGATGGCCTCGAGCAGCTCCTTGACGCCGAGCCCGGTCTTGCCGCTGGTCATGAGCGCCCCCGAGCAGTCGAGCCCGATGACCTCCTCGATCATCTCCGCGGCGCGGTCCACGTCGCTCGAGGGGAGATCCACCTTGTTGAGGACCGGGAGGATCGTCAGGTCGTGCTCGAGCGCCAGGTAGACGTTGGCGACGGTCTGGGCCTCGACGCCCTGCGTGGAGTCCACCACCAGCAGCGCGCCCTCACAGGCCGCGAGGCTACGGCTCACCTCGTAGCTGAAGTCCACGTGGCCGGGCGTGTCGATGAGCTGGAGCTGGTAGTCTCTGCCGTCGCCGGCCCGGTACTTCAACCGCACCGACTGCGCCTTGATGGTAATGCCGCGCTCCCGCTCGAGGTCCAGCTTGTCGAGAAACTGGTCCATCTTCTCGCGCGAGCTGACCGCGCCCGTCACGTCCAAGATCCGGTCCGCGAGCGTGCTCTTGCCGTGATCGCCGTGGGCGATGATGGCGAAATTTCGGATGAGGTGCTGGTCGGTGGCCATGGCAAAGAGCGGAGCAGACCGGAAACCCTGCAGCGGCGACGGCAGGCGCCGCGCCAGGCGGAGCGGCTCTTAGCAAGCGAGCCGAGGCCGAGCCAGGGAGGAGAGGGAGGGAGCGACGTTCCGCGGGGGCCTACATTTTCTTGGCGGTGGCCGCCGGCGCCGCTGCCGACGTGGCCCCCGCGAGCGGCGTGGTCGCGCCGGAGGCAGGCTTGGCCGCGGCGCCGTCCGTCAGGCTCATTTGGCCGGGGAGGACGTGCTCGTAACGCTTGAGCACCAGGTCGATCCCTTCCCTGATATAGACCGCCACCGGGACCTTCGTGCGGGTATGCAGGAGGTGCAGCCGCTCGTTCTGCTCCGGCGTGATGTAGACCGTGGTGGAGATCTTCTTGCGTGACATCGGCGTCCGGAGGAGAGAGCCCTACTGGCGAGGCGTTACACTAGCTTCCCATACACATGGTGTCAATTGCCCTCGTTGCCGCGAGGTAACACTATTATCATGAAATTTTCAATAGTTAGCGCTGGAGGGGCGTTCGGAGCCGGCTCGCTCGCCGACCGCCGGAGCCGCTCTTGTCAGGCGGTCGGCGACACCCTAAAGTCAAGCGCCGCGGCGTATTTTCAGAGCGACGCCAGGAAACGGGTCCAAACCATGAGGTCAGCGGAGAAGAGGGACAGGGCCCTACCGGGTCAGGCGCGACGCGCCTTGGTGGGCACGGCGGCGCTGTTCGCGCTGGCGGCCATGGCTGTGGGCTGCGGGGCCGGGGCAGCGAGGGGGCCGACGGTCACGCCCGATGGACGTAAGATCATGGACACCCGAGTGCTCCATGAGGCCTGTGACATCCAAGGCAAGGGCGTGGAGCAGCTCGGCGCAGCGAACGGAAAGCACACCATTTTCGTCGTTCGCGCGAGCGGTCGGGAGGTGTGCCAAGGGATCGATTTTGGGCGAGACGGTAAGATTGATCTGTGGGTCTACTACGACGCGCAGGGGCGGGAGCGGCGGCGGGAGGCGGACTACGACCAAGACGGGCGCATCGACGAGATCCTCCTGATGAGCGCTGGCGTCATCCAGGAGCGTCATCAAGCCTCGAACCTCCGAGGGATGCTGGACACCTGGCACTACTACACGGCGGGCAAGCTCGCCCGGACCGAGCGAGACTCCGACGGTGACACCGTCATCGATCAGTGGTGGGAGTACCCGAAGGGGGCGGAGTGCCCCATCATCCACTCCGACGTCGACGGGGATGGGCGACCAGATCCAGGCGCCAGCGTGGATTACTGCAAGGAGACCGGATACGTTCCGCCGGAGCGCAACGAGGACCGCGCCAAGACCACCAGCCCGGATTTCAGCACGCCCTCCGGGACGCCGGTGGAGACGGACAACCGCGAGACCGACGAAGGACGCCAGGAGCACAAGCCATGAGCAGGAGGTCGATGGGTGGGCGCTGGGGTGCCGCGGTGTGGATCGGGGCGCTGGCGCTGCTGGCGGTCGGCTGCGGCGGCAAGGAGCCTGGGCCGAAGCCCCCGCTGACCAGCGCGGTCAGCAAGGCGGGCTCGGACGTCGGGATGGATCTCTCCCGCTGTGAGTACAAGGGCCGGGGCGATCGCAGCGTGGTGGAGGGGAACGGCCCCGGGTCGGACAGGGTCAACATCCGCAAGGTGTTTGCCATCGTGGGCACGGGGGAGGACGCCCGAAAAATGCTCATCTGTCGGGAGGTGGACACCAACCTCGACGGACAAATGGACGTGGTCCGCGTCTTCAATGACAAGGGCGACGCCATCAGTGAGCAGGCCGACACGGACTACGACGGGCAGATCGACACCTGGGTCCAGTTTGCGCGCGGGAGGGTCTCGATGCTCCAGCGTGACACCAACGGCGACGGCAAGCCGGACGAGACGCGGTACTACCTGGACGGCAAGCTCAGCCGCGTGCAGCGAGACACGAACTACGACGGGAAGCCGGACGTGTGGGAGATCTACTCCGGTGGCGTCCTGGAGCGAATGGGGCTCGACCTGGATTTCGACGGCCACGTCGATCGCTGGGACCGAGACATGGTGGCCGTGCGCGCGGCGGAGGCCCGGGAGCGTGAAGAAGAGGCAGCGGCGGAGCGTAAGGCCGCGGCCGAAGACGGCGGTGCAGGGGGCGAGGTCACCGACGCCCGCGTGAGCGCTCGCCACCGCTGAGCGGCGCCAGCGGGGAAGGGCTCGGTTTTTCTAGCGAGCGCGCCGAGCCCATGCCATGACGGCGCCAGCCATGGAGCGCCTTCAGAAGATCTTGGCTCGCGCGGGGGTGGCGTCACGTCGCAAGGCGGAGCAGTACATCCTCGCGGGGCGCGTCAGCGTGGACGGACGCCGCGTCACCGAGCTCGGGCTCAGCGTCGATCCGCGGCGCTCCAAGGTGGAGCTGGACGGCAAGCGCCTCGTCGCCGAGCGGCTCGTGTACATCCTGCTTCACAAGCCCCGCGGGGTGATGACCACCGTGCATGATCCGGAGGGGCGGGAGACGGTCCTGCAGTACGTGCGCGGCGTGGGGGTGCGCGTCGTCCCGGTGGGGCGGCTGGATTTTCATACCAGCGGCGCGCTGCTGCTCACCAACGACGGTGACTTCGCCAGCGGCCTGATGCACCCGAGCCGGCAGGTCTCGAAGGTGTACGTCACCAAGGTGGCGGGCGCCGTGGACGACGAGCAGCTCGAGCGCTGGCGTCAGCGCATCGTGATCGAGGGGCGAGAGACGCAGCCCGCCGAGGTGCGTCGCCTACGCTTCGAGGGCGACAAGACCTGGCTGGAGGTGACCTTGAAGGAGGGTCGGAACCGCCAAGTCCGCCGCCTCGGGGAGGTCACGGGCTTCCCCGTGATGCGGCTGGCGCGCACCGCCTACGCCGGGATCGACTGCGAGGGGCTGCGCCCAGGCCAGTGGCGGCACCTGAGCGTCACGGAGCTCACGGAGCTCAAGAAGAAGTTCGGCGTGCCTCAGCGGGTTCGAGCGCCCGAGGAGGGGACGGGGAGGGTCGGCGCCCCAGCGCGCCGCGGTGGCGCTCCTACGCCCAGCGGGGCGGGGCGCAAGGAGCTGGGCGCGGCGCGCGCTGAGCGGGCGCCGCGAGCGGAGGCTGCGCCGCGCGGCGCCCGCGCGAAGCCGAGGGCGCACGGCGCCGCTCCTCACGAGGGCACGTCGGGGGGCGCGCCGGGGCGTGGAGCGAAGCCGCTGTCGGGGAGCGCGCCGGGGCGGGGCGCGAAGCCGCTGCCGGGGGGCGCGCCGGGGCGCGGCGCGAAGCCGCTGCCGGGGAGCGCTCCGGGGCGGGGCGCGAAGCCGCTGCCGGGGAGCGCGCCGGGGCGCGGCGCGAAGCCGATGCCGGGGAGCGCGTCGGGGCGCGGCGCGAAGCCGGCACCGCAGCCGTCCCGCGGCAGGCCTCAAGGCGCCGCGCCCAGGGCTCCTCGCCGATCGAAGTAGCCTCCAGCGAGGACGGGGGCGCCGCTCAAGAGCTGCTCCTGCGTCGCGCGGCGGAGGCGCTCGTCGTAGACGAGGAAATCTGGCAACAGCGTGGGGAGCGACAGCGCGCGCCAGAGCCCGGGCGCGCCCGCGGCCGTGACGACGAGCAGGTGCCGCGAGGGGCGCCGCGGGTCGCGCGCGATGAACACCGCGCCGCTGCCTGGCTGCCGGGTGGTGACGTCCCCGTAGCGCAGGGCGCCCGCGCTCGCTTCGATGGGGAGGCGCCCGCGGAGTGGCCCCAGCACCGCGTGATCGTCGACGCTACCGACGAGGACGAGGGAGGTGTCGTCGTCACGCGGCGTCAGCTCGCGGTCCATGATGAGCGGGGGCTCGAGCTCGGCCGTCCAGCGGGCTGCCAGCAGCCGCGCCACCTCACGGTTGGCGGCGGCGGTCCGCGGGTCCCCCGACCCCCACACGAAGCGGGGGCGCTCGAGCAGGGCGTCGAGGGCGGGGCCGAGGGGCCGTGCGTCGGGCGCTGGGGCGCCCGAGCGCCACGCGTCGCCCTCGCGCTGGAGCGCCACCCGCTCGCTCGCGCCGAAGGAGAGCGCGGCGCCGTCCACGCTGACCCGGAGCTCCTCCGAAGGGAGGAGCGGAGGCGGGCCGCGCAGCAGCTCGAGGGCCGCGACGTTCCGGGTGCGCAGCCGCAGCTCACCGGAGGCGAGCCGCTCGGCGTCGATACGGCTGAAGTCGCCGGGGCGCTCCGCAGCGAGGAGCCGGACCCAGCCACGCTGGGCGTAGCGCAGGGAGTCCGTATGGAGCGTGATGACGTCGGGCGCCTCGGCGAGCCGAGCGCGAGCGAGCCAGGGCCACTGGCGCCGCCCTCGCCACACGACGTCTTGGACGTTGTGCCCGATGTCCGGCCACTCGGCGGTGAAGGGGTAGCCCTCCTTGGCGTAGGCCTCGAGCAAGACCTTGCCGTTGTCCAAGGGGTGATCTTGCGTCCCCTGCGCCAAGTAGAGCGGTTGGTCCCGCCCGGCAGCAGCCCAGCTCGCGGGGGACCAGTGCGCCATGGCCGCTGCCTCCCAGCTCGCCAAGCTGCGGCCGCTCGTGTCGCGACGGATGAACCAGCTGTGGTACCCGCAGAGCGGCGCGGTGGCGGCGAAGCGCTGGGGGTAGCGTAGCGCCAGGTGCGCGGCCCCGGTGCCGCCCATGGACACTCCGGTGACGCTGACGCGCTGGGGATCGATGGGGAGCGCCGCCAGCGCCCAGTCCACCGCGGCCATGACCGCCTGCTCGCCGACCCCACGATAAAAGGAGTTGCCGTAGGCGTGCGGGGCCAGCACGAACCCCGGGAGCTGGGCCGCATCCCCAGCGCCATCGAGGAAGGCTCGCATCACGCTCCGCGGCGTCCCGTTCAGCCCATGGAGCACGATGACGAGGGGCCAGCGGCGCTCTTGGCTGCTGATGCCCTCGGGGACGTGCAAGAGCCAGGGGTCGGGGCTGCCCTCGGCGATGGGGCGAGCTGCCAGCTCGACGAGGCCGGGCCGCGTCGCCCAGTCGTCCGCCAGCAGCCGCGTCAGGCTCTGCGCGGCGCTGCGCAGCGCCGCCGTGACCGCGTCTGGGCGGCCCGTGTCGCTCGCGCGCACGAGCTCGCGCGCGCGCCAGGCGAGCGTCGTCTCTCGGATTTCGGTGAGGGCCCGTGAGGGGCTGGGAGGGCGCGGAGCCTCGAGGCGGGTGAGCACCGCCGGAGCGTCGGACTCCACCCAGCCGAACTGGAGCGGCACGGCGCCGAGCCGGAGCTCGAGCTGGCGCCGCCGTGGCTCACGGGGTGGCGCGGCACCGGTGGGTGAGAGCGTGATGACGAGCGGGAGCGCGCGGGCCGCCTCCCCGTTCAGTGTGCCCGCGGACCGAGGAGGTCCTCCCTCCAGGCGATAGCTGATGGGCAGCGGCTCGGTGAGCGGGAGCCCTCCTGGAAACTCCACCTGGACGCTGGGAGCGTAGCCGCGCGCGCTCACGCCTGCGGAGGCGCGCGCGGCGACCAGCGTCTGGAGCAGCCGCGGGCCCTCGGCGGGCTCGACCCCAGGCAGGCGCAGGCGCGCGCCGAGGGGTGGGCGGAGATCTTGCCGCGCGAGCAAGCGCAGCTGTGCGTTCCACGGCAGGGCCCGCTGAGTGACGCGGACGATGAGCGGGTGCGCCCCTGCCGGGAGCTGGAGCGGGATGACGTCCCAGGCGAGGCCGCGGCGATGGGGCCCCGACGCGCTCCAGAGGGGCGCGCCGTCGACGAACACCTGGACCTCACCGTCGATGGACAGCAAGAGCCAGCCGTCGAGCGGCTGGCTCAGCTCGAGCACTCCGCCGAGCCACGCGCTGGTCCCGCTGCGCCCGCCGAAGAGCTGGTCGAGGGCGAGGGCGGCGCCCGCCCGCCCGCTAGCGAGGCGCCAGCGGGCGCTGCCTCCAGGGTTGGCTAGGGCGCCGGCGCTGGGCTCGAGCGGCCTCGCCGCTGCCTCGGAGGGCGCTTGCGCGACGAGCCACGCGCCCAGGCCCCCCTCCGTCCCCGGGATGAGGGAGACGTCGCCGTGCGCGGCACGGGTGACGCTCAGGCCGAGCAGCAGCGCGCCGACCGGTAGCTTCCAGCCGCGCTCAGCTCCTACCGTGGACCAGGGTGCGCGGACCATCGCGGAACATGATGGCGAGCTTGTCGCCCTCCAACACCTCGAGCACGTAGCCGTCGCCGAATTTTGCGTGCCGCACGAGGGCGTCGACGCCGTAGCGCTCTGCGATGGTGAAGCGCGCGAAGGCGTCGAGGGGTTGCCCCGCGATGCGCGCCTCCCACGCGCCGAGTCGGGCTGCCTCGGCCTGTGGGAGCTTGGGCGCGGCCTTGGGCCGGGCGTTGGGGCGAGCGGGCTTGGCGGTGGCGCCGTCGCCGCGCCGAATGACCTGCGTGCCCAGCGCGCCCTTCGGGGCGCGGTAGTTGTGCTCCGAGCCGCAGGTTTGGCACACCACGCGCTTGGGCGCATTGGCGACCATGGCGACGACCCGGTGTCCCAGATCTAGCTTACAGCGGGTACACCACGCGTCGATTTCGCTTCCAGCGCCGAGGGGCTTCATGGGGTCTCTTCTGGCTCGTGCGAGGGGGGAGGGGGGGCAGGCGAGGGCGACGGTGGCTCGCCGCTCTTGGCGCGCTTCCACCGCATGCGTGAGCGCACGTTGGGCTTCGTCCCGGTGCGCGCGTCGTTGGGGATGAAGCGAACCTCCATCTTGACCTCGAACGACAGCGTGGTGAGCACCCGCGCGAGCTCGTCGCCGAGGTTGGTGTGGTCGAGGAAGTCTCGCACCTCACGCGCGACGACGCGGTAAAGGCCGTTCTTGGTCTCGTCCACCTGAGACATCAGCGCCGCGAGGACCTCCTTGGGGAGCCGCAGCTCCCGCACGAAGTCTCTGACGTTGTCCGGGCTCTCGCTGATGCGCTCGTAGCCGTCCGCCAGCTTCTCGAAGCCGCTCTCCACGACGCGCTTGATGAGCTCCGGCAGGATGTGCTCGAAGCGCCGCCGCGTCCGCTCGCTCTCGGGATCCTCACCGCTGGAGGGACGCTCGGTCGTCACGCTTCGGGCTTAGCTTGGCGCCTGGCCTCGGTCAACCCAGGCGTGTGACCAACGTCATGCCGCCGGTGAGCCGCCATGGTAAGGCTCGGCTCCATGTCCGCCTCCAGCTTCTCCGCCCGCCGCGCCCGCGTCCAGGCCGCGCTCGGCGACGACGTGCTCGTCATCGCCTCGACTCCGGTGGCGCTTAGGAACAACGACGTCGAGCACGACTACCGTCAGGACTCCGACCTCTACTACTTGACCGGCTTCGATGAGCCGCAGACGGTCCTCGTCCTGAGGGGAGGCCGGGCGCCCCAGTTCGTGCTCTTCGTCCGCCCGCGGGATCCCGAGCGGGAGGTGTGGGACGGCGCTCGCGAGGGCGTCGAGGGCGCCCTCGCGAACTACGGAGCGGATCAGGCCTTCCCCGCCGCGCAGCTCGAGGCCACCTTGCCCGAGCTGCTGGGCGACGCCCCGCGCTTGCACTACCGCCTCGGTCGAGACCGCGCGTTCGATGAGCTGGTCTTGCGCGCTCTCGATAGGGTCCGAGCCCGCGCGCGAACGGGCGTGAGCGCCCCCGGCGCCATCGTGGATCCAGGGCTCATCGTCCATGAGCTACGCCTCTACAAGCAGCCGGAGGAGCTCGAGGCGATGCGTCGGGCCCTGGCCATCACCGGGGAGGCGCACCTGGAGGCGATGCGGCAGACGCAGCCGGGGATGTACGAGTACGAGGTGGAGGCGCTCGTCAACGGCACCTTTCGACGGCGAGGGGCGGAGCGCTTGGCGTACTCGTCCATCGTGGGCGGCGGGCCCAACGCCACCGTGCTGCACTACCGGCGCAATGACCGGCAGCTCCAGGCCGGGGAGCTGCTGCTCATCGACGCGGGGTGCGAGGCTGGCTACTACGCCTCGGACATCACGCGGACCTTCCCGGTCAGCGGACGGTTCAGTGAGCCGCAGCGGCAGCTCTACGACCTGGTGCTCCAGGCCCAGCTCGCCAGCATCGCCGCCGCCATCCCCGGCGCCACCCTGGACGAGGTCCACGCGGCGAGCGTCAACGTGCTGGCGCAGGGGCTGAGAGAGCTGGGCTTCTTCCAGGAGAGCCTGGAGGAGGTGCTCGAGCGGCAGCTCTACCGCCCGTACTACATGCACCGCACGAGCCACTGGCTCGGCATGGACGTGCACGACGTCGGAGCCTACTTCGTCGCTGGCAAGCCGCGCCCGCTGGCGCCCGGGATGGTGCTCACCGTGGAGCCTGGGCTCTACGTCTCGGAGACCGCGCCCTGCCCGGAGCGCTACCGCGGCCTCGGTATCCGGATCGAGGACGACGTCCTCGTCACGGTCGGCGCCGCGGAGGTGCTCAGCCAGTTCATCCCCAAGACCGTCGCGGAGGTCGAGCGCGCCTGCACGGCTTGAGGTGCGCTGCGGGTGACCATGGCGCGCTGGCGGCCCCCATGCTTCGAGGCGGCGCTCGGCGCCGGGGCCTTGCTCGTGGCCGCAGGCTGGAGCGAGCGCGCGCTGGCAGAGGCGGCCCCCAACCCCATCCTGCAGCGTCCGGGCTACGTCCACGTCTGGGGCGTCGTGGGCGCCGGTCGTGCCCTGCGCTTCAACAACCCCTTTCGCCTCGCGACCCCGCTCGGGGAGACGTCGCGCTCGCTCTCGCTCAGCGCCACCTATCTGGACGCGCTCGTCGTCGCCGGCTTTGGTGAGCCCCAGGGCTGGCAACACGGCGCCGGACTCGACCTCTCGGTCGCCGTGCAAGGGATTGGGCAAGAGACGCTCGCGCCCTCGTACGTGCTCGCGCACCTGCTGGGACCGGCGTGGCTGGGCTGGGCCCGGGGGGGGCTGCCCATCGTCACGCGCCCGGACCCCGGCGTGGGGACGGAGCTGGGCTTCGGGCTCTCCTGGCGGGCGAGCGCCAGCTTCGGCCTCAGCGCGGAGCTCGTCGGGGCGCTGTTCTTCGGCGCGGCCACCCCCGAACGGAGGATGACCACCACCCCCATGCTCGGTCTGGAGCTGGGGGTGCTGCTGGATGGAGAGATGTACCCATGAGCGGCCCCAGCCGGAGACACCTTGCCCTTGGGAGCTTGCTCGTGGCGCTGTGCATGGCTCCCACGCCGGGGGACGTCGGGGGGTGCGGCGCGCCCGCCATCGAGCTTGGCGCGCGCGGGTTCTTCAAGGCCAAGCGTGAGGTGGACTGCCGGCGGTGCGAGGAATGCGACGTCTTCACCCGGCTCTGCGCCGCGGCGTGTGACCCCACCGTGCCCACGGCGACGCGCTTCGAGCCCGGGTGCCTCCCCGTCGAGCATGACGGCCGCGTGTGCCTCCGCGCCCTCGAGGCCGCCTCGTGTGAGGACTACGCGGCGTTCATGGAAGACCGCGCGCCGAGCGTCCCCACGGAGTGCAATTTTTGCCCAGCGGGGGGGCCGTGACGCGCCGAGCGTGCCTGCTCGTGGGGGCGCTGGCGTTCGGCTGCGCGCGGCTCGGCGCCGGCCGCGCCGACGCCGACGCTTACCGACTCCTGCACACGGCGCCCAGCGTGGAGGAGCGCCTCGTCGCGGCTCAGCGCTACCTCGACCAGCAGCCGAGCGGCGCCTATCGCCCCCTCGTGCAGCGCTGGCTCGAGGCCGCGGACGAGCGCTGGGTCCAGGAGGCGCGTGAGGACCCCGTGCGCCTCGAGTGGCACGGACGCCAAGGCTTTCGGACGCGCGGCGCCGAGCAGGCGGCGCAGCGGCTCACGGAGCTGAGGATCGCCGAGCGCTACGCGCAGGAGCGCGCGCGCGCCAGCGCCGCGGAGCTCTTGGCGGCGCAGCAGCGGCTGGAGCGCGCCGAGCAGGGGCGTGCGCTGCTGCTCGAGACCGTCCGGGGCTGGACGGAGCGCTTCGCGCAGGTGCGGAGCCTCGGCCAGCCGTCCACGCTGCTGGAGCCGGAGTGGCTGCGCGCCTTTCGCGCGTCTCCGCCGCCTCCGCGCTGCACGGAGCAGGCCTGCGTGCGCGCCCTCAGCCTGGCGTACGCGATCCCCGACGGCGGCCGCGTGCGACCGCGTGTCGCGCTCGTGGACGTCGTGCTCGCCTTCGACGCGCTCGGCCGAGTGGAGGAGCTGAGGCTCACTGGGCCGGCGCTGTGGGCGCGCGTCGCCGAGGCGCTCGCGCTCCACCCGGTGAGCGCCGAGGAGGGGACGGCGCGCCACGAGGCCTTGGCCGGCACGGCGCGCTGGCTCGAGCAGGCGGTCGAGCCGGCGCTCCCTGCGGCGCGCTGTCAGCGGCCCAGCGCCGCTCGGGAGCTGCTCTGGCGCCGCTGCGACGGCGTGGAGCTGGTGGCGCGCGTGGAGCAAGACGCGGAGCTCGAGGACTCCCTCGTGCTGCGCCGAGCGCCGGAGGACGCCGTCACGACCGAAGGCGGCCTCGCGCCATGATCCTCGTGGTGGTCCGCGGGCGGCTGAGCTAACACCCTGCAGCGAGGCATGGCGCCCAAGATCCCTTACGTCACGCTGCCGGATCTCGTGCTGGTCCCGGAGGACTTCTTCGGCGGCGGATTTCCCCCGGCTCCCCTCGCCATCAAGCCCTTCGGGGCGCTCGTGGCGCTCGGGGTGTACCTCGGGGCCTACGGGGTGCTCAGGCTCGGTCGCCGCCGCGGCTTCGAGGACGCGGCGCTGACCTCGTTCATGGCTCACGTCATGGGCCTGGGCTTCGTGCTGGGTCACATGCTCGACACGCTCATGTATTACCCGGCGCGGGTGCTCCAGGATCCCTGGTCGTTGCTCCGGCTGTGGGAGGGGCTCTCGAGCTTCGGCGGGTTCACCGGTGCGCTCTTGGGCGCGCTCGTGTGGAAGCTACGGTACCGGGTCCCCATGCTCCCCTACGCCGACGTCGTCGCGTCCGGCTTCCCCTTGGGGTGGCTCTTCGGGAGGGCGGGCTGCTCGGTGGCGCACGATCACCCGGGCATGCGCTCGGAGGCGTGGTGGGCCGTGCGCTACCCGGACGGTGGCCGCCTGGATCTCGGGCTCCTCGAGTGCGCGCTCACGCTGGTGCTGCTGCTCGCCTTCGTGGTGCTCTGGCGACGCCCGCGGTACACGGGCTTCTATCTTGCTTGGCTCTGCATGAGCTACGCCCCCGTCCGCTTCCTCCTAGATTTCTTCCGCGCCCGTGACTTGCCCAGCGCGGACGCTCGCTACTGGGGGCTGACCCCGGCCCAGCACCTGTGCCTGCTGCTCTTCGCGGCCGGGCTCGGGGTCCGCCTGGCCGTGCGGCGTCACGGGTACCCTCACCTCGGCCCCCAGGCGCCGGTCGGGCTGCGCCGCCTCGCGCCGCTGGAGCCCCCCCCGCCGTCGGGCTCGTGAGCCTGAGGTCAGGCGCGGAGGCGCAGGGCGCCGGGCGCCAGCTCTGCGCGGAGTGGGAGGCGACCCGGCGTCTCGCCATCCATGTCGATGAGCACCTCGTCCTTGGAGTGGAGCGGCGCTGCCTCCACCACGCGCCCACGCGCGACGCGCACGCCAGGAGAGCCAGGGTGCGTCCCGCGGTAGATCTTGGCGGCGAGGCCGATGCCTTGGGCGCGCGTGAGATCGTACAGCGCGATCACGTCGAGCAGGCCATCCGAGGGGTCGGCGTTCGGCGCGATGTGCATCCCTCCGCCGAAGTAGCGACCGTTGGCGAGCGCCACGTTCAGCACGGGGGCCTCGAGGCAGGGTTCTCCGTCCACCAGGACCCGCACGGGGAGGTTGCGATAGACGGCCATGGCGCGCAGCGCGCCCAAGAAGAAGGAGACCTTCCCGCCCAACCACTTGGGGCTCTGGTTGACGATCCGATCGGTCAGGCCGCCGAGCCCGAAGCTTGCCACGTTGATGAAGGCGCGTCGGATCTGGCGCCCTTGGTGGTCGGTGAGCGTCAGCACGCCCAGATCGATTGGGCGTGGCGTGGCGTCGCGGAGGCGACGTGCGGCTGCAGCGAGGTCCGGTCCCACGCCGAAGGTCTTCCGGAAGTCGCCGCCGGTGCCGGCAGGCAGCAGCGCGAGATCTGGACCGGGCCGTGGCCGCCCCTCCGCGTCGAGAAAGGCCTGGCTGACCTCGTTGAGGGTGCCGTCCCCGCCCACGACCGCGAGGCACTCCACCCCGTCGGCGCGGGCTTCGTCGACCAGGCGGGCCGCATCTCCGGGACCGCGAGTCTCGGCCAGGTCGTGCTGGAGGCCAGCGGCGAGCAGCGCCTGGCGGATCTCGGGGAGGCGGCGGCCGGCCGAGCCGGTTCCAGCGGTGGGGTTGAGCAGGACGCGGAGTTTCATGTGGGCCAACGGCCGGCGCTGAGGTTGCCGTGCCGGCATCCGCACTCTAGCGGCTTGACGGCATTTCACTGCAAAGTATCGTGAATTTGTCCGCTGGGCGGTAGCGCCCACTTAGACGAGCTGCAATAGTCAGGAGAAAAGAGAGAGCGCATGGCGGCGGAGGAAGATCGGAAGCTCTTCGTAGCGGGCTTGCCCGATGCAATGACCGAAGAGGTGCTGCGACAATTGTTCGAGGCGACGGGCGGCCAGGTCGTCAGCGTGAGCCTCCCGAAGGATCGCGCCACTGGACGGCCGCGTGGCTTCGGGTTCGTCACCATGGCCACGCCCGAGGACGCGGAGCGAGCTCGGCGCGAGCTGGACGGCTCGCTGCAAGCCGGGCAGTCCATTTCCGTGCGCCCCTTCTCCTCGGAGCCGCCGCGCCGGGGTGAGGGTGCGCCAGGGGCACCGCGGGGCGGACAGCGCGAGGACCGCGGGCAAGATCGCACGCTGTACGTCGGTAACTTGCCTTACGACACCTCTCAGGCGGAGCTCGAAGAGCTGTTCTCGGCGCGCGGCGCGGGCGTCGCGCAGCGCATGCATCTGCCGCTCGGGCCGGACAACCGCATGCGAGGCTTCGGCTTCGTGACGATGCCCAGCGTCGAGGCCGCCAATCAGGCGCTCGTCGCGCTCCGTGACGCGGAGGTGCGGGGGCGTCGGCTGATGATCAACATCGCACACCCGCGCGCGGAGCGCCCGGCCGGAGGCGGGTATCCCGCCGACCGCGGCGGGGCCCCCGGCGGCGGTCGGCCTTGGGACAGCGGGCGCGCGGGCGGAGAGCCGCGCAGCGCCGCACCCTACCCGGGCGACGAGGTGCCGGAGGATCGTGGCGGTGGTGGTGGTCGCGCGGCCGGAGGCTCCGCGGGCAAGCGCAAGAAGGGGCGAGGGGAGGGCGGCGCCGGCGCCAGCGGAGGGCAGCGTCGTGGCCGCAGCGACGAGGGGCGTTGGGACAAGCGGCGAGACTGGGACGACGACTGAACGTACTCCTTGGCGCACTGAGCACATGAGCAGCGACTGCTAGGCCCTGGTTTGCGCGGGTGGCAGCCCGCGTGCTAGCAAAGGCCCGCCTCGCCCCCGAGCGGCCGAGGCAAGATGCCCCTTGGTGGTTCCGGGTGGGGGTGGCTCCCCCTACCCCCGCTCTCCGCACCGCGAACGCCCCCCTGAAGAACGATGATATTCGACTGGGTCTTCGGCCTGTTCTCGAACGATCTCGCCATTGACTTGGGGACGGCGACGACCCTCATCTACGTCAAGGGGAAGGGGATCGTCAGCTGCGAGCCCTCGGTCGTGGCGGTGCAGCGCGACTCGCGAGGGGACAAGAAGATCTTGGCCGTCGGCCGGGAGGCCAAGGAGATGCTGGGGCGAACGCCCGGCAACATCCAGGCGATCCGCCCGCTCCGAGACGGCGTCATCGCGGATTTCGAGATCACCGAGGCCATGCTCCGCTACTTCATCGCGCGGGCGCAGACGGGCCGGACCATCGGCAAGCCGCGGATCATCATCTGCGTCCCCTTCGGGATCACCGAGGTAGAGAAGCGCGCGGTCAAAGAGAGCGCGGAGAGCGCGGGGGCTCGTGAGGTGTACCTCATCGAGGAGCCGATGGCCGCGGCCATCGGCGCCGGCCTCCCCATCACCGAGCCCAGCGGCAACATGGTCGTGGACATCGGTGGCGGGACGACGGAGGTCGCCGTCATCTCCCTGGCGGGGATCGTCTACTCCCAGAGCGTGCGTGTGGGCGGGGACAAGATGGACGACGCCATCGTGGCGTACATGAAGCGAAAGTATAACCTCGACATCGGCACCCAGACGGCAGAGCGCATCAAGGTGAGCATCGGGAGCGCCTACGAGCTGGAGCAGCAGATGAGCATGGAGGTGAAGGGTCGAGACATGGTGGCTCGCATCCCCAAGACCGTCGTCGTCAACTCGGACGAGGTGCGCGAGGCGCTGGGAGAGCCCATCAACGCCATCGTCGAGGCGGTGCTCCTGGCGCTGGAGCGGACCCCGCCGGAGCTGGCGGCGGACATCGTGGACAAGGGCGTGGTGCTCACCGGAGGGAGCGCGCTGCTCAAGAACTTGGACGTGCGGCTACGCGAAGAGACCGGCCTGCCGGTGATGGTGAGCGACGACCCGATCAGCGCGGTGGTGCTGGGCAGCGGCAAGGCGCTCGACAACCTCGACCTGCTGAAGGAAGTGACGATCGGCTGAGCCGACGGACGCGGTCCAAGAGCATGTCCGTCCTGAGGAAGTACGGCCCCAGCGCGCTCGTGGTCCTGCTGCTGGCGCTCCCGGGCTTTGGCCTCCGGGCGAGCCTGCGCAACCCCGAGTCCTTGACGGCGGTGGACCGGGCACTGCTCCGCGTGACGGCCCCCGTCCAGTACGCCGCGTCGGCGCTGGCTCGCCAGCTCTCCAACGCCGTGGGGAGCTACGTGTACTTGGTCGACGTGAAGGCGGACAACGACAAGCTCGCCTTCGAGAACGCTGGCCTGCGGAGCCGGGTCCGAGACTTGAGCGCGGCGGAGGTCGAGAATCGGCGCTTGAAGAAGCTGCTCGCGCTGCGAGACTCGGTGCCGATAGAGACGGTCAGCGCGGTCGTCACCGGGAAGGACACCACGGAGTACTTCCGCGTAGCGCACCTGCGCATCGACAAGCCCGCCGTCACCGTCAAAGAGAACATGCCGGTCATCGGCGTGGAGGGCGCCGTGGGGACGGTGCGGCGCGTCGTGGGGGACCGGGTGGACGTACAGCTCACGGTGGACAGCGGCTTCGGGGTGGACGTGGTGGTGGAGCGGACGGGGGCGCGAGGCTTCGCGCGTGGGACGGGAGATCGGAACCGCTACGCCGTGCGCGTCGAGTACGTGCAGCGGACGGACGAGGTGAGTGAGGGTGACCTGCTGCTCACCAGCGGGGTCGGGTGCCGCTTCCCCAAGGGGATCCCCGTCGCCAAGGTGGTCAAGGTCGAGAAGCGGGACTTTGGAATTTATCAGACCGTGGAGGCCATCCCCACCGTGGACTACTCGCGCTTGGAGGAGGTCCTGGTCGTGTTGACGGACACGCGGGAGTGCGGCGACGCTGCCACTTCGGACGCGAAGAGGCGGGGTAGTCGCTGAGCTAGCTGCCCATGCTGCTGCGCAACCTCGCGTTCATGCTCACGGCGCTGCTGCTCCTGCTCGTCCAGACGAATTTCTTTCGCGCGCTGCAGGTGCTCGGCCCGTGGACTCAGGGCATGACCCCGAGCTTGACCTTGCCGCTCATCGTCTACCTGGGGGTGCACGAGCCCTCCGTGGTCCGGGGCTCGCTGCTCGCGGCCGCCATCGGCTACCTGGTGGACGTGATGGGCGGCGCCCCCATCCGCCTGTTCACCGTGGTCAGCCTGCTGCTCTGGGGGCTCGCTCGCCTTGTCGGAGTGCGCCTCTCGGTCCAGACCTGGATCATGCGCGTCGCGCTCGGCTTCGGCTTTTGCATCGTAGAGTCCGCCATCATCCTCGGGGTGTTGGCGCTCTTTGGGCAGGACGCTCGGCGCCCAGTGGAGATGAGCGCCGTCGTCCTCCCTCACGCGCTGGCGACGGCGGTGTGCGCACCCTTGGTCTTCAGGGTGGCGCAGCGGCTGCAGCAGGGGATCGTCCCCGTCAACGCCCCGGGAGGGGCAGGGCGATGAGCCGGCCCGAGGGTGAGCCGTGAGCCTGCTGATCCAGCGCTCCGACGTCGGGGAATTTCGCCGGCGCTACCGCTACATGGTGCTGGTGGTGCTGGCGGCCTTCGCGGTCCTCGTCGGGCGGCTGCTCCAGTTGCAGCTCGTCGAGGGGGCCAGCTATCGCGCCCAGGCGCGCAACAACATCGTGCGTGAGATCAAGCTCGCCACGACGCGGGGGGTCATTCGGGACGCCTACGGGCGCGTCATCGCCGCCAACCGCCCGAGCTACAACGTGTACGTGGTGCCGGGTCGGCTCGACATGACGAGCACCTGGCCCAGGGTGGTGGAGCTGATGGGGCTGCGCGCGGAGCAGCGCGCGGAGCTAGAAAAGAAGATCGCCGAGGTGCCGGAGGCGCGGCAGCTGCACCAGCTCTTGCTCGTCGTGGACGTCGACCGAGACGTGGTGGCGCGCCTGGCCACGCACGAACGGGAGCTGCGCGGCATCGAGGTGTCTCCGGTGCCCGTCCGCTATTACCCCTACGGGGAGCTCGGGGCCCACCTGGTCGGCTACATGCGAGAGATCGATCCGGAGACCTTGGCGCGGGTTCAAGGCCGCGGCTATCGCTCCGGAGATCAGCTCGGCGCCGTAGGGGTAGAGAGCCGCTGGGAGAGCTACCTACGAGGACAGCGCGGCTTTCGTAAGACGCTGAAGGAGCATCGCCCCAGCCTGGACACCTCGGCGCTCGAGCAGAAGTACCTCGAGCAGCCCATCCGGATGGAACCCATCCCCGGGCGAGACATCTCGCTCACGGTCGATATCGAGCTCGAGGAGTCCATCGAGAAGGCCATGCGTGGGCAGCTCGCCGGCGCGGTCGCCGTCGTGGACGTGCGCACGGGGCGGCTACTGGCAGCCATCACCAAGCCGAGCTTCGACCCGAACGTCCTGTCCGGTGGGCACGGGAAGAAGGCGGTGCGAGAGCTGGTCAAGCGCCTCTACACCGATCCGCTCAAGCCGACCTTGGACAAGACCATCTCCGCGGCCTATCCCCCCGGGTCCACCTTCAAGCCGTTCAGCGCGCTCACGGCGATGGCTGACGGCTTGGTCGATCTCAGCACCCGGGTCGACTGCCGGGGTGGTTACGAGTACGGGCGCCGCTTTTTTCGCTGCACGGGCGTCCACCGCCAGGTCAACCTCCACGCGGCCATGGTGCGCTCCTGCAACGCCTTCTTCTACGCGCTGGGAGAGCGGGAGAACATCGACCGCTTCGCCCAAGTGGGGCTGGATTTCGGCTTCGGCGTCAAGACGGGCATCGGGGTCAACCCGGAGAGCGCTGGTCGAATGCCGACCCGCGCCTGGTACACCCGCCGCTACAAGGGGCAGTACGTCGGCGGCTACTCGCTGTTCGCCGCCATCGGGCAGGGCGCCGCGACGACCACGGTGGTGCAGCTAGCCTTGGCCTATGCGGCGCTGGCCAACGGCGGCACCCTGTATCAGCCCCAGGTGGTCCGCAGCATCGAGACCAGCGACGGGACCATCGTGCAGGAGTTCCCTCCCCGTGTCCGCCGCATGGTCGACGTGAACCGTCAGCACCTCAGCACCGTGCAGGACGCGCTCATCGGGGTGGTCCGTGAGCGGGAGGGCACCGCCCACGCGGAGCGCATCGAGTCCGTGGACATCGCCGGCAAGACCGGCACCGCCCAGGTGAGCCACGTCACCCCGCGCGGGGTAGATCCGGGCAAGGTCTGGTACTTCAACCGCGACCACGCCTGGTTCGCGGGCTATGCCCCGTCGCGCAGCCCGCAGATCGCCATCGTGGTGCTGGTGGAGCACGGCGGCGGTGGCGGTAAGAACGCCGTGCCCATCGCCATGCGGGTCGTCAGAGACTGGCAGAAGATGGAAGAGAAGCGGGCGAGCCTACGCGCCGTCGCGCGCCAGAAGCCAGAGAGGGGGCCCTGAGGTGCGCTCGCTACGCTACGGCTCCCTCCGGGGCGGACCCCACTTCGATCGCTGGCTCTTCCTCGCGGTGGCCTTCATCTGCGCGAGCGGCCTCGCCAACCTCACCAGCGCGCTGAGCGCCTACGAGGGCCACAGCCGCCTTGGAGGCCTTGGGGAGCTCTACATGTCCCAGTTCTACTGGGTGCTCACGGGGATGGCCGTGGCCGGCCTGCTCGTGGTGATCGACTACCGGAACTTGGAGCGCTTCGCGAACGTCAGCTTCGGGGGCGGGCTGTTCTCCTTGGCGCTCGTCTACGCGTTGGGCGACGCCTCACGCGGCGCGAACCGGTGGCTTCAGTTCGGGAGCTTCAGCTTCCAGCCCAGTGAGTTCGTGAAGCTGGGCGTCATCCTCGCCGTGGCGAAATGGATCCACGACGACAACCAGACCGAGCCGCGGACGTTGTGGGAGCTCCGCGTCCCCCTGCTCATCACGGCCGTCCCGACGGCCATCGTGATGGCGCAGCCGGATCTCGGGACCTCGCTCGTGTTCGTGAGCTGCGCGGGGGCCATGCTCGCCATGACGAGGATCCGTCGGAGCGCCATCGTCACCGTGGCCATCGCGTTCCCCACGGTGAGCGTGCTGGCGTGGACGTACTACATGAAGGACTACCAGAAGGCGCGGATCACCAGCTTTCTGGAGCCGGAGAAGGACGTGACGGGAATTGGGTGGCACGCCCTCCAGTCGCGCGTCGCCATCGGCAACGGCGGCCTGTTGGGCGAGGGCTACAAGCAGGGGACGCAGAACCAGTTCAACCTCCTGCCGGACCAGTACAGTGACTTCCCCTTCGCCGTCTTCGCGGAAGACTGGGGCTTCGTCGGCTGCGTCGTGCTGCTCTCCGTCTACGCCTTCATCTGCATCTGGGCCGTGCACGTCGCGTCTCAGGCGAAAGACCGCTTCGGGGCGGCGCTCGCCATCGGGTGCGGCGCCATGTTTTTTACCCACACGGTCTTCAATGTGGGGATGGCCATCGGGGTGCTGCCCGTCGTCGGCATCGCCCTGCCGTTCTTCTCCTACGGGGGCTCCAGCATGGTGGCCATGTTCATGGCGATGGGCATGCTGATGAGCGTCTCCATGCGTCGCTGAGCGGACGCTGGCAGAGGGTCGGTCGGCGTGGGCCACTGCAAGGCGGTGAGCGGTGCGGCCGCACGAGGCGGCGGGCAGCCGCTCCAAGGCAGGGGCGGAGGCGCGCTGGGAGGAGTCGCCCTTCGGGCTGGGGGCTCGGGTTCGGCGTGAGACGAGCCAGCCTGTCTTGCGCCCTCTCCGCCAGGGCCGTGATCGCGGCCAGCTGAAATATTCCGAAGAAAGCAAAAACACTTTGAATTTGCTGGTCGCGGTCAATAATTTTCGACGAGCGGCTGAAGGCATCGTAGAGTGTGCGCGGCCTACGGTGACTTCGCCTGAGCTAGGAGGCTTCGTTGAACGCTTCATCCTTTCGCATCTTGACCCTCACTGCGGCGCTCGTGGGCGCTAGCGTCGCTGCCTGCGCTTCCAGTGAGGAAGATCCCTTCAACAACGGTGGGGCCGCCGGCAGCGCCGGCAGCGCCGGCAGCTCGGGCAGTGGAGCGGTCGGTGGAGTGAGCGGAGGGGCAGGCAGCGCCGGGACGGCTGGTACGGGCGCGGTCGCTGGCACGTCGGGCACGGGAGGTTTCGCGGGCACGGCAGGCACCGGAGGCGGCGCTGGTACGGCGGGCACGGCGGGTACGGCGGGCACGGCGGGCACGGGTGGCGGCGGTCCCGGGGACTGCACCACCACTCCCCCGGATCCGCGCCTGTGCCCGGATGATCCCACCGGTCGCACGAAGTGCTGCATGGCGCCGTGCTCCATCGGGCAGGACTGCTGCGGCACCATCGACAACTCCGGCTACTGCTCCCAGGGTGGGGGCTCGGGCGGCAGCGGCGGCGGTCCCTGAGCGCTCGTCCGGAGCAAGGGTCGGCTCGATAGAGGCCTCGCGCTCTGCCCGCACGTTGGGGCAGGTCAGCGCGGGGCCTCGGTCCTTGGCGCCGGGGCATCAATGGGGTGCTCTGGGGGAGCGGCCGTCCTCCAGGAGTGCCGCTCCGGTCGGCGTCACTCGACGCGGAACAGCTCGTCGAGGTCGTCGGTGGTGAGCTTCTTCCCGCCGCCCGCGTCTTCACTGAGCACGGCTGCCACGAGATCCTTCTTCTTCTGCTTGAGCTGGAGGATCTTCTCCTCGATGGTGCCAGCAGCGACCAGGCGGTAGACGGTCACGACCTTCTTCTGGCCGATGCGGTGCGCTCGATCGGAGGCCTGATCTTCCACGGCGGGGTTCCACCACGGGTCGAAGTGGATCACCGTGTCCGCGGCGGTGAGGTTGAGCCCAGCGCCACCGGCCTTCAGGCTGATCAAGAACACGGGCACCGTGGGATCGGTCTGGAACCGCTCGATGCAGGCTGCGCGGTCCTGGGTGGAGCCGTCCAGGTACTCGTACTTGATGTCATCTTCGTCGAGCGCGGCCCGCATGAGCTTCAGCATGCTGACGAACTGGCTGAAGATGAGCACCTTGTGCCCGCCGCTCTCGCACTCCTGGACGAGGTCTCGAAGCGCGCTGAGCTTGCCGCTGTCGTCGTGCCCGAAGTCACGCGGGAGCCCCAGCAGGCGGACGTCACACGCGGCTTGGCGGAGCTTGGTGAGGCCCGCCAAGATGTGGAGCTGGCTCTTGGCGACGCCGACGCGCTCCACCTCCCCGAGCACCTGGGCGCGGACCTCGCGGAGCACCTGCGTGTAAATGGCCCGCTGATCCGGCGGCAAGTCGATGATCTTGTCGACCTCGAGCTTGGCGGGAAGATCCTTGGCCACCTCCATCTTCGTGCGGCGAAGGATGAAGGGATGAATGATCTGCCGCAGCCGAGCGGCTTGCTTGGAGTCCCCTTGATCGATGGGGCGCGCGAAGCGCTCCTCGAATTTTTGTAGGGGGCCGAGCAGCCCTGGGCTCACGAACTCGAAGATGCTCCAGATTTCGCTCAGGCGGTTCTCGATGGGGGTCCCGGTGAGCGCTAGGCGATGGGCGGCGTTGACCTCCTTGGCCGCTTGCGCGGTCGCGCTCAGCGGGTTCTTGATGTTCTGGGCCTCGTCCAAGATCACGTAGTCGAGCTTCAGCTTCTGCAGCAGCTCGATGTCGCGCCGCAGGAGGGCGTAGCTCGTGATGACCACGTCCGCGCCGAAGAGCTCGTCGCGTTGCTCTTTTCGTGCGGCGCCGTGCCAGATCACGGTCTTGAGGCTGGGCGCGAAGCGCTCGATCTCCCGCTCCCAGTTGCCGACGACGCTGGTCGGCGCGACGATGAGCGCGGAGAAGCCCTCGTCCTTTTGCTCCGCCTTCACGCTGAGCAGCAAGGCGATGGTCTGGATCGTCTTGCCGAGGCCCATGTCGTCGGCGAGCACCCCGCCGGAGCCGATGTCGTGGATGAAGCGCAGCCAAGACAGGCCCTGCTCCTGATAGGGCCGGAGCGTCGCCTTCAGCCCCCGGGGCTTCTTGGCAGCCTTGATCTCGTCGATGCTCGCGAGCTTCTGGAACAGCGCCTTGGCGCCCGCGGCCACCGTGGACTGGTTGACCGAGAGCAGCAGCTCTTGGATGCGCCCCGCCTGAGAGAGCGGGAGCTTGCCCCCCTTGCCCGCCGCTGCGAGGAGCTCTACCTCGCGGTCGATCATGGCCTGGACCTTGGCGGGGTCGATTTCCGCGAAGGTGTTGTCGGAGAGCTTCACGAACTTCTTGCCCTCTCTCAGGCAGCGCTCGAGCTCTGCGCGCTCCACGCCCACGCCCTCGGCTTCATAGGAGACCTTGACGCTCAGCCAATCCACGCCGCTGGAGACGCGCGCGTGGATGGACAGCGGCGCGCTCCTGACATGCGTGCCCACCAGCTCTTCGGGGACGTACAGATCCCAGCTCTCCGGGAGGGCCGCGACGCCCTCGGACCAGAACTGGATGGCCCGCTCCCCCTCGGCGATGAAGGCCTCCCCAGACTCATCGGGCTTGAGGTTCAGCTCCAGCAGCCGGCGGACGGCGTCTTGCTGGGCGGCGATGTCGGTGCGGATGCACGTGACGCGCTTTTGCCCCTCGGCCGGAGGTCGGATCAAGACCGGCGGTGAGATGCCGTCGGCGCGGACCTCGATCTCCTCCTCACCGTAGGCCGCCGTGAGATGGACGACCGCCTCCGTGATCCCGCCGCCCGCCCGCAGGCGAAAGCTTGGGCTGAGGTCGATCACGTCGGCGACCTGCGACAGCTCCGGGAGCTCCGCGCCGATCTCACCGGCGATCTTCGGGAGGCCGACGGTGATCATGCCGATGAGCTCCGACGCGGGCTCAGCGATGGTCGGGCTGCGCGACAGCCGCCGGAGCGCCGCGGGTGAGACGCGGTGGTCGATGGGGCGGGCGACGCCGTCGGTGGTGTCCAGGTGCCAGCCTGGGGCGCCCTCGAACCAGCCCCCGGCGCTGAGCTGGAAGCGGCGGCCGTCACCGGGCCGCGTGAACGACACCTTGGTGACGATGGTGTCGGCGCCGACCATCTCCAGGTCGAAGCGCGGCTTGAGGGGCTCGTCGGAGAAGCGTAGCTGCATCAGCGCGGGCTCGAGCAGGACTCGGCGCCCGTTGAGCAGCGGCAGCAGCTCCGCCACGTCCTCACCGCGGATGTCGACGGCGGGGTGCCGTGGGTTGCCGCTCTCGAAGCGCGCGAGGACGCGCAGGGCGCCGCGATCCGGCGTGGGCGTGAGCGCCTGCCACGCGAGCGCTACGCTGGGCAGCAGCGGAGCGCGGTGCTCGGTGTCGAGGACCGTGACCGTGAGGCCACCGGCGCGGACGTGGACGCGGTACTCGAGCGGGAGGGCGCGAGTGTCGGTCTCGGGCAGCCAGGCGCCGATGCCGGTGGCGCGGAGCGACGCATCGGGGAGCGGGGGGCGCTCGACGCCCGGGGGGATGGCGTGCGCTTGCTGCTGCGCGCGGCGGCGGCGGTCGCGGCGTCGGCTCGATTTGCTGTCGGTGTTGGCCAGCGCGAGGGCCGCCGCGGCCGGCGCCTCCCGCCCCGGAGCTTGCGCTGGGGCGCTCGCCTGCGGGCTGGGCTCTCGCCGAGGTGCGGCCGCCCGCGCCTGGTTGCGGACGGTGATGAGGAGCGCGGCGACGTGCTTGCAGTGGATGCCGTTCTTCTCGAAGGCGGGGCAGGTGCAGCTCGACGAGATGCCCTCACCTCCGAGCCGGATGAGCACGTCGTAAGGATCCGGATCTGAACCTTTGACCTTGCCGTGCGCCGCGTCGTCTCCCACCTGGACGTCCTCGACGACCTTGCGCTTCTCGTAGTCGAGCCCGCGGAGGAAGGTCCTGGCTCCGAGCAGCCGGCGGAGGCCGCGGTCGGAGAGGGTAGAGAGCGCGTCGGAGAGCGGCGACAGTTGGCTTGGCATGGAGGAGAGGGGGAGAGGGCTAGGGAAGGAAGGGCTGGAGGCAGAGCAACATCACGATGAGCGCGTGCGCGAAGAGGTGAGCCGCTGGGGCGCCCACGCCTCCGAACCATGGGGTCAGATCGAGGAGAGGGCTGCTCTTCGGCATGTCACTCGAGCGTCCGCGCTGGGGCCACGCCGTCGTACCGTCGAGGGAGAGCGCGAGGGTGAGGGCGACGAGCGCGGCGACCGAAGCCAGCGCTGCGACGAGCAGCGGTCCCAGCGCCGATGAGAGCTGGGGCGTCAGCCGGCTGGCACTGTGGAGCACGACCGGGAAGCCCAGCACGAGCGCGATGGGGCGCCACAGGCCGCGCATGGAGTGGGCGAGCATGAGCTCGAGGTACGCCCGCTGGCTGGCGCCGCGCTCGGTGCTGCCTGGGGTGGTGCCCTCACGGGGCAAGCTCGCGAGCTGCCGCTGAAGCTCCGTGCCCAGCGCGTGCGCGGCGTTGCCCGCCGCCCGCATGCTGAGCCCCACCGCGCCGAGCACCCACGCCGCGCCCAAGAGCCCGCCGATGAGCAGGGCGCTGAGCCCGAGCGTGGGCTCGAGCGAGAGCACGCGTGGTGGCATGGTGAGGCTCGGCGCCGCGCTGGCCTCGACGTCGCTCGTTCCCGCGGGGCCATCGAGCGTTGCCTGTGCGGGACCAGGAGGCGACGCGGACGCGCTGGGGCCGGGCTCTGCGGAGCCCGCTCCGACGGGAGTGCTGCCCGGGGTAGGGGCTTCGAGGTAGACGGGCGCTGGCGGCGGCGCGGCCAGCGTCGTCACCTCACCCTGGTGGGCAGTGGCCAGCGACGCTGACGATGGCAGCGGGGTAGGTAGCGGTGTGCCGAGCCGTAGCGCCGCGACGGCGAGCGCGGCGGCGCCCCCCCCACCCAAGAGGAGGAAGGTGCGCGCCGCGGCGCCGCTGGTGACCCCGAGCTCCTGCAGCAGGAGGCCACGGCGCTGCTGCTCGGTGCTGGGCGCGCCGCTGGAGAGCTGCGCGAGGCCGCGGGCCGTCTCGAGCAGCGGGCCCAGGGTGGCGACCGTGAGCGCGATGCCGTAGCCGCCGAGCGCCCCCGTGAGCGTGGCGAGGAGACCGAGTATGGGGCCGTGGGCCGAAGCGAGCCCGGCGCCCAGCCATGCCCCGAGCCCGAGGGCCGCCGAGAGCCCGACCAAGGTGACGGTACCCTGTGAGAAGCTGAGGCTCAGCTTCATGCCCAGGGCCAAGCCGCCGTCCAGGCCCGTCGCGCGGGTGGCAGCGCGGCGCGCTCCCGCTCGTCCACGTCGGTGGGTGCGAGTCAGCAGCGCGCTGAGCACGAAGGCCAACCAGCCGAGCGCCGCCGCGACCCCGAGCCGCAGCGCGCTGCCGCTACCATGGAGCCACACCGCGACGGCGCCGATGGCCGAGAGCCCCACGACGCTACTGCTGAGCAGACCCCGTAGCAGCGCGTTGGAGGGCGGCTCGCCCTCGCCCAGGCGGGTCACCAGCACGCCCAGCGCGGCGACGACCCCGCCGAAGCTCCGCGCCACGATGGGGGCCACGGCGACGGCCACGCTGACCGTCGGTTGCTCGAGGAGGAGCGAGAGCCCCACCAGCCCGAGGGTGACGTTGATGAGCAAGGCGACGGCGAAGGAGTCCGCGGTGAGCGCCACCACCTGACCGAGCTGCCTCCCCACCAGCTCCGTCATGGCTGCCGGGTGGCGTGCCACGCTGGGCTCCGTGGACGCCGGCGTGTCCGCAGCGAGGCGGCAGCCGAGCACCGCGCCGACGCTGTAGGTCCCGCCGACGCGCTGAGCGATGAGGGCAAGGAGGACCGCGCCGGCGGCGCACGGCACGATGAGCCACAGCGTCTCTTGGGCGAGGAGCAGCGCCGCGTTGCCGCGCAGGCTGAGCCCGCCCTTCATGCCATAGACGACCGCGAACAGGGTCGTGGGCAGGAGCAGCGCCGTAGCCTCCACGGCGACCGCGATGGCGCCCGCGGCTCGCAAGGGCCCAGTGAGCGCTACCCCGAGCGCCTGGGACTGGCCCCCGAGCGTCGCGCCGACCCCCCGCATCCCCATGAGGGCGCCCCACCAGATGAGTAACCCGGTCGTGAGGGCTCCGCCGACGACGGCGCTGAAGAGCCAAAATGCAGCTGAAAATCCACGCGTGGCGCCCAGCGCCGCGCCGAGCCCCGCCGCGGTGACGGTGGCGAGCAGCCACGGCTTGAGCTGCTGGGCCAAGGCGCTCACCATCGAACGCTCCAGCGTGCCCATGGCGCGCCGCAGCGGTACCGGGGCTCTAGCTTCGGGCGAGCGCCGCGCCAGGAAGGCCGCCGCGGCCAACCCAAGAGCGCTCAGCACCAGGATGAACAGTAGTTCCGTCACAAAGGCAACTTACGGAGAGCACGTCACGCTGGCCTGCGCTGAAGGGCTTGGCTGACCAAACCTAGAGCGTTGCGGCGGACACGACGCCTCGAGCCGGGGCCGCCCCTCGAGAAACGGGCGACACTTCCACCAGACGCAGGAGGCCTAGCAGCGCCGCCAACTCACGGCAAGCGTGAAAGCGCCGGTCCGGGACGCCAGTCCGTGGCGGCAGCGCCCAGGGAGAGCGCTGACCCCGCTGAGACGGACACCACCCCGACGCCCCAGAGCCGGGGCACCCGCCCCACGACGGGCGCTCGACGACGACGGTGAGACGGCCTCGAGGGTTGGGCGGGAGACCTCAGAGCCCGCCGGGGGTCGTGGTCTTCGACTGCATCACCATGATGTTGAACTTGCCGAACTCAGACTGGCCCAGCGTGAACATCACCTCGGTCAGGAGCCGGAAGGGGATGGTGGCATCCGCGATGATGATGGCGTCCGAGCTGGAGGTGTCGAGCTGCTTGGCGGCGCGCACCGCCTTGTCCACCTTCCGCGCCGCGAGCAGCGCGTTGCCGAGCGGCACGATGTAAAGGTCATTGGGGCCGTTGCGCTTGTTGCTGGCCCCGACGCCGGTCACCGCCAGAGACTCTGCGCTCGGAAGCCGAAGCACGACGGTGTCCCCTACGAGGATCTGTGTCTTGGACACCGTGACGATGACGCCGTCGGCAGCTGGCTGCGTGCGGATGATGGAGGTGGGCAGCCGCAGATCGTCGCTCTGGGGTACCGCAGCGCTCGATTCCCCGAGGCTCTTCAGCAAGAACACCAGGATGATCGTCATGATGTCGAGCATCGCGGTGATGTTGAGGAAGTTGATCTCGGGCTCCGCGGCGTTGCGGCGGATGGACCGCCGGAGCGCTGCCTTGTAGGTGACGACCGACGCTCGCTGCCCGCTCACTTGGCCACCTTGAAGTTGATTTCCTCGAAGAGCGACGTGCCGTCGTCCGTGTTGCGGACCGCGTCGGCCGTGCTGATGACGACCTGGAAGGGGACGCTCGGGTTGGCCCCGATGAAGACCTGGGTCTCGTCCGCGAAGGCCGGGTTGGAGGCCTTGAGCTTCGCAGCGCACGCGCGGAGCTTCTCGTAGTCGTAGCGGTCGCCGACCTTCGGGACGGCGAGGCCGGCGCCGATGCCGTCACAGCCCTGGGCGATGTTGCCCCCCGAGGCCTTCATGGAGAAGCCCTCGTTGACGATGATGACGGTGAGGTTCAGCGCGTCCTTCGTCTCCGCTGCGCTCCGCGTGCCTCCCTTGGCCGAGGGTGGCACCGACGTGATGGTGGCGGTGAACGTGACCGCCACGGTGGCGAGCACGAAGATGAGGATGTTCATGATGATGTCGAGGAAGGGGACGATGTTGAGCTCGCCTCCCTCCTCGTCAGGAGCCAGCTCCTTGGGCTTGCTCAGCCTTCGGATCTTGCTCCGCTGCGCGGTACTCAGCTGATCGGACATCGCGGAACCCGCGGCTCACTGCCCGGGGCGAAGTTGGACGGTCAGCAAGTTGAAGGTGCGCTCCATCGTGCTCTCGAGATCATGCTGGATGGTCTTGGCACGGGTGTGGAGGATGATGTGGGTGATCATGCAGAACACGGCGATGCCCAAGCCGAGCGCCGTGTTGTACATGGCCTCCGCGATACCCGCGGAGAGCAGCCGCTGCTTGTCGGCTTGAGAGAGGCCTGGATCCGAGATGGACGCGAAGGTGGCGATGAGGCCGCTGACGGTGCCGAGCAGCCCGATCAGGGTGGCGATGTTCGCGAGCGACCAGAGCGCCCCGATGCGCTTCTCCACCGCCGGCTTGAGCTCGCCCAGCTTCTCGCTCATGGCCGCGTCGATCTCCGCCTCGCCCTTGTTCGAGTGGGTGAGCCCGGATTTGACGAGCTGGAGGATGGGGAAGTCGCTGGCCTCACAGAGCTTGATGGCGCGATCGATGTTGCCGGCGACGACCAGCTTCTTGATCTGCGCGAAAAACTCGTGGGAATTTACCCGGTAGCGGGTCATCTGAAACAGGAGGCGCTCGATCACGATGCTCAGCACGATGGCCGACGTGAACATGTTGAGCACCATGAAGGTGGGGTTGTGTTTGAAGGCGGTGACCAACTGATCGATGCCACTGGTACCGCCACCTTCGGCTGCTAAGAGCAGGAGCTGCATTCGGCTTACCCTTTCGGAGACCCTTGGGCACGACCGCACCTCTACATGCGGCGGCTACCCTCTCTGAAAACGACCGCCTTTATAGCTGGTCGGCGCCTGGCAGCGCAAGGGAAGTTGAAAAAACCTCAGCGGCCATCCGGCCCGGCCTCCCTCCCAGGGCGTGCGGAGGCGCCGGCCTCGGCCCGAGGTCACCCGGGGGGGAGCCTCACAGGCCTCCTGCGACATTCCAGTGACACTGGCGCGCTAAGGAACAACCAACACAGCCTATCATGGCGTGCTACCCCTCGCCAGGACGCGCCGCGCCGCTCATTCGGCAGCATTTCACAGGCTTGAGGGAAATTACCGTAACTTCACAACTTTATGAGCCTGTGCGAATTGTCGCTCTAGATCCAATGTCACTTGACTGTGGCGGGTGTACTTCGGCAGGATGCACGCGTGTCGTCTCGTCGAAGGTGAAATGGTGCGCCTCGAGACACATGCGCCAGTTTCGTGAGCGTAAGCCTCCGGAGGATCTGGCACCGAGCATCGGACGCGGAATCAAGCATTAGGGAAGGTAAGAACATGGCAACAGCATGGCACCACTTTCAGGCAGGCGGATGGGCGATGTACCTCATCCTGGTCTGGCTCATCGCCGCCATCGCGGTGATCGCCGAGCGATCAGTCTACTTGTTTGGTGCATCCATCAATAAGGACTCGTTCCTCGCCACGATGCAGAAGTGCATCCTCGCTGGGGACGTGGCCAAGGCCGTGAAGCTCGCCTCGGCGACGAACGCTCCGCTCGCGCGCATCATCCAGGCTGGCCTCGTCAAGGTGAACCGCCCGGACGAAGAGGTCCAAGCAGCGATGGACGAGGCGGCGCTGCGGGAGATCCCGAAGATCACCAAGCGCACCGGCTTCCTCGCGCTGTTCGCCAACCTGGCCATGCTGTGTGGGCTGTTCGGCACCATCGTCGGCCTCATCACGGCGTTCGGCGCGGTCGGCGGCGAGAACGTGGACCCGAGCCAGAAGGCGCGCATCCTCGCGGAGGGCATCTCCGAGGCGATGAACTGCACCGCCTTCGGCCTCATCTCGGCGATCGTGGCGCTGATGGGCTTCGCCTTCCTCAACGGCAAGACCCAGGGCATGGAAGACGACATCAACGAGGCCTCGGTGCAGGTGCTCAACCTGGTGGTGGCCAACCGTCAGAAGGTCAACCTGCAGGGGCTGGAGCAGGGCGCCTGAGCTTGATGAACGCGTAGCCGCGCGGGCCTCTCCTTTGCAGCGGAGAGGCTCGCGGGCTCGGTCCTTTTCGACAGAGATTCCAAGACCGAGGAGTGCAGGATGGCTGGCATCGACGTAGGCGGCGGACACGGCAAAAAGAACGTAAACCACGAAATTCCGCTGATCCCCTTCATCGACTTCCTGCTGTGTCTGGTGATGTTCCTCCTGGTGACCGCGGTGTGGTCCACCATGGCGCGCATCAACGCGGACGCACGGGTCCCCGGGCCCCCCAGCTCCGAGCCCCCGGAGAATCAGCCGAAAGAGAAGCAGCTGCACGTCGAGATGCGTGGCGAGCGGAAGTTTCAGCTCATCTGGAAGGAAGGGAACACGGTGGTGAACACCATCGACGTGGAGCGCAAGCCCGTCATGTCCGGCAACGACGTGCGCTACCCGGACCTCGCGAAGAAGATCACGGAGGAGTGGAAGGCCAACGGCTCGCACCGCGCCGCCTCCGACAAGAAGCTCGATCAAGCCGTGCTACACACCGACAACTCCACGCAGTTTGCCGACGTCATCGCGGTCATCGACGCCATCTACACGCCTCAGCGTGAGTACACCGCGGGCGGCAGCGTCGCCCTCATCCCAGCGTTCAACGTCACCTTCTCGGTGAACTGAGGCTAGACATGTCCGCATCAGGAAAAGCGCTCAGCCGGTTTCATCAGCCCATCAGCGTCCCTGGGCGCCGGCTGCTGCACCAGATCCCCCTCAAGTTCGTCCAGAAGAAGGTCGCTGGTGGTGGCGGGCGTGCTCTCAACACCGAGATCCCGCTCATCCCCTTCATCGACTTCTTGCTGTGCATCGTGCTCTTCTTGTTGATGAGCTTCTCCGCCTCTGGAGAGCTCTCCATCGACAAGAACGTCAAGCTGCCCAACGCCGAGAACGTGCTGGATCTCGTGGAGGCGCCGCTCATCGCCATCACCGGTAGCCAGATCTTGGTCGACGGGGTGGCGGCGGGCAGCACCCGCGCCATCGAGGAGGCCAACCGGCTGCAGCGCATCGACGAGCTGGGGGCGCTGCTCAAGAACAAGCGCGAGCTGTGGAAGCAGCTCCACCCGAGCACCCCGTTCCCCGGGGTGGCCATCCTCGCCGTCGACCAGAAGGTGCCGGCGCTGGTGGTCAAGAGCGTCTTTCAGACGGCGGCCTTCGCGGGCTACCCGAACATCAGCTTCATGGTGGGTCGCACCGGCGGGGGTGGCGGAGAGTAACCCGGAGCAAGGAGGAGCCGGCTCACCTCGGGTGGGCGGGCTCCGAGACGAGGGCGCGGCGCCACCTGGCGGCGCGCCTTTTTTTTAGCGAGTAGAGGCAACACGCCATGCGTAGGTCGACGTCTAGCCGAGGCCTCAAGGCCCTGGCGCGCAGCCGCGCCGAGCGAACTCGGACGCTGGTGACCGGCCGTGCCCCGATGCGGGGGATGCCGCCCGTCTTCTGGCTCTGGTTCTTCATCGGCGCCACCATCTTCGGGGTCCTGTACTGGAAGCGCGCGTCCGACCAGGTGGAGGCTGGGAAGGCGGAGGTGATGGCGCGGCAGCGGTCCATCGCGCAAGAGCTGGGCGGCCGCCTGCTACCGTTTCGAGATCGCGTCGAGGGGTGGACGACGGAGCTCGCGAAGGACCCGTGGCCGGGGGACCACGTCGCGCCAGGGCTGGATCTTGCGGACGTCCAGCGGGCGACGGGCGTCTACCTGAGGCTGCGACAGCAGGACGCGCTCACCGCGGAGTCGGTGCGGCGAGCGGCGGCGGCGTCGCTGCTCGACGGCTTCACGTCCTGCTTCTTCATCACGCCAGGCAACCGCGATCCCTCGCAGGGCGTGAGCTGTGAGACGGAAGCCAACTGCCAACCCGGGGAGCTCTGCAACGAGTACCACGTCTGCGCGCCCCCGCCTCGACCCTACAACCTCCGGTTGGCGTACCGTGCGCTGCGCATCCTCTCCACCGGCTGGACCGATGAGCTGCACCAGACCAGCAACGAGAACACCGTGCGGGTCTACGGGCGGGACCTCGAGCGTGCGTCGAAGAGCGAGGTGCCGCTCGCGCTGGAGGTGCTCGGTAGAGCCAAGTACTTCACGGTCCTGCTCGATGAAGCGCCGAGCGGAGGGGTCGCACCGGAGACCCCAGGCGACGACGAGCTCGAGCGCTTGCATGGCGTGCCACACCCCGTGCGCTTCGCGGTCCATCGCTTGAGCGATGGGGCGCGCTTGGTCGCGTTGCGGCTGCAGGCGGACGCCGTGCTCCGCTCGGTCGCCGGGGGAGGGACGGCCCCCACGCCGGCCGCGACGCGCCAGGTCATCAGCTGCTCCATCGCCTTCGCGGCGAAGGAGCGCTTGACGGCAGCGCCGCCGTCCTCCGCGTCCTCGGGCTCGGACGCTGGGGCTCCACCTCCAGCGAGCTCGGCGGCGCCGTAGCTCGGCGCTCAGGGACGACCGTACCCACCGCCGCCGGGCGTCTCGATCCGGACGACGCTCCCAGCGCCGAGCGCGAGGGTGACGTGGCCGCCGACCTGGTGCCCATCGATCCAATTGCGCCCGGGGGCGCCGCTGAGCCCGCCGGCGAGGCCCCACGGCGCGGTGTCCCGCCGCTCCGTGAGCAAGCTGAGCTGGACGGGGCGCAGGAAGCGCAGCTCCCTCACCAGGCCGTCCCCACCGCGCCACCGCCCGGCTCCGCCGGAGCCTCGACGTAGGCAGAAGCGCTCCACGCGCACGGGGAAGCGCTGCTCGAGCAGCTCCACGTCCGTGAGGCGCGTGTTGGTCATGTGCGTCTGCACGCCGCTCGCACCATGAAACCCGGGGCCCGCACCGCTGCCGCCGCCGAGCGTCTCATAGTACCCGAAGGAGTCGTCACCGAAGCTCAAGTTGTTCATGGTGCCTTGGCTCGCCGCGGCGAGCCCGAGCGCCCCGAGCAGGACGTCCACCACGCGCTGTGAGGTCTCCACGTTGCCCCCAGAGACTGCGGCGTCGGGGGGCGGAGAGAGGAGACTGGGCGTGGGGTAGACGAGGGTCACCGCGCGCAGGACGCCGTCATTCAAGGGGACCCCCGGGCCGAACAGGCAGCGCAGCACGTACATGACCGCCGCGACGCTGACCGCGCGGGGGGCGTTCAAGCTGAAGGGATGTGGCCCCCCTGTCCCGCTGAAGTCGATCCATAGGTGGCCGCCCCGACGCTCCACGGCAGCGACGACCGGCGTGCCGTCGTCCAGGCGATCGACGCAGCGCTCGAATTGAGCCGGGAGCCGCTCGATGGCCAGGCGCGTGAGGCGCTCACCCTCGTCTTGGACGTGCCCCAGGTAGGCGACCACGCGGTCGGTGCCTTCACGCGCGCAGAGCTCGAGCAAGAGCTGCTGCCCGCGCTGATTGGCCGCTAGCTGGGCGTGCAGGTCGGCGAGGTTGTCCTCGGGGCGGCGCGCTGGAAATGGCGGCGCCTCGAGCACCTGGCGGACGCTCTGCTCGTCGAGGACCCCTCGGTGCAGGAGCCGCAGCGCACGCAGGCAGGCTCCCTCCTCGGACAGCCGCGTCGCTCGAGGCGACATGGATCCCGGCGTGATGCCGCCCACGTCCGCGTGATGTCCGCGGCTCGCGACGAAGGCCACGCGCCGCGCCGCGTGGTCGAAGACGGGGCTGATGACCGTGATGTCCGGGAGATGAGAGCCCCCCGCGGTGGGGTCATTGGTGACGAAGGCCTCCCCCGGGCCGAGCGTGGGGTGCGCTGCGAGGACGGCGCGCACGGACTCCCCCATGGCCCCGAGGTGCACCGGGACGTGGGGAGCGTTGGCGACCAGGTGCCCCGCCGCGTCGAACAGCGCGCAGCTGAAGTCGAGCCGGTCGCGGATGTTGGTGCTGCGGGCGGTGCGCTGGAGCACCACGCCCATCTGCTCCGCGATGGACATGAAGGCACCCCCCAAGATGGCGAGCGAGACGGGCTCCGAGGCGGTGTCGCGAGGGCTGGGGGGCTCGTGGCGCTCCTGGACGAGCTCGAGCAGCCCGTCCTCCTTGGCGCACAAGACGAACCCAGGCTCGACCCAGAGCGTCGAGGTCGCGTCGAGGACGAGCAGCGGCCCCTCGTAGCGCCGCTCCGGGTGGAGCTGCTCGCGAGCCAAGAGGGGGACGGGCTGCCGCCGCCCCTGCACGTAGAGCTCCGCGTGCGGCGGCAGCGGGGGATGAGCCCGCGACCCGGGAGGGGGCGCCGGTGTGAGGCCTGGGCTGCAGCGCAGCTCGAGCCGCACCGCGCTGAGCTCGAGCGTGGAGGACGCCTCGGCCCAGCCAAAGCGCTGCCGATGGAGCGCCACGAAGGCTTGACGGAGCTCCGTGAGCCCCGTGAGCGGGAGGGTGAGGGACGTCTCCGTCCCACGCCGACGGAGGCTCACCGAGCAGTACCGCAGCGCGCCCCGGCCCTCCTCACCGAGGGCGCTGCGCCCGGCCCGCTCGAGCGCCTCGAGGACGGGACCGAGCGCCGCCAGCGCGGGCTCCGAGAGCTCCACGAGCGGGGGAGCGGCGGCGCCGCGCCACGCGCGGGTGGCGAGCCCGATGCCCCAAGCGCTGAGCACCCCCGCCCAGGGATGGAGCAAGACGCGGCGGATCCCGAGGCGCCGAGCGACCCCGCACACGTAGCCTCCTGCGGCGCCGCCGAAGGCCGCGAGGGCGTGCGCACGAGGGTCGTGACCGCGCGCCGTCGTGACGCGCGCCACGGCGTCGGCCATGGTCGCTTCGGCGATGTCGACGAAGTCCGCGGCGAGGGCGAGCGGCTCGTCGCGGCCCAGCTCCCGCGCCAGCTGCTCGAGCCGACGCGTCACTCGCTCGGGCCGCAGCGGCAGCGGGAAGCGTTCGGGGCGGAGCCTCCCGAGCGCCAAGGCGCAGTCGGTGAGGGTGAGCTCCTCCGCAGCGGCAGCGCCGTAGGCGAGCGGCCCAGGGTGCGCTCCGGCGCTCTCTGGGCCCACCGTGAGCCGCCCGTCGCGTGCGCGGCAGATGGACCCGCCCCCGGCCGCTACCGTGTGGACGCGCAACATGGGCGCGCGGACGCGCACCCCGCTCACCTCGCTCTCGTACTCGAGCTCGGGCTCCGGCGTGGTCCGGCACACGTCCGTCGAGGTGCCGCCCATGTCGAGGCCCACCGCGGCTTCGACCCCTGCGAGGGCCGCGAGGCGTGCGGCCGCGACGACCCCGCCCGCGGGGCCGGAGAGGATGGCCTCTCCACCGCGGAGGTGCGCCACGGGGACGAGGGAGCCGCTCGACTGCATGGCCAGCAGCTCAGAGCCTGGGAGCGCGCGCTGGAGGGCCTCGGAGTGGGCGCGCAGCAGCGGCGTGAGGTAGGCGTCCAGCAGCGCGGTGTCCGAGCGCGCGAGCAGCCCGGGCTCCGGGGAGAGCCGATGGGAGAGCGCGACGTGCTGGAAGCCGAGCCGCTCTGCCAAGGCGCCCAGCTCGACCTCGAGCCTGGGCGCGCGCTGGCCATGCAGCACGGCGATGGCGAGCGAGCTGACCCCTTGCGCGAGCAGCGCGCGGAGCTGGGGCGTGAGCTGCTCGAGCGCGGCCTCGGCCAGCACCTCACCCGTGGCGCTGACGCGCGCCGGCGTCTCGAGCACGAGCGAGGTGAGCGGCTTGGGCTTGACGATCTCGAGGGAGAAGAGCAGCGGCCGCGCCTGCGTGCCGATCTCGACGGTGTCCGCGAACCCCTGCGTGGTGAGCAGCGCGCAGGGCGCGCCGCGCCGCTCGAGCAGCGCGTTGGTCGCCACGGTGCTCCCGAGCCGCAGCTCACAGGGAGGGAGCGGCTGCTCCGGCGTGAGCCCCTGGGCCTGCCGAAGCGCCGTGAGCACCGCGCCATGGCGGGTGGGCACCTTGTGGACGCTCACTTGGCCGGTGGGGCTGAGGGCGATGCAGTCGGTGAAGGTCCCGCCTTGATCGATGAAGAACCGCCACCGGCGCGGCGGTGCGCCGCCAAGGGCCGCGCGCTGCGTCATCGCGTGGCGATGAGGTAACCCACGACGAGCAGCGCCACGCTGAGGATCGCGATCATGGCGATGAGCAGGCGGTTGCTGGCGACCACGGTGGGGGGCTGGGGTGGGAGCGCTGGCGGCGCCGAGGGGGCGAGCGTCGGTCGCTGGGTCAGCGGCGCGGCGGGTCCGGGCGCTCGCTCGACGAGGTTGAAGGGGACCGAGACCAAGGGGGCCGGGGCGGGCGCGGGGCGGCTCGGAGGTGGCTCGACCAGCGGGTTGACTACGCGCGTGGCGGCCTCCTCGTCTTCGTCGTAGAGGCGAGGCGCTGGGCGGCGGAGGGGAGGGGGCGGCGGCGGCGGCGGCACGACGGCGGGCCCGTGGCTTGGCAGGCTCTTGGCGGCCTCGAACCAGGGGGAATCCACGACCCGAGTGGGCGCGGCGTCGTCGGGCAGCGCGTCCTGGAAGCGCTCGAAGCTGATGAGCGGCAGCCACTCACGCCCGCCGACCGGGCACACCTCCGCGTCGCTCGGGACCTTGCCGGCGCCGATGCCGCGAACCAGCAGCTCTTCGGCGACCGGGCCGACCGCGTCGCCGCCGGAGTGCCTGACGTAGTACTCCGCCATGGCCGGGCTCAGCGGCGGCCCGGGCGCTTGCGCACCAAGAGCCGCCGGGTGATCTCCACGACCTTCTGGCTCAGCTTGCCGTCCGTCTTGCTGAGCTCCGGCTCGAACAAGCCTTGCTCCACCAGCCCTTCGCCGGT
>CAUJEM010000123.1 GCA_963169915.1 Myxococcota bacterium
CCCACCGGCGCCCGCGCTCCCACCGGCGCCCGCGCTCCCACCGGCGCCCGCGCTCCCACCGGCGCCCGCGCTCCCACCGGCGCCCGCGCTCCCGCTCGCGCCCGCGCTCCCGCTCGCGCCCGCGCTCCCGCTCGCGCCCGCGCTCCCGCCCGCGCCCGCGCTCCCGCCCGCGCCCGCGCTCCCGCTCGAGCCCGCGCTCCCGCTCGCGCCCGCGCTCCCGCTCGAGCCCGCGCTCCCGCTCGCGCCTCCCTCGGAGGAATCGTCGCTACAACCCATCGCCGCGAGCGCGATGCTCATCACTAGGACCAATGAACCATGCTTCATGACGGGACTCCTTCGGCGTCGGTGCGCCTTGGTCAGAGGACCTCGCCCGGGTCGAGGCGACGCCCGCGGTGGGCGCCCTCGAGCCAGAGCCAGGCCGAGTGGCTGCGGGTGCTCCCCAGTTCCCCGTGGGTGAGTCCCGTCTTGGCACCGGCCGTGACCGGTCAGAGCAGCCGACAAGGTTTCCTGGCTTCCGGATCGACCCTCTGAGCGACCCTTCCCAGGCTCTCCGCCCAGTGGTTGCGTCGCTAGAGGTCCCCGGTGACAGTGGCGGGGGCCGCGCCGGAGTTACACCGGCTTCCCTACGTGTGCTGCGCTAGAGCCCACCTCACGGTGGAGCTCCGCGGGCTCGCTTAGTACAGAACCTCGCGCCTCGCAACGCGCCAAGCAGCCGGGGCGCGGGCCGGTGGGGAAGGCGGTAGCCGCCGCCCCCTGGTTCGCGCCATGATGGGGGCATGCAGCTCGCACAGCTCTCTCCTGCTCCCAAGAGCACGGGGCGTCTCGTCCCGTTCAGGTTCCGCCGCGTCGGGGGCAAGGTGCTCCTCACCAGTTATTTTGGCGACTGGGTCTTCGTCAGCGAGGAGGAGCTCGGCCAGCTCTATCAGGGGCAGCTCAGCCCCGAGGTGGAGCAGCGGCTCGCGGCTCGACACTTCATCTCGGACAAGCTCGACCGCGCGCTCGTGCGCGAGCGCTACCACCACCGGCGCCGGTTCCTGCAGTGGGGCCCCATCCTGCACGCCATGGTCGTGACGCTGCGCTGTAACGAGACCTGCGTCTACTGCCACGCCAGCCGCGCGGACATGGACCGCGTGGACACGGACATGTCACGGGAGGTCGCCGAGAAGAGCGTCGACATGGCGCTGCGGAGCACGGCGCCGCGGATCACCATCGAGTTTCAAGGGGGTGAGCCGCTCGCCAACTTCCCGATCGTCCAGCACATCATCGAGTACGGCCTCGAGCGCAACAAGGCTTACGGCAAGGAGCTGGAGTTCACGCTCGTCAGCAACCTCTCGCTCATGACCGACGACAAGCTCGATTTTCTGGTCAAGAACAAGGTGCAGATCTGCACCAGCGTGGACGGCCCCGAGCACCTGCACAACAAGCAGCGCGTCCTGGTGGGGGCCAACAACTACCAGGTCACCGGGCAGTGGATCAAGAAGATCAACCAGCGTTACATCGACATGGGGCTCGACCCCATGCTCTACCATGTCGAGGCGCTCCTCACGACCACGCGCGCCGCGCTGGAGATCCCGAAGCAGATCGTCGACACCTACGTCGAGCTGGGGTGCCGCTCCATCTTCTTGCGCCCCGTGGATCCCTTCGGCTTCGCGAGCCGAGTGCAGAAGACGGTGGAGTACGAGCGCCACCGCTACCTGGACTTCTACCGCGCCGCCACGGACTATATCCTGGAGCTGAACCACGGGGGGACGCAGGTGCTCGAGCGCTTCGCCAGCATCTTCCTCACCAAGATCCTCACGGGCGAAGACCCCAATTTTTTGGACATCAGGAGCCCGGGTGGCGCCGCCATCGGCCAGCTAGCGTACAGCTACGATGGCTCCATCTACGTCAGCGACGAGGGGCGGATGCTCGCGGCGGAGGGAGACCAGATCTTCCGCATCGGCCACGTGGACACCAGCACCTACCGGGAGCTGATGACGCACGAGACGGTGCGCGCCATGATCATCGCCAGCAACCTGGACGCCCAGCCGGACTGCGTGAGCTGCACCTACAACCCCTACTGCGGCAACAAGCCGGAGCAGAGCTACAAGGAGCACGGCAGCATCTACGGCCGCACGCGGGAGAGCACCATTTGCGCCGTCCACAAGGGCATCCAGGACTACCTCTTCGAGAAGCTGGCCCAGGAAGACCCGCGCACCCTGGAGATCTTCCGCCGCTGGACCACCGTGCGGGAGCGCACGCACTTTCTGCAGACCAGCGCCACCGCCTCCTAGCGGGTGACCATGAACGCACCCGGCGCAGCGGCCCCGCTCGGTCGTGTAGGCGTGCTCGGTGACGTCCACTGCAGCCACGAGCGGCTCCAAGCAGCCCTCGCGCTGTTCGAGCGCGAGGGCGTCGAGAGGGTCGTGTGCGTAGGAGATCTGGTCGACGGTCCCGGATCGCCCAACCCCGCCATCGAGCTGCTGGACGACCGCGGCATCCTCACGGTCCGTGGCAACCATGAGCGCTGGATCTTGCAGGAGGAGCTCCGAGATCTGCCGTACGCCAATCGCCTGTCGGAGCTGTCGGACCAAGCCGCCACGTTCATCCGGACGCTGCCCGCCACGGCGGAGCTAGACACCGTTGGCGGCCTGGTGCTGCTCTGCCATGGCCTCGCGGACAACGACATGGCCGGCGTCTACCCGGAGCACTTGCCGGCGGACCTCACGGCGAACGCGCCGCTGCAGGAGCTGCTCAGGTCAGCGCGCTACAGCTACGTGATCAACGGGCACACGCATCGAAGGATGGTGCGGCGCGTGGGGACGCTCACCATCGTCAACGCCGGTACCTTGCTGGAGTCCGACGCGCCCTGCTGCGTCGTCGTAGATTTTACGGCGGAGCGGGCGCACTACTACTCCCTGGCGCAGGCGGCCCGGCCGAACCTGGAGGAGAGCGTGGCGCTCCAAGACGCCTGGGCGGAGGTCTTCTGAGCCAGCGGCGCTGGACCTCCCGCGCTCAGTACCCCGGCGGGCAGGGGATGGGCTCCGGGAGGCTGGGATCGCAGGTGCCGCCCGGTGGACAGGTGGGGTGGACGTAGCGGACGCAGCTCCCGTCCGGGCGCTTGCGGATCTCCTCATTGGGGTTGCCGCTCGGGGGAGGGGGGGTGCCGTAGCCGCCGTTCGGGCTGGGCGTCGCGGGTGCCGCGGGTTGGCTGCGGGACGGGCCGCAGCCGAGCAGCACGCTGAGGGCGCACACCGAGGCCGAGAGGGAGCGGAGGAGCTTCATGCACCGAAGTCTACTCAGAGTCGGCGCCCTCGCCCAGGGTGGGCGCGGTGGGAGGCGGCGCGCTCCAGGCGCGCGCCTCGGCGCCGCGCCGCTGGCGCTCCAGCTCGGCCAGCCGCGTGACGACCCCGTGCGCCACGATGCCCATCACCTGCTCTACCGCGCGGGTGGGCTTGGTAGGGTCAGCGCCAAAGCTCAGGCTGCTGCGCGCGGGGCGGCCGCTCGGGAGCCGTCCGAGGGCGCTGCAGTGGACGTGCAGGACGCCCTCGGCTTCACGCAGGCGCAGCTCGGTGATCTCGAAGCGGAAGCTGATGGTGCTGGTCGCGTCCGCCCCCCACTGGGCTCGGCGCGCTTCTCGGCGCAGCACGCGCATCAGGTACTGGCGCCAGTGCCCGGCGCGTGGCGTGTCCGGCGGTAGCGTGACACGTTGGATCACGATGGTGGGGCGCCCCCGGGGCCGGGCGAGGGCGACAGCTCCCTCGGCGAGGACGGGCGACGCCGTGGCGCTGCCCGCGAGGGTGAGCGCGAGCGCGAGCAGCCAGCGCCGTACCATGGCTCCAGTCTAGAGCGCCGCGTCTGCCCGGCCCAGTTTGTCGCCAGGGCGGGCAGGCGGAGGCGGGCAGCCCCTCCCGGATCATGCTGCGTTGCGCTAAGGAGCCAGGGCGCCCCTCCGCGCTACGCTCATGACCGTTCAGCTCATCGACAATGCCCCCGACGTGGACGTGGTCGTCATCGGGGGTGGCGTCAACGGCACGGGGGTCGCCAGGGACTGCGCGCTGCGCGGCATCCGCGTGGCGCTCTTCGAGCGCAACGACATCGCCTTCGGCGCCAGCGGCAACTCCAGCGGGATGATCCACGGTGGTCCGCGCTACCTCACGTACGACCCGAGCGTCACCTACACGAGCTGCCTAGACTCAGGGCACATCCAGCGCATCGCGCCCCACCTGCTCTTCAGGATCCCGTTTCTCTACCCGGTGCAGCGGCGGGCGGGCGCCGGCAAGGTGATGCTCGCGCTCTTCGACGCGTTCTTCGACCTGTACGACGACTACCAGCCGCTGAAGCGCGGCAAGCCGCACGTCAAGCTCAGCGAGGAAGATCTGCGCCGGCTCGAGCCCGGCCTCACCGGTGAGATGGTGGGCGGGGTCAGCTTCGATGAGTGGGGCATCGACGGCGCCAGGCTGTGCATCGGCAGCGCGGTGGACGCCATGGAGCACGGGGCGAGCGTGCGCGTGCACACCACCGTCACCGAGATCTCGAGGACGGAGGCGGGTGCCGTGCGGGGCGTGCGCTGGAAAGACCGCCTCACCGGCGAGTCGGGGCTCACCACCTGCCGGCTCGTCGTCAACGCCACGGGGGCGTGGGCGCCCATCACGGCGACGCTCGGTGGCCTGCCGCCCCAGCAGGCGCGGGTGCGGCCGGGCAAGGGCATCCACGTCTACTTCGATCGCCGCCTCACCAACTACGCGGTGGTGGCGCGCGCCATCGACGGGCGTGAGGTGTTCCTCATGCCCTGGCAGAATATGAGCGTCATCGGCACGACCGACGACGACTACTACGGGGATCTGGACGACGTCGTCGCCACGGCGGACGAGTTTCGCTACCTCGTCCAGGCGGTGGAGCGCGTGTTCCCCGCCATCCGCACCGCACGCCCCATCGGCACCTGGGGGGGCGTTCGCCCCACCCTCTACGACTGGGGGCCCACGGAGGACAAGCTCTCGCGCGATCATCGGATCGTGGAGCACACGGCGCACGGCGCGCCCGGCCTGTTCAGCATGGTGGGCGGCAAGCTCGCCAGCTACCGCATCTTCTCCGAGGAGATGACGGACGTCTTGGCAGGACGGCTTGGCGTCACCGCCAAGTCTCGCACGCACGAGGCGCCGCTCCCTGGCGGCGACGCGACGCTCGACCCGCTGAAGCTCGCGGAGCAGGCGCAGCTCTCGCCCACGCTCGTGAGCCGCTTGGAGTATCGGCACGGAAGCCGAGCCCCGCGCATCCTCGAGCGGATCCAGCGCCGCCCGAGCGAGGCCGCGGTGGTCTGCGCGTGTGAGCCGGTGACCGAGGCGGAGATCCGCTACGTCTGTGAGCATGAGCTGGCGCGCACGGTGGAGGACGTCTCTCGGCGGACTCGGCTGGGGCTCGGCGCCTGCGGAGGCATGCGCTGCGCCGCCCGCTGCGGGAGGATCGTGGCGCAGGCCACGGGCCAGAGCCCGCGCGAGGGGCAGCGGTCGGCGCTGGCGTTCCTGGAGACCACCACGCGGCGGCGCCTGGCGACGGTGGGTCCGGCGCAAGCCCGGCAAGAGGTGCTGACGCTGGCGTCACTCCGCGCGGAGCTGGGGGAGGTGGGGCACCAGGGGGCTTCGTTGCTCGAGCAGAGCCGCTGGTCGGAGGGCGCGGAGTGAAGCTCGTCGTCGTGGGTGGTGGCTTCGCGGGGGTGGCGGCGGCGTGGCGCGGGCGGCAGCTTGGGGCGGAGGTCAGCTTATTTCACGCGCGCGCGGGCGCCAGCGAGCTGAGCTCGGGGGCGCTCGACCTGGAGCCTTGGCCCACCGCCGTGAGGGCGCGTCCGCTGGCGCCAGAGCTCGAAGGCTTCCTGGCGGCGTTCGAGCTGGAGGCGCCCGCGTCCCGCTGGGTGGTGGTGGCGACCTGCGCTGGCACGCTGCGCCCTGCGCGGGGGAGGGAGCGCGCGCTGCTCGATCTAGCCCCCTTCGCCGGCCAGACCATCGCCGTGCTGGATCTCGGTCGTCACGACTTCGACGCCGAGGCGCTGGCCCAGGCCTGGTCGGAGGCCGCGTGGGCGCGCAGCACCGCTACGCGCTTCCGCGCCGTCCCCCTGGAGCTCCCCGGCGCGCCCAGCCAGGTGAGTGGCTACGACTTCGCGCAGACCCTCGCGGCAACGGAGCAGCGGCGCGCGCTGTCGCACGCCGCCAGCGCGCGGCTACGTGAGGAGGCCGCGGTGCTGATGGGCCCCTGGTCGACGCTCGAGCCGGGGGGTGACGTGGAGTGGGAGCGGTGGCTCGGGCGTCCCGTCGGGGAGACCTGCTCCCCGCCCGGCGGCGTCGCGGGCGCGCGCTTCGAGCGCCAGCGCGCGCGGGTGCTCGAGGCTGCTGGCGTCAGCGTCAGCGCGCGCGAGGTCGAGGCGCTCACGCCGGAGGGGGAGGTGGTGCTCGTCGATGGCGAGCGCGTGCGAGCGGACGCCGTGGTGTTGGCGCTGGGCGGTGTGGTGGCCGGGGGCATCGTGCTCGGCCCGCCGGGGCCGGAGCACGCCGGGGGAGCCGCGTTCCGCCTTGGCGTGCGAGCGGAGGCGGAGTTCGAGCTCGACGGCGTGAAGCTCGACGGCGCCTCCACCCTGCACGGGATAGATTTCACGGCGCGCGGCCTGGGGGCGCTGGAGCGCGTCGGAGTGGCATGCCAAGGCGCCGCGCTCAGCGGCCATCGGCGCGTCTTCGCCGCCGGGGAGCTGCGCGCGGGGGAGCCACGCACCGCGCTGCACGCCATGCTGTCGGGGCTGCGAGCGGCTCAGGCGGCGCTGGACGCCTGAGCCGCCGCGCGCCCACCCGCCCGGGGGGCGCGCCGCCGCGCCGGGGCAGGGTGGCTCAGGGCTGGCGCGTCACCAGGCGCACGAACGCCTCCTTCAGCGCTGTGTCTTGCGCCGTGCGCGGATCCCGCGGCACCTCCCGTGGCACCCCGAGCGTGGGGTCGTCCTGGCTCGGCGCCGTCCCTGCGCTCGGGACGCGCTGGCGGGGTGGGCTGGGCGCTGGGCCCTCTGCCGGCAGGTGTCCGTCGATGTCCCGCTCTCGCGGGGGAGCCTCGGCGGCCGCCGCCACGAGCACATCCGGGGTGAGCCCCTGCGCTTGGATGGCGCGGCCGCTGGGCGTGTAATAGCGCAGGGTGGTCAGCTTGAGCCCAGCGCCGCCGGGGAGATCGATGATGGACTGGACCGAGCCCTTGCCGAAGGTCGGCGCTCCGAGCAGCAGGCCGCGCCCGTTGTCTTGGAGCGCCCCCGCCAGCAGCTCGGAGGCGCTGGCGCTGTACTCGTTGACGAGCACCATCAGCGGGAGGCTGCGGAGCGAGCCGCCGGGTCGAGCGTGAGCCTGGCCGACGACCTTCCCGCGGTGCCGCGTGGAGTAGATGAGCCCGCTGCCCAGCAGCTCGTCGGCGACGCCCACCGCCTCATCGACGAGCCCGCCAGGGTTGTTGCGGAGATCCAAGATGAGCCCCCGAGGCTCGCCCTGTGCTTGCTGTCGGAGCTTGGCGGCGGCCGCCAAGACCTCTTGCAGGGTGCCTGCCTGAAACTGCTTGATCCTCAGGTAGCCCACCCGCTCGGCGAGCACCTGAGCCTCCACGCTCTTGACGTGGATGATGGCGCGCTCGAGCTTGACGTCGAGGCTCCCGGCGCGACCCTCACGGAGCAGCGTGAGCGTCACGCGCGTGCCGGGCGCGCCCCGGAGCTTCAAGAGCAGGGTGTCGGAGCTCTTCCCGCGCATGTCCACGCCGTCCACGGCGACGATCTTGTCGCCCGAGCGGATGCCGGCGCGCTCCGCGGGGGAGCCCTCGATGGGGGCGATCACGATGGCTGCGTCACCGCGGAGATCCACCTCCACCCCGATGCCGCCGAATTGGCCCTCGGTGTCGGAGCGAAAGAGCTGGTAGTCGGTGCTGTTCATGTAGCTCGAGTGCGGATCGAGCGCCGCCACCATGCCCCCGATGGCGCCCTCGACCAGCTTGCTCCGCTGGGTCGGATCGACGTACTCGTTCTCCACCAGGACCAGCACCCGGGCGAGCTGGTCGAGCAGCGTGTAGGGGCCCGTCGCGCCGCCGCGGGCGCTGGCGGGAGCGATCCAGCCCGTCGACAGGGCGCCGCCCGCGTAGCCGAGCGTGATGAGGGAGAGCTGCCGTAGAGTGACGCGCATGCCGGGCAGCATAGCCTCGGCGCGGGCTCGGCGCGGGCTCGGCGAGCCCGGCGGGGCTGGTTTCATGCGCAGTGGAATCCTGGCGTCGACGTGCCGGACCGCGCTGCGCGCCGTGAGGTGCCGCCGCCCGCCGCGGTCACCGCGCTCACCACGCCAGGACGACGCGCGCCCTCAGCACTCGTCCGGCGGGCGAGCACTCCCCCTCGATCGTCATCCTGACCTCCACCGGCGCGCCGACCACCAGCGGAGCGAGCCTCGCGATGCGCTGGGTGAAGACGAGCCAGTCAGGGCCTCCGTCGACGATCACCCTCAGGTTCTCGCCCGTCGACGCTGCGCTCCCGATGAGGACGCCCCCTGACCGGGCCTCCCAGCGGACGCGGACGAGCGCGTCCTCGTCGTTCGGCGTCAGCTCGTAGCGCACCCACAGCGCGAGCTGGGACGAGGGGGCCCGCGGCAGCACGAGTGACACGGGCGCACCGACCGGCGCGTCCACGCTGGCCAGCCCTCTCGGCGGACGGCCCAGCAGCAGCGCCAGCGGCACGATCACGGCTGCGCACGCCACGAACCCGAGCAAGACCAACACCTCTCCCGGCACCGGCCGTCACCAAGCTCACGCGCGTGGGAGTTCAAGCGCGGAGCCGGCGGCGCCATCGCGCGCCGCGCCCGTGGCGCTCTCGGGCGCGACGCGGCGCGGCGCCCTCACCACCGCGGCCGTGATGCCACGGCCGCGGTGAGTCGGTTGAGCCTAGGCCACGAGTAGTGGTAAGAGGGTCATCTCCTTCCAGCCAAAGGTACTCAAGTCTGTGGCGGACAACGATCCCAAGCCCGGCGGCAGCGACAAGCGCAAGCAGAGCCTCTACTTCCCAGAGATCATGCTTCAGGAGATCAAGGACGAGGCGGCTCGCCTCGACCGCTCGCTGTCGTGGGTCGTGCAGCGGGCGTGGAAGATGGCGCGGCTCGAGATCAAGAAGATCCCGAGCGTGAACGAGGTCGACGAAGAAGACGGCGACTGAGCGCCCGTGTCCACCTCTTTCGCTCGGGCGCCGGACGGCACGCAGCTCTATGTGCGCCAGCGCCAGCAGAGCGGCGCAGTCACCGCCGTGCTCTGTGACGGGCTCGTCTGCGACGGCTTCATCTACAAGTACCTCTGGGAGGATCTCGCCGGCTTCGGTCCGGTCGCGCACTGGCACTATCGGGGGCACGGCCGTAGCTCGCCCCCCAAAGACCGAACCCGGCTCCGAGTCCCAGATCACGCGGCGGATCTGGACAGCGTGCGCCGGCACCTCGGCGATCCGCCCGTCGTGCTGGTGGGGCACTCGCTCGGGGTGCAGGTCGTGCTCGAGGCGTACCGCCTGAGGCCCTCGCGCGTGGTGGGGCTGGTGTTGCTGTGCGGCACCTTTGGCCGCGTCACCCACACCTTCAAGCACTCCGACATGCTCGCTAGCGTGCTGCCAGCGATCACGCAGTTTTGCGCCAAGCACCCGCGGCTGGCCCGCTTGCTCTGGGGAGCCGTGCCAGTCAAGGCAGCGCTACGGATGGCGCAGCTCACGGGGGACATCGATCTGACGCGAGTGAGCGCGCGAGACGTGGAGCCCTACTTCGAGCATGTCACCCGCGTGGACGTCGAGCTCTTTCTGGGCATGCTCGAGGCCGCGGGTGAGCACTCGGCGGAAGATCTGCTGCCGCAGATCGCGGTGCCCACGCTCGTCGTCGCGGGCGCGAGGGACTCGTTCACCCCAGCAGCGCTGAGCGAGGCCATGGCCGAGGCCATCCCGGGCGCGCGCCTGCTGCTGTTTCCGGACGGCACGCACATCGCGCCGCTCGAGCACCGTGAGCAGGTCGCCCAGGCCATCGGGGAGCTGCTCCTGGCTGCGGCGCCGCCGTGAGCCGTGCGCCTCGGAGCGGCGGCGCGCGCGGTCGCCCGGCCATGGGCGCAGGTGCGAGCGGTGGAGGGCCGCGTTCGCGCCGACGCCCGGCGTCGCATTGCGCTCGTGCCGCGGAGCGGTAGCGTGAGGGCGTCGAGCTCGTTAGGCTCGGGAGGATGTCGAGCGGAGCCATGGTGAGCACGAAGGATCGCGGCGGGAGCTCGCAAGGTGGGGTGGGTGGGCTGGGGTGGCTCCTGCCGCTGGCGCTCGGGGTGCTCGCGGGGTGCATCCCTCCCCGCACGTCGTTCACGGGGCAGCCCACGGTGGAGGGGGGACGCGCGGGGTGTGAGCGCAAGTGCGCCGCGCAGGGCTTGGAGCTGGCCGGGATGCTGTACGTCGGGGAGTACTCCGACGCGTGCCTCTGCGTCGTTCCCGGCCAGGCCTCCGCCACGCCGCGTCCCGGCCTGGTCGCGGGCGCTGGCGCGGCCGCCGCCGCTGCCGCCGCGGGGGTGACGGTGGAGACCGAGGAGCGCGAGCAAGAGCAGCGGCGCCAGGAGGAGGAGCAGCGGCGCCGTCGCGCCGCCAAGCGCTACCCAGCGAGCTTGCCCTACCCTTAGGGTTGGCTGATGACGATGGTCTCGGGGGGACGGTACAGCACCTTCCCCGTCTCCCCAGGGCAGCCCCAGCAGGTGCTGAAGTGCAGCCGCGGGCGGATGGAGGCCGAGTAGGCGAGGGCGACCGGCCCGGGCTCGTCCTTCATGACGGTGCTGGCCTCCAGCAGGTAGTCCCCCTCGCCGAGGATCCAGTACACGAGCACGAAGCTGGTGCTCTTGCCCGAGCGCGCGGCGAGCACGAGCAGCTCGACTCCGGGCGCCGGCGACCACGCCAGCGGGGCCACCGTGAAGTCGAAGCCCTTCTTGTCCCCAGGGCCTCGGCTCACGACCGTCTGTGCGGCCTCGGGCTCGCGGAAGTACACGACGTCTTTGGCGAGCTCCTGCGTGTGCGGGTCGCGGGCGAGCAGCGCCGTCAGCTCCGTCGCGGGGAGGGACACCTTACGGAACACCGGCTGCTGCTTCGGCTCCGTGACGACGGCGGCGTTCGGTGCGCCACGGCAGCAACGAAAGCCGAGCTCTGCGGCGCTGGCGGTCTCGGCCAGCACGCTCCGCGCGGCGCAGCGGTGGCGCCCGGGAGGCTCCGACGCGCCGGCGCCCCGCACCGCTGCGCCGCGCTCTTCGGTCTCCGAGCGCACGTCACTGGCCGTCCACTCCCGCAGGGCGCCCCCCAGGGCGAGTACCTCGAAGCCGCTGGCGCAGCTCTCCGGCTCGGTCGCGCAGCGCGCGTCCCAGCCGCTCCCGCCGGCGTACGGATCTTGATCTGGGCCCGCGCAGGCGCGCTCCCACTCGAGCTCGGTGCACAGCCGAGCGCCCTGCTCGACGCAGAGGCGCGCCGCCTCGGCGCGGGAGACGCCGGTGCGGGGGGGGCGCCCCGGCTCGTTCGGGAAGGGGAGCGCGTCGATCTCGAAGCCCCCCAGCTCCACGAGGGCGCGGCGGGGCTCGAGCGCTGGCTGGCGGTCTGGGGCGCCCGGCAGGCTCCCGGCGGAGAAGGCACCCGCGGGGATGGCGAGGCGCTGGCCCGCGTGGCTGCGTGAGCGTGGGCTGCGGGCCGGCGGCGCCGCGCTCTCGCTCGGAGCCGGGGCTGCGGACGCGCTGGCGCTCGCCGCTCCGCTCCCGCGCTCGCCGCGGCAGCCGAGGGCGACCACGAGCGGCACGAGGGCGAGGGAGCATCGCATCACGGACGGCACGGCGGCCGTCCTAGCACGCTCGCCGCGCCCGGGCAGCGGGGGAGCGCGTCCCGTCCCGCACGCCCGAGTGTAGAGTGGCGCCATGACTCGCTCCGTCGGTGAAGGCTTCGCGTGGGAGCAGCTCGCGCGCGTCGAGGAGGCCCCGCTGCGCTGGGTGGCGCCGGCGCCCGTCGCGCGGCCCCTCGGCGATCACCTCTCGCTGTGCCGCGCGGCGCTGGCTGCTCCGTGGGGGGCGGCGCCGCTCGCGGAGCTCGCGCGCGGGCGGCGCGTCACCGTCGTCGTCAGCGACGCCAGCCGCGAGGAGCCGCGCGAGGCGCTGCTCGACGCGCTCCTGGCCGAGCTCGAGCCGGAGCGCACGACCCTCATCGTCGCCTCCGGCACCCACGCCCCAGCTCCCCCCAGCGTCCTGGCGCCTCGCCACCGGCGGCTGCGCGTGGTGGTGCACGACGCCACGGACGAGGCGCAGCTCGTGGAGCTGGGCCGCACCCCGGAGGGCACGCGCGTCCGGCTGCACCGCGCGGTCGCGGACGCGGAGGTGGTCGTGTCCACGGGGCGGCTGAGGCCCCATTACTTCGCTGGATACTCGGGCGGTGTGAAGGGGGTGTTCCCCGGCTGCGCGGCGAAGGCGGACGTGCTGCACAACCACCAGCTCAAGGCGGACCCCACGGCGCGCCTGGGCCGCGTGGAGGGCAACCGCTGCCGCGCGGACATGGAAGCCGCGGCGGCGCTGCTGCCAGGGCGCCTGGTCGTCTTGAACGTCCTCGACGACTGCGACGGCCAGCCCGTGGCGGCGGCCTACGGCGACGCCATCGCGGCGCACCGTGCGCTCGTCGCTCGCGCGGACCCGCTGTTTCGAGTTCGAGCCCCGCGCGCGCGGGTGATCGTGGTGGCGGACCGACCTCCCGTCAGCACCTCGCTCTATCAGGCCTCCAAGTGCCTGCCGCCGGCCGGTGCGCTCCTCGAGCCCGGGGGGACCATCATCTTGGTCGCGGAGTGTGACGAGGGGCTCGGCCCCACGGCGCGCGTGAACGAAGGCATCTATGAGCTAGGCATCCGCCCGCAGCTCCCGGAGGCGCACCGGGTCGTCCTCGTGAGCCGGCGCTCGCGTGAGGAGGTGGCCACCAGCTACGCGCAGTACGCGGCGGACCTCCCGTCGGCGCTCGCGGAGGCGACGCAGCGCACGGGCGCGGGGGAGGCGCTGGTGCTCTGGCGGGCGGGCGAGTGCATCGCGGAGCCGGTCGAGGCTTGACGCGCGGCGCCAGCGGCAGAGGCTTCCTGGCCCCTGAAATGGTGCTAGGAACGCCCTGCCACCCGCGGTGGCCTCCGCCGGAGGAACCAGACGAGCGATGAGTGACCGTAGCGTGCAGATCACCGGCAAGATCCTCTACCTGACGGAGGACCGAGCGCTGCTCGAGCGGCAGCTCCAAGGGCAGCGCATCACGCGCGAGGAGGCCGGCAAGCTCATCGACAACATCTCCACCGACGAGATCACCCCCGGCTGGGTCTGCTACTACTACGACGAGACCCTGGCGCGCTTCAGCCTCATCGGGCTGCGCGGCAACGTCATCAAGAAGGACGCGCTGAAGAACGGAGGCTTCTCCGTCATCGTCAGCGGGCGCAGCAAGGGCTGCGGGTCCTCGCGAGAGACGGCGCCGTACTCGGAGCTGAAGGCCGGCGTGCGCCTCGTCATCGCGGAGAGCATCGAGAAAATTTACGGCCAGAACGCGCAGAACATCGGGCTGCTCACCTCCACGGACTTCTCGCTCATCCCTCGGATCGAGGCGGGCGAGGCCATCCCCATCGCGGAGTTTACCCGCGGGCTGGATCCCATCAGCCGGCAGATCGTCGAGCACGGCGGCCTGTTCGAGTACAACCGCCGGCGGATGAGCGGGGACATCGAGCCGCCCGTCGTGGAGACGGCGGCGCGCCCCATGACGCTGTGTGAGAAGATCATCGCGCGGCACGCCATCCGTGACGCCAAGACGGGCCGCTTGGGCGTCACGGCGGTCCAGCCGGGGGACGCGCTGTTCGTCCGGACGGACATCCGCTTCAGCCATGAGTACGTCACGCCCATGGCAGACTCCCTCTTCCGCAGCGGCTTCGGGGAGGCAGCGAAGGTCGCGGAGCCGGAGAGCGTGTTCACGTTCCGAGACCACCTCACGTTCTTGGACCAGGTCATGCCGGAGCAGCACCGTCAGATGGGGCTGCTCGAGCAGGCGGACTCCCTGAAGACCGTGCAGGAGGGCTTCAGCGGGCGCCAGGGGGTCAAGCTCTACGGCGAGGTGGCGCGTGGCGGCAAGACCGTGGGCAGCGAGGGCATCAGCCACAACAAGGTGCTGGAGGAGCTGGCCTTGCCGGGCTACCTCGTGGCCGGCACGGACTCCCACACCTGCATGGCCGGCGCGCTCGGCTGCTTCGCGTTCGGCGTGGGCTCCACGGACATGGCCAACGCCTGGTACACCCGGGACGTCCGCGTCAAGGTGCCGGAGACGGTGCGCTTCGTGCTGCACGGGGCGCTGCGCCCCGGCGTCTGCGCCAAGGACGTCATGCTCCACATCTTGAGCTTGGAGCACTTCAAGACGGGCCGCGGCATCGGGCAGGTGCTGGAGTTCACCGGGCCAGGGGTCAAGGCCCTGCCGCTCGACGAGCGCGCCACCCTCACCAACATGGCGGTCGAGGCCGGCAGCTTCACGGGGATCATCGAGGCGGACGACGTCGTGCTCGACTACTTGGTGGCGATGCGAGGGATCTCGCGGGAGCAGGCCGCGCAGGGCGTCCTGCGGGCAGATCCGGACGCCCAGTACGCCGACTCTTACGACATCGATCTGAGCGCCGTCCCCGTCATGGTGGCGACCCCGGGGGACCCGCGCAACGGTGTACCGCTCGCCACCCTCGCAGAGCGCGTGAAGATCGACATCGCCTACGGCGGCTCGTGCACGGGCGGAAAGAAGGCGGACATGGACATGTACGCCTCCGTCCTGGCGGAGGCGCTGGCGGAGGGCCGAGGGGTCGCGGAGGGCGTCAAGCTCTTCATCCAGTTCGGGTCCCAGCACATCCGGGCCTATGCCGAGGAGCGAGGTTACGTGGATCTGTTCCACCGCGCTGGCGCGGAGGTGCTCGACCCAAGCTGTGGCGCTTGTATTCGCGCCGGCCCCGGGGTGTCCTCCTCACCCACGGACGTCACGGTGAGCGCCATCAACCGCAACTTCCCAGGGAGGAGCGGCCCTGGGCAGGTGTACCTGGCCAGCCCCTTGGTCGTCGCGGCGAGCGCGGTCGCGGGCTACCTGGTGGCCCCGAAGGCGCCCTCGAAGGCCCACCCTTGAGCAAGGGTATCGCCGGTCTTGGCCCAGCGTGGGTCAAGGCCGGCGGCGCTACGTCCGGTCCCCGAGGCTCGAGGCCGAGACACGGGGGTGCTTGCTCCACGGGGGAAAGCGGGGCTAAGGCTAGCGCGGATTTTCATTCGGAAGCCTGCGCCGCGTCGAGCGGTGAGCTACATGGAGAGACACGATGAACGACAGCTTCAAGTACGACGTGCGAGTGCGGCAGCGAATGCTCGACAAGGGCCAGCTGACGGAGGCTGAGGTGCAGAAGCACCTGGCCGGATTGGCGGACAGCGCGGCGCAGGCGGAGGTGCTGACGGTGACGCAGCCCTCAGCGGGAGACCAAGCGGCAGACGGCTCTGGTCAGGAGTCGGCGTGAGCCAGTCCGAGCGCCCTACGCCCTCTCAGCTCCAGGCTAGCCAGGCGGCGTTCCAGGAAGCTGCGAGCGGCCTCGAGGCCTCGGACTTCCCGGACACCACCTTCACGCATTTGGTCTTGTCGCTCCAGCACGCGGCGCTCGTGCACCTCGGGGACGCACCCGCGCCCGGCACGGACGAGCGGGAGCGTGACCTGGCGCTCGCGCGCCAAGACATCGATCTCTTGGCGCTCTTGAACGAGAAGACCTACGGCAACCTCACGGGTGAGGAAGAGCACCTGCTGCATCAGGCGCTGTTCGACTTGCGGGTGCGCTTCGTCGAGGTCGTCAAGCGAGGTTGAGCATGGGTCGACGTCCACTTCGCTGGGGAGGGCTCGTGCTGGTGGTTGCTGCTGGCTGCAGCGCCCGGCGCGCCCACACCTCACCCACGCCCTCCTCGGAGCCCGTCGCCGTCGGCGCCGCGCCGGTGGTGCCCGTGGCGCCCGTGGCGCCCGCGGCGCCCGCGGCGCCCGTGGTCCCACTGGCGGGCGCACCACAGACCTTCGCGGGGCTGGTCAAGCAGGCGGACGGCGCCGTGGTGTTCGTGAAGACGCTGCAGGAGCAGCGGGGCTTCACCGGCCGGCGGCGTGTCGTCGGGCAGGGGGTGGGCAGCGGCTTCGTGTACGACCCCTCCGGGCTCATCCTCACCAACAACCACGTGGTCGAGGACGCCACCGAGATCAGGGTGGTGTTCGCCTCCAAGCAGGAGCTGCCCGCCACCATCGTGGGGCGAGATCCCGCCACCGACGTCGCCGTCTTGAAGGTCGCGGAGCGGGGCTTGCCGGCGCTGGCGTTGGCGGACTCGGACGCTACGCGCGTGGGAGACTGGGTCGTCGCCATCGGCAACCCCTTCGGGCTCTCCCACACGGTGAGCGCCGGCATCATCAGCGCCAAGGGCCGCACCAACAGCGACGTTCAGGGGCTCGGGGATCCGAGCGGCTACTACAACTTCTTGCAGACCGACGCGCTCATCAACCCAGGCAATTCCGGCGGCCCGCTCATCGACATGAACGGGCAGGTCGTGGGGATCAACACGGCCATCCGGCAAGGCAGCGGTATCGGGTTCGCCATCCCCATCAACATGGTCAAAGAGCTGCTCCCCATGCTCGTGAAGGAGGGGAGGATCCGCCGCAGCGCCATCGGCGTGGCGGTGTCGTCCGTCCTCGAGGAGGACAGCGAGCGGCTGCGGCTCGACGGCACCCAGGGCGCCCTCGTCCGTCAAGTCATGGCGGGTGGGCCGGGTGAGCGCGCGGGGCTCCAACCCGATGACGTCATCCTGGCCTTCGAGGGTCAGGAGATCTCCGGACCGGAGCGGCTCCGGTGGCTCGCCAGCTTGGCAGGGCCCGGCAAGGAGGTCACGCTGCGGGTGCGGCGGGGGAGCCGGAGCTTCGACTTGAAGACGATCCTCGGGGAGCTGCCAGGTCAAGAGCGGGCGCCAGCGCCGTTTCAGGAGACCCCTGGCTTCCCATGAGGGGCCCTGATCAGCCTGAGTGCGGTCGTGCGTAGTCGCTCGGGGGCAGAGGCCACCGACCCTACCCCGGGGGAGGTTTCCACCCCGGTGACCGTAGAAGGCCTGCCGCCCTCCCTAGAGCGGGCGGTGAATAGGCTGGCCGCTGTCGCGTCCAAGCGAGAGCAGCGTCAATCAGACGCCGATCAGGACCGTGCCCTCATCGAATTGGCCAAAGCTGGCGACCAGGACGCCTTCAAGCAGCTCGTGCAGCGGCACCAGCGACGGGCGCAGGCCATCGCCATGGGCGTGCTTCGTAACGAGCAGGAGGCCTTGGACGTCGTCCAGGAGGCCTTCCTCCGGGTCTATCGGGGGCTCGACGGCTTCAACGGCGGGGCCAGCTTTTTCACCTGGCTCTACCGGATCGTCCACAACCTCGCCATCGACGTCTTGCGCAGGCCCGCCCGTAGGGACGCGCCTCTCCCGGAGGGCAGAGAGCTCGAGCAAGTGGACTCTCCGCTGCTCGCCCGGCTCCCGGAGGCCGACCCCTTGGACCTCGTGCGGCGCGGGGAGCTCGCCGCGCGCCTCCAGGAGGCGCTGGACGCCTTGCCCAGCTACCACCGGAGCGTCATCCTCATGCGAGAGGTGGAGGGGATGAGCTACGAGGAGATGGCGCAGGCCATGGAGGTGTCGAAGGGCACCATCATGAGCCGGCTGTTCCACGCCAGGCGCAAGCTGCAGCTCGCGCTCGCGGACTGCTACCGCGAGCAAGTGGGTCGGCTTCCGGGAGAGGAGGGCGAGTGATGCAGGCGGAGCTGGAGCTCATGGCGTACCTCGACGGAGAGCTCGAGGGTGAGGCGCTGGAGTCGCTGGAGGCGCGGCTGCGCGAGGAGCCTGAGCTCCGCGCTCGGCTCGACGCGCTCCTGCAGGTCGTCGAGCTCTCCTCGGAGCTGGCGGCGGAGCGGGTCGCGGCCGCGCCAGAGCTCCCGGCGAGCTTCTGGGAGCGGCTCGAAGCCGTGGACGCCGAGCGCCGCGGCGGCCTCGCGCCGGTGGTCCCCCTGGCCTCCCGGGCCGGCTGGTGGAAGGCGGGCACTGCTCTGGCGGCCGCCGCGGCCGCGCTGCTAGCGGTCTGGGGGGTCGCGCGGAGCCCCGGCCCGGTGGAGAGCGCCAGCGGCACGGGGCAGGCGCCGAGCGCGCCGCTCCACAGCGTGCCCACGCGCGGCCCCGTGCCCGAAGAGGAGGCCGGCGCGGGCGTCGCCATCGAGTCGGTGGACTTCGGGAGTCACGCAGGCACCATCTTCGTGGTATCGGAGGACGCCGAGGAGCCAACGCTCGTGGTCTGGCTCGACGAGGACTCCCCAAGGACTTCGCTCTGATGTCAAAGAAAGCCCCGCTCTTCGCCCTCGTTCCCTTGGTGGTGGCGGTCGCGCTCCCGGGGCTGACCGCCCTCCCGCAGGCGGGGGTGGCCTTGGCGGCGAGCGCGTCGGCCAGCGCCAAGGGTAAGGAGCAGCCACCCGAGGCCAGCCTGTTCGCCGAGGTCATGGTGCTGCACGCCACGAATGCCGGCAAGGGCATCGATGAGCGGATCGGCAAGATGCCGGAGCTCTCGAAGCCTCCGTTCTCGTCGTACGACAGCTACGAGCTGCTGTCGAAGACGCGGCTCCCGCTCATCAAGGACGACCCGCGCACCATGGAGCTCCCCAACGGCCGGGTGCTGCGCACGAAGCTGCTCGAGCTGCTCCCGAAGGGCATGTTGCGCCTCCAGGCCAGCATCAATCAGCCCAAGGGCAAGGATTTCCTGCCGCTGCTGGAGGTCAAGGCCAAGCTGGGCCAGTCGTTCATCGTCGCGGGACAGAGCTACAAGGGCGGCATGCTCGTGCTCGTCATCCGCGCGGTGAAGTAGCCCACACGGGGCGCCGCGCCGAGCCAGCGGCCGCTGTGTGGCGCTGGGCGTCTAGCCACAGCGGCCATCGCTGAGGCAGCGCTGGCCAACGGCGCACGCCACGCCGCCGCAGACGCAGTTGCCCGTGCTGCTGCACGTCCCCGCGGAGCCGGCGTTGCAGTCGGCCGCCGCGTCGCAGCGGCACACGGCCGCCTGGCACACGAAGCCGGGCGCACAGGCGCGGCCGCAGGCACCGCAGCTGTCGCGATCCGTCGCGAGATCCTTGCAGCCCGCCGGCTCCTCGCAGCACACGACGCTCGCCGCACCACCGCAGGCAGCGCCGCCGTTGCAGCGGCACTCGTGCGCCACGATGCCGATCTTGAAGCACTCCTCCCCGTAGTGGCAGGCCTTGAAGTTGCCCCAGCCGTCGTTGCACTCGCACCGGCCGGCGTTCCCACCGCTGCCGCAGCGGCCGGTGTTGTTGCTCTGCCCGCCACTCCGGCACTGGTCGTTCGCGGTGCAGACGCAGAGATCATTGGCGCAGGCCTTACCACCCTGCGCGCTGCAGCTGTTGCCGCAGCCGCCGCAGTTGGTGGCGGAGGCGGTGCCCTCACAGCCGTTGTCCGCGCTGGGGGCCGCGGGGTTCGAGCAGCTCACGCGCCCCGCGGCGCAGCTCGGCGTACACGCCGAGCTGCGGCACTCCAGTGACTGCGCGCCCGTCGTGGAGCACGCTCGCCCGCACGCCCCGCAGTCCAGCGCGTCCGAGGTGATGTTCGTCTCGCAGCCGTCGTCCGCCGCGGGTGCGGTGGGCTCCGAGCAATTGCCCAGCCCCGACTGACAGCTCGAGCTGCACGTGCCCCCGGTGCAGGCGCGGGTGGCGACCCCAGTGGTGGAGCAAGCGCGGCCGCAGGCGCCGCAGTGGTCGGCGGAGGTGCCGAGGTTCGTCTCGCAGCCGTCGTCCGCGTCAGGGGCGGCAGGCGTCGAGCAGTTGCCGCGCAGGGAGCTGCAGCTCGAGGTGCAGACGCCGCCCGCGCAGCGACGCTCCGCCACCCCGTCGGAGGAGCAGGCGCGACCGCAGCTGCCACAGTGGTCGGTGCTCGTCGCGAGGCTGGCCTCGCAGCCGTCGTCTGCGGCGGGGGCGAGCGGCTGGCCGCAGTTGCCGAAGCCCGACGCGCAGAGGGAGTCACAGCGGCCGTTGCTGCAGCTGATGGAGGTCGTGTTGGCTGCGCTGCAGGCTCGGCCGCAAGCGCCGCAGTTGGCGACGTCGAAGCGGACGTCTTGTTCGCAGCCGTCGTCCGCGGCCGGAGCGGCGGGCTGGTTGCAGCTGGCGTAGCCGCTGAGGCAGGTGGGCGCGCAGAGCCCAGCGACACAGCTGAGGCTGCCGGCGCGGAAGCTCGAGCAGCCGCGGTGACAGGCGCCGCAGTGGCTAGGGTCCGCGGTGAGGTCCTGTTCGCAGCCATCGTCCGCGGTGGGGGCGGCTGGCTGGCTGCAGTTGCCGCGCCCTGTGGCGCAGGTGGAGGTGCAGCGACCTCCGGCGCAGGCCAGGCTGGCGACGCCCTCGGCCGAGCAAGCGCGCCCGCAGGCACCGCAGCTACCGGCGGAGGTGAGGAGGTTGGTCTCGCAGCCGTCGTCCGTCGCGGGGGCCGCGGGTTGGCTACAGTTGCCGCGGCCACTCTGGCACGTGCTGGCGCACACCCCGCCGGCGCACACGCGGCTGACCGTGCCCGCGCTGGCGCAGCTCCTGCCGCAGGCGCCACAGTGATCGGCGGTCGTGGCGAGCTCGACCTCGCAGCCGTTGCTCGCGACTCCATCGCAGTCCGCCCACCCGCTGTCACAGGTGTCGATGGCGCAGCGCCCGGCCTCGCAGCGCGCGCTGGCGTGCGGGAGCTGGCAGCGGTTGTTGCAGAAGCCGCAGTGCTGCGCGTCTTGCAAGACGTCCGTCTCGCAGCTCGTGCTGGCGTCGCCGTCACACTCGGCGGTCCCCGCCGGGCACCCGGTGGGCTGACACTGGCCGTCTTGACAGACGTGGCCGGCGCTGAGGGCCGTGCAGTCCCGCCCGCAGGCGCCACAGGAGGTGGGGCTTCGGAGGTTGGCCTCACAGCCGGTGGAGGGGTCGCCGTCACAGTCCGCGAAGCCCGCGCTGCACTGGCCCACCTCGCAGCGCCCGGCGCTGCAGCGGGGCGTGGCGTTCGGGAGCGTGCAGGTGTGCCCGCAGCTCCCGCAGGACGTGAGCGAGCTGCGGGTGTCGACCTCACAGCCGTTGCTGGGGGCACCATCGCAGTCGGCGTAGCCGGAGTCACAGCCGCCGAGCCCGCACTGCCCGTCTCCGGCGCAGGCCAGGGCGGCGTGCGGGCGCGGAGCGCAAGGGGTGCAGCTGGCGCCGCCGCAGCCGTAGGCGGTCAGATCCAGCCCAACGCACAGATCTCCGCAGCGCTTCAGCCCCTCACCGCAGGCGTCGGCGTCCCCGGAGTCGGGGGCTGGGGCGTCGAACGGCGCGTCGGATGGCGCGTCGGGGGGGGCATCCGGTGGTGCGTCTCGCCCGGCGTCCGTGGGGCTCGCCCCGGCGGTGCCCCCGCCGCCGTCGGTGCTCGTGGCCCCAGCGCTGCCCCCAGCGCCAGCGGCGTCGGTCTGGGAGTCGAACTCGAAGGCGTCGAAGTCTTGGGTGCAGCCGCCCGCGAGCGCTACCACGGCGGCGCCGAGCGAGAGCGCGAGGGCAAACCGACGGGGCCGCATCAGAACGCCCCCTCGACGTCGAGCGCGGCGCCGGTCGCTCGGACCCTCCAGCGTGAGCTCGCGGTAGCCGCGTGTTCACCGGGCTCTTGGCTGTCCCAGAGCCAGAGGGTCACGCCCGCCGCTGCCCCGAGTAGTCCAAGGGTGAGCCCCACGTTGGCGATGAGCTGCTGAGAGCGGCCGGCGTCGACGTCCGCGCGGCGCTCTGGCGGGCACTGGTGAGCCGGGCAGGCCGCCTCGAGGTCGGAGTAGGTGGAGCTCGCGAGGCTCCCGGCGATGGCGAAGGTGAGCAGCCCTGCGGCGCCGAGGCCCCCCGCCGCGTAGGCGTAGGGGAGCAGGCTGGGGCGGGAGGCCTTGGGTGGTGCACCAGCGTCCGCCGCGCCGCCGGTGGGCAGCTCCGCTGACGCGCCGCTCACGGCCACGCCCGTGGGGCGGCGCTGGGGTGGGAAGGAAGTGACGGCGGTCCCGGTGTGGACCTCGACCTTGATCCGGACGCGCTGCCCGAGCGCCACGTCCACGGTCTTGAGGACGCGCCGCCCGTCCGGCAGGCGCACCAGGACGTCGACCGTGCCGACCTTGACGACCACGCCCGACCAGAACTCCTGAGGCACGGGGCGCGCGCCGACGGTCACGCTCAAGCCCTGCGTGGCGCCGTCGACATCGATGGCGACGGCGGCGACCTGGGGCTGGAGCGCCGCCGCTTCACGCTCCGCGGCCTCGCTGGCCGCCGCGTACCTCGGGCTGTCCACGGCGAGCACGGCGGCCTCCTGCTGGGTGCGGAGGAACTCCTCGAAGGCGCGAGGGGTGTCCCCGGAGTCTCGCAGCGCCCGCGCGTACATCATGCGCGCGTTGGGGCTGGCGACGACCTCATAGGCGGCGGCGAAGGCCTTGGCGGCGGCCGAATAGTCGCGCGCCTTGTAGGCCTGGACGCCTTGCTCATAGAGGGCTTGAGCCTCCGCGGCTTGCTCTGGGGTGGCGCTGAGCGGGGAGAGCCCTCGCGCGTGGGTGGGAGCCGTGAGGAGCGACAGCGTGAGGGCGCCGACGCTCCCGAGGTGCCTCCAGGACTGGACGAGCGGGAGACGCCTCCGGTGACGAGCCAACATCCGCGGAAAAATAGCACGGACCCGGCGAGAACCCCAAGGCTCGGCGCCGGGGCGCGGAGCATTTGGCGGGCCTTGTGGTACATTGACGTCAAGCGTGACCCTCAAGCCCCCGCCCACACCCGGCGCCTCCGAAGCACTCGAGGAGCTCGAGGCAGATGCTCTCGTTTCGGCCCGAGCCGTGTCTCACGAGCCTACCCCCCGCGCCGTCGTGCGTGAAGAACGCCGCAGCGTCGTCGTGGACGGCGAGGCGGAGGCACGCCCACCTCGGGAGCTAGCCGCGTACACCACGGATCGAGCCGCCAAGACCGTCGTCGTCTCTCGCGCGCGCTCCCGACGGCTCCAAGCGTCAGCCCGGGGGCGCTCCTCCAGCTGGAGGGGTTGGCTCATTTGGGGGAGCGCAGGGCTCGGGGCCTTCGCCCTCGGCGGCGCCTTCTCTCTGCTGTCGCGGAGCAAGACCCCGGAGGCCCCGAGCACCGCCGAGCCCACGCTGCCCCCGGGGCTCGCCGCGAGTCCTCCTGCGCCGGCGCCCGTGGCCTCTCTGCCGCCAGCAGAGCCCGCCGTGGCCCCCCCTGCGCCCTCCGAAGAGCGGGTGGCCTCCCCGGAGGATCTCCCGCGCGGGACGGAGGAAGATCCCACGCCGGCCGTGCAAGCGCCGCGCCCCAGCACCAAGCCGCGCCCGAGCGTCGCCGCGAGCCCCGCCAAGAGCCCGAAGCCTCGGCCGCTCAGCGACATCCCCGATGGGATCTAGGCTCGGCGCAGCGCGTCTTCCACGAAGTCGAGCCGGTCTTTACCGAAGTACAGCTCCCCCGCCACGACGAAGCTAGGGGCACCGAACAGCCCGGCGCTCGTCGCGGCGTCCGTCGCGTCGCGCAGCGCCTGCTTCCCCTCCGGTCGCGCCGCCTGAGCCAGGAGCTGGGGCCCGTCGAGGCCCTCGGCCGCGAGGAGGTCGAGCAGCGCTGGCTCGCTCGCCAGGTCGGCGTCCTCGACCCAGTAGGCACGAAAGCACCGCTGGATGAACGGCGCGGGGTCCACGCCCCCGCGCTGCAGCGCCAAGGTCACGCGCAGCGCGGTGATGGTGTTCAGCGGGAAGCGTGACGGGAAGGCGAAGGGGACGCCGTACTTCTTGCTCCAGCGCAACAAGTCCAGCTGTCCCGCGGTCGCCTTCGCGGGGCTCGTCATCCCGGGCATCTCGGGCACGCCGAGCTGCTTGAACAGGCCCCCCAAGAGGAACGGCCGATAGACGAGCCGGGCCTGGTGTCGGGCCACCAGCTCCGGGAGCTGCATGGCTGCGAAGTAGGCGTTGGGGCTGACGTAGTCGAACCAAAACTCTACGGTCTGAGTCATCCGTGCGTCTCCGGTGTGGGCGTTGGGGGCGAGGGGGGCAGCTCCAAGAGCTGCAGCGCGGCGGCGTAGACCTCGTCTTCGTCGAGTAGGACGAGGTGCGCTGCCTCCCCCAAGGGGATGAAGCAGTCGGCCGAGCACACGCGCGCGGCGCGGACCGTGCTGCCGGCGTCCAGCAGCGCGGCGGCCAGCGCCTCGGAGGGGCTCCCGCTGCGGCGCGCTTCGTCCACGATGAGCAGCCGCCCCGTCGCGCCGGCGTGCTCCAGCACGTCCGCGATGGGGAGCGGGACGAGCCAGCGCAGATCCAGCACGCGGCAGCTCTTGCCGTGCTCTTGCTGGAGGCGCCGCGCGACGCGGAGGCTCATGGCGACGCCGTTGCCGTAGCTCACGAGCGTGAGATCGCGTCCCTGCGCGTGATAGACGCGCGCGCGGAGCGGATCTGCGGCGGGGACCGACGGCGCCCCCTGCGCGAGCCACTCGCCGTCGTTCGGCTCGTAGAGATCCCGCTGGTGGTAGAGCGCGATGGGCTCGACCATCACCACCACGCGGCGCGCCTCGCGCATCATCCCGAAGGCGGCGCGGTACATGGCCCAGGCGTCGTCCGCGCGCGCCGGCACGCCGACGACCAGCCCTGGGACGTCGCGCAGCACGGCCAGGGAGTTGTCGTTGTGGAAGTGCCCGCCGAAGCCGCGCTGGTAGCCCAGCCCCGCGATCCTCACGAGCATGGGGTTGTCGTAGGCGCCCTGTGAGAAAAACGGGAGCGTGGCGGCTTCACCGCGCAGCTGATCTTCGGCGTTGTGGAGGTAGGCCAGGTATTGGATCTCCGGGATGGGCAGCAGCCCCGCGCTGGCGGCGCCCAGGGCCATGCCCAAGATGGTCTGCTCGTCCAGCAAGGTGTTGAACACCCGCGCCGGCCCGCCGCGCTGGAGCAAGCCGCGCGTCAAGCCGTAGACCCCGCCCTTCTTCGCGACGTCTTCTCCGAAGAGCAGCGCCTCCGGGAACGTGTCCAGCGCTCCGGCGAGCGCGCCGTTGATGGCTTGCGCGAGCGTCTGGGGTGCCTCGGGCGCGCTGCCCAGCGGCGGGGCGCCGCGCGCGGCGTGGTCGAGCGGGACCGGGCTCACGAGCGGCGCCATCACCGCCGCGCGTGACGTCAGGCGCGGCCACGCCCCCGCCTGCTCCGCCTTCAGGGTGACCTCGCGCTCGAGCCGCGCGTCGAGCTCCAGCACCTCCGCGGCGGAGGCGAGGCCCCGCTCGACGAGCCAGCACGCCGCGCGGGTGACCGGATCTCGCTCGAGGACGGCCTCCAGCTCCGCGGGGCTGCGGTACGTGGTGTCGACGTCGCTGCCGGCGTGGCCGAGCAGGCGCGCGCAGCTCAGGTGCAGGACCGCGGCGCGCCGGGTCTGTCGGACGTAGCGGACGGCCGCCTCCGCGCCGAGGAGCACCTGCTCGAGCTCCCAGGCTCGCGCGCTGAAGACCTCCAGGTGCGGCAGCGCGGCGAGCCGCGTCTGGACCCAGCCCTCCGGCGTCCGCACGCTGATGCCGAGCCCGTTGTCCTCGCAGACGAACAGGGTGGGCAAGGTCAGGTTCTGGTGGAGCACCCAGCTCGCCGCGTTGAGCGCGCCCTGAGCGGTGCTGTGGTTGAGGCTGGCGTCTCCGAAGCTCGCCACGACCAAGGCGTCGGGGGGCTCCTGCGCCGACAGCCGGAGCTTGCGGCGGCGCTCGAGCGCCAGCGCGAGGCCCACGGCGCGCGGCAAGTGCGAGGCGATGGTGCTCGTGGCGGGCTGGATCCCGAGGTGCTTGCCGCCGAAGACCTTGTGCCGGCCGCCGCTGATGGGATCTTCCGTGGAGGCCACGAGCGAGGCCAAGATGTCTCGCACCGGGTCGCCGGTGCCCGCTTGCCGCGCCCGCTCGAGCTGAAAGCCGGCGCTCCGGTAGTGCAGCAGCGCAGGATCGGTGACGCGCGTGAGGCGCCCGAGCACCGCGTTGGCCTCATGGCCGGAGCTGCAGATGGTGTAGTGCCCCAAGCCCGCCTGGCGTAGCTGATGGGCGGCGACGTCCAGGTGACGGGCGAGGAGCATGGACTCCAGCAGCTCCAGCGCGGTGGCGCGCGGGACCGAGGAGGCGGGGGCGGAGCCCTTGGCGCCGGCGACTCGAGCGCGCAGGTGGCTGACGAGGGCTTGGATGCGCTCGAGGGACATGGTGGGCGGGGCTCAGGGCGCGAGCAGCTGGCGCGCCCAGGCGAGCGCGGCGGGCTCGCTTCGGAACACGGCGGTCGTAGAGGGGAGCGGCGCCACCGTCAAGATGGCCCGCACCACCCCATGCGTGACCACGGTGGGCATCACGAATCCGATGCCTCGGCTGTAGCGCTGCATGCGCGCGTGCTCTTGTCGGATCCACTGGGTCTGGAGCCGAACGTGTAAGCTGCGCGTCATGGGGACGTTGGGTGCAGCGATGAGGAGCGTGACGTGCGGCTCGCCACGGTCGAGGTGCCTACTGACGGAGTCTAGGTAGTGCTGGAACTCCGCGTCCGTCACCTGGCCCTCGAAGCGCACGAGCAGCAAGGGCCACTGATGGCCGTCGACCTCGATCACCGGCCCAGCATACCTCAGGTGCCAGGATTTCCGAGGGCGGGGAGCGGGTGTACCCCAGAGGGGGTCGAGGGCGACATGGGTGGTGACTTTCAGCCGCCGACCGAGAGAATCATCGTCGTCGGTCACAAACGAGCGGGAGGCAGCCACATGGCAGACGGAGAAGCGATGGGCGCTGAGAGCATGGTGATGGTGGCCGAGGAGGGCTCGGCGGGGGTGGAGCCCGCCGACCGGGCCGTCGTCGAGGCCATCGCGCGGGGGGATGGACGGGGGGCGCTGATGCTGTGCGCTCGCCAGCACGGCGCGGCGCTCGGGCGGCTCTGCATGGCGCTGCTCGGCGTGCGCGGAGAAGCGGAGGACGTGACCCAGGAGACGCTCTTGGACGCCTACGGCGGCTTCGCGTCGTTCCGGGGGGAGGGCAGCCTCCGCGCGTGGCTCTTCGCCATCGCGCGCAGAAAGTGCGCTCGCCAGCTCGAGCGCCGGGGCAAGCATGAGGCGCGGCTTCACCTCGTCACGTCCCAGGAGGCCGAGCCCGGCGGGGAGGAGGCCCTGGCGCGTAAGCAGCGGGCGGCGCGCGGGCGCCGCCTCCTCGAGCAGCTACGCCCGAGTGAGCGTGAGGCGGTGCTGCTGCGCTTCGAGGCGGAGCTGAGCTTCCGTGAGATCGCCGAGGTGTGCGGCATCGACGAGGCGGCGGCGCGCAAGCGGGTCTCGCGGGCCTTGGCCCGCCTCCGTGAGGCATCCCAAGCAGAGGAGTGAGCCATGATGGGCGATGTGGACGACATCCGATGCGAAGAGATCGAGCGCTCGCTCGCCACGCTGCTGGAGCCTGAGCTCGACGAGCGGTGGCTCGAGCACCTGGCGGACTGCTCACGCTGTCGAGACCTTCGCTATGACGTCGAGCGACTCGTCGAGCAGGTGCGGGACGCAGGCGCAGATTTCCAGCCCTCCGCGGCGCTGGAGGAGCGCTTGGCGGCCGCGCTGGCGGCGCGGGAGCAGGCACCGAGCGGAGGCGGCGACGCGCCGGCGCCGGCCGCGGTGCCCCCGCCTTCGGGGCCGGCCGCGGAGGAGGAGCACGCCGAGCCCGCGCCGAGGGCCGCCCGCGCCACGGATGAGCCGCCTGCGCCGCCCGCGCCGCCCGCGCCACCCCTGGCTCCGCGGCCGGCCTCTCCCCGCGCTCCTCAGGAGCAGCGTGGCCCCGGCCTCCCGGGCCCTTGGCGGCGCTTCGGCGTCCTCGCGCTGGTGGCGGCGGCGGGGGCGGCGCTCTGGTGGCGCGCTCGTGAGGTGCCGCCGCAGCCGCCCGTGGCCAGCGCGGCGGACTGGCAGGGGACGCTCACGGCCGTGCGTGCGCCGCTCGGCGCCGGCGAAGGCGGCGTGAAGCTCTGTCCCGAGCCGGCGGCGCCGTGCACGGCGCTGGCTCCAGGCTCGAGCGTGCCCGCGGGCGTCACGCTCCGTACCGAGGGCGACACCTTGGCGGAGGTGAAGCTCACCGATGGGAGCGTGGTGCAGCTCGAGCGGGGGACGGAGCTGAGCTTCGGCGTGGGGCGGAGCCTGCGGCTGAGCCACGGTGAGCTCGTGGTGGACATCGCGAAGGCCGAGGCCCCTGCCACCTTGCAGCTCCCGCGTGGCCGGGTGGAGGTCCTGGGCACCAAGCTGGGGCTGAGCGCCGGCCCGGAGCTCAGTGAGGTGGAGGTGAGCCGTGGGAGCGTTCGCCTGGTGGACGCCCAGGAGCGCAGCGTGGTCGTGCGCGCCGGTGAGCTCGGGCGGCTCCAAGCGGGGGCGCCTCCACGGGTCGAGTCCTCCCCCAACCTCGCCAGCGCGCTCGCGTGGAGCGAGGCGCTGCGTGACCGAGACGACGAGGTGAAAGACCCGCGCGGGCTCGGGGAGCTGCGCGCCAAGCGCCCTGGGACGACGGAGGAGCGCGCGGACGCCGTCACCTTGGAGCAGCACCACGTCAAGGTGCGCATCACCGGCGCCGTGGCTCGCACCGAGGTCACCGAGGTGTTCCGTAACCAGACCGACGACGTGCTGGAGGGCATCTTCCGCTTCCCGCTCCCGCCAGACGCCAAGATCGAGCGGCTGGCGCTGGAGGTGGACGGCAAGTGGGAGGAGGGCGCCTTCGTCGACCGTGACCGCGCCGCCGCCATTTGGCGTGGCGCCATCACCGCGGGCGCGCCCCAGAGGCGCCCGCCGCCGCAAGAGGAGATCGTCTGGGTCCCTGGCCCGTGGCGTGATCCAGCGCTCCTCGAGTGGCAGCGCGGCGGCCGCTTCGAGCTGCGGATCTTCCCCATCCCTCGGCGTGGCGCCCGCAAGATCGCCCTGGCCTACACGCAGGTGGTGGCGCCCAGCGCCGGCAGCCGTCGCTACGTCTACCCGCTGGCGCACGACAGGAGCGGGAAGCTGACCGTCGCAGATTTCTCGGTGGACGTGCAGCTCCGTGGGTACGACCGCGACTACCCCGTGCTCGCCAAGGGCTACCCCCTGAGGCAGGACCTGGCGCCCGACGTGGCGCAGCTCAGCTACTCCCGTACCAGCTTTCAGCCGAGCGGTGATCTCTTGGTGGAGTACGCGCTCGCGGAGCGCGACGCCGAGCTGAGCGCGTGGAGCTTCAGCACCGGCGCGGCGCCGCAGCCCTCACCCGGTGCGCCGACCGGCGCCGTGGAGACCCCGCCCAGCGGCGCGTTCGTGGCGCTCGCGCTGCGACCGAGGCTCCCCCGAGCGGAGCGCGCCACACCGCTGCGCCTGATGGTGACCCTCGACTCCAGCCGCAGCATGTTCGGAGAGAGCTTCCAGCGGGCCGCCCGCCTCGCGGCGCGGACGGTCGCGGAGCTCTCGGAGCAGGACGAGGTGGGGCTCATGTGGTGTGCCACGCGCTGCCGGCGGTGGGATCAGGGCTTCGTCCCCGGTGGCCCCGGCGCCGCGACGCTCGTGGAGCAGGCCGCCCTCGGCGTCACCCCGGAGGGCGCCTCCGATCCCGTAGCGGCGGTGCTGGAGGCTCGCGCGGCGGTGCGGGGTGCCGGCGACTACGATGAGCGCGTGCTGTTGATCGGCGACGGGACGCCGACGGCGGGGCCCATCCGTCCGGCCTCGATCGAGCGCAGCTTGAGGCGGGGCGAGCGTGGCGCCGCCGTCATCGCCGTGGGCGTCGGGGTCGCGTCCGATAGTGAGTCGCTCGCAGCCCTGGCGCGAGGCGGCGGGGGCGCGGCGCTGCCCTGGATCTCGGGTGAGACGCTCGCGGAGGCGAGCTACCGGGTGCTCTCGACGCTGCGCGGGAGCGTCTTGCGAGACGTCACCGTGGACTTGCCGCCCGGCGCCACCGAGATCACGCCCGCGCGGCTGGACTCCATGATCGCAGGAGGCGAGCTGATCGTCGCGGCGCGGCTGGAGCGACCCACCCTCCAGGGGGACGTGGTGGTGCGGGGGCGGGTGGGGCAGCAGCCCTTCGAGCGTCGCATCCCGCTCGCGCTGACCGCCACGTCCGCGGCCGGTCACGCCTTCGTCCCGCGCCTCTGGGCGGGGACCCGGCTGGTGGATCTCGAGCGTGATGGCAGCGCAGAGGCGCGCCGAGAGGCCGTGCTGCTCTCCAGCAGCTTCGACGTGGCCAGCAAGTACACCTCGTTGCTCGTGCTGGAGAGCCCGGCCATGTTCCGTGCCTTCGGCCTCGACAACCGCCGAAGCTTGCCGGAGTTCACGGGGGAGGCCGCCCTCGAGACGGTGAGCGCGTCGGGTGAGCCCGTGGAGGAGCTGGCCTCGGCCGAGGAGGAGTCCGCGGCGGCGAGCGACGGTGATGGCGTGCCAGCCGTCGCGGCCAAGAAGAGCGCCTCGGAGCGCCCCATGGGCTTCGGGTCGGCCGCGCCCGCGCCCGCGTCAACGGTGGCGCGTGGCGCCGTCGACAGCGCGTCGCGCCCCCTCGGCTGGGACGACGTCCCGCGTGAGCGTCAGGTGCCCATGCGGCGGATCTGGAAGCGGCGCGGCAGCATCGAGGTGGGGGCGGCGCGGCCACGCGCGGCCGGACCGACGCAGATCGCCGCCGCGGAGCGCGCGGCGCGCGAGCGCCCCGAGAGCCGCGACGCGCTGAAGCAGCTCTACCAGCTCTACGCCATCGCCGGGGACGTCGAGCGCGCCGCTCCGCTGGCCGAGCGCTGGGCCGAGAAGGAGCCGCTGGATCCGGAGGCCTTGACGGCGCGGGCCGATCTGGCGGCGCGCCGGGGCCAGCGTGACGAGGCCCTGCTGGGGCTCGGCAGCGTGGTGGACGTACGCCCGGGCGACATCAAGGCACAGCAGCGGCTCGCGCGGCTCTGGCGCTGGGCGGGGCGCCCGGAGCTCGGGTGCCGGCACTCCCAAGCGGTGAGCGAGCTGCACCCATCGAACGTCGCGCTGCTGGTCGACGCCGTGCGCTGCCTGCGCCGCACCGGCGACGAGGCCAGCGCCGACGGCGCGCTGAGCGCCGCGGAGGAGCCCGTGCGGCGCGCGGCCGAGCGCCGGCTCGAGGCGCCGAGCGACGACGCCGAGGTGCTCAGCGGCGACCTGCGGATCGAGGCGAGCTGGTCGGCGGACGTCGATCTCGATCTGTCCCTCATGCACCCGCGCGGTCACCGGGTCTCTTGGCTGGGCGCGCCGACGCGTGAGGTCATCACCGCGCGCGACGTGCTCCGACGTGGCGCGGAGGGGCTCGCGCTCCGCGGCGCGGAGCCCGGCGACTACACGGTGGAGATCCTCCGCGCGGCGCCCGGAGGCGGTCCGGTCAGCGGCAGCGTCAGCCTCGAGGTCGCGGGGGTGCGGCGGACCATCCCCTTCGTCCTGACGGGGGAGCGCACGCAGGTCGCCCTCGTGAGCGTCAAGCTGGTCCCGGAGCTCGTCCCCCTCCGCGGGTGGTGAGGGCGCGCACGCCGCCACCTCCCCGTGGCGGCGGCGGGGTACTAGGCGACCCCGGCAGGCATGGTATGAAGCGCTCGACCATGCTGCCGGTCGAGGTGCTCGCCCTCATGTCCCTTGGCCTCGCCGGAGCTTCAGGGGTGGAAGTGGCGCTGCACCGGCGCCGGCTCCGCCGTCTGGGCGTCCGCGTCCACGTCAACGGTACGCGCGGCAAGTCCAGCGTGACGCGGCTCATCGCCGCCGGCCTCCGCGAGGCTGGGGTGCGCTGCTGCGCAAAGACCACGGGGACCTTGGCGCGCTTCATCCTCCCAGACGAGCGAGAGCTCCCCATCTATCGCCCCGCCGGCGCCAACATCATCGAGCAGAAGCGGATCGTTCAGGCGGCCGTCGAGTGCGGAGCGCAGGCCCTGGTCGTGGAGTGCATGGCGCTCCGGCCGGAGCTGCAGGCGCTGTGCGAGCGGAGCTTGATCTCCGCGACGCACGCCGTCATCACCAACGCCCGCCCGGATCACCTGGAGGTGATGGGCCCGGGACCTCGGGACGTCGCGGCGGCCCTCGCGGGCATCACCCCGCGCGGCGGCGTGGTCTACACGGCGGAGCGCGAGCAGATCGACGTGCTGCGCGCCGCCGCCAAAGACCGCGGGGCGCGCCTCGTCGAGGTGGGCGAGCAGGACGTCGCCGAGGTGACGGCCGAGCAGCTCGCGAGGTTTCGCTACCGGGAGCACCCAGACAACGTCGCCCTCGCGCTGGCGGTGCTGAGCGATCTCGGCGCCTCTCGGGAGGTAGCGCTGCGCGGGATGCAGCGCGCCCAGCCGGATCCGGGGGCGCTCACGGAGCACCGCTTGGACTACTTCGGTCGGGAGCTGGTGTTCGCCAACGCCTTCGCGGCGAACGACCCGGTCTCCACCGAGCAGCTCTGGAGCGCCACCCTGGCGCGATACCCCGAGCTGCGGCCACGCATCGCCATCTTCAATTGTCGAGCGGATCGGGTGGAGCGCTCGCTCCAGCTCGGGGCCGCCGTCGGCTCCTGGCCCGCCGCGGACTACGTGCTGCTCATGGGAAGCGGGACGCACGTCTTCGCCCAGGCGGCCGAGCGCTCGGGCTTCGACGCCACGCGGCTCGAGAGCGTGGAGGGGCTGCGGGTGGAGGAGGTGTTCGAGCGGGTGATCTCCTTGGCGGGCACGGGCGCCTTGGTGATGGGCCTGGGCAACATCGCCGACGAGGGCCTCGAGCTGGCTCGGTACTTCGCCAACCGCGCCTTGCCCGAAGGGAGGAGAGCATGAGTGAGTTGCTGACGCTCGCGGTGGGGCTAGGGCTCGTCGTGGGGCTGCTCTTCACGGAGCTGTTCGGGCTCACCGCGGGCGGGATGATCGTGCCGGGGTACCTGGCGCTCAGCCTGAATCGCCCGCTGGACGTGGGCCTGACGCTGGTGGCGGGGCTCTTCAGCTTCCTCTTGGTGCGCGCGCTGTCGTCCTTCACCTTGGTGTACGGCCGGCGGCGCACGCTCGCCATGATCTTGGTCGGATTCCTCGTCGGGTGGGGGCTGCGCCAGGTCGCGGTCGGCTTGCCTCACGCGGCGGACGATCAGCTCTCGGTGATAGGCTTCATCATCCCCGGCCTCATCGCCATCTGGTTCGATCGCCAAGGGATCGTCGAGACGCTCGCGGGCGTCATCAGCGCCTCGGTGGTGGTCCGGCTCTTCCTCATCGTGCTCATCGGCGGAGAGCTGGTCCGATGAAGAGCCTCTACTGGCGCCCGCCGGGGGTCTCGCGCGCCGCGCTCTTGCTCATCGCCAGCGTGTCGGTGGTGGCGCTCTCTGCGGCCGAGCACCTGAAGGTGCGCCGCGAGCAGCCGTACTACGAAGTGAAGCTGCAGGCGGCGCGGCTGGCCGAGCGCGGCATGCAGGCCATCAAGGCGGAGAAGCGCCGGCTCGGCATTCATCCGGACTTGGAGATCGATCCCGCGGACACTGGGATGATCGGCGAGGCCATCACCCCGGTGACGGCCAACACGGGCTACTTGCTCGCCAAGCGGCGCAGCGTAGACCCCAATTTCGCGGCCATCATGGTCGAGCTGCTGGAGCGCGCGGGCGTCGAGCGTGGCGACAAGGTAGCGGTGGGCGTCTCGGGCTCCTTCCCCGCGCTCAACGTCGCCACCTTCGCGGCGCTGACGGTGCTCCAGGTGGAGCCCGTGGTCATCGCCTCCACGTCGGCGTCGGAGTGGGGGGCCAACCACGTGGAGTACCTCTGGCTCGACATGGAGCGGACGCTCGAAGCGGCGCACCTCATCGGGTTTCGCTCCATCGCGGCCTCGCTCGGCGGGATCGACGACCGTGGCTATGGAATGTCCAAGGAGGGACGACAGTACCTCGAGCGCGCCGTGGAGCGGGCGCACATCCCCCTCATCAGCGTGACGGGCCTCACCGACAGCGTAGAGCAACGCATGGCCATCTACCAAGAGCACGCTGGCGGGCGCGCGTACAAGGCGTACATCAACGTCGGGGGTGGCGCGGCCTCCGTCGGTACCCACGTCGGCAAGAAGCAGTTCAAGCCGGGGCTCAACACCTCACCGCCCCGCGGCGCCGCGCTGATGGACTCCGTGATGTACCGCTTTGCGCTGCGGGACGTCCCCGTCATTCACGTGACGAGCATCGACGAGCTGGCCAAGCACTATGAGCTCGCGGCCCCGCCTCCCGGGAAGGCGCCCGTCGTCGGACAAGGGGGCATCTACGCCAAGCTCGAGTATCGACGCTGGCTCGCGGCGCTGGGGCTCGTCGTGGTGCTCGCCACCATGGTGTTCTTCATTCGCTCCGACCGCGGGCATCGGCTGCTGCGCGTGCGGGGGCGCGTCCTCGCGTCCGATCAGCCCCAGAAGATGATTTAGCGAGCAGAGCGCCAGCTCCGGGTTGTCGAGGGGGCCGCTCTCGCGGCATCCTACCGTCATGTCCCGAGCCCTGGTCGTCGCCTTGAGCGCCTGGTGTGCAGCCTGCAGCCTCTCGTCGGGTGGCGGCGCGCCGGAGGGTGGCGCTGGGAGGGGCGCCGCGGCCGGGGAAGGGGGCGCTGGAGGCGGGAGCGGGGGCCTGAGCGGCGGCGGCGGCGTGAGCGGGAGCGGCGGCGGCACCGGGCGAGACGTCTGTGCGCGGTGGCGGGCGGATCGTGAAGAGCTCTCCGAGGGGAGCTGGAGCGGTGACGTGAGCCGCTGCACGGCGGGAGATACGGACGCCGCGGGGCGCGCTCGGGCGCTCAAGCTCGTCAACCTCTACCGGTTCTTGGCTGCGCTGCCGCCCGTCACGACGAGCCCTGAGTACGACGGACAGGCTCAAGCCTGCGCGCTGCTGATGGACGCGAACGGGCAGCTGTCGCACAGCCCACCCCAGAGCTGGACCTGTTACTCCGCCCTGGGCGCGCAGGCCGCGGGTCAGAGCAACATCGCCTCGACGCCCGGGGTCGCCGCCGTCGATCTCTACATGGCAGATCCAGGCAACCCCACCACCATCGGACATCGACGCTGGATCCTCTCCAACTCACTCGGCCCCATCGGGCTCGGGAGCACGCGGCGCTACTCCTGTATGCTCGTGATCGGCGGCAGCGGCGCCGCCGGCGCGCCGTGGACGGCGTTCCCGCCGCCGGGGGAGGTGCCGCTCCAGCTCTTCTCGATCTCCTACGCGTCGCTCGACTCTACGGGCTGGACGCTGCAGAGCGACAGCATCCCGCTGGACGCCGCGGAGGTCCAGGTCTCGGAGGGGGGAGCGCCCCTGCCGGTGAGCGTGACGCAGCTCGCGGGTGGCTTCGGGAGTCGCTACGCGCTGCGCTTCAACCCACAGGGCTGGAGCGCCGAGGCGGGGCACACCTACGCGGTCCGCGTCACGGGGCTGAGCCAGCCCATCGAGTACGACGTCGAGGTCGTGGACTGCCGTTGAGCGGCCCGCGGCGATCCTGTCGCCGCGGGGCGCTCGAGACGTGGCGGCTCAGGGCGCCGAGGTGAACGTCGCGGTCCGGCGCTGTGAGGCCTCGATGGAGCTCTCACGATCCAGCCCAATGTCGGTGGTGCCCTTGCGGGTGCGCCACAGGGTGATGGTCAGGTCACAGGCCTTGGGCTCCGAGCCGCCCGTGGAGTCGAGCTGTCCCTTGGCAATGACGAAGCTCCCGCTGTCGCCGGGGATGCTGAACTTCTTGCTGAAGATGCAATCGCCCTTGACCTCCATCCGCATGGAGTCTCCTCCCGTCGCGGGGTCCCAGGTCACGGTGAGGTCGTCGCTCGCGCGAGAGGGGCTGGTGGTGGGCAGCGCTCCGATGGTGAAGGGGGCCGGTAGAGAGACGGTGTTGTCCGGGGCGTCCTCGTCCTCACCACGCAGCAGGCTGACCGTGAAGGGCGTGTCTTGCGCGTTGGTGGCGAACTGCGCCAGGTAGACGCCCTCGGACTCCGCGTGCATGTCCTTCGTCTCTTCCGCAGCCTTGGCGACGAGCTTGTCGCCGCCCTCGAGCATGACGTAGGTGTTGCTCTCGTCGCCGCCGACGCGCAGCGTGGCCTCCACCTCCGAGGAGCCGCTGGCGGAGCCGGTGACCACGATGGTCGCGGCGATGCCCTTGGTGCGGATGTTGGCGGAGGAGACGGTCTCCTTCGAGCAGCCGGTGGCGGCGAGGGCGAGGGCCGAGAGTGCGAAAAAGCCAAATTTCATGAGAGCCTCCTAGTGTGTTGAGCCTCAAGCAAACAGCGGGCCAGCCGCTCAGCTTAGCCAATTTCCCGTGACGCTGACCACTGGGTACGACGCCAGGGTCAGCCTGGGTGTGGCCCAAGAGCGACAGTGCGCGGGCCGCTGCCTAGCGCTCCCAAAGAAGAAAAGGCAGGGTCACGTCCCTGCGGGGCCTCGCCTCGGGGCGCCCGGCGTGACGTCACGGTGACGCTCCCGCCTCCCGCTGGCTCGGGGCGCTGGCGCGCTAGGAGGGCTCGACCGTTGGCGCCGCGTCCGCTGCGGGGCTCTCGCGGAGCAGTGCCCGGAAGCCCGCTCCCAGGGCCCAGACGAGCACGAGGGGGCTCAGCCGCAGCAGCCAGCCGCCGAGCTCCCGCTGCTGAGCCATGGAAAACGAGCCGCACAACAAGGCCTTGTAGTTCGAATAGAAGGTCCCGAGCGCGAACACCATGGAGGTGCCCTGAATGGCGAGGGCGGCCTTGGCCACGAAGGGCAGGCGCGGGAAGCCCGCCGACATTGCGAAGCCGGCGCTCAGCAGCGAGAGGTGCAGCAGTCCGTCCGCGACGTCGGACGAGCCGATGGCGTCGACCGAGCGAGGGATCATCCAGAAGTTGACCGTGATGATGCCGAGCGCGAAGCCTCCGAGCCCGCGCGGATCGACGAGCGCCAGGAGTCTCGGACGTGATCTGCCCGCCAGCCATCCCAGCATGAACCAGGCGGGCATCTGCAGCAGCATCACCCGCGGCATGCGCTCATCCAGCCAGTCGTCCACGGGGCTGAGCCACAGCGCTGCGGTGACGGCGAGCCAGGCGCCGCGCAGGAGCCAGGTGAGCGCCGTCCCCTTCATGGTCGAGCTCCTGGCTCGAGCTCGGCGCGAGCCTCCGAGGGGAGCGCGGCGGTGAGCTCCCGCAGCTCCGCCGCCATGTCCACGGGCCTCATGTCCGGCGAGTAGATGCGGACGATCTTCCCCGAGGGGTCGAGCAAGAAGGCGTCGAGCCCGTGGTTGATGAGCCCGTCCTTGCGCCGGAAGATCCAGACACCCAGGCGCGCCATCGTGGCGTCCGAGTCCGGCCCGACCAGGGAGGCCATGGACCACCCCTCGTGCGCTCCATGGGCTCGCCACATGGCGGCGAGCTGCTCTGGAGGATCATGATCGACCGACAGACTGATGACCTGCAGCTTCGACGGGATGAGATCCTTCAAGAGGACCGACACCCGCGCGAGGTTGGACATCGCGATGGGGCAGCCGTCGGGGCAGCGCAGGTACATGGCTTGGACCAAGCGGTACCGGTCCGAGGGCGCCGCGACGTCCCACTGGGACCCCCGCTCGTCGATCACGGGGAGCGCAGGTGCTGGGCGCGGGATGGGCCCCGCCTCCAGCAGCGCGATGGAGAAGTTGGTGAACGCACGGAAGCCGTGCGTCCACCCTCCAATCAGCGCGACGGCGCAGGCAATGACGAGCAGAGGTGCTACGCCAGCCGCCCACGCCCGCGGCTTCATGACGCTGGATCGGGGGAGGCACCCGCTTCGGGGGCTGCCCCGCGCCCCTTCACGACGGAGAAGCCGAAGCCGATGGCCCCGAGCAAGAACACGATGGCAAAGGCTGCGCCCAACGTGGCGAGCGTAGCACCTTTCTCAGCCAGGCCACCGAAGGAGGCCGCTGCGTAGCTGGAGACGCGGCGCGGCAGGCCGCTCATCCCGCCGAGGTAGAACATCAGCAGGAAGCCATAGCCGCCGAGCAGCATGGTCACCAGGCTCCCCACCGCGAAGCGCTCCGCGGACGACTTGAAGAAGTCGTGCAGGAAGCCCATGAACATCAGCACGTAGCCCACCAAGAAGTAAGTGTGGAAGTGGCCAGGCACCCACAGCGTGTTGTGGAAGTAAGTGTTGACCATGATGGTGGAGTCGACGACCGCGCCCACCCCGCCCACGGCCCAGCCGATGGCGCCGAGCGCGAAGGCCAGCGGGGTGAAGCTCCACTTGACGCCAGACTTGTAGACCTGGCTGCCGATCCCGAAGATGGACACCGCGGTGGCAGGGAGGGCCGAGCCGTAGGAGGCGAGCTGCCCGATGATGTGCAGCGCCTTCACCTGGGCAAAGTCCATGTAGAGGTGGTGGAAGTAGGCGAAGAGCACGAACATCAGGGTGGCGTTCCACGCGATGGCCGTCACGCGGTTGACACCCCACGGGCGGCCGGTGAAGCGCGGCAGCACGTAGTAGATGGCGCAGAGCCCGCAGTAGATGCACACGTTGACGATCGTGTGACCGAACATGAACATCGTGTTTTTCAGCAGGAGCGGGTCCAGCTCCACGCTGGGGGACAGCCACTTGAGCAGATAGAGGATGAGCGTGGCGGCGCCGGACAGCGTCCCCAGCGTGCCGGCGATGGCGCACATGGCGGCGATGAGCACCTGCGCGGGCAGGGGCTCCTCCGGCGTCTTGCCTGCGATGTACTCCCACGCCAGCAGCCGCTTGGCCCCCCACTTGGCCGCGAGCGCGCGGAGGATGTCCAGCTGGAAGATGAGCCACGCCACGCCCATGAGGATGAGCGCGATGATGGACGCGCCGGTGGCCCAGCTCGGCCAGGCCGGTCGCACGAAGGGCAGCGGGTAGAGCGCGTACCAGCCGGGGCCGAAGCCGCCGAGCAGCGTGGCAGCGAGCAAGACCACCGCCCCCACCACGAACAGGCCCCAGGCGGCCCAGGAGACGCCCAAGCTCACCTTGCAGCTATGGGAGGTGATGTACCAGATGACGGCCAGACCCCCGGAGAACAGCGCGCCGGCCATGCCCAGCCCGTGCATGGTCATGATGGCGTAGAAGGTGGTCGGCGAGAGGCTGACCTGAGCGCCCTGCGCCAAGCGCATGGTGATGCCGAGCGTCACCATCACCAGGAACACGAGGAAGGCCGTGAGCAGCCAAGCAATCGTCGCTTTTCGAATACTCTTTTCCATCTTGCCCTCGCCTCACTCCACGGTCAGGGAAGCCACCATGTTCTGGTGCATGATGCCGCAGAACTCCATGCAGAGGACGTGGTAGGTCCCCGGCTTGTCGAACACCATGCGCAGGCGGTTGGTGTAGCCCGGCATCGCCTGGGTCTGCGCCAGGATATGACCGTCGTCGTCGTACACGCCGAAGCCGTGCGTGACGTCCGAGGTCGTGACCGCGAACTCGATGGTGGCGCCCTGCGGGACCACCACGGGGCCTGGCGCGCCCTCGCGCTCCATCTCCCAACGCCACATGTGCCCTGTCACCTTGACGACCGCGGCCGGGGTGGTATCGGCCAGGGCCTTGTAGGGCGTATAGAGCAGCGTGGTGCTGAACGTCCCGAGCAGCACGAGCGCGAGCACCATCGCGTAGTACTTTCGGACCTTGTAGACGACTTTGTTGCCGTCCGGCACCCTCTCGCGTGCGCCTCGCATCACGAAGAAGGCGACCGCGAAGATGGTCAGACTCAGGATGAGGGTTATCAGACCCGCGATTTGGACAATCACAGCAGCGATCCTTTCACGTCGTCGGTGAGGTGCTCAGGGAGCCAAAGCCGGCGGCAGCCTAGACGAAGGCGCGGGCGAATGTAAGCGGAACGTAAGCCTGGTCGGCTATCTCCGGGGGGACGTCGAGAGTCGTGAAATGAGGTATTTCTTGCGCTCAACAAGGGATGAAACCGTGGGACATGTTCCAGATGGGAGCAGTTGGAACTATGACACTACGTCTCGTGAGTAAGAGTCTTTCCTTACGTAACGCGAGCCTGTCTGGGGCTGTCGCCCCTGGTTGAGCCCACGGTGGGCTCCACCCGCCTCAAACGACGAAGCCCCGCGGATGCTCCAGTCGAGAGAGACCGGGAGCACCCCACGGGGCACCGTCGAGCAGCAGGGCGGGACGACCGCCGCGCCACTAGCTGAGAGCGCGGGTCACTTGCCGAAGCCGCGGACCACCTTGACCAAACCGGCCACCACCTTGGGCTTGTCGTTGAGCTGCGGGAAGGCCGTCATGATGGGGCTCTTGCCCACCGCGGCGCCACCACCCAGGATGGTCTTGGAGATGTGGTCGTCGTCCACCGAGCCTTGCCAGGCCTTGTCGGTGAAGTCCCGCGGCTTCGGATCAGCGGTGGCGCCGGGGCCATCGCCCTTGCCGCTCTCACCGTGACACACGGTGCACTGCTCGCTGAAGAAGGCCTTGGCGGCCTTCATGTCGACCTTGTCACCGCCGGCGGCCGCGGTGTCTTCCCCGCCTCCGCTAGCTTGTTCCGTGCTCTTCGAGCAGGCGGCCACCGAGGTGAGCGCCACGATGGCGAGCAAATACTTGATCTTCATATCAGCCTTCCTATTTCCTGTTGTCGATGGGTGGGCCCAGTCAGCCCACGAGATCCGAGTGAGAGAGGCGCCGCTGCGCGAGCGCGAGCGTGAGGCTCCCGAGCAGCAGTGGCCAGGCGACGCCAACCACGAAGGTGAGCTTCGCACCGAGCGTGTTGGCGAGCCAAAAACCTACCGGACCCAGCACGGAGAGCTCCGGGTCCACCGCGCTCAGGATGGCGAGCCGGGCGCTCTCCACCGGGTTGCTGGCGGCGAGCGTGAACACCGCCAGCGGCGCCAACTTCACGCGGAGCAGCACGCCGATGAGCGCGAAATCATGGAGGGCCGTGGCGCCTGCCCACGCCACCATGGCCAGCACGGTGGCCCGCTCCGGGCTCCGCGCGTAGGCCGAGATGAGGAACCCGAGCCCAATGAACGCCCAGCCGAGCGCGACGGTGACCGCGAGGGTCCGCAGTACGATGGAGACGAGCTGCGCGTCTTCACCCCCCAAGGCGAGCCCCGTGACGAGCGCCACGAGCAGCAGCGCGAGCAGGGGGCCGACCACGACCGCGAAGCGCGAGACGACGACCCCCCCGAACCAGTCCGCCCGCTTGACGGGCTGCGTGAGCATCAGCTCGAAAAAACCGCTCTGACGGGCGCGCACCACGGTCTGGCTGGTCGCGATGAGCGCCACCAAAGGGATGGTGAGCACCACGGCGTTGGAGACGTTGAGGATGACCCGAGAGACCCCGGTGAAGCCGAGCACGCTGCTCTCGCGCAAGCCGAGCCAGATGAAGAGCCCGAAGACCGCGAGGTAAATGACCGCCGTGAAGGCCAGCCACCGCGAACGGAGCGCCTCGGCCATCTCTAGCCTGAACATCACACGGGCAGAACTCGTCATGCTGTACTCTGTCGATCCAGGGCGCGCCGTCACCTGCCGCGTGACGGGCGCCCCCAGTTCAGGGGACGCGCGGCAGGCGGTAGAGTGAGCGAGCCCCTGGGCGTGCAGGGCGCTGGCCAAGGGCAAGGGGGATAAGACTGCGGCGCAGCCCTAGCCCCAAGCTCGGCGCGTGTCTACACCGGGCGCCGGCGGGGGCCCAGGGAGCTGGAGGCGCCGCGACGAGGACTCGCCGGGCGCCCGGCGTCACGGAGCCCCCTTCTTCTTCGCGGCGAGCTGGCCGAGCATCTCCTCCCAGCTCACCCCGCCCTCCGCTCGGGCCTCGAAGCCGAAATCCATCGGGGTGCTGGCGCCGTCGTGGTAGCGCGCCGTCTTGGCGTCCAGCCATCGAGCGCTGCTGGCGTCGCGGACCCACAGGTGTGAGGCCTGACGCGTCTTCATCCAGCTCACGAGGCAGCCGATGTCATCGAAGTAGAAGCGGTCCTGGCTCTCCGCGGCCTGGGCTGCATAGCGCTGGTCGCTCACCAGCATCTTACAGTGGGCGCAGGGCTCCTTGCCCCAGACCGGATCCGTGGGGCCCTCGATCTTGGCGCACGCGTCCAGGGCGAGCAGGCCGAGCAGGCCCACCAGGCAGCGTCGGCGGTTCATGAGCCCACCACCTTGAGGTGCGGGACGGGGCGCTGGCTGGGGTGGGACATGGCAAGATCCTCCACGGGGAGCACGGAGAGGTCCACGATGCTCCGCTCGTGCTCCCGCAGGAGCAGGGTGACGAGCTCGAGCTTGCGCTCCTGGCTCACCTGGATGACGACGCGACCGAGGCCCGTTCGCTCGAAGCCGCGCGCGAGCAGGGCGGTGTCGTCCGCGCCGTCGCGGAGCGTGACCTCCACGCGGAAGGTCGCCAGCTCGCGCAGCAGCTCCTGCGTGGGCGCGTCGCGCACCAGGCGGCCCTCTCCGAGCTCCACCACCCGCTCCACGATGGCGCGCACCTCCTCGACGCGGTGGGAGCAGAGCACCACGATGCTGGACGGCGGCCGCGTCGCGAGCTCCTCGAAGAAGGCGGCGCGCGCGGCGGTGTCGAGGTTGGCGGTGGGCTCGTCACAGACGAGGATGGGCGTCTCCGCCGCGAGCGCGAACGCCGCCAGCAGCTTCTGCTTCATGCCGCCCGACAGATCACGGAAGCGCTTGTCGCGGCAGCGGTCTTGGGTCAGCCCGAGGCGCTCGGCGCGCTCCCAGATGGCCTGCTCGGGCTTGTCTCTGAGCGCGGCGCAGGCGCGCACCACCTCCGCGACCGGGGCCTCGATGGGCGGCGCGATCTGCGGGATGTAGGCCACCGTCCGCAGCGCCGTCTCCGGCTCCAGGGCGACGTCGCTGCCCATGATGGTGACCTTGCCGTCCACCCGGATCAGGCCCAGCAAGGCACGGAGCAGGGTGGTCTTGCCGGAGCCGTTGGAGCCGACGAAGGCGACGCGCTCTCCCTTGTCGATGGTGAGGGAGACGCGGTCGAGCGCCAGCACCGGCCCGAAGCGCTTGGTGACGTCTGCGATGGTGATCATGGGGTAGCGAGCTGGGGAGGGTACATCTTGGGAGAAGGATCGACGAGCAGTCGCTTGGCCGAGAGGACGGGCACCGCGTAGGCGATGGCATCCATGACGCTCATGGCGGCTGTCCCGTAGAAGAACTTCAGGGTGGGGTGCGCCTCCGTCAGCTGGCTGGAGAGCGCCTTGACCTCGTAGGCGACGTCGCCCGTCCCGTCCCCGTCGAGATCGTAGCCCTCGTAGTCGCTGAAGTAGTTGCCCTTCAAGTCGACACCGAGCGCGTTGCCGCCGCCGTCCACCTCGATGACGACGGCGTTGTCGCGGAAGGCGTTGCCGTAGAGGTGCAGCCCCCGCTCCGAGGCGTGCAGGCGCATGCCCACGTCGTTGAGCGCGAGCACGTTGCCTTCGAACTTGACCGCGTCCGCCGGGGTCCGGGGCGTGTTGTCGAGGTAGGTGCCGGTGGTGTTGGCCACCATCCAGTTGCCCTTCAGCTCGATGGCGTCGCTGTCCTTGAAGCCCAGCCCGATACCGGCCGCGCCGCGCGCCCCCGCCAGCACGTTGCGCTCCACCTTCAAGCGCATGCTGTACATGACGAAGACGCCGACCACGTTGCCGCGAAAGCGGCTGTCTCTCACGACGGAGTCCTTGGCGTACATGAAGTGCGAGCCGTAGCGGCTCCGCTCCACGGTGTTGCGCTCCAGCGTGGCGCGGCTCGTGTACCACACCACGAGATCTCTAGAGTGGATCATGCGGCAGTCACGGACGATGGAGTCGTGCGCCTCCCACAGCTTGATGCCGTCCCCCCGCAGCTCCTCGTCGCTGTCGTAGCCGGTGACGTTCACGCGCTCGAGCACGCAGTGGCGGCAGGCCTGGAGGGAGATGCCAAACAGGGTCTCGGCGATGTCCACCCGTGAGATCCTCACGCGCTCACCGGAGGCCTTCAGGCCGGAGTCTTCGTGCGTGTGACGGTGACCGGAGCGGCGGATGGCGAGGTCCTCGATGACGACGTCGTGCGCGTCGATGGTCACCACCGTGTCGCGGCCCGTCCCGCGCAGGAGCGCCCCCGGTGCTCCGCGCAGCGCCACGGGGCGCTTGATGACGAGGTCGCCTTCGAGCTGCCCCTCGATGACGAGGTCTTTGGGGCCGGCGGGATCTGCGACGAGCTGCTGGAGCTCTTGGAACGAGCGCACCACCAGCCCCTGGGGAGGGGAGGGGGGCGGCGCCCCTGGCGCCGCGCTCGCGGTCGCCTCCCCCCGTGACGGCGCCGCCGAGCCGCCGAGCAGCGCGGCCCCCACCCCCAGGGCGGCGAGGCCGCGCCTCACGAGCCGCTGCTCTCGCTCGGGAGCACCATGGCGCGCGGGCAGACCTTGTTGCAGGTCTTGCCCTCTTGGCAGTGTGCGCACACCTGAGATCGTAGGGCGTTGGCGAGGATGGCGCAGCCCACGCCGGCGAGCGCCAGCCAGAAGCCGAGCTCCGGCCGTGCGAAGGTCTCGAACTGGCCGATCTGGCCGTTGCCGAACATCTGAGGTGTGAACGCGCTGATCCGCAGCGGCGCCTTCGGATCCAGGTTGTGACCGAAGGAGTAGAGCCAGTAGAAGCTGTCCGCCAGGAAGCCTAGCGGGAACAAGAGGGCAGGGATGGCGATCAGGCGATTGAGCTTCTTTCCAGAGAAGGCCATGAGCACCAAGGTGATGACGCCGATGGCGGCGACGCCGTAGCCGGCGAGCGCGCGCTCCATGGGCGCGGCCTTCGCGAGGGAGGCCATCCCGATGTAGTGGTTGAGGAGATCGATCTCGTGCACGTCACCGCCCATCTCCGTGAGCGAGATGACGAGCTGCAGTCCCTTCGGATACTGTGGCGCGTAGAGCCAGAACTTCCACCAAGGGAGGAAGAAGGAGTAGGCGAAGAGGCCTGCGGCCGCCGCCGCCAGCGCCAAGACGAGCCACCGGGCCCAGTCCCACGGCGGTCGGGTGACCGCCGTGGGCTCGGTGCCGGAGTTGACGACCCGCAGGTGGAGCCGTTGGGCTGCAGAGTGTTCCCCCTGAGGCGTCGTCAAGCTTTCCATCGTACGGCTGCTCTCTTTCTTGTCAGTTCTGCTTCGGCTTCACCAGGAGGTAGCCCAGCATCTCCAGGTGGAGGGCCGAGCAGAACTCCGTGCAGTAGAAGGGGTAGGCGCCCGGGACATCCGCCGTGAAGGTGATGTTCGCGGTCTTCCCGGGCTCGAGGCTCGAGTGGACGTTGTACATGTTGAAGGTGATGCCGTGCGTCTGGTCTTCGGCCGTCTCCACGTTGCTGACGTGGATGGTCACCACGTCGCCCTGCTCCACCTCGATGCGATCCGGGGTGAAGTGGCTGCGGACCGCCGTCATGAAGACCTCCACTCGGTTGCCGTTGCGCACGATGCGCTCCTTGCCGCCGACGACCGCGTTGGGATCCGGCTCCGCGCCGGTGACAGGGTTGGTGCCGGGCTTGTACACCTTGACGGGCTTGATCTTGTCGGCCTTGATCATCTGGGCGTAGTGGGGCTCGGAGTTGGGCATGGGCATGTCGGCCAGCAGCCGCATGGCCGGCCCCTCGATGCCGACGAGCTGGAAGTTCTGCGGGTAGAGCGGCCCTACCGGCAAGAAGCGATCCATCGACATCTTGTTCATGGCCACGACGTACTTGCCGTCCGGGCTCACGGTGTCCCCCTCGGCCGACACGAGGTGGCCGATGTTGTAGTGGACCTTCAGCTTCTCGACCGGCTTCGTGTAGTCCCGGTAGGACCACTTGGCGACCACGCTCTCGATGAACACCGAGGTGTACGCGTTGCCCTGGTCGTCGAACACGGTGTGGAGCGGCCCGAGGCCGATCTCCACCTGGCCGGCGATGGCTTCCTTGAAGGCCATGATGGGCAGCCCGTAGGCGTCCTTGCCCTCGAACTTCTTGTCGGCGATGAGCTGCTTCATCTTGGCGACGTCGTAGATGGTGGTGTGCGTGTCGAGCTTGCCGCCGACCACCACGTGCTTGCCGTCAGGGGTGACGTCGCAGCCGTGCGGGCTCTTGGGCTCGCCCACGAGCGTGAGCACGCCCTCGGAGCCGCTGACGTCCATCATCAGCACGCGCATGCCGGCGATGGTCTTCGTCTTACCGGCTGCCACCAGCTCTTCGGCCTTCTTCCAGTTGATGACGTGGAGGTAATCCATGTCGTTCTGGGAGGCGCCGGACTCGATGGGCGGCTTGCCGTCGAGCGTGCCGCCGACCGCCAGCTCGGTGTTGAAGGAGTTGATGTACATCCAGCCGTCGGAGTCCAGCTTGCCGGCGTCCGCCAGATCCTGCGTGTAGGGCGGCAGCTCCATGGCCCAGCTCTTGTCCTTGTCGATCCGGCCCTTCTCGCGGTCGAACTTCCAGAACACGGCGACCCCGCGGTACTTGGCCGCGTACTCCTCGATGGGAGCGTACTCACGCCCCAGCGGCGCTGGGTACTGGCTGGTCTCGATGATGTACTCGGTGTTGGGGGTCACGAAGGCGCCGCCGTGATCGGACGCGGCGAGCGGGTTGGCGACGATCTGCTTGGTGGTGAAGTCCTCCAAGTCCACCACGGCGACGCGGGCGTTGGCCTTGTCGTTGACGAACAGGTACTTGCCGTCGTAGTCGCCCTTGGTCTCCGAGAGGTTCGGGTGATGGACGTCGGCCCAGCGGATCTTGCGGCCGCCTTGGTTGCCTTGGTCGAGGATGCTCTCCGTGTCGTCCCCGAAGCCCCAGCCCTGCCAGGACTCTGGCGTGAACACGCCGATGACCTTCAGCATCCGCATGGAGGGGACGCCGATGACGTTGACGTTCCCGGACTGCCCACCGGAGGCGAACAGGTAGTACTCGTCCATCTTGCCGGTGGGGACGTAGGTCTTCAGCGCGGCTTCGACGTCCGCCTCCGAGAGGTCACGCGCCGCCATCAGGTCTTTGACGGACGCCGAAGCGCCAAGGTTGCCGGTGGCCGCTTGCTTGTTGGCTTCGTGGCGGTTTTCGCAGCCGACGGCGAGGAGCGTGATGAGCCCCGTGGCGAAGAGTGTGGAACCGATGAGGGTATAGGCGCGCATGCTGGGTCCTTCCTACTTGGGGTTACGGTGCGCTCGGTCGCGCCCAGTGCAAGGCATGTGCCGGCTCGTGTCGAGGGAAATGTGCCGCCTCGCTAGAGCGATGCGCCGGGTCCACGTGAGGCTGCTCGAGGGCGCGCCCGTAGCCCGGACGAGGGTCGTCGGTGCGGGGGGAGCGCTCCGTCCCGAGCGTCTCCGGCGGCTGCCGGAGCCCGCTCCGCCGCGGCGGCAGCGCAGGGCTTGCCGGTGGAGCGCATTATTTTCGCTGTTCTAGAGCGGCCCAGGGCGGCGGCATGAGGAGGGGCGAGCGTGAGGCCGCCCCCGGCTCCTTCGGGGGGCCCGGCGCCCTGCCCCAGGGAGAGCACCGTCAGCGCTGCTGGGCGGCGATGGAGCGCTGCGTCGGGTGCCCCCGCGTCGACCGCCCTCGCCTGCGGCGGAGCGGCCCGACACGTCCCCTGCCCTCCGGCGGACCGTCGGCACGCGATGACTCACAGTCGAGATCTCCATATCCGAGCATTTTCGGTAGCTCGCATGGGCGATTGATAAGTTTGAGTTTGACACGAGCAGCCAATCCCCTCAAGCTGCGCGCCATGAATGAGATTGATCGTCAAATCCGAGAGCGAGTCGATGCCTTCGTGCGTGAGCTGAGTGAGCTGGTGCGCCGTTCTGCGGTGGACGCGGTGCGCTCCGCCTTGGGCGAGGGCTTGCTGAGCCAGCCGGCGCGCAGCGCAGAGCCGCGGCGCCGTGAGAGTGCCCCGCGCGCTGCTCGCGCGAAAGGGGAGAAGCGCTCGCCGGACGAGATCGCCAGGGCCACCCGGCAGCTCCAAGAGTTCATCACGGCAAACCCAGGGCGTGGCGTAGAGGACATCGCCCGAGCGCTCGGGACCGTGACCCGAGAGCTCAACTTGTCCATCAGGAAGCTCCTGGCGGCCAACGTCATCCGCACCGAGGGTCAGAAGCGGGCCACCAAGTACTTCCCGGCGCGCGGGGGCGCCGCCCCGGCCGCGAAGGCTACCGCCCCCGCCGCGAGGGCCTCTGGCAAGGCGAAGAAGGGCGGGCGCCGCGCCCGCGGCTGAGCGCCAACCGTGGAGTGAGCGACCGCGGCGGGGGGGAGCACCTCCGGCCGCGGTCGGCGCGCTTCGGGGAGGGGGGATCAGCGCGGGCGCCGAGCCACTTGCGTGGCTGTCGCCTGCGCGGTGGGCATGAGCAGCATGCTCTGCACGCAGACGTGAGGTGGCCGGGTCAGGCTCCAGCAGATGGCGTCCGCGACGTCCTCTGCGCTCAGGGGCTCGAGCCCCTCGTACACGGCGCGCGCGCGTGGAGCGTCACCATGGAAGCGCACCTCGCTGAACTCCGTGGCGACCATCCCGGGTTCGATGACGAGCTGTCGGACGGCGCTGCCGAGGAGCTCTTGACGTAGCGCTTGCGCGAAGGCCTCCACCGCCGCCTTACTGGCGCAGTACGCCGCGCCGCGCGGGTAGGGCTGCACTCCGGCCACCGAGCCCACCTGCACGAGGTCGGCGTAGGGACGCGCGCGCAGGAGCGGCAGCACCAGGCGGGTCATCCGCATCAGCGCCAGCACGTTCGTGTCGAGCATCTCTTGCCAGTCGCGCTCGTCGGCGTCCACCACGTCGTCCCAGCCACGCGCGAGGCCGGCGTTGTTGATCAAGATGTCGATGGGACACTGGCGCTCCGTGAGCTGCTGGACGAGCTCGGTGGTCGCGCGCGCGTCGCGCACGTCGAGGACGTGGCCCTCACAGGACACACCGTGACGTCTCGCCGCGGCGACGGTCTGCTCGAGTCGGTCGGCGCGGCGCGCGACGAGCTGGAGCGCGGCGCCGCCCTCGGCCAGGCGCAGCGCGGTGGCGCGGCCGATCCCGCTGGACGCGCCGGTGACGAGGGCCATACGGTGCGTGAGGGGGCGTGCGGCGGGAGCGCTCGGAGGGGACATGCGGGAGAGGATAGTCGCAAGCGCCCACGGAGGAGGCCCTCGCGTGTCAGAGCGTTGAAACTGCGCTAGGATACGGCCTGCGGCGGCGACGGTGGCCGTCCACAGCGAGCGACCGATGCGACCCTTATACTGGTTAGGACTATCCTCTGCCGCGGCCGGGCTCCTCGCCGCCGTGGCCTTCGGCTGCAGCTCGGAGGCGAGCGCGCCTCCGGACAAGGGCTTCGGTGGCAGCGCGGGGGCGGCGGGCAGCGCCGGCGCTGACGCCGGGGGAGGGACGGGCGGCGCCGTCATCGTCGTCGATGGCGGGACGGACGACTACTGTCAAGACCCCACCGATCACACCGACAGTGACGGTGACGGCATCGCCGATCAGATCGAGGGTGACGGAGACGTCGACGGTGACGGCGTCCCCAACCGACTGGATTTGGACAGCGACGGGGACGGCTACCCAGACCGCGAGGAGGCCGGGAGCGGTCGCAGCACGCCGTGCTCGCCCGTCGCCAACACGGACGCCACGGATCTCCCTGATTTCCTGGACGAGGACAGCGACAACGACGGGCTGCTCGACTTCGAAGAGCCGAAGGGCTGCGCCAACGACTGCCGCGTCCTGGTGGACTGCGACGAGGACCCCGAGGGGATCATCGATCTCATCGAGTTCGCCGCCGGGGGGGCGGCGGCGGTGTGCGATGGACTCGCCTCGTCCGACGCAGATCTGTATTTCGTCGTGCCGTACCAAGGCGGGCCGCAGCGCAAGAGGTTCAGCTTCTCCACGGGGGTCAAGGAGGCCGACATCTACTTCATGATCGACACCACGGAGTCGATGCAGCCGGCCATCGACAACCTGAAGACCTCCCTCAACACCAAGATCATCCCCACCATCCTCAACGGGGACTCGGCCAAGGGCATCCCGGCCATCCCCGGGGCGCACCTCGGCCTGGGGACGTTTCGCGACGTCCCGTGGCTGCCGTGGGGCCTCACCACGGACGAGCCGTACAGCTGGCGCTTCCGCATCGCCGGGGCGACCGTCTACGGCAACGTCGCGCCCCCGCGCGACAACGGCGGCGTCCTCCAAGCTCCAGAGAGCGTGGAGAAGATCTTGGGGAGCCTCCAGGCCGCTGGCGGCGGGGACGCCCCGGAGGCGGCGGGGTTGGCGCTGTTCATGGCGGCCACGGATCGTCCCGTGCGCCTTGGCAATGGGGGGCTCTGGCCGCCGGCGCAGCACCCGCTCTGGGGCGCCTACAGTGAGTCGACCTGGGGGCCGCAGTGCGGCGCCGTCGGCAGGGTAGGGCGCGCGTGCTTCCGCGCCGGCAAGCTCCCCATCTTCGCCGTCATCACGGACGCGGCCTTTCATAACGGCGCCACCCCCGCCAACGACTATCTCCCGGCTGGGGTCCCCTCCGGCGTGGGGGGGGCGAAGACGTATCAAGAGGTGGTCGCAGCGCTCCAGAGCGCCAGCGCGAAGGTCGTCGGGGTGCCGCTGAACACGGGGCTCCCGGGGGCGGCCGCCTTCGACCTCGGCAAGCTGGCCCGTGACACGGGCAGCGTCTACCAGACGCCGGGCGGCGTCGCGAAGCCACTCGTGGCCGAGCGGGACTCCACCAGCGGGGAGCTCTCCGACGAGCTGGTGCGCCTCATTGGGCTCTTGGCGGGGCAGGGCCTCAACAACGTGACCACCGTACGGTCCAATTACGCCTGTCCCGGAAATATGGATTGTACGGGGGACAACATCCCTGATCACGCGTACGAGAATCCGCAGGTGGGCGCGGAGCCAGGCCCCTTCAACGCCGTTCAGCTCATCAGCTCCGTGCGCCCGGTGGAGGTGCCGCCCCCGGCGGCGAAGCCCTACCTCAGCGTCGACGCGAGCACGTTCTACGGCGTGCGCGGAGACGCCACGGTCGAGTTCGAGGTCACCGCGGAGAACACCGTCGTCAAGCCCACCCGGACGGTCGTGGTGCGGGTGCTCCTCGAGGTCCAGACGCCCTCGGGGCTCTCCCTGGGGGGCCCCGAGGGGGTCAAGGTCATCTACCTCGTGATCCCGCCAGGCTCGACCATCCAGTGACGGAGCGCGTCGATCGGCGGCGGGACTAGAGGGGGTCGGCGATGGACGCGCTGCAGGAGCGATGGGGCCTGGCGCTTGCGGCCGGCCTGGCCCTCGCCAGTGGCGCGGTCCCAGCGCTGGCGCAGCCGGTGGCCCCGCCCACGTGGGGGACGGGCGCCTCGACCGAGGTCCCCCCGACGGCGCCGACGGCGCCGAGCGGGGCGGGTGAAGAGGGAGGATTCGAGCCCACCTCGACGTCGGTGCGGCCCTCCGGGGAGCCCCGCGCGGAGCCGGCGACGGCCGCGGTCCGCTACGTCATCGAGCGGATCGAGCTGCGCGGGAACACTCGCACCAAAGCGCGGGTCATCTTGCGCTACCTGCCGTTCGCCAAGGGTGACGTCATCAACGTCGACGAGCCCACCATCGAGCTGTCGCGGTTTCGCTTGCTCGGGACGGGCTTCTTCCGGGACGTCCAGTACTCTCTGCGTAAGGGCAGCTCGCGCGGGAGCGTCGTGTTCGTGGTCGACGTCCAAGAGCGCAACACCGTGGTCGTCAACGGCGTCTGGATGGGGCTGTCCGCAGACGTCGATGCGCGAGGTCACGCGAGGCCCCTCACGGCCTACGGGGGTGTCGAGGCCGCAGAGACGAACCTCGCGGGCACGGGCGTCACGCTCGGGGGTGCGGCCGGCATCGCTCAAGATCAGCTAGCGCTGCGTCTGCGCTACTTGGACCCAGCGCTGCTCGGGACGCCCTGGATGACGAGCTTCTCGCTCCTCCACAACTCCGCCCGGGAGTTCTTCGGCAACGGCGACGTGGACTACTCGGGGGGGGCGGGGAACGACGAGCGCCTCACGGACTACGCGGTCGTCGCGTATCGCCGCTTCGGTGGGGCCCTGGGCCTCGGGCGTGATCTGAGCGTCGCGACGCAGGCGTGGGGGCAGTTCCGGCTCGAGCGCGTGGATGCCCAGCTCCCGGCCTTCGCCTCCCACCTCCGGGGTGATCGGCGAGAGCCCGTGGAGTTCGACGTCCTGCGCGGCCCGAGCACCTTGGCCACGCTGCGGCTCCACCTCATCCACGACACTCGGGACCATCCTTGGTTGCCGACGCGCGGCTGGTACGTGTCGTCGGCGGTCGAGCTTGCGCCGGAGTGGCTCGGGAGCGACTACTCGTACCAGCGGGTCGATCTCGGGGTGTCTCGCTGGTGGACCTTGCCGTGGCGCGCGCACGTCCTACGGCTGGAGCTGTTGGGGGGCGCCATCGCTGGGGACGCCCCGTTCTTCGAGCAGTACTACGCGGCGGATTTCTCGGATTTTCTGCCCACGCGTGTCTTGGGGCTCAACTTCGACCGCCGGGCCTCTCCCAATTTCCTGGGCACCGCCATCGCCGAGACGCGGATGGGGCACTACGTCGGAAAGCTGGCCGCGGAGTATCGGATCCCCCTCTACCGAGGCCACCGCTCCGTGTTCGGGATCGATCTGTTCGGCTCGGCGGGGGCGTACGTCCTGGCGCGTGCGGGTGATCTCGAGGTGGCGCCCGGTGGGTACTCCGGCTTCTCCCTGGTCCCCGTCGATTTGACCGCGAACCTGGGCGTCCGTATGGACACCAGCGCCGGAGGCTTCGTCTTCGCGCTCTCCAACGTCATCGGCTTCGTCCCGATGCGAAGCGGGCGTCCGTGACGCGGTGGCTGCGCCTCACGCAGTGGGTGGGCGCGCTGGCGCTCCTGCTGGCGCCGCGCTGGGGGGCTGCCGCCGAGGCGTCGCCGCGCCCGGCCGCCTTCGTGTGGGAGCCGAACGAGCGCATGCTCTACGCGACGTTCGGCTTTCGCGACGCCGTGACCGACAAGCTGCGCGCGCAGCTCGGCCGTGGGCTGCCGACGACCATCGTGCTCACTGCTGCGCTCTACCGCTCCGGGGCGCCGCGCCCCCTCTCCACCACCGTGCAGAGCTGCAAGATCACCTGGCTGGTCTGGGACGAGGTCTACAAGGTGGAGATCACTCGCCCCGATGGCGGGGAGACGCTCAAGACCCTGACGGTCAACGGCGTACTCCGCCGCTGCGCGGAGGCGCGTGAGCTGCTCGTGGGGACGAGAGAGCAGGTGCCGCTGCGGGCGCCGTTGGTGCTCAAGGCCAAGGTTCAGGTGAACCCGGTGAGCGAGGAGGTGCTGCAGCGGCTCAAGCGCTGGGTGAGCCGGCCGAGCGGGACCAGCACCGCCACCGCCGGGGACGCGCTCTTCAGCACCTTCACTGGGCTATTTCTGCAGCGGATCGGCGCGGCGGAGCACGAGCTCGAGTTCAGCACCAAGCCGTCGGCTCCGAAGACCAAGCCCAAGCCCAAGCCCCCGCCGAAGGGACGGCGCTGAGGCGGCTCACTCGAAGACGGGCTGCCCGGGGACGCCGAGGGCCTGGCGGGGTGGCTTGTAGGTGGTCAACACGGCGATCTGGTAGTAGCGGTGCTGGTGCGTCAGGGCGCCCCAGTCCGGTAAGCTGAGGCGCTTCTGGACGCACTGCGCGGCCTGCCGCGCCTGGGCTCCACGCCAGCCGCCGCTCACTCCCGCGAAGACGCGCGCGGAGCGCCCGTTGAAGTCCACGCTCAGGACATAGTTGATGGTGCCTTCGGCCTTGAGGGACGCCTTCGGCGCGCACGCCTCACCACTACGGATGGCCGCCACGAAGGCCTGCTCGAGGGTGGGGAGCTGATCGCAGGCTTGGCCTTCCAGTCCTCGCTTGAGCGAGGCGCCACAGCGGACGCGGACGGGGGCGGCGGTGGTGATCCGGTCGTCGAGCGCCTGGACGTTGGCCTCCTGCACGACCGGGAGCGCGCTGGCGATGACGGCCGCCAAGGAGGCGATGGGGGCCGCCGCGGAGCCGCTGGCGCTGGGGGCTGGCGCCGGGCTGGGCCCGCGTAGCAGGTAGATGGGCACCGCCACCATCACGATGAGCGCGACGATGGCGACCACGAGCTGCGCCTTGATGGGGCGGCGCCTGGAGTCTCCGAGGCCCAGCCGGCGTAGGCCGGGCTCATCGTAAGAGTGGCGCGACGACCGTAGGGGACCCTCCATCGCTTGCGCTGCCTCGCTCCTCAGTCCTCGAGCAGCGCGTGGAGGGAGTGCTCCGGCTTCACCTCGGTGAGGGAGGCCAAGAAATCTAAGTGGGGTGGCATGAGCCCCTTGAGCTGAGAGACGATCTGCTCGACCACGAGCTTGCCCTCGTCATGGCTCACGTGCATGGCCACCGCAAATTTCAGCGGCCCCACGCGGCCGGCGGTGGCGGGGACGATGCTCATGAGGAGGAGCTCCGTCAGCTCCACGGCGCGCTGCGCGGCGCGCCGCAGCGCCAGCATTTCGAAGATGGTGGGGCGCTCGCTCACGATGTGCTTCGGGCTGCGCAGCTTGTAGCGCGCGATGGTCAGCGGCACCCTGTTCCACTGAGCGAATTCCCACTCATCCTTGAGGGTGCGCAGGAGGGTCTCGGCGTGCAGCAGCCCGGTCAGCCCATCGCGCCGGGCGAGGTACTGCTGCGCACGCTCGTGCTGGGGGCTGCCCTCGGAGAAGCTGACGAGCTTGACGCGGCACTCCCCGAGCTGCGCCTCGCCGCCGTGCATCAGGGTGACGGTGGGCTTTCGGTCGTAGCTATGATCGGCGTAGGTGCCGTTGGTGCTGTCCGCGTCTTCGATGGCCCAGGCGCCCGCCTGCCACCGCAGCGTGGCGTGGTGACCCGAGACGGTCGCTTCGTTGACCGTGAGATCTTGCTGAACGCTGCGGCCAAAGCTCAGCTGGGGGCGGTGGAGCGGCAGGAGCCGCCCGGCGGCGCTCGGCGCGTTGCTCGCGAAGGTGACCAGCAGGGCCTGCGCGTGGGGGTTGAAGGACTCCGTGACCATGCGCCCCGGAGGTGGTCCTGGGGAGAGGCGCTCGTGGGCGATCTGGACCTGATTGGTGGTCAGGGCGGCGGGGTTGAAGAACTTGAGGTGGCGCGCGGCGGGGCGCAGCGCGGGGTCGTCGTTGAGGCAACGGAAGACCTGCTTGACCTCGTCGCTCGTCAGCCCAGAGGCGACGTCGAACATGATCTGCTCGCGCATGGGCCTGGCGCGCGGCTTGTAGCCGGGCTCGGGGACGCGGCAGGTCCACATCTCCCAGAGCGTGAGCCCCAGCGCGAAGATGTCGTCTTCCATGCTGGCGCCACCGGAGCGCAGGCGCTCGGGCGCCATGTAGTTGGGCGTGCCGCCATCCGGGGGAGCCCCAGGGCGGCGTGCGTTGACCCGGGCGCGCTCTTGAGCGAACCCAAAATCCAAGATGATGGCGCGCTCCGACGTGACCATCACGTTGCCGGGCTTGAGGTCCCCATGCACCAAGCCTTGGGCGTGAATGGCCGCGAGCCCCGCGGCGGCCTCGCTCGCGATCTTGCGAAACTCGTCCGGAGTGTAGCCGTTTTGCGCCTTCTTCCGGCGGATGTGCGTGTGGAGGGTCTGACCCGCGATGTGCTCCATCACCAAGATGGGGCCCCAAGGGCTAGGCGTCAGATCGTGCACGCGGCAGACGTTGGGATGGCTGACCTGCCGGGCGAGGAGCAGCTCCTGCCGGAGCGCCTCGTCGTCGCCGGGCATGCGGGACTCCTCGCGCACCACCTTGAGCGCCACGGGCTGTTGGGTGCTGCGGTCGTACGCGAGGAAGACCTCCCCCATGCCCCCCTTGCCGAGGCTCTGGCGGATCTCGTACCGCTCATTGACGACCGTGCCCTGAGCGAGTGGCGTGAGCGGTCGTTGAGCGATGGTCATGGCAGCCTGGTCCGGGGCGCGCGCTCCGGCGGGGAAATGATCGCTGATTTATCGCGTCGCGACAATCATGAAACCGCTCGTCGGCGCGCCTGGCGCCGCGCCCTCGCGCCTCAAGGCTGGACGATGACGCGCGTGTGGGTCCAGCCCACTCCGCCGCGATTGTCACGCACCACGGCCCAGAGCTCCAAGGGCCCAGGCTCCCGCGGGGCATGGAGCTGGGTGCCGTAGTCTCCCACCCAGCCTCGGGTAGCGTCGTTGACCAGCTTGAGGGGCTGGCTGAGCTTGCCTCGCGTCGCAAAGTAGCTGACCCAGATCTGCTCCTCCGAGGCCTCCCCCACCGCGCTGTCCCTCTCCACGATGGAGCGGTCGAGGAGCGGCGCGACGTCGACGCCGGGGCACGACTCCGTGTCGCCGTCGTCGGCGCAGGCCGAGATGCAGGGCACCCCTGGCTCACCGCAGCGAGCCGCCTCGGGGCGCGGGGAGAGACAGCCAGCGTCGACGCAGCTCGTGGTGGCGGGCACTCCGCCGAAGAGCAGGCCGCTCGGGCTGGGGTTGGCGTTCTGTAAGTCCTCGTAGGCGTAGACGCTGGAGTAGCCGGCGACGAAGCCCTCCGAGCCGACCACCTCGCCGCTCGGAGCGTAGCACCCGAGCGGGAAGGCGCCCCCAGGAGGCGGCGGCCCGAGCTGACCACCGCAGGCTGCGAAGAAGACGACCGCCAGTCCGTAAGGCGTCAGCCCCGCCGAGCGCTGAGGCAGGATGAGCGGCGCGCCGCCCGGCGGGGTCATGCTGAAGGTGAAGGTGTCTCCGAGCCCGCAGCGGGCGCCGCCGCTGCCCGTCACGCAGTCCCTCGGATCGAGCTGAGCGAGCTGAGGGTAGCACCCGAAGTAGGAGTCACCGGGTGGGTTGAAGCAGCCGGAGAACCACGCCACCTGCACGGGGCCGCGGGCGTGCTCCGGGCGCCCGTCCGTCCACAGCATGCGGAGCGTGACCTCTTGGCCGGGCCGCGCGTAGGGGGCGTCCTTCTGGACGGCCAGGACACGCAGCTGCTCGACGGAGCTGCTCGACGGGAGGTCTGCCCCACAGCCGAGCGGCAGAGCGGCGGCGAGCGCCGTGAAGAGCCAGCGGGGAGCGGCGTGTACCGTCATCAGAACTCACCTCGGACCCCGATGCTCGGGATGATGGGGAGACCACTGCGGGGCACCTTCTTACTGTAGTCGAAGGTGTAGTCGAAGCCTTGCACGGTGGAGGTGTTGTAGGCGTTCTGCACGTCGAGGTAGGCGTTCAGGCGCCAGCTGGGAAACTGCCAGCGTTTGTCCACGCGCAGATCGAGCTGATGAAAGAGCGGGAGCCGCTCGCTGTAGGGCGCGGCCTGGAGCGGGATGTAGGCGCCGGCGTCCGCGGCGTAGAGCGCCGACAGCGCCGGCGCGCCGAGCACGGGGGTGTAGAGGTTGCCGGAGATGACGCGGAAGCGCGCGCCGACCTCCCAGCCCTGGCCCAGCCGGTAGCTCCCGAGGAGGGTCAGGTTGTGGGTCTGGTCGAACCGAAAGAGGTGCTCACTGCCGCCGGGGCGGTCGGTGCGGACGCTGCGCGCGAGCGTGTAGGCGAGCCAGCCGAAGAACCTGGCGTCGGGCTTGTACTTCAGGAGCGTCTCGAGCCCGTAGGCCGCGCCGACGCCGGCGTTGTCGTAGGCGAGCAGGCCCGCGGCGCCGGGAGCCGCGGAGACGAGCTGCGTGTAGTCTTTGTAGTAGCCCTCGACGCCCACCTCGAGGTGTCGGCTCAGCTCTTGCTCGACGCCGAGCGCGTAGTGCAGCGCTCGATTCGAGGCGAGGCGCGGCGTCCCGAAGACCCGATCCGTCTCCTGGAACTGGGGCGGCTGGTGGTAGAGACCCACCCCGCCCTTGAGCGTGGTCCGGAGCTGGCGCACGCCCGCCGCGTAGGCCTCCGCCTCGCTCAGCCCCTGCTCCGAGCTGGAGACGAGATCGTACCGGGCGTTGAGCCGTGGGCTCAGATCCGTCTGCCCAGAGTCACGGGCGTAGTCGAGGCGTAGCCCGGGGACGATGCGAAGCTTGCGGGTCGGCGTCAGCTCGGCCTCTGCGTACCAGGCAGGGCGGAAGCCGGTGCCGCTGGTGCTCCGCTCGATGGAGGGCCGCGTGATGAAGGGCCCGGGTGAGGGCTCGCCGGGGCGAGGGGGGGGCGGCGCGCGGACGTAGACGTCGTAGGGGGCCACCTGCATGTCCATCCCCAGGTTGAGCGTAGCGCTGCGCGCCACCCTGAACGCGAACTCGTTGCGGGCCTCCACGGGGTAGAAGTCGAGCTGAAAATTGAGGGTGGAGACGCTGAAGGTGAGCTGAGTGTGCCCGGCCGACAGCATGCTCCGCAGCGCGACGCTGCGCGCCAGCTCCGCTTCGTAGAGCGCTTGCGCCGTGAGGAAGCCCGTTTCGAAGGTGATGTTGCCGCTGATGCCCGGCTCGCGCTCGCTCGGGGTGTTGATCAGCACCTCCAAGCGATCCCTCGAGCCGAAGGTGCGCAGGCTCAGGCGGCTGTGGCGGCTCGGCGCCGTCTCCGCGACCAGCTGGAAGTCATAGTAGACGGGCGCGGTGGTGACGCCGGCGCCCGCCTCTTCCAGCACGGGCTTCAGCCAAGCGTCGACCCAGCTTCGGCGTCCCGCCGCCATGAAGGTCCAGCCCCCGCCGAGCGGACCCTCGAGCATGAGCCGCGCGTCGATGAGATCCACCTGCGCCAGGCCGTGAAAGCAGCCCTCCTCGGCCGTGGCCAGGGGCTTGCCGTAAGGTCCGGTGCACTTGGTGTTCGGGCGCCGCAGCCTCACGTCCACGATGCCGCCGTTCACGCGGCCGTACTGGCTGCTGAAATTACCGGGATAAAAGTCGATCTGCTCGAGCAGCTCTGTGGGGATGACGCTGGAGAGCCCCCCGAAGTGGTAGATGAGCGGCACGCCCGTGCCGTCCACGAAGGTCTGGGTGTCCTGGGGCGCCGAGCCGCGGACGATGAGCAGGCCCGCGAGGCCCGGGGGCCGCGCGACGCCAGGGAGGCTCTCGAGCGAGCGCAGCGCGTCCCCGCCCGTCCCTGGGACGCGCGCGATCTCACGGCGCTCGAGGGTGCGCCGCGTGACCTCACGCGGTGGGCGCTCTCCTTGGACGACCACCTCGAATTCTTCGGAGACGGGCACCAGGCGATAGGTGATGTCCGCCGCCTCCCCCGCGACGACCAGCTCCTCGCTGGTGGTGGGCTGGTAACCTTCGGCCTCGAGCGAGACGCGGTAGGTCCCGGGCGCCAGCGTCGCCGCGCTCCAGCGGCCCTCGTCGTTGGTGACCCAGGAGGACCTCGAGCCGTCCGGCGCGGTGAGCGTGACGGTGGCGCCGGCGAGGGGCTGCTGCGTGCCGGCGACGTAGAGCACGCCGTGCAGCTCGCCCGTCGACGGGGGTGGCTCCTCCGCCGGCGGTGGCTCGAGGAGCTTGAAGTCGTAGCGGTAGGGGATCTTGACGGCGAAGGGCTTGCCGTCGCGCGTCGCTGGCTCGAACACGAAGGCCTGGGCCGCCGCCACTGCGGCCTCGTCGAAGCCCTCGCCCGCAGGCTCCAGGAGCTCCACCGCCGTCACCTTGCCCTGCGCGTCCACGGTGAGCTTGAGCAGCACGCTCGCCTGGCGCCCTGCACGCAGCGCCGCCTCCGGGTACTTCGCCTCGACGAAGGTGACGAGCTTCGGCGCGACGATGACCGGCGCCGTCGGCGCCGGCTCGGCGGGCGTGGTAGCAGCTCCGGAGCTGCCGCCAGGGACCGCGCCGGTGCTCTGCGCCCCAGCGATGCCGGGTGCGCTCAGGCCGAGGAGCAGGGCTGCCCGAGCGACGAGGACCACGCGCGCACGCCGAGAGGAGCCCATCGATCTCGTGGGCTAGCGCGGTGGAGCGGCTCCGACAAGATCCAGGGCGCTCGCCGAGCTTGCCCCGCGGCGGCGTGTCGGTCGGTGACGCTCGGCGCTCACGGCGCGGCGCCCTGGGCAGCCGGCGGCTCTGGGCTGCGCAAGGCCTCGATGAGGTCGAGCGGGAGGCGCCGCGGGGCGTGCTCTATACCCACGCAGGCCAGCGTGGTGCTGGCCCAGCACAGCAGCGCCTCGGCCCCGCTCTCCGGCTCATGGCGCAGGATGCGATAGCAGAAGCGCAGCTTGACGCGGCCCAGCTCTTCGAGCTGCGTCTCCACGCACAGCAGATCGTCGAAGCGCGCCGGGCGACGGTACTTCAGCGCGACCTCGATGACCGGCAGGTGAAGCCCGCGGGCGACCCAGTCCCCGTAGCAGATGCCGCGGCGGCGGAGGTACTGCACGCGCCCCACCTCGGCGTAGGAGAGGTACGCCGCGTGGTGCACGATGCCCATCAAGTCCGTCTCCCCGAAGCGGACTCGGAGCTGGTGGCGGTTGACGCAGTGGGGGCCGAGCTCGAACGACCTCATGGCTGGCTCGAGCGGCCGATGGAGTCACAGTCGATGGCGCCCGTCACGACCGAGGCTCGGACCGCGAGCGCTTGCCCGACGCGGAGCGCGCTCCAGGGCGCCTCGGGCAGGCTGCAGCGGTGCTCCTTCCCGCCGGCGTCCTGCAGCACGGCCTCGTAGCTCTCCTTGCGCTTGCCCTCGCGCTCGCAGCCCTGGCAAGTGCCGGGCTTGGTGAGCACGACCTGAGGCCAGCTGGGGGCGGGCTCCCTCGCAGCGCCGAGGGCACGCTCGGTCCGCGCGGTGCCCCAGTCGAGGATCTCGTAGTCGCACTTGTCCTCGAGTTTGTCGACCTGCTTGTAGCGGGGCGTACACTCCTCGGTCTCTTTGAAGGTGCCGTCGCCGTTGTCCACCTTCCGCGTCCGACAGTCCTCCCCGTCCTCCACGCGCTCGGTGCCGCGCGCCTCACGGGTGCGACGGAGCTCCTTGGCGCCCGTGGGCAGCTCGCTGCACCAGGCGCTGCGGCGCTGCTGGGCGTAGACCTCCACGTCGATCGTTCGCTCCCAAGTCAGCGCCTTCACGTGGGCGGTCGAGTCCTTGCGCCACAGCGTGAGGACCATCACCACCGCGGCGATCAAGGCCAAGAGCGTGAGGCAGCCGCAGCCGAAGGCGAGCTTCTTCTTCTTGTCGGGCGCGGCCGTCGTCGCGCTGGTGGCCGGGGCCGTCGCGGGGACGTAGCCCTGGAGCTCCTGCTTGGCCGCGAGCGCGGTCTCCCCGGCGTACACTTGCCCCTGCTCCACGAGCTGATCGGCGCGTCGAGCGGCGTCCTTGGCGCCCTCGAGCGGGCTGCCGCAGGCCCCGCAGCAGCGGGCCGCCCGCGAGCTGACCTGGCGACACGCCGGGCAGTGGACGTCCGCGCCCACGTAGGCGTGGTCCTCGACCGCTACCTTCTCCTCGTCCGACGGGAAGTAACGCAAGGTCGCGTCCTGCTCTCCGCCGCAGTTGGGGCAATGCCGGTGCGTCTTGCCGAGGTTCTTCTTTTGACCGCAGTACTTGCAGTCCCAGAGCATCTCATAGGTCTTCTCGGTCGCCATCGCGGCCAGGAGCTTAGCGAGAACGCCGAGGAATGCTCCGAAAAGCTGCCGCTGGGGCCGCGCGCCACGCGGCGCTCAGGCCTCGGCGAGGGGTGCAGGGATCCGGATGATGGGCCCCCGCCGCACCATGAGCCGCTGGACGCCAGGCAGGCTCTCGCCGTCGATGATGGGCGCGAGCAGCTCGTCGCCGAGCGCTTCGATCTGCATTTCTTCGGCGGCGCACTCGGTGAAGTGGGCCCCGTGGACGCTGCGCCCGAGGACGACCCGGGGCAAGGCCTGGATGATCTCCATGGGGCTGATGGCGCCGGCCTGGAAGTGGAGCACGCCGGGGGTCTTGGCCAGCGGGAACACCCGGAAGATGCCGCCCAGCGAGACGTCGAAGGCGCCGGCGTGCAGCGCCCCGTGCTCTTCGCAGTCCAGGCGCCGTCCGTCGATGGTGACGCGCGCCGCGGTGGGGCGAAACACCTCGCGACCGTAGGCGAGGAGCTCCTCCGAGGCCTTGATCGGGGTAGAGGCCAGGAGGTGCGAGGCGATCGCTCGCGACACGACCTTGGCGATGGCGCGCGTGCCGAGCTGCGGCTCGGCGTAGTACTTGTCGAAGAAGCGCTGCCCAATCCCGCCCGCCGCGAGGGCGAAGCCGATGCGGCGAAAGGCCTCCTCCTTCCCGTCGGCGCCGACGCGGACGCCCGTCAGCTCCAAGGAGTCGATGGCTTGGAGCGGCGGCGCTTGGCGCCGCTCGAGATGTCGCTTGAGCCACTCGAGGATCCCCTCCGCGCTCCCCTTGTTGGCGAGGCCCGTCTTACGCGCCACGAAGTCGATGGTGCCCCCGTTGGTCGGGACGAAATGCGGGAGCCTGGCGTCCCCCGTCACGAGGCTGGTCTCGTTGAGGACCCAGTGCAGTGAGCCGTCACCGCCGTCGGCGACGAGGTAGTCCGCGCCGCGGTCGAGCACCTGGCGCAGCCGAGGGCGGAGCTCGCTGAGGTCGCGCGTCTCGATCACCTCTCCCCAGGGTCCGATGATCCGCGCGAGATCTTCCGCGCGCCCGCTGCGGTCGCGGTTCTTCTTGGAGTTGGGGTTGTAGATGACGGCGATGCGTTCCATCTCGGTGCCCTGACTGTAGCCACACTTGGTGCGCGCGGCCGCCTTTCAAGCCCATCATTTGCCTGCGAAAACCGCTACGCGCCCGCGCGGGAGGGGTGAGTAGGCTCGGACGCACCGCGGCCCTCGCCGCCGATGCCCAGGATGTTCTATCGTTGCGCTCGTGTTGCTCCTCGACGTGCAGCTCATCGGGGTCGGGCCCTTCGCCAGCCAGCGCCTCGTCTTCGCAGACGACGCAGGGACGCCCCGCCCCTTCAGCGTGCTGCACGGCGCGGCCGGGGTCGGCAAGACGTCCATCCTGGGCGCCGTGGCCGCCACGCGGCCGGGGCACGCGGTGCCGCTGCGCGCGGGACCGCCGCTCCTGATCGCCGCCGGGGAGGCGGAGGCCGAGCGTGAGAGCCTCGCCATCAGCCGATGGTGGCTGGGGCTGGACGAGCCGGACCGGCCGCACGGGCTGCTCGTGACGAGCCCCAACGTGCGGCTCGAGGGGGAGCCAGGGACGCTGCAGCGGCGCGAGCAGTTGCTCCACGAGAAGCTGGCGCAGGCAGGGGGCTACGCCTTCACGCTCCTGACGGCGTCCAGAAGCTTTGCGCGTCAGCCGCTCAGCCTCACGTCGCCGCTACGCACCATTGCTCGCCATGACCCGCGCGCCAGCGTCCCGGTCGAAGAGGGTGGGCGCCAGGAGCTCACCCGCGAGGTGAAGCAGGCGCTCGCCTACGCCGAGCTCTCCGCCGCCCTCACGGGGCGCGGCGTCGAGGCCGCGCTGAGGTACGAGCTGCTCGCAGCGGCGATGCGGTGGGCCGTCGATGAGCTGCTCGAGCTCGTGGGCGTGAAGTACCTGGGCTGCGAGCCGGGGAGCCTGGAGCCCGTCTTTCGCACTCCGCACGGCAGGACGTGCAGCCTCGAGGGGCTCCCCGTCGGGGCGCGGCACCTCGTCGGCTTCGCGGCGCTGCCGGTGCGCACCCTCTGGGCGGCCTACCCCGGGACGGATCCACGCCTCGCCGAGGGGGTCGTGCTCATCGACGACCTCGAGCTCCACCAGGACGCAGCCACGCAGAGCGAGCTGCCCGGCGCGCTCCAGCGCGCGCTCCCCCGGGTGCAGTGGATCGTGGCGAGCGCCTCCGCGCTGATCGCGGGCGCGGCCGCGGAGGCGGAGGTGCTGGCGCTCCGGCGAGATCCGGAGCGCGGTGAGGTCGAGCTACATCGTGGAGCGGCCGCGCGCACGCACTGACGCGGCCGTGACGGAGCAACTATGAAAATTCTAGCGCAGCTTGGGTACTGGTTGGTCGCGGTCGGGAGCATGGTCTTCGGCCTGCTCGGCGTCTTCGCGCCCGAGTTCGAGAAGGAGCTGCTCTACAAGCTGGCGCTCGAGCCGCTCCGCCTGGCAGACTCCAATGGGCTCGCCGTGTTGCTGAGCGAGCAGCGCGCGGCGGCCGCGCTACAAGTGGGGTTTGGGGCGCTGCTCGTGGTGGTGCGCCGTCAGGTGTTCGAGGAGCGTCGCGTGAACGCCATCTTCCTCGCCACGTTGATGCTCTTGCCGCTCTCGCGCCTCGTGTCGCTCTTTCTCGACGGCCTGCCGAACGCCATGGCCGTGCTGGTGCTCGTGCTGGAGGCGCTGGTCGCTGCGTTCTTCGCCGTCTATTTCGGCGGTGCGCTGTGGTCACGCGCGGCGCGCGCCGCCGCGTCATCGGCGACCACGCCGGCGGAGGGGGTGCCGATGGCCGCGCTCGAGCCTACCGAACCCGGGGAGCCGTCCTGAACGGCCAACGCCTGTCCCTCGCTGGAGAGGCAGGCGTTCGAGCCCGAGGGTAGGGGTAGGCGGTTCAGCGGTTGATGTAGATGTAGCCGTTCTCCACCGTGTGGTACCCACTGCCTTTGTTGTCCACCAGCTTGCCGCGGAACTCCCCCTCGAGATCCCCCGGCGCGCCGGCGTTGCGCAGGGTGATCTCGCACCAGCTACCGTCGTTGATGGACCACGTCGTCTCGGGGTTCTTACCGTCCCACTCGGGCGCCATGAGCGCCGCCATGATGACGTCCCGGTTGGTCGGTGAGCCGGAATACCGTCCGGGTGCTAGGTCCTTGAGCAAGATCACGAACCAGCCGAGCGTCTTGTTGTCGCCCTTGGCCTTGGCCTGGATCATCCACAGGTTGACGCCCTCCTTCAGGACTGGCGGCGTGGCGTCCACGTAGATGAGGCTGAGGCGCTGCTGATCTCGCTCGCGCAAGAACTTGACCGTGAGGCCCGTGCCGTTGTCCCAGCCCGGGACGATTTGGCGGATGCGCGCGATGTCCTCGTCGAAGGTGTCGAGCTTGCCGCCACTGCTGCTGCCTCCACCACCCCCGGTCGGCGCCGAGGGCGTGGAGGAAGGCGGGATGCTCGGCGAGTTGCCGGAGGGCGCGTTGCCCCCGCCGATGCCGCCCAGCAGGTCGTCGATGAGCTTGTCGGTGGTGCCTCCACCGCTGCTATCCCCGCTGCCGCCGCTGTTGTTGTTGCCGCTGTTGCTGCTGTTGTTGTTGCCGCTGTTGCCGCTGCCCAGGTTGAGGCCGCTGAGATCCGGCAAGCCCGCAGGGCCACCGCATCCGCTGAGCCCAAGACCAAACAGCAGCGCACCGAACGACAGGAACCGAGCTGTAACCGGGAGCTTCATGACTCTCTTCATCCTCATGGAACGTGGCGCTGGGCAGCGCGGGGGTTAGACGTGGCAGCCACGGAAAACAGACAATACTGGCAGAGCCGACAGCCATGCAACGGTCAAACCAGCTCCCGAGGGCCATCACCCCCAGTGAGGCGCGGGCTAGGGCCGAGACGCGAACGGCACGGGCGGCGGGGCGGCGCAGCCTCCGTGAGGTGAGCGGCGAGCCGTGCGTCCGCGGGGGGCTGCTCTTAGGAGGGGGGGCACAAAGTAGCCTAGCGGCAGCTTCTCAGCGGAGAGCAACGCTCTGGGAGCCCTCCGCGCCCCGGCGAGGGCCCCGCGATCGGCCGCGGCGCCGCTGGCCCGCCGGCCGGGCGGCCGCGTCGTCATCCTCTGGGGCCCGCCGCGCGGCGTCGAGGCGTGGGTGGCCCCCCCGCGCCATCCTTCGGCGCGTGAGGGTGAGCTGTGCCATAGTGCCAGGTTGAGCCCGGCGCCCCGTCCGTCGTCGTCGAGCGGGCTCCGGGCTCTGGTCGAAGGCAAAGGATGAGGACTGCGATGAGGCAATGGTTGGTCGGCTTGGTAGCGCTCGCGGGGTGTATCACGGCTTGCGGCCCTGGCCCGGGTCCCTTGGGCTCGCCGGAGCTGCCCGACTACGACCAGGTGGACCCGAGCGCCGTCCGGCTCAACGTGTCCAAGAAGATGGCGGAGCCTTTCGTCATGGATTGGCAGTCCGGTCAGCGCGCGGACCTCGAGATCGCGCTGAGCCACGGCCCGGCCATCGTTCGCTTCGACCAGAACGGCTTCGAGCTGCTGTCGGAGTGTCGAGCCCAAGGCAGGTACGAGTACAACGGCGTCTCTCCGAAGGAGGACACCAAAGTGTTCCGCTCCCGCGCGGAGCTGCACGCCAACCTCCCGGTGGGGGCGGCGTCGCTCGAGGGCGAGCTGAAGACCGACGGCCAGGTGCGCGTCGAGATCTTCGTGGTGGGCAAGCACTCACTGGCCGGAGACGTTCGGCGTGAGCAGCTCGAGGGCAACTGCGCAGGCGCGACGCACGTCATCCGAAAGGCGACGGTCGGGGCGTTCCGCCGGATGCGAGCCGCGGCGCGCTCGGGGAGGGTCGCGGGCGAAGGCTTCGGATCCAGCGCCGAGGCGAGCGGCGCTGGGGAGTCCGCAGAGGGGATGCGGGACGGTGATTTCGGGGCGTGCAGCGGCGCGGACCCTGACGCGAGCAAGGCGCCGTCGAAGTGCCGCTCGGTGCTCCAAGTGCTGCTCGTGCCGCTCGACGGCGCGCCGGCGGAGCAGCAGGTGGCGGGGGGTGGGCCGCAGGCGCCCGCCGCCCAGCCCGTGACCTCCGAGCGCCCGGAGTGCGCCGCCGGGATGGCCTGGGATGGGAGCGCCTGCGTGGAGGTCGCGCGCATCCAGGCCGAGCAGCGCGCCGCGGAGCGCCGAGGGACCACGGCGCCGGTCGCGAGCTACGAGTGTAGCCCGACGGACGCTCAGGAGTGCGTCGCCCAGTGCAAGGCGGGGAGCTTGGGCTCTTGCACGACGCTGGGCATGCTGCTCATGACCGGCAGTCAGCTCCCCAAGGACGAGGCGCGGGCTTTGGCCCTGTGGGAGCGCACGTGCAAGCTGAAGGAGGCCAAGGCCTGCACGATGCTCAACATCTACTACACGGAGAAGGAGGACTGGCAGCGTGCCTTGCTCTGGGGCTCGAAGGGCTGCCTCGGAGGGGAGCCGGGCGCGTGCACCAACATCGGCGTCCAGGCCTACTTCGGGCGCGGGACGCGACAGAATCGGGGCGCGGCGCTGCAGCTGTGGCTCCGCGCCTGCAAGATGCGCGACTACCAAGCCTGCGCCAACGCAGGCGTGATGGTGGTCCATGGGCAAGGCGGCGCCAACCGTAACCCCGCCGCTGGTCGTACGCTGTTCGAGCGTGGCTGTACGGACACGGTCAAGGTCGGGTGCACCAACCTCGCGGGGATGCTCGAGCTCGGGTTCGGCGGCGCCAAGGATCTCGGCAGGGCGCTCAAGCTCTACTTGGAGGAGTGCAACCAGAGCTCTGCGACGGCCTGCGTGGGGGCCGGCTTGGTCATCGAAGAGCAGAGCCCCACGCCGGACCACCTCCGGAAGGCGCTGGCGCTCTACGAGCAGGGCTGCGCCGTCCCGCCGGACGGTGGCTGCTTGGAGGAGAGCGAGATGCGCGAGAGCTACGGCGACCTCCTGAGCAGCGAGGGCTACCACCGACGGAGCTGCGACGGCGCGCCACAGAACGCGCTGGCCTGTTACAACGCCGGCATCGGCCATGAGCGAGGGTACGGCGGCAGCGTCGACACCGCGCGCGCGGCCTCCTTCCTGAAGAAGGCCTGCGACGAGGGACTCAAGAAGGCATGCCGCTCACCGAAGCCGGGCAACCCTCGGCGGATGTAGGCCTCGTCGCGGCGCGAGTCAGGGCGCTCGCCAGCAAAGTGGAGCCACCTGGGGCGCAGCTCCCCTCGGCGCTGCGCGCAGACTGCGTGGCGGAGCTGCGCGAGCTGAGGCTCGAGTGGCGCAGAAACTCGGGCGCGTTCGGCCCCGAACAGCTCGCCATGCTCAAGACCATCGCAGCGACGCTCGAGGGCGCCCCGGGGCGTCGCGCGCCGGAGGCCATGGACGCTGGCGCCCGTCCGTCGCCACAAGAGGTGCTCTCGTCCGTCTTCGGGTATGAGCGCTTCCGGCCCGGTCAGCGGGAGCTCATCGAGGCGGTGCTGGCTGGCGCCGACTGCGTCGGGATCATGCCGACGGGCGCCGGTAAGTCTCTGACGTACCAGATCCCGGCGCGCCTCTTGGGCGGGCTGACGCTCGTCGTCTCTCCGCTCATCGCCCTGATGAAAGATCAGGTGGACGCGCTGCGCGAGGTCGGGCTCCGCGCCACCTTCCTCAATTCGTCGCTGGAGCCCGGAGAGCGCGCCGCGCGCGTGGCGCAGATCCGGCGCGGTGAGCTGGAGCTGGTGTACGCCGCGCCGGAGGGCCTCAAGGCCACCGTGGCTCAGGATCTGAGGGGGCTGCGGATCTCGCTCATCGCGGTGGACGAGGCCCACTGCATCTCCCAGTGGGGCCATGACTTTCGCCCGGCCTACCGGGCGCTCGGGGATCTGAAGCGCCGCTTCGGTGAGGTGCCGGTCTTGGCGCTCACGGCCACCGCCACCGAGCAGGTCACCAGTGACATCGCCGAGCAGCTCTCCATGCACCGGCCGCGGCTCTACCGCGGCTCCTTCTTTCGCCCCAACCTCAAGTTGTACGCGATCCGTAAGGGGGGCGACGGTCCGAGCACCCGCGACGCCATCCTCCGCCTAGTGCTGGCGCGGCGTGGGCAGACGGGGATCATCTACGCGCTCTCGCGCAAGGCCTGTGAGAGCCTGGCGGCGCACCTGGGGCGTTACGGACTGCGGGCGGCGGCCTACCACGCCGGGCTCGAGCCGCTCGAGCGCGCGTCGGTGCAAGACGCCTTCAAGAACGACGACCTCGACGTCGTGGTGGCCACCATCGCGTTCGGGATGGGCATCGACAAGTCCAACGTGCGCTACGTCATCCATCGTGACATGCCCCGCAGCGTGGAGGGCTATTATCAGGAGGTGGGGCGCGCCGGCCGCGATGGCCTCGACAGCGACTGCGTGCTCTTCTATTCGTGGGCGGACGTGCTCGCCGTCGAGCGCTTCGCGTGTGACGACGACGCGGCCTTTCAGCGCCAGCGGCGCCTGGTGCGGGAGATGTACGCGCTGGCCGAAGGGGCGGGCTGTCGTCACCAGCGCCTGGTGGCGCACTTCGGGGAGACGGCGCCCGCTTGCGGCGCGAGCTGTGACCGGTGCCGGGAGGTGGAGGCCCCGGTGATGGCCTCGGCCGTGCCGCGCCGACGCCGGGGCGAGGCGCCGGTCGTCAGGGCCGAGCAGGCTCCCGCCTCGCTGTTGGAGCGGCTCAAGCTCCTGCGTCGGCGCTTGGCCGAGGAGCGCGGGGTGCCAGCCTACGTGGTGTTCAGCGACGCCACGCTGACCGAGCTGGCGCTGCGGCGCCCCCGGTCGGAGGCCGAGCTGCTCGCGGTCTCCGGCGTCGGGCCGAAGAAGCTCGACACCTACGGCGCCGCCTTTCTGGAGGAGCTGGCGCGCGCCGCTGAGCTCGGCGTCTGAGCCAGGGGCTCGAGCGAAGGCCGCAGGGCGCGCGGCGCGCTCCTCGCCCCTCGCGCCGCTCGACGGCGCTTGACCACGGTCTGGTCCGCGCGCATCAAGCGCTCATGAAGTCCGGCAGCCTCAGGTGGACGCTCGTGGCCCTCACCCTCACGGCGTGCAGCGGTGGGGCTCGGCGCTGCCCGACCAGCCCCGCGCCCGCAGCGCCGGCGCTGCCGGCCAGCGGCAGCTCGGCGCAGAGGTCGGCCGCGCTGGCGCCCACCGCCTCGGCGCCGCCTACGCCGGAGGCGGCGCCCGCGTCACCCCCGGTGCAGCCGCCGTGGGAGGCGCCGGTGAGCTCGGCGGCGTCCTCGGCGCCGCCTCCCCCCGCGCAGGAGCCGCCGCCCGCCCCCGAAGCGTCGCCCAGCCCTGCCGCTCCCGCGCCCTCGGCGCCGGAGCTCAGCCCCGCGCTGACGGACGCTGGCGGCGCGTGGCTCCCTCAGACGGACGAGCGCCCGCGGAGCGACTCGCCCTTCGTGAAGGCACAGGCCGCGCTGCTCTGGCAAGCCATCGTCGAAGACCGACCGGCGCTCGCGCGGAGCTTCTTCTTTCCGCAGGCCGCCTACGCGAAGGTCAAGGACATTCAGCGACCGGAGCGGGACTGGAGCCACCGGCTCTACGCGGCCTTCGAGCGTGACGTCCACGCCTTCCACCGCCGCCTCGGCGCCGACCGCGCGCGGCTGAGCTTCTTGGGGCTCGAGGTGGACGAGGCCCGAGCGAAGTGGATGAAGCCCGGCAGTGAGGGCAATAAACTCGGCTACTACCGCGTCTTGCGCTCGCGCCTCGCGTACCGCTTGCCCGATGGCCGCCGCGCACACCTGGAGCTCACGAGCCTCATCTCTTGGCGCGGCGAGTGGTACGTCGTCCACCTCGATGGCTTCAAGTGAGCGCCGCCAGGCCGCGGCGGCGCGCTCCCGTCAGAAGCAGCGCCCCACCGACAAGAAGCCGAACGGGCGCCCGCGCGCCGTGGTGTAGGCCTTGGTCCAGATGATGGAGCGGGTCAGCTTGCTGATGTTGTAAAACACGGGGATCCCGCCGGCCGTCTGCTCGACCAGCAACCACTCCGCCTCGGTGTTCTTCAGCAGCTCGAGGGGCGCCTCCCCGGAGTTGCCCTTGACGCGGGGGTGCTGGGATCCAAGCCCGGTGAAGGTGACGCGCAGCACCTCCCCGGGGCGCAGCTCGAACTGCGGTGAGGGCTCCTGGTGGGGGACGTCGTCGTAGCTGGCGTAGGCGGCACCCCGGAACTCACACACCACCACGTCCCCGAGCGGGCGAGGCGTCTGAGTCCACTCCTGCGTCCCAGGGTAGGTGGAGTAGTAGCTGCAGCTCTCGGTGTCGCAATGGACGCCGGGAGGGAGGCTGGGCGGGGTGGTGGCGGGAGCTGGAGCGGTCGCGGGGCGGGTGGCCTCGGGACCACAGCCGGCCAGCCCGACACCGAACGTCAACACGAGGAGGGGAGCGCGGTGCACGCGCTCATGGTGTCACAGGAGCGCGCGCGCCGCGAGCACGTCTCAAGACGCGCCAGTGCAGGAAGGCGGGCAGCACCAGCATGCCGGCGAACACCGTGGCAAACTCCCCGACGGCGGCGGTCAGACCGTAGCTCTGGACGGCGCGGTTGATGCTCGTGAGCAGCGCCAGGTCTCCCAGCATGGTGGTGAGCGAACAGACCACGACGGCGCCGCCCGTCTCCACCACGATGCGATCGATGTTCGCGTCGCCCTCGCTCTGGTGTCGGCCCAGGATGTTGAGCGCGTAGTCCGCGCCGACGCCGATGCTGACGGGGAGCGCGACGAAATTGAGGAAGTTTAGCTTGAGCTGCCGGATGGCCAAGAAGCCGAGCAGCCACAGCATCCCCAAGAGCAGGATGCCCATCGCGCCGAAGGCGCGGCCCCGCGCGCGGAAGGTGATGAAGATGACGGCGACCGTCCCCAGGAAGCTGAGCAAGATGGCCTTGGGGGCCTCGTGCTTGATGCTCAGCAGCATGTCCGCGAAGACGACCGGGTCGCCCGTCCCCCGGATGATCTCACCGCTCGGGAGCCGGACCTCGCGGAAGGAGTCCGCCCACTGGAGGAGGTAGTGAGCGTCGTACACGCTCCGCCCGGAGGTAGGGACGATGTACACGACGCGCCCCCGCGTGCCGTCTTGCTCCGTGAAGGGGCGCGCGACGAGCTCCGGTAGGGAGTCGGCGTCGATGCGCTGCAGCTTCGCGGGCAAGTGCTCGCGGATCTTCGCGAGCTCCGAGTCGGAGATGAACCCGCGCTTGTGCCCGCGCTGGACGCGGTCCTCGATGTCCGCGAGCAGCGCGAGCTTCTCGTCTTGGTCCTTCGGCAACAGCGAGGCGATGCTCACCACGCGGTCGAAGGGCTTGGCGTCCGCGGGGGCCGCGTCTCGGCGCTGAGTGAGGGCCTGCACCAGGGGCTCGACCTGATCGACGCGGTCCGTCAGGATGGCGCGCCCGTCTTGCCCCAAGCGCCCCACCAGCTTGTCGACGCGCACCGACAGCGTGCCCGCGGAGGTGGGGCTCAGCCGTTCGTTACGGATGCGCGCCAGATCGTATTCCATCGGGTCGTTACGGAAGTAACCGACGCCGAGGATGGCGCTCACGAGGCCGAGCCCGACGCCGGTGATGGCGATGGTGCGCGGAGCATGGTGCGCGAGCCACGCGAAGGGGCGGCCATAGAGCCCGCGCAGCTTCTCGGCCAGGCCGGGCGCCGTGTTCAGGGGACGCAGGCGCTCGAGGGCGGAGAGCACGGCAGGGAGCACCGTGTAGGTAGCGATCCAGCAGAGCAGCATGCCCGTCCCGGCGATGACGCCGAAGTGCTTGAAGCCACGGAAATCCGTCACCGACAGCGAGCCATAGGCCACCATGGCGGCGCCCGCGGCGCCCAGGGTCCCGAGCCATGTCTCTTGGTGCGCGGTGTGCAGCGCCTGCTCGGCGTTGGCCTCACCCCCACGGCGCTCTTCGAGGTAGCGCGCCATGAACACGATCCCGAAGTTGATGCCGTTGCCGGCGATGATGCTGGCGAGGAAGCCGGTGGCCGTGTTGAGGTAGCCGACCGTCAGCCGCGCCGCGCCGAAGGCCCAGGTGCAGCCCACCAGGATGGTGATGGTCATGGCCAGCAGCACCCGCAGCCGCAAGAAGAAGCAGTAGACCACCCCCAAGATGAGCAGCACGCCGATGCTGCCGACCGCGATGAGATCGTCCACCACCGCTTGCTGCTGCTCCGCGCTGGTGATGATGTTGCCGGTGAAGTTGAGCTTGAAGCCCGGGTCCGCCTTGGCGTAGCCGCCCTCCTCGGCCAGGCGCACGATGGTCGCCTCGAGCTCGGCGACGCGTGGATCGGTGCTGCCGAGCGGGGTGCGCACCAGCATGGCGGCGAGGTGGCCGTCCTCACCGATGTAGTAGCCGTCCTGGCCGGGGCTCTTGGCCTTCGCTTCGTCGATCTGCTTGCGGAAGCGCGCCTCGACCGACTGCGCCGTGACCTCCGGGGGGACCTCGTCCTCCTCGAGATCCAGCCCGAGGCCGGTGGCCTTGCCGACCTCGTAGTCGTACCGCGCCAGGATGTCGTCGTGGAGCCCGCGCAGATCTTCGACGCTAGCGTAGAGCGCCTGGTTGTCCTCGAAGAAGCGCTGCGCCAGGCGGGGCCCGTCGTCCACGGCGGCGACGATCTCCGGGGGGAGCGCGCGGAGCTTCGGCCCGACCTCATCGACGAAGCGCCGCAGGAGGGCGGTGTCCCGGCTCTCGATGGCGATGGTCAGGGTGTTGACGCCCGCGAGGCGGTTGGCCGTTCGCCGGGCCTCGATGACGCTCGGCTTACTGTCGGGGAGCAGCTCGCTGAAGGCCGTCTTCAGCGTGAGCTGTGAGCTGAAATACCCCATGGGCAGCAGCGTGAGCAGGGTCACGGCGAGGACGCGGAACGGGTGACGGTGCTGCCAGTGCGCCAGGCGCGCGAGGATGCGTTGGATGAGAGCGGCCATGAATCCGGTGTCGCCAGGGGGCGGGCCAGCGCGACCGTAGCACGGCCTTCCCGTCGCCTGTCGACCCCGAGGGTTGGCGCGTGGACGCGCGCCGGCGCCTCTCGCGCGGCGCGCGCGTCAGCGCCTCGGACCCCAGCGTGGCCGCGCGCCGTGCGGTGGCGCCCCCGGCAAGAGTCGAACTTGCGACCAATGGTTTAGGAAACCACTGCTCTATCCACTGAGCTACGGGGGCGGAGAGGAGCGGCAGCCTACACCACTTCGACCCGAAATGAAGCCGCGGAGCGCCGCGGAGCCTCGGGGCGCGAGGGAGGCGTGAGCCACGCGCCGCGCGGGCGCCCGACCGTGACCGAGCGGCTCAGCGCCCAGGGGCGTCCCACTCACACACGACGGCGTACTTGACGCTGCAGCGGCGATCATTCCAGCCGCCCGCCTTCTCCTGCATGAGGCAGTGCTCGTAGTAGTCCGTGAACCACTCGTTGCTCTTGGAGGCGTTGGGCTCCCCAGCTTTCCAGTTGTTGTACTGGAACGGCGCGCCATCCACCCACGTGTAGACCCCGACGCCCGGCTCCTTCTCGCCCTTGCCGTCGTGGGCGCCGAGCCAGATGTCACGGTTGGCCAGGGTCTGCACGTGCTGCCGCTCGGCCGCGCTCACGATGGTGGCCGGATGAGCCGCGCGGTCTTTGCAGTAATTGAAGGAGTCTTCCCAGCTGCGCTGCGTGTCGGAGAGCCAGTAGCAGTGGTAGTTGCCCGTCCACAGCGCACCCCGCAGGCATGAGACGGTGCAGTCGTTCTTGCAGCCGTCGTCGTCCTTGGAGTTGCCGTCGTCGCACTGCTCGTTGCCGTTGACCACGCCGTCCCCGCAGTAGCCGGTGGCGCCGGTGCCGCCGGAGCCCGCCGTGCCGCCGGAGCCCGCCGTGCCGCCGGAGCCCGCCGTGCCGCCGGAGCCCGCCGTGCCGCCGGAGCCCGCCGTGCCGCCGGAGCCCGCGGCAGCTCCGACGCCCGCCGCTCCAGCGCTCCCACCAGCGCCGGCTTCCCCTGAAGCGCCGCTGGCGCCCGCGGCTCCCATCCCGCCTTCACCACCTTCACCGCCAGCAGCGCCTCCTTCGCCCCCCACCGCGCCGCCGCTGCCGCCGGAGCCCGCGCCGCCGCTGGTCCCGCCGCTGGCACCGGAGCCCGCCGCACCGCCGGAGCCCGCGTCACCGCTGGTCCCGCTGCTGCCGCCGCTGCCTCCCGCTTGGCCCGCGCTCCCACTGGCGCCCGCCGCAGCCCCGTGGCCGGCCGCGCCGCCACCCACCGGGCCACCGGCGCCCTCCGTGTCGACGGAGCATCCGAGCGGGCCGACGAGGAGGGTGAGCGTGGCAGAGAGACCGAGGACCAGCGTGCGCATCGGGCGGAGCTTAGCAGCTTTGTGCGGGGCGGTCAGGAAGCCGAGGCGAGCCGTTCCCGCGGCGCGGTGGCTGATCTAAGACCCTGGGCATGCCCGCGCTCCCCACGCTCGCGCTGACCGGCGCCTTGCTCGCCCAGGCGGCCACGCCAACCCTCCCGGTGCAGGAGCGCAGGCTCCCCAACGGCCTGACCGTCCTGCTCAGCGAAGATCACAGCCTGCCCGTCGTCGCCGTGGAGGTGCGGTACCTCGTGGGGTCGTCCTTCGAGCGCGCCGGGCGCAGCGGCTTCGCGCACCTGTTCGAGCACCTCATGTTTCAGGGCTCCCAGCACTACGACCGCGAGTACTTCACGCCCTTCGAGCCCATCGGTGGCGAGGTGAATGGCACGACGAATCAAGACCGCACCAACTACTTCGAGCGGGTCCCGAGCAACACCCTGCCGCTGGCGCTCTGGATGGAGTCGGACCGCATGGGGGGGCTGCTCCCGGTGCTCACGCAGGCCAAGCTGGACAACCAGCGCGACGTGGTGCGCAACGAGCGGCGGCAGAGCTATGAGAACCGCCCGTACGGGATGTTCGGGACCTACGTGACGGAGGCCGTCTTCCCACCGAGCCACCCGTACCATCGCTCGGTCATCGGCTCGCACGAGGATCTGGCGGCGGCCTCCCTCGAGGACGTCCGCGAGTTTTTCACGGAGTATTACTGCGCCAGCAACGCGGTGGTCACTCTGGTGGGCGACTTCGCGTCGGCCGAGGCCTTGGCGCTCGTCGAGCGCAACTTCGGCTCCTTGCCGGCAGGGCGACGAGCGCCGACGCCCCGCGCGGAGCCGCCCACCGTCGCCGCTCGCCAGCACCTCGTCAAGACGGACGACGTGAAGCTCCCCCGCGTCCACTTGGCCTGGGCGACGCCCGCGCTCTACGCGCCCGGTGACGCGGAGCTGGATTTGCTCTCGTCGGTGCTCACGGACGGCAAGGCGTCGCGGCTCTACAAGCCGCTCGTGTATGAGCAGAAGCTCGCCAAGGACGTCACCGCCTATCAGGCGTCCATGCGGCTCGCGAGCTACTACGTCGTGCAGGCCACGGCGGCGCCAGGAGTGACCGCGGACGAGCTGGCCGCGAAGCTCACGGACGCCCTCGCCGCGGCGCTCGCGAGCCCGCCCAGCGCCCGGGAGCTCGAGCAAGCGAAGACCGACTACCGCAAGGGCTTCTTCGTGGGGCTCGAGAGCGTGCTGACGCGCGCGCGGCTCTTGTCGACGTACTGGCACTTCACCGGGAGCGCCGACTATCTGGCGCGAGACCTCGACCGCTACTTGCAGGCCACCCCCGAGGCAGTCCAGAGCGCGGGGCGTCGCTGGCTCGTCCCGTCCGCCGCGGTGCGCATCGACATCGTCCCCGGCGCGAAGGCGGGAGGTGAGCCGTGAGGCGCGCGCTCGTCTTGGGCCTGAGCGCGCTGCTCTCGGGCTGCGGCGCGCCCCCGGCGCCGCCGGTCGCCGCCTCGAAGCCCCCCCAGCCCCCGGCCGCCACCGCGGTCCCTGGCGTGGACCGCTCCGCGCTGCCCTCGCCAGGGCCAGCGATCGCTTGGTCACCGCCGGCGGTCACGCGCTTTCAGCTCTCCAGTGGCCTGCCCGTGTACTTTCAGCGGCACGGGCAGACGCCGCTGTTCACGTTGCTGCTCGTGTTGAAGCGCGGCGCCGGGACGGACCCCGCCAAGCAGGCCGGGCTCAGCGCGCTCACCATCGACCTGCTGGACGAGGGGGCAGGCGGCAGGACGGCGCTCGAGCTGTCGGACGAGCTGCGGCGGCTCGGCGTCGGGTACGACGCGAGCGTGGATCTGGACGGGAGCTACCTCTCGATGGATGGCCTCGCCGAGCACTTCGAGGCGGCGGCGGCGCTGCTCTCGGACATCGCGCGGCGCCCGGCCCTGTCCCCGGCGGAGTTCACGCATCGCAAGGCGCAGCGCCTGGCGGAGGCGCTCACGCGCGAGAGCGAGCCGGCGACCGCGCGCTCCATCGTGCTCAGGCGGGCGCTGTTCGGGGCAGGCTATGGAGGCATGCTGTCGGACGGGCTCGGCTCCACGTTGAAGGGCGTGACGCTCGCCGACGTCAAGCGCCACTACGCGGCGCTGGTGCAGCCGGACATCGCCGCGCTGGTCGTCGTGGGGGGCGTGGAGGAGGCCAGCGTTCGTCAGGCGCTCGAGGCGCGCTTCGGTGACTGGCGAGGCCACGCGACCGCCGCTGAGGCGCCGGTGACGACGGAGCCCGTGGACGCCGGGATTCACCTCGTGGATTTCCCTGGCGCCAGTCAGTCCGTGCTCACGGTGGGGTGGCGCACCGAGGGCGAGGGGACGGAGCGCGAATTCGACGAGGACCTCTACAGCAGGATCATGGGCGGCGCCTTCACCAGCCGCATCAACCTCAACCTCCGGGAGGACAAGGGCTACACCTACGGCGCGCGCAGCGCCTTCCAGCGCTACCGTGGCGTCGGGATGTTCGTGGTCAGCGCCAACGTGCAGACGCCGACCACCAGCGCCAGCCTCGCGGAGATCACGAAGGAGCTCGCGGGGCCCTGCGCCGACCGTCCGCTCACCGCGCAGGAGCGGGACGACGCGGTCCAGGGCTCGCTGCTCGGCTTCCCCGGCGACTTCGAGCAGGGCCGGAGCATCGCGTGGGAGTACGCGTCGCTCTTTCTCTACGCCCGGCCGGAGGACTGGCTGCGGCGCTGGTCGGAGCGCGTCGCTGCCGTGACCCTCTCCTCCCTGGAGCTGACGGCGTCGCGGCGGTGCTCACCGGAGGGCAGGGTGGTCGTCATCGCTGGAGATCGCGCGGCGGTGGCCCCGTCGCTGGAGGCGCTGGGACGCCCGCTCACCCTGCACGACCGTGAAGGGAAGGTGCTCCAGCGGCAGGCCGCCCGGCGCCCCTGAAGCGCCAGGCCGCCGTGACGATAGCTCCACCCGTACTGTAACGAGCTGAGCATCACCTCTTGGGTTTCATGTGCTCGGCGGCTGTACTACAGCTCGCCCCATGGGTGTCGTTCTTTCTCCTCTTCATCGTCGCTCTCTCGTCGCTCGTGCGGCGCTGCTCTTGGGCTTGGTCGGCTCCACCGCGCTGGCCCAGAACAATTCCGGCTTCGCCATCGACCGCTATGAGCCCTCGGAGCGCGGCAGTGAGTGGTTCTCCAATGAGTCGCTCGACTTGCGCGGGCACCTCCGGCCCGCCGTCGGGCTGACGCTCGACTGGGGTTACCGCCCGCTCGTGCTCTATCGCGACGACGGGGACGAGGCCATCATCGAGCACCAGCTCTTCGGGCACCTCGGCGGCAGCTTCGTGTTGTATGACCGGCTGCGCTTGGGGCTCAACGTGCCCCTCGCGCTCTACCAGGCTGGGACCTCGGGCACGGTCTCGAACACGAGCTTCTCCTCTGACAACTCCACCACCATCGGCGACGTGCGCCTCGGCGCGGACGTGCGACTGCTCGGGAGCTACGGAGGGCCAGCGCAGCTCGCGCTCGGCGCCCAGGTGTTCCTGCCCACGGGCAGCCGAGACTCCTTCACGGGCGACGGCAAGGTGCGCGTGGCGCCCCGGTTGATGCTCTCGGGGGACATCTCGCAGTTCACCTACGCGGCGCGCGTGGGCTTCACGTACCGCGCGCAGAACGCGGGCTTCGCCGGCGCCGTGACCGGCAACGAGCTGAGCTTCGGCGTCGCCGCGGGCGCGCGCCTGCTGGAGGGCAAGCTCGTGGTGGGGCCGGAGCTCACCGGCACGACCGTGGTGGAGGAGGGGAACGCCTTCTTCGCCCGCCGAGAGACCCCGGTGGAGGTGCTCGTGGGGGCGCACTACCGCGTGGACTCGCAGTGGCGGGTCGGCGCGGGGGTCGGCCCAGGGCTCACGCGGGGCATCGGGGCGCCGCAGGTGCGGGCGCTCGCGACCGTGGAGTGGCACCCCGACGTGGAGCAGGCGCCGCCACCGCCGGAGCCCGAGGCCCCGAAGGATCGTGATCTGGACGGCGTGCTCGACGCGGAGGACGCCTGCGTGGACGTCCCCGGGGTGCGCACGGAAGATCCGAAGACCAACGGCTGCCCGCTCCCGAAGGACACGGACGGCGACGGCGTCATCGACGCGGAGGACGCCTGCGTGGACGTCCCCGGGGTGCGCACGGAAGATCCGAAGACCAACGGCTGCCCGCCGGATCGTGACGGAGACAAGATCTTGGACGCCGACGACGCCTGCCCGGACGAGCCCGGGGTGCGCACGGAAGATCCGAAGACCAACGGCTGCCCGCCACCGAAGGACACGGACGGTGACGGGATCTTGGATCCCGAGGACGCCTGCCCGGAGGTGGCTGGCCCGGCGGATCCGGATCCCAAGAAGAACGGCTGCCCCAAGGCGCGGATCGACAAGGGGCAGATCCGCATCCTCGAGCGCGTGGAGTTCGAGACGGGCAAGGCCACGCTGCGGCCGGAGAGCAACGGCATCCTGACCGCGGTGCTGGAGGTGCTGCAGAGCAACCCGACGCTCACCAAGGTGAGCATCGAGGGGCACACGGACAGCGTCGGCAACGACAAGGCCAACCAAGCGCTCAGCCAGCGGCGCGCCGCGGCGGTGGTCAAGTGGCTCACCACGCGCGGCATCGCCGCCAGTCGGCTTGCCTCCAAGGGCTTCGGGGAGAGCCGCCCCATCGACTCCAACGACACCCCGGAGGGGCGCCAGAACAACCGGCGCGTTGAGTTTCACATCGTAGAAGTGGACGGCAAGCCGGTCCCCGCCACGGAGGAAGCCAAGACGCCCTGAGCTCGCGGCTGGTCGGCGGCGCGTCCTCGCCCTTCGAGGGCCGCCGCCGCTCATCGCTCTGCTAGGCTCCCGGGCGGAACTCCCGGCGCCCCGGGCTGTCCCTGCGCTACGTGCTCCGCTCGCTCGAGACCCGTCCATCGCTGCCAGCCTTGCTGGTGTCGGCGGCGCTGCACTCCCTGGCTCTGCTGCTCTTGGGGCTGGGCGGGCAGCGGCTGGAGGCGCCGACGGTGCGCGCGCCCAGCGCTGGCTGGGTCGGCTCCACCTTCGAGGTGGAGGGGCTGGAGCTGGCGCCGCCGCTCGTCGCGGCGGTCCGCTCCGCGGGCGCGAGCGCAGCCCCCACGGAGCCGCTCGCCTCACCGGCGGCGCCCCCTCCAGCCCCACCGCGGAGCAGCCCTCGCCCGCGCCGTCGGCGACCGCGGTCGGAGCCCGCGGCGAGCGCCGTCGTCACGGCTGCCGCGCCGCCAGGGGCTAGCGCCGAGCCGGGAGGAGAGAGCAGCGGCGCGGCGCCGGCCGCCGTGGCGAGCGGTGGAGGCAGCGCGGCGGCGGGCGGTGGCAGCTTCGGGGCGGAGGGGCTCCCACCGGGCGTGCGGTCGCTCGACGCCGCCTTTGCTCGCGCGCTCCCTCGCGCCATGGATGTCGACCCGGTGTGGCTCACGCTCCCTGTGGGGGAGCTGGGGCAGCTCCGCGTCACCTTCACGGTGGACGCAGAGGGTCGGCTCGCCCCCGAGCTGGAGACGGACGGGAGCGCGCTGCTCGAGCGCGTGGTGGAGCGCGCCCGGCTGCTGCTCGGTCGCGGCGCCTTCGCGCTGCGCGCCAGCGGGGTGGAGGCCGGTCGTCGCCGCTACGCCATCAGCGCGCGTCTCTCGCTCGTGCCCAGTGAAGCGGCGCCGGAGGACGGCGAGGCGCGCCCGCACACCATCGACTTGGGCTTCACCGCGCCCAGCGCGGAGCGCCCCGGCGCGGCGCACTTCACGCTGCGCGGCGGGCGGCGCGTGGACTTCAGCGTCCGCGTGCTGCCTGGCGCTTAGGCAGAGCCACTCGCGTAGGGAGCGCGCTGTCACCGGGGAGCGCGCTGGCGCTAGTCAGCCCGTGGTGGAGCGGGCATGCTGAGGCATGGCCGTCTGGCGGATGCTGCTCGTGCTCGTGCTCGCCGCGGGGTGCCAAGAGCGGCGCTTCGAGCAGCTCTTGACGCCTCGGCTCGGCTCGAGCGCGACGAGCGCGTCGTCGGAGCAGGCCGTGGACCGTGCGGCGGCGCCCACGCCCGGCAGCGCCGAGCCGGGGGCGTCCCGCGCGCCGGTGCGACCGTCCGCGAAGGCGCCCAGAGCCGGGACGTCGCGGTCATCGTCTCCCTCCCCGGTGTGGAGCTCGCCGGAGGCGTGTCAGCAGGCGCTGCGCGAGGGCCGACGGGAGCCTCGCGCCCCGGGAGTCGCCCGCCTGGGGAGCTGGAACGTGCGCTGGTTCCCCGATGGGAAGCCGGGGGCCGCCTCACCCGGGGAGGGGACGGATCTCGAGTGGCTCGCCTGCGTCGTCCATTACTTGGACGTGGACGCCCTCGCCGTGCAGGAGTTCAAGGCCGACGCGGAGGCGCTCGAGCGCTGGCGTCAGCACCTCGAGGCCCACGGCGGGAAGTACGCCCTGACGCTCGACGACTGCCCAGGGGTAGGGCGACAGCACGTGGGGATCTTGGTGCGGACGGACCGAGTCGAGGCGAGCCCGGCCACGACCTACGGGGAGCTCAACCCCCTGGGGAGCCCGTGCAGTGGCGGCCTGCGGCCAGGCCTGGGCCAGCGCCTGAGCTTCCCCGGAGGCCTGGATTTGACGTTGATCGCCGTGCACCTCGACAGCGGCGAGACGGCGCGGGACTGGGGGCATCGGCGGCTCGCTCCGGAGGCCATGGGCGCCGTCGCCCGGAGGCTCGCGGCCGAGCTGGGGGACGGAGATGTCGTGTTTGCCGGGGATTTCAACGTCATGGGCTGCGGGCGCTGTCGCCCGCGGGTGAGCGCGAGCGAGGAGCTCGAGGCGCTCTCACGGGCGTGGGTGACGCAGCAGCCGAGCCTTCGACACATCGCGTCGCCGCCCGCTTGTACCTGGGCGGGGGGAAAGGCCGCGGTCTTGGATCACTTCGTCAGCGCAGACCTGGCGGAGCTGCCGAGCGGCGCTCGGGCGGTCGCGCGCGGCCTCTGCGAGCGAAGCTGCCAACAGCGCCGCGCCCTCGCTTACGAGCGCTTGAGCGATCACTGCCCCGTGTTGCTCGACATCCCGGATCGGGATCTCGACTGATTGCCGCTCTTGGCTGGGCTGTTCTACACTGCCCGGCACGATGAGCTGGTCGGAGCGAGCAGGGTATGGACGCGTCGGGGCGCTGGCCGTGGCCTGCGCGGCGGTGCTGTCTCAGGGGTGTAATACTTACGACGAGTCCCTGAAGGCGGGGCTCGAGAGCGTCAAGCCTCGGGCCTGCTCGCTCGGGGAGTGCTGGTGGTCGAAGGTGGACGCCGATGGCTGCTACAGCGTCAGCCGCCCCACGGTGGCCGACCGCCCGAAGAAGGGGGACACCAAAGAGCTGCCGCCGTTCTACTTCGGGATCTCTAGCCTACGGCTCGGAGAGACGCGGCCGAGTGACCCGGAGGGCTTCGTCGGCTGGAGGCACTTCGGCTTCGACCTGGACGGCGTGTGTAGCAACAGCGACACCTGCCTCGATGGGCCCTCGGACAAGTACTCCTGCAAGGCGCCCGTGATGACGGACGACGGCGACAAGTGCCGCGACAACGTCTTCGGGCAGCTCGAGCCCATCGCCGCCGCGACGCCTGGGCTCGGAGAGAAGTTCGGCATCCGTGAGGACAAGCTCAACTGCGGGTTCCGGCGCGGCTCCTACACCATCATCCTCAAGGTCTCGCGCTACAACGGGCAGCCCAACGACGACAGTGTGCGCATCGATCTCTACCTGTCGCCGGGCGTGGAGCGGCCGGCGGACTGGAGCTGCTGCAACCACCCGGCGTGGCCCAACGAGGCGCCGATCGCCCCGCTCATGCGCTGGTACGTGGACGAGGCGGACCTCGAGGGGCGCGCCATCGAGGAGCCAGGGACCTTGCCGGACTCCCGCACGGCGGATCCCGCGGCCTTCGTGCGCAATGGTTACCTGTACGCCACGCTCACGGACGGCACGCTGCTGCGGTTCATTGGAGATCGCGGGGACTACCCGGGCTTCGCGCTGCGCGTGTTCCAGGGCTTCCTCATCGGCAGGCTCACGCGCGTCTCCGGGGGTTACGGGCTGGAGGACGCCATGCTGGCGGGGCGGCTCGGGACCCAAGAGCTGCGGGACAACTTCCGGCAGATCGGCTTTACCTCCGAGAGCGCGGGGAGCAACTGGGTGTTGCTCGACAACTACCTGGCGGGCAACGCGGACGTCCTGAAGAACGGCGACACGGATCCCGAGGCGTCGTGCGACGCCATCAGCATGGCGGTGGGCTTCACCACCATGCCGCTCACCCCCGGGGAGACGCTCCCGGTGAGCACCCTGAGCTCGAACCCGCCGCCGCCGCCCCCCACGAAGTGCGGTCAGACCTGGGACATGGGGGGCGCAGGAGGCCAGGCCGGCCAGGGCGGCGGTGGCGCGGCGGGCTCCAGCGGCGGCGCGAGCGGCGGCGGCGGCGCGCCGTAGGGTTCCGCGGACCTAGGAGTCCGCTATGCTGGGGCGCATGTGGAAGCGACGTGCGTCCCTCGCGGTGTGGCTGGCTCTCGGGGCCTACGCCGTCACGGCCTGTGACACCTACTCGGACTCCTTGAAAGAGGGCTTGAAGCGCCCCAGCGGCCGGGTGCAGGTGCCCCCTTCGGAGTGGGGCTCTGGGGTCGGCTGGTGGTCTACCAAGCTCCCGAGCGGGTGCGTCAGCGCGGGGCTGCCCACGGAGGCCGATCGCCCCGCCGCGGGAAGCGCCGAGGACATCGGCCCCATCACCTTCGCCATCTCGAGCATGGCGATGGGCTCGCGGGATCGCGCGGGGCTCAAGACCCCTGGGGCGTGGCGCGGCCTCGGGATGGATCTGGACGGGATGTGCACGCGCTCGGAGACCTGCGAGGGGCAAGAGCTGGCGCCGTGCAAGACGGCCGGCGCAGGGGTGCCGGAGGACGGCGCGTACTGCCGGGACAACACCTTCGGCAAGATGGAGGCCGAGGTGGTGGCGGGGCAAAGCTCGGAGCTTGGCCTCAGCAACGACGGCTTCAACTGTGCGCTCTGCAACGGCGACTACAACCTGGTGTTCCGGGTCACGGGGTACAACGGCCAGCTCAACGACGACCGCATCCGCATCGACATTTATCCGTCCGGCGGCATCGACCGCGAGCTCGACTGGCAGTGCGTCTCGGGGGACGAGGTGAGCTGGCACCAGCACGACCAAGACTGCTGGTGGAAGACGAACGAGGACTTCACGCTCTCACCCGACGGGCTGGCGGCTCGAGCGACGCCGGCTGGAGGTCTCCCCAACTCGGTGCTCTACGATCAGAGCGCGTACGTGCGTGAGGGCTACGTCGTCGCGCGCCTCCCCGCCGACGCGCTGTTCTGGTTCCCTGGCAGCCGCGCGGTCACCTTGGCGTTCCCGCTCAAGCTGCAGGGCGGTATCGTCGTCGGCAAGCTCGAGAAGGACGATGCGGGGGCGTGGAGGATCTTGGACGGCACGGTCGCGGGGCGGGCTCGGCGCTCGGATCTCCTGGACGGCTTCCGTCAGCTCGGCATGTGCGAAGATCACCCGCTGTGGGGGCTGGCGCAGACCACCTTGCGCATGAACATGGATCTGCTGGCGAGCGGCGCCATCGATGAGGACGCAGAGTGTGACGCCATGAGCGTGGGCATCGGCTTCGAGGCGCGCCAAGCCAAGGTGTCCGGCAAGGTCGTGCCCGTCACGACGCTGCCCGGCTGCCTGCCGCCGCCCGGCGATGGCGGCGTGGACGGCGGAGCCGAGGCAGGGGTCGACGGTGGAGCCGAGGCAGGCGTGGAGGCGGGGGCAGACGCCGCGGAGGCGGGGAGCGATGGCAGCGACGATGGTGCGGCCATCGGAGAAGGGGGCGCGGAGGGCGGCGCTCTCGACGACGGGGATGTCCCCGCCCCACGCCCCGCCCCGAGGCAACCGTAGGATGGCGAGCTGCGGTGAAGGCTCCGCCCACGCGCGCCTGCAGGGGGCGCTCCTGAGCGGACTTGGCCACGGGCTGCGGACATGGTGAGGCACTATCTGCTCAAGAGCGAGCCCGGCACCTACGGCTTCGATCAGCTCCTGGCGGACGGTCGGACTCGCTGGGACGGCGTGAGGAACTTCGAGGCCAGAAACACCCTGCGCGGCATGGCCCGCGGAGATCTGGCGTTGTTCTATCACTCGGGGCAGCAGCGGAGCGTCGTGGGGGTGGCGACCATCGTGCGAGAGGCGTACCCAGATCCTACGGCCAAGGAGGGCGACTGGTCCGCCGTGGACGTCGCGCCGCTCGCGCCGCTCGCGCACCCCGTCACCCTGGCGCAGCTCCGCGCGGACCCGGCCTTCGAGGGGCTCCAGCTCTTGACGCGCTCCCGGCTCAGCGTGACGCCGCTCTCGGCGGAGCACTTCCAGAGGATCTCGAAGCTCGGCGGGGCGCGCCTCTCGCGCTGAGCGCTAGCCCCCGCTCGCGGCCTCTTGCGTGTCGTGGATCTCGATGAGCACGCTGAGCGCTTCCAGCTCGCGCTTGCTCTGGAGCTCACGCTGCCGTAGGAGCTTGGACTCCGCCTCGAGCTTGCGCACCTGCCCTTCGAGCTCTCGAAGGGCCTGCTTGAGGCGCTCACGCTCGGCTTTCAGTAGTTCGACGTCGATGGCCACACGCTGACCTTTACCAGAGTCACGCGAGGAGCGCATGGGCTGAGGGCCCGGCAGCGCCCGGGCCTCAGAAGCGGACGACCCCGCCCACCGAGACCACGCTGGCGTGCTGGGTGATCTTGCCGCCGTTGACGGTGTGCCAGGAGCGGAAGGCGTTGGGCCCGCCGGGGGGGCCACCGCTCCCGAGGATGGCGCGGAGCCGGCCGTCCCCGCCGTTGTCCAGCCCGGCGTTCCAGAGGTACTGATAGCCAAATTCCAAGTCCGCCATCCCCACGCGGAAGACCGGGCCGCCGCCCAGGCCCCCGCGGAGGGCGGGGACGCCCGTGACCGTGAGGTATTCGGCCTTGACGGCGGGCGACTCGACCCAGGTGCCCAGCCGTAGCCCGAGCCGGTCCCGCAGCAGGTTCCACTGTCCGCCCAGCCGCGCGCCGAAGCTGTCCCGATAGCCCGTGGGACGATCGGCGTTGGTCGGGACCGAGCCGGGCAGGCCGTTGACGTTGATGCCGGGGCGGAAGCGGATCTCCGTGGTGTCGGCGGAGGAGTTCTGGGCCCAGCTCAGGTCGAGCTCCACGTCGTAGAGATCGTCCCGCAGGGGATCGCGGACGGGGTCAGCGTCGTGGCGGAAGCGCTCCGCGGCGAGCGGGCGCGCCGGCCCGAAGGGCTGGTGCCAGCGCAGCCCGAGCCGGACTTCCATGGGGACGCCCATCCCGACCGTGGCGGCGTCGTCTGCGCGCGTCTCTAGCGGAGCGCTGCGCGGGGTCCCGTTGTTGTCGTAGTAGGGCGCGAGCACCTGGAGGTCCCCCTTGGCGTGGATGGAGTCACTCCAGCGGTACCAGCCCGCGAGGTCGAGCCGCGGTGTGGCCTCGTAGTGCGCCGACACGACGAAGCCGGGGACGAACCAGTCGGCCACCTCGAGCTTGCTGCGGGTGTCGTTGCCCGCGGTGTCCCAGGGG
>CAUJEM010000124.1 GCA_963169915.1 Myxococcota bacterium
CCAGGCGTTGCCAGGGGCGAGCGGCGGGGCAGCGGGTGGCGGCGGGGCCACGGCCTCGGGCTGCTCCGGCTCCGAGGCCGCGAGGCGTGACCCCTCCGTCCCCACCTCCGCCAGCCAGGCCGTGACGCCGCTGGCGCGCGCCGCCACCAGGTGCCCGGCCGCCAGCTCCATGCCGGCCTCCGTCGCGCGACACACCACCACGCCGTAGGGCCCCGCGGCCGGCCCCTGCAGGGACCCCAGGGTCCAGCGCCCACGCAGCAGGCGGCGTGGGTCCACCCCTTCTCCCGCGACCCTCAGCTCCACGTCCTCCAAGCAGCCCACGGCTTGAACCCAGCCGTCCGCCAGCCCCCACCTGGCGCGCAGCTCCGCGACGAGCTCCGATCGATCCGCGATGGGGAGGAAGCTACCCTGGCTCATCCCGAGGTTGTTGCAAGCCGTGGCCTACCGGTCAACGGCGCCGCCCTCCCTCAAGGCGTCGAGCAGCCCTCGGCAGGCCCGCTCACACTGATCGAGCACCCGCTCGAAGTCCTCCGCCCCGCCGTAGTAGGGGTCGGGCACGCTCGCGCCGGGCGGAGCCTCGGGATCATAGTCCCGCAGCAGCCGCACCTTGCTCGCGTCCGCCTCGCTCGGCGCCAGCTCGAGCAGCGCGCGGCGGTTCGCCTCGTCCATGGCGAGCACGAGCTCGAAGCGCTGGAAGCTGGCCGCGGTGAAGTGACGCGCGCGGCTCTCCAGCACGAGCCCTCGCCGCCGCGCGTGCTCGCGCGTGCGCCGATCCGGCAGCTCCCCGACGTGGTAGCTCGCCGTCCCCGCGCTCTCCACGTGGACCGCGCGCTCGAGCCCGGCCTCCACGAGCAGCCGCCGCAGCACGCCCTCCGCCGTGGGCGAGCGACAGATGTTTCCGAGGCACACGAAGCAGACCCGCAGCACGATGAGCGTGACCTTAGCCAAGAAGTAGAGGAGCGCCGCGCCTGGACGCGCAGCGCTCCTCTCCGGTGACCAGCGCGCTGGGGGCTCAGCCGCCCATCACGGCCTTCATGGCCAAGGCCGCGGCCTCCATCGCGTTGTTCGGGCTACCGGCCTTGCTCATGTCGTTGATGGCCGCCCACTGCTCCGCGATGGCCTCGATGCTGACCTTGTCCGCCGGCAAGTTGATGCCAGCGCCTTCCATGATGGCCACGCGCGCGAAATACCCGCCGCCCACCGCGTAGATCTGCGCGCTGTCCGCGCAGCCCTGGGAGGCGAGGTACGCCACCAGCGGAGAGACGTACTCTGGCAGCAGCTTGTCCAGCACGTTGGGCGGCATGATGGTCTCGGTCATGCGGCTCTTGGCGATGGGGGCGATGACGTTGCACTTGATGTCGTACTTGGCGCCCTCCGCGGCGAGCGTCTTGGCCAACCCCACCGTCCCCAGCTTGGCCGAGGAGTAGTTGGCTTGCCCGAAGTTGCCGTACAGCCCAGCAGCGCTCGTGGTGAAGACCACGCGGCCGTAGCCGTTCTCGCGCAAGAGCGGCCAGGCCGCCTTCGTCACGAACATGCTGCCGCTGAGGTGCACCCGCAGCACCTTGTCCCAGTCCTCCTCGGTCATCTTCATGAACGAGACGTCCCGCAAGATGCCGGCGTTGTTGATGACGATGTCCAGCTTGCCGAAGGCCTCTTTGGCCGTCGCGACGATCTTCGCGGCGCCCTCGGCGGTGTCCACGCCGTCGTAGTTGGCGACGGCTTGCCCGCCGGCCGCCTTGATCTCCTCCACCACCACGTCGGCGGCGCGATGGCTGGCGCCGCCGCTGCCGTCCACGCTGCCCCCAAGGTCATTGACGACCACCTTGGCCCCCCGTGACGCCAGCAGCAGCGCGTGCGAGCGGCCGAGGCCACCTCCAGCACCAGTCACGATCGCCACGCGGTTGTCGAAACGAATCTCGGTCATCGAGGGTCTCCTTGCTCTCTCAGTCTGCTCGTTGGGATACACACGGTCCGGCTCCCCCTACCGACCTGGGGGCAGAACGCTACAGGCTGGAGCCCCGCGGCTCAAGGGCGTTTCCCGTCGCACCATGCGTCTCGCCGCCCGGCCTCCGAGGCGCCGCTGAGCCTCGGCCCGCTGGGCCTGCGCCTCAGCGGGGCTCACCGGCGGGACGGAGGGTCCTCATCGTCGAAGCTGACGCGCCGTACCGTGAGGGACAGCTCCCCCGCCGGCCGCTGCACGACCACCTCGTCCCCGACGCGGCGGCGCATCAGCGCCGCTCCGAGCGGGCTCTGAAAGCTCACCCAGCCGCGGCGAGGCTCGGCCTCGTCTGGCCCAACCAAGCGGTAGACCCGGCGCTCGCCCTGCTCGTCCTCCACCTCCACCGTGGCGCCGAACCGCACGACGTCTCCCGAGATCTCGCCGTGGCGCACGATCTGCGCGGAGTCCAAGCGCTTCGTCAGGAAGCGCACTCGCCGGTCGATCTCCCTCAGCCGCTTCTTGCCGTAAATGTACTCCGCGTTCTCACTGCGGTCGCCCTGCGCGGCGGCGTCCGCGACCTCCTGGACGACACGAGGACGCTCGCGAGACAGGAGGTGGCTCAGCTCGTCGCTGAGTCGCTTGGCGCCTTCAGGGGTCAGGTAGACGGGCATCACGGAGCTCCTGGCTTGCGTTGCCGCACCACCTATCGCACGGTAGGGCGCGTGTCGAAGCGCCGCAGGCTGCTCATCACCCTCGGCGGGCTCGGCGGGCTCGGGCTCGTGGCGCTGGGCGGCGGGGCCCTCGTGCTCCAGCACCTCGTGAGGCCCGCGCTAGAAGCGAGGATCACGGCCGAGGCCGCCGCGCGTGGCCTCACCCTGGGGTGGGGGGAGCTCGAGCTGTGGCCGGGGCGAGCCACCCTGCGCGGCGCCAGCGTCGGGCTGCGCGGCGTCCCCTGCGCCCGGCTCACGGCGGAGCGCGTGGAGCTGACGCTCGCTGGGCTGCGCGTGGAGGACGCCCGGCTCGAGGACGTCAGCGTCACGCTCGCGTGCTCCACGGCGCAGCTCACGCTCCAGCTCGGCGCCTGGGCCCGCGACCACGGCCAGGCCCTGACCAGCGCGCTGCACGCCAGCCCCGTGACGCTGCGCTGGAGCGAGCGCCCCGACGCCGAGCCGTGGCTCGTCGCCGAGCGGGGGCGCGTGGAGCGCCAGCCGAGCAGCACCACCTGGGAGGTGGAGAGCCTCACGATCCGCGGGGTACCGCTGGGCGCAGCGACCGCCACGTGGCGGGGCGACCCAGCGCTCGTGCGGCTCGGCTTGGGCTCCAACGAGCTCGACGCCGCGCCGCTGCACTTCACCGTCACGCCGGAGGCCGACCCTCCGCAGCTCGGCTTCGAGCTGCGCCCGACGCCCGTCGCGGCCTTCACGGCGCTCTTCGGCGTCGAGGCGCCGTTCGAGGCGACGGCCAGCGGCAGCGGGCGGATCGCCCTCCCACTCGGGAGCGGTTCCGCGGCGCCGCTCCCCGGGACGGCGTCGCTCACGCTCGAGGGCTGGGTCCCGCCCCACCCGCCCGAGCTGCAGGGCGTCATCACCGGCACCAAGACCACCCTCGGCGCACGCCTGGAGGTGTCCGAAGATCGTCAGCAGCTCCGGCTGAGTGAGCTGACGGTCGCCGCCGGCAGCTTCAAGCTCATCGGTGACGGCCGGCTGAGCGCCGAGGCCACCGGCCCTCGCCTACGGCTCGAGCTGCGAGGCGCCGTCCCCTGTAGCGTGCTCGCGAGCGCGGTCACCGCCCAGCGCTTTGGCACCCTCGCCAAGGAGCTGCTCGGCAAGGCTCCGGTGAACGTCACGGGCAGCGTGACCGTCCGAATCCCCATCGACGCCTCCCTCCACGAGCTGAGCGCCTTGAAGCTCGAGCCCATCCTCAGCGTGGGCTGCGGCCTGCTGCTCCGGCAGCTCCCCGAGCTCGGCGTCTTGAAGCTGGGAGAGCTGCCGCGCTTACCCGTGCTGCCTGGGCTCGGCCTCCCCTGAGGCGCGAGGCCGCGGCGCCGAGGAGCGCCCGCCGGCTCAGTTGGAGGCGGTGAGCTTGTAGGGTTGACAGGTCGCGCTCGACCCGGTGCTGAACACCTTGACCCACAGCGTGGCCGGCATGCCCGCGGGCGGCGCGCCCACCCAGAAGGCCCCCGCGCCTGGAGTGGGATCGCACGTGAGGTTGTCGCCGCAGCCGCTGCCTTGGAAGTTGAAGTCCCAGGAGGTGATGCCGCCCGCCTTGGAGCTAATCCCACCCTCCGCCGCGAGGCAGGCCATGCCGCCGCTCCCGGCCCCGGAGCCGCAGCTCGTGTACACCTGCATCCGGGCGTTCGGATCTCCGGTGAGGACCAGCTTGGGGCCGTAGCTGCAGGTGTTGCTCTGCGTGAAGGTGATTTGGTACCAGTCCACGTCCGTGGGAGCCGGCTGAAGGTTGCCGGTCAAGTCCACCGAGGCGTCGATGGCCACGGTGTTGTTCGACGCCGCCGAGCAGCTGTCTGGGACGCTGTCCACCGCGCACTCACAGCCGTCCCCGTAGATCCCGTTGGGGTTGGTGTAGCCGCTGGCGCAGGCCGTGATGCTGCACGCCGACGTCGCGCAGGCGACGCCCGCGGTGTTGGCCTTGGGGCCACACACGTTGCCGCAGCTCCCGCAGTGGTTGACGTTCGAGCTGGTGTTCACGTTGCAGCCGTCATCGGGGTCCCCGCCGCACACCGCCCACGGCGCGGCGCAGCTCGGCGAGCAGTTGCCCGCCACGCAGGCCGTCCCGCCGTGGCTGTTGGTGCAGCCGTTGCCGCAGCTCCCGCAGTGGCTGGTGTTGTTGTTGAGGTTGGTCTCACAGCCGTTGTTGGCGTTGCCGTCGCAGTTGCCGGCGCCCGCCGAGCAGACGGGGCTGCACGCGCCGTTCACGCAGCTCGTGCCGCCGTTGGCGTTCGTACACGCGAGGCCGCACCCGCCGCAATTGCCCGTGCTGGTGCGGATGTCCGTCTCGCAGCCGTTGCGCGGGTTGCCGTCGCAGTCCGCGAAGCCCGTGGCGCAGGTCGGCTGGCACACGCCGTTCGAGCACGCCGTGCTGCCGTGGGCGTTGGTGCAGCCCAGGTTGCAGCCGCCACAATGCGCGACGGAAGACTGGACGTTGGTCTCGCAGCCGTTGTTGCCGTCCCCGTCGCAGTTACCCCAGCCCAGCGAGCAGGTGGGGAGGCACTGCGAGCCGCTGCAGGTGGTGGAGCCGTGGGCGTTGAGGCAGGCGTTGTTGCACCCGCCGCAGTGGCTCGCGTTGTTGGTGGTGTTGGTCTCGCAGCCGTTGTTCGGGTTGCCGTCGCAGTCCGCGCGCCCCGCGTTGCAGCCGACCTGGCAGATGCCCCCGGAGCAGCTGGCGCTCCCCCCCGGGTTGCTGCAGAGCTCCCCGCAGCTGCCGCAGTTCGAGTTGTCGCTGTTGGTGTTGGTCTCGCAGCCGTTCGCCGCCACGCCGTCACAGTCGCTCCACCCATTGGCGCAGGTGGGCACGCAGCTGCCGCCGGTGCAGGCCGTGGTCCCGTGCGCGTTGGTGCAGGCCTGACCGCAGCCGCCGCAGTGCGCCACGCTGTTGGCGAGGTTCTGCTCGCAGCCGTTGAAGCGGTCACCATCGCAGTTGCCCCAGCCACCGTCGCAGGTCGGCTGGCACTGTGAGCCGGAGCACGCGGTGGTGCCGTGCGCGTTGGTGCAGGCCTGGCCACAGGCGCCGCAGTGGTCGAGGTCCGTGCGCCGGTCCGTCTCGCAGCCGTTGTTGTTGAAGCCGTCGCAGTTGAGGAAGTTCGGCGCGCAGCTCGGCGTGCAGGTCCCCCCCGAGCAGCTGGTGGTCCCGTTGGGGTTGGTGCACAGGATGCCGCACCCGCCACAATTCATGATGTTGGTGTTGGTGTTGGTCTCGCAGCCGTTGTTCGGGTTGCTGTCGCAGTCGCCGCTCCCGGCAGAGCAGAGCGGCGCGCAGACGCCGTTGGTGCAGGCCACGGTGCCGTTGGCGTTGACGCACTTGACGTTGCAGGAGCCGCAGTTGTTGACGTCCGACGCGGTGCTGGTCTCGCAGCCGTTGCGGAGGTTGCCGTCGCAATTGGAGTAGCCGGCGCCGCACAGGGGCGCGCAGGTCCCCAGGTTGCAGCTCGTGGTCCCGTGGTCATTCGCGCAGCCGATGCCGCAGCCCCCGCAGTGGGCCGTGGAGGTGTCCGTGTTGGTCTCACAGCCGTTGACCGCGTTGCCGTCGCAGTTCGCGAAGATCCCCGAGCACACGGGCACGCAGGCCCCGGCCGTGCAGGTGGTGGAGCCGTTGGCGTTGCTGCACTGGACGCCGCAGCCGCCGCAGTTGCTCAGGTCACTGCCGGTGGCGATCTCGCAGCCGTTGTTGGCGTTGTTGTCGCAATTCTGGTAGCCGCTGGAGCAGGCGATGCCGCACTGGCCCCCAGAGCAGAAGGCCGTGCCGTGCGTGTCGTTGCACGCGAGGCCACAGCGCCCGCAGTCCGTGGGCGTGATGAGCAGGTTGGTCTCGCAGCCGTTGCCGGGCGCGCCGTCGCAGTTGGAGTAGTTGGGGTTGCACGCGGTGACCGCGCAGAACCCAGTGACGCAGGCCCACGCGCTGACCTGGCTGGCGCTGGGGTTCTTCGACGCGCACTCCCCGCCGATGTTGGCCACGTTGTCCACGACGCCGTCGCAGTCGTCGTCCAGGCCGTTGCAGGTCTCCGCGCTGGGCTGGCGCTCCGCTTGACAGCCGGCCACGCCACTGGCGCAGGTGGTCTTGCCGGCCGCGCAGACGCCCTGCAGCCCGGTGTCACACGGCAAGCCCACGAGGGCCGAGGGGTCGTCGACGACGCCGTCGCAGTTGTCGTCCACGCCGTTGCACGTCTCCGAGGCGGGAAACACGGTCTGCGTGCAGCCGTCTTGACCGGTGAGGCAGTTGCGCTTGCCGACGGCGCAAGGCCCCTGCACGTTGGGCACGGTGCAGGGATCTCCCGCGCCCGAGAAGCCGTTGTCTGGGGTCCCGTCGCAGTCATCGTCCAAGCCGTTGCACACCTCCGTGGCCGGCTGCACGTTCTGATGGCACTGGATGGCTCCGGTCTCACACGCCGTGGTGCCGACGGCGCAGATGCCCTCGAGCCCCGTGTTGCAGCGCTGGTTCCCTCCAGGGTTTTGCTCGTCGACCGAGCCGTTGCAGTTGTCGTCGATGCCGTTGCACTCTTCGACCCGGGGCTGATACGTCTGGACGCACGTGAGCGTGCCCGCCAGGCAGCGCCACTCACCCGCGGCGCAGGGCCCTTGGCGCCCGCTGACGGTGCACACCGCCCCCGCCTGCGGATCCGACTCGTCGATGGCGCCGTTGCAGTTGTCGTCGATGCCGTTGCACACCTCGACGCGCTGGGTGCAGTCCTCCGCGTCCACCCCCGCGTCGCCGATGCCCCCTGCCCCAGCCGCGCCCGCCCACCCCGCCGCGCCGGAGGCCCCTGCGCTCCCGGCGGCGCCTCCCGTGCCGCTGCTGCCGGCCCCCCCACCGACGCCCGCGCTGCCGCTCGCGCCGCTGGTGCCCGCGGTGCCGCCCGTACCGCTCGATCCGCCGCTGCCGCCGTGGGCTCCGCTCCCTGCGGAACCCGCGGAACCCGCGGTGCCCGCGGTGCCCGCGCTCGCGTCCGGGGTGATGCGCCCGTCCTCCTCCCCTTCACCGCCCGACGCGCAGCCTGGGGTCAGGCCCGTCGTCAGGGCCAGCGTCGCGAACCCCAAGACACACAATGCACGGAGGGAGCGAACGAGCTTCTTCATGGCTTACACTCACGCTGACCGAGGAGGCTTCGGCACGGTGGGAGGAGCCAGCGCCCTGCTAGGGTCTCACGAGAGCCGCCGTAGCGTCAACGCTGCGCGCGCCGCACGTCGCGCCACCTGGGCTGAGCGACGCCGTGGTCTGGACCACGCTCGGGCAGCGGCCCTCGAGCCGGGCGCTGGAGCATCACCGGCGACCGGTTCTCGAGTAAGCTCGCTCGCCTGAGCTTGGTGCCGGCTCCTGAAATTGTTACGCAACGTCCAATGTCGAAGCTGCTCGTGCTGGGTGCAGGGATGATGGGGACGGCCTTGGTCTGGCCGCTCGTGGACGCAGGGCACGAGGTCACGCTCGTGGGGACGCACCTCGACGAGGAGCTCATGGCCTCGGTGACTCGCCGCCGATGGCACCCCACGCTCGGGCTCGAGCTGCCACCGGAGGTCCGCGCGGCTTCCCTCGCGGAGCTGCCGGCGCTGCTGCGCGACGTGGACGGCGTCGCGCTCGGCGTCAGCTCTCCCGGGGTGCGTTGGGCCGCCGCGCAGCTCGGCCCGTATCTCCGGCCCGGCCAGCCGGTCTTCATGATCACCAAGGGGCTCGAATTCGAGGAGGGCGGCCTCTGCTGTCTGCCAGACCTCCTCGCCAGGCTGCTGCCGGTGCGGACGGCCCCGGTCGCCATCGCGGGGCCTTGCATCGCCGGAGAGCTCGCGCGGCGCCGCGAGACCATGGTGGTGCTCACGGGGCGCGACGCCGCGGTGCTCCAGCAGGTCGGCGCCTGGCTGGCGACGCCCTACTACCACCCACGGCTGAGCTCGGACGTGCTCGGGGTGGAGTGCTGCGCCGCGCTCAAGAACGCCTACGCGCTCGGCGTGGCGCTGGGCGTCGGTCTCCACGAGCGCCGGGGAGGGAGCCCCGGGAGCATCGCCCAGCACAACCTGGAGTCCGCCATCTTCGCGCAGAGCCTGGCGGAGATGCAGCGCGTCGTGCAGCTCATGGGGGGCGAGCCGCGCTCGGTCGCCGGGCTCGCGGGCGCGGGGGATCTGGACGTCACCTGCAACGGTGGGCGAACGGGCCGCTTCGGGCGCTGGCTCGGGCTCGGCGTCGGGCGGGAGCGGGCCATCGCCGAGATGCAAGGCGCCACGCTCGAGTGCCTCGACATCCTCGAGGTGATGCGCTCGGCCATCACGGCCTGGCGAGGCGCTGGGCTCCTCACCGAAGCGGAGCTGCCCTTGCTCCGGCACCTCGCGGCGGTCGCCCTGGACGACGCGCCGGTCGATGTCCCCCTCGCCGAGTTCTTCGCGTGAGCGCGCTCGTCATCGGCCTCGACGCCAGCACGACGGGGAGCAAGGCCGTCGCCTTCGATCTCGAGGGGCTGGCGGTCGCCGAAGGGCGCGCCCTGCACGAGCTCCACTGCCCGCAGCCGGACGCCTGGGAGCAAGAGCCCGAGGCCCTGTGGGGCTCCGCGCTGGCGGCGCTCACGCAGCTGTCTCACGCCTTGGGCGCGCGACGCCACGAAGTGCGCGCGCTGGCGCTCGCTCATCAGCGCGAGACCTACGTCTTGAGCGACGCCCACGGCGTCCCCCTGGCGCCCGCGCGCAGCTGGATGGACTCTCGCGCTCGTCGGGCGGTCGCGCGGGCAGAGCGCGAGCTGGGCGCGCGCTACCTGCTCGAGCTCACCGGCAAAGCGCCGTGCACGACCCCCGCTCTCTACAAGCTCCGCGAGCAGCTCGACGACGCGCCCGAGCTGCGTCGGCAGAGTCCACGGCTGCTGGACGTCCACGCCTGGCTCTGCTGGAAGCTGCTCGGTCGACCGGTGAGCACCACGGCCTCCGCCGATCCCCTCGGGCTGCTCGAGGTCCAGACGGGCCGCTGGTCTCCGCGGCTCGTCGAGTGGGCACGGCTCGACGAGCGCGCGCTCCCGCCGCTGGTCACGCCGGGGCAGCACCTCGGGGGGCTGACGCCTGCGGTCGCGGCGTCCACGGGGCTCCCTGTCGATCTGCCGCTCTTCGGCGGCGCGGGAGACGGACAGGCGGCGGCCTTGGGCGCGGGGGTCCAGTCGCTCGAGCGCTGGTACGTCAACCTCGGGAGCGCGCTGGTGGGCGGCGGGGTGAGCCGACGCTGCGAGCGTTCCCTCGCGTTTCGCACCTTGATCGGCGCGGAGCCGGGGACGTGGCTGCTCGAGTCCGACCTGCGCAGCGGGATGCTCGCGGAGCGCTGGCTGCTGCAGCTCTGCGGACAGGACAGCGCCCCAGCGCGGCGAGCCCTCGGCGAGGAGGCCGCCCGGCTCCCCCCGGGCGCCGACGGGGTGCTCTTTCTCCCCTACCTCGCTGGGGTCATGAACCCGCACTGGGACGACGACGCGAGCGGCTGCTTCCTGGGGCTCCGCAGCCACCACGGACCCGCTCACCTCTACCGCGCGGTCGTGGAGGGGCTCGCGCTCGAGCAGCGCCTTGCGCTCGACGCGCTCGCCGAGGCGACCGGGCAGCGCGCCAGCGAGCTGGTCTTGGTCGGAGGTGGGGCCGACCACGACCTGCTGCGGCGCGTGATGATCGACCTCAGCGGACGCCGGGTGTGCCGCGCCACCACGCGGGAGGTCAGCGCGCTCGGTGCGGCGCTGCTGGCGGCGGTCGGCTGCGGGCTCTACGGCAGTCACGCGCTCGCCCAAGCCGCCATGTGCCACACCCGCGAGGTGGAGCCGCCGAGCGACGCCGTGGAGACGCACGCAGCGCAGCTCGAGGTGTATCGCGGGGTGTACCGGCAGCTTCAGGCGCTGGGGCACTCCCTACAGCGGCTGCGCGACGTGCCCCTCACGCCACCCTCCACGCCCGGGGGCTGATGGGGCGTCCATCCGCGCCAGGCTCATCGGGCGGCGCCGGAAGCGCCTGGCGTGATGGGCCGAGAGGACCTGCGGCTCCGGGCCCACCGGCGCGAGCCGGATGACCTGGGCGCCGATCGTTGCGATGATGGGGTGGCTGATGCCTACCGGGAGCAAGCTGCGCGATCAGGGCAAGAGGCTCTCTCGGCGGAGGAGGGATGAGGGTCAGGTCTCGGTGCGCGCCGGGTTCGCGTCCACCGAGGCGGCGAAGCGGGCGCAGGGTTCAGACGACAGCGTGGCGAGCCTCCCCGACGCCGCACGAGTCGAAGCCCACGTGAGCGCGCTGAAGCGGAGCACGAAGCACCGGCCCCGCCCGCTCCGAGCGTCCGCGCTCGCGTCGCTTCGTCTGCCGGACGGCGCGCCGCTGTCGGGAGATCTCGCCGCCTGGCTCGCCTACGACGGTTCGTCGGTGCCACTCGTCCGTGGCGCGACGAAGCCGACGTGGGCCCTCGCAGCCGCGGAGCCGTTGCGCCCTCTGCTGCAAGGCGTCGGCCTCAGGAGCGGAGCGCCGCTCGTCGCGCTCGAGCCCGCGGCCTCCTACGAACGATTCCTTGCGTTGGTCCCCTCGCGAGGCAACCCGGTGTTGGCGTGGGACGGCGCGGAGCTCTGGGTCGAGCGGGAGAGCTTCGTCGAGCACCTCGAGGTGACGTTCCCCGCAGGTCTCGACGCCCCCTCCACACCGTCGTCGAGGAAAGCCGCCGCCTCCACGACGCGCCTGACCGAGCTCTCGCCGACGGAGGTCGACGCGCTCTCGACCGACGCGCTGGCCCAGCTCGCGCGCGGCCTCGGCGAGAAGGCCAACGCCACACTGCTCAAGGCGCCCACCTTCGTCGAGGCTGTCGTGCGCGCGTTGGCTCGGCATGGCCTCCACGGCCAAGCCTACGACGTCCTGAGGTGGCACGCGGCGGCGTGGCGCGGAGGTCTGGCCACGAACGTCTTTCTCCCTGCGCTCGAGCTCGCCGCAAGCTCGAGCTCCGCCGACCTGCGACGGTTCGCGCTCGCGGAGTACCGGGCGTGGGCGAGACGCGATCCGAGCGACCTCTACTTCATCGGCAGCGCGCACGTCCTCGCGCTGCGATGCGCGGAGGCGCTCGGCGAGCGCGACGCACTGCTCGACGTCGTCGAGCACGTGCTGACGCACACGGGCGAAATCCCGGACTCGGTGCCCGTCGCGGATCCTTCGCTCGCACCGCTGTGGGCGCGTGCATCGCTGAGGGGCTTCAGGCGCGAGCTCGCGACCCTCGCGACGAAGCAAGCGAGGCAGGCGAAGCAGAAGCCGTCGAGCGAGCGCGCCCGCTCGACGCCCGCGAAGGGCCCGTCGAGGCCCTCGAAGCAGCGCCCTTGAGGTAGGCGTGGGTTGGCGCGAAGGACGTGCCCCTCAGCGCCCAGGAGAAGCAGGGAGCGGCTCGACGTGCAGTCGCGTCTTGGCGAAGTTCGAATCGCCCGTATCGCTCGTGCCGACCATACACGCGACGACCTTGCCGCAGACCGTGCGCTCCACCGTCCACGACCAGCGCGTGAGCGCGGCGACGGGCCCGACCGCAGCCGCGAGCGAATCCCCGAGCGGTCCCCACAGCGCCTCGCTCACGTGCACGACGCCCGAGGTTCGATCGATCACGACCCAGGCCAGCTCGCGCGCGGAGGGATGGCCGCGCAGCGCCACGACCGTCACTTCGTGCCCGCGAGGCACCGGCGCGCTCAGCGCGACCTCTACGTAGGTCTCCGACATCGCATGACGATACTCCATCCCCGCTCCGTCAACCTAGTCGAACCGTCCTGGCGGCAGCTCGAAGCGCCGCCCTTTCGACCACGACGTGAGGGTCGACGACGGAGAAAAGCCAGGTTAGGTGCACTCGGGGTGCGGGCGAGGAGGGTCGCACGGCGACTGGGCTTGCACGCGGTATCAGCGGCGGCACCGTCCAGCGAGCGCGGGTCTCGGCGGCCCCACGCTAGGCTGCTCTCCTCGCGGTGTGCCGCGTGACTCACGGCGCGCTTCTGGCGCAGCGCCCCCCGTGGTTGTAGCCGCGGTACGTTGGGGCGTAGTTGCCGCGGAAGCGGGAGGTGAGGCTCGAGGCGAGGCTGCCGAACGAGCCGCCTCGGGACGACCGGATGGAGGCTGCGGTGACGTTGGCGCAGTCTCTGCACGAAGCGATGGGATACGGGCTCTTGTTCCAGTCTAGCGTCCACTCCCACAGGCTGCCGGCCAGGTCCGACTGGCCCCAGCGCCCGTTGCCCGCCGGCACCGAGCCCACCGGCGCGATGTTGGATAGGCCGGCGCAGCTCCCCGTCCCGTTCCAGTAACAGCCATACACCGCCAGGGCGGCGTTCGCCCTGGGGTCGGTCGAACCCCACGCGTACTGGCGGTTCTCCGCGCCGCCCGCGGACGCGTACTGCCACTCTGCCTCGCTGGGCAAGAAGGCCCCGTCCCAGAGGCAGAAGGCGTGGAGCTCGTACCACGTGAGACAGTTCTGCGGCAGCGTCTCGTTGCTGCCGGCCGTGGGCGTCCAGGTATTGTAAGGGGCACCGCACGCGAGGGCCACGTCCCAGGTGGCCCAGGTCGTGGGGAGCTGGGTGTTCCAGGCGCCGTCCCACCCGGGCTCGTGACCTGCCCCGTTGCTGTTCGAGAGCCCCAAGCCCCCGTTCAGGTGCGGATGCTTGCCGCTGCCCGCCGCCGGACGCCAGCCGCTCACCCACGCGTCCACGAAGGCGCGGAAACGCCCCACCGTCACCTCGTACTTGTCCAAGCGGAAGCTGCTCACCGTCGCCGTGTGGCTCGAGTCGAGCTGCGTCGTCTCCCCGCCTGGCACCAGCAGGCTCGTGCAGCAGCTCTCATCACCGCCAGTGCCGCAGTCGCTCTTGCCAGGGGCGCTGGTGGCACAGCTCGGGGGTGGCGTCGCACATCCCCCCCCGGCGCAGATCTCCCCTGGGCCGCACACCTCACGGCTGGCGCACGCGGTTCCACAGGTGGCGGGAGTGTTGAGGTTCACCTCGCAGCCGTTGCTCGCGTCGTTGTCGCAATCGCCGTAGCCGCTCGCGCACGTGATGCCGCACGCGCCACCGCTGCACGTCGCCGTGCCGTTCACCGCGCTGCACGCCTTGCGGTTAGCGCAGGTGCTGCCACAGGCGCTCGGGTCGTTCAGGTTCACCTCGCAGCCGTTGCTCGGGTCGCCGTCGCAGTCCCGCGTGCCGCCCGCGCAG
>CAUJEM010000125.1 GCA_963169915.1 Myxococcota bacterium
CACCGTGGCAGAGTGCTCCGCGCTCAGGCGGATAGTGTCTCCGCCCTCCACCAGCAGACTCTGGCAGCAGTCTTCGTCGTGGCCGGGGCCGCAGCTACCGCGGCCGTCGCCGCCCATGGCGCAGCTTGGAGCGCTGGTGGGGTATCCATCCGCCCAACCGTACCCTGACGCGGACGCGGTCGTGCCTCCCGCTGGAGCCTCGCCATCGCGGGCAGCGCGCCCGAGGTGAGTGAGCGGTGGCGGCCGATGGACGGCGGAGTACGCGCAGAGGCTGCTCGAGCGGTGGGAGCAGCGCGGGCAGGGCTAGCCTGTGGACGCACAGCGCCTCGGCGTGCGGGCCCAACGGCGGGACTGGTGGCGGCACCGCCTGATCGCGCACAGCGCGCTTGCCTTGGGCGCCGGTGAGCGCCGCGGCACCGACACTACGCACACTGACCACCTGATTTCCCGAGTGCGGCAGTGTCTTCACAAGGCGAGGACAGCACAGCGATGAGCACCGCTGACACCGCGAGCACCAGCAACAGACGCTCCACGCGATTCCAGGTGCGGGACCAGTCAGCCCGGCCCCCCGACGTGGCGCACCTCGACCACCGCCTCCACCACGAACACGAGCGTGATGAGGTCCTCCACCCCCGTGAGCCAGCGCGTCGGCACCAAGGAGAGCTGCGGGAAGGCTGCGATGAACAGCACCACCCATTTGAGGACGATGACGACCAAGAGGCTACGGGCGTCCAGGAAGAACCGGCGGAGCCTGGCTCGTCTCTGGGGCGCCGAGCCAGAGGCACCCCCAGAGGGCATCGTGGAAGAGCGCGCCGCGGTGCGCACTGCCCTTGGCCCCTCGCCCGCGCTCGATGCTAGGCTCGAGCGCTGTCGAGGTGAGCATGGTGAACGGGCGCGGCTGGAGGGTGTTGGGGGCGAGCGTGGCGCTGCTCGCGTCAGGCTGTGGTGCAGACTCCAAGGCAGCGAGCGGGTGGCGGACGGACGTGACGGACGCGCCGGCCGCCGGCCACCCCGAGGGGCGCTGCGCCGTCCCTCCGGAGGCGCTGGCCGAAGACAGCGCTCGTCCGGATCGTGTGATCGGCGACGGCACGCCCCAGAGCTGCACGTCGCGCGCGGTGGTCGAGGCCGTCGCGCTCGGCGGCGTCATCACCTTCGACTGCGGGCCCGAGCCGGTGACCATCGTGCTGGAGGAGACCGCCAAGATCTACAACGACACCGGGCCGAAGATCGTGCTCGACGGCGGCGGCAAGATCACGCTCAGCGGTGGGGGGCGCCGTCGCATCCTCTACCAAAACACCTGCGACCGCGCCCAGCGGTGGACGACGAGCCACTGCCAAGATCAAGACCACCCTCAGCTCACCGTGCAGAACCTCGATTTCATCGACGGTAACGCCCGCGGTGAGACGCTCGAGGGCGGAGGTGGCGGCGCCATCTTCGTCCGCGGGGGACGCCTGAAGATCGTCCGCAGCCGCTTCTTCGGCAACCAGTGCGACGACACGGGGCCGGATCTCGGCGGCGGCGCGGTGCGCGTGCTCAGTCAGTCTCAGGGGCTGCCCGTGTTCGTCACCTCCAGCACCTTTGGCGGTCGCGCGGAGCTCGGCAACGCCTGCTCCAACGGCGCCGCGCTCAGCAGCATCGGGGTCAGCTTCTCCATCTACAACTCCTACTTCGCCTTCAACCGCGCGGTGGGCTACGGCGCCAACCCAGCTCGCGCTGGCACCCCGGGCGGCGGCAGCGGCGGCGCCATCTACAACGACGGCAACACCTTCACCTTGTCGCTCTGCGGCAGCCTGCTCGAGGACAACCACGCCCGGGAGGGGGGCGGCGCCATCTTCTTCGTCAGCAACGATCGCACGGGCTCACTCGTCATCACGGACTCCACGCTGCGCCGCAACCCGAGCGAGGGCTTCGAGACGCCGGGCTACCCGGGGATCTTCGTGCTGGCGCAGGGGGCCCCGGTCGTCCAAGGCTCTACGCTCGAGTGAGGGCCGGCGCCCGGGGTCGCCAGGCGTGGACGCGACGTGCTAGGCCGGCGTCAGCGTGTCTCCCTCTCGCCCTCTCCTGCTCGCGCTCTCGACCGCGTCACTGCTCGCGTGCGCGCCGGACGCTCCCGTCGCCCAGCGGCCAGCCCCCAGCGCTGCCGCCACGGCGCCCCCCACCCCGCCGAGCGCCACGGCCGGCGAAGCGCTCAGCGCCGACCGCCCCTTCCGCCCCGCGACCGCCCGTGAGCTGCGTCGCCTCGGGGAGCAGCTCGAGGCCCGCGCGGTCTTCATCAACGTGTGGGCTAGCTGGTGCGCCTCCTGCAAGCACGAGCTCCCCATGCTGGACCGGCTGGCCCAGCGCTACCGCGCCCGCGGGATCGCCTTCGTCACGCTCACCGTGGATGAAGACGCGGCGCTGCCCGCCGCCGCGCGCGTCCATCGGGAGCTGGGGCTCTCGCTACCGACGTACCGCGTGGCCGAGCCGCTGGAGGTGCTCAAGCCCGCGCTCAACCCCGCGTGGCCCGGGATGCTCCCCGCCTCCTTCTTGTACGACGCCACCGGCAAGCTGCGCTACTTCTGGGGCGGGGAGGCCTACGAGCATGAGATCACGCCCATCTTGGACGGCCTGCTCGCGGGTCGGCCCATCGACGGCGCCGCGCAGGTGGGGCTCGCGCCCGGCCGCACGGAGTAGCGACGCCACGGGGCCGCGCGCTCGACGCTAGCGGTGCGCCATCCCCACGACGAACACCTCGCTGCTGTTGGGTCGGGTCGCCTCGGCGCGGATCGTCTTCACTTGCGCGTAGACCTCGCCGACGGCGCGCCGCAGCGCAGGGAAATCTCCGCTCATGAACAGCTTGGCGACGAAGGCGGAGCCAGGGGCGCCGTGCTCCCGCCCGACCTCCAGCGCCCTCGAGAACAGCTCCGCCGAGAGCGCCTGATCTCGCAGCTTGTTGCCGCTGGTGCTGGGCGCCATGTCGCTGAGCACCACGTCGAAGGGGCCGTGGCGCACCAGCAGCTCGGAGCCGAGCTCGAGGGCGTCGCCTCGAACGGCGGTGACGTGCGGCGCCAACGCGAGGCTCAGCTCCTTCAGATCGATGGCGAGGACGCTGCCCTGCGGTCCGACCCGCTCCGCGGCCCAGAGCGTCCAGGAGCCCGGCGCGGCCCCCAGGTCCACCACCCGCTGCCCCACCCTCAAGAGGCGCACCCGCTCGTCGATCTCGCGGAGCTTGAACACGCTCCGCGCGGGGTACCCTTGGGCCTTGGCGCGCTGGGTGTGCTGATCAGCGCCCAAGTAAGGGTTCTTGCGCTTCATGGCGTCTAGGCTCGTACCACGCGCGGCGCGGCGGGAGAAACCACCGCCACGGCGCTCTTGCTCGGACTCGGCCCCTCCTCGGGGCTCGGGCAGTCCGCGCCCGGCGCCAGGCTCTTGACGCTCTCCACCGCCACGCCGGCCTGCGCCGCCGCGCGTCGCAGCAGCGCCCTCAAGGCCCCCTCGGAGGTGCCGCGGTGGTTGGTGACCGCCAAGATCCGCCCCCCGGGGCGCGTCACCTGGAACGCGCTCTCGAGGAGCGCCGCGTAGTCCTTCGTGACGCTGAAGCTGCGCTGGCCGACGGTCGCGAAGCTGGGTGGATCGATCACCACGAGCCCCCAGCGCTCACCGCGGCGCGCGGCGCCACGGAGCCACTCCACCGCGTCCCTCCGCACGAAGCGGTGCCGCTGCTCATCGAGCGCGTTCGCTCGAAAGTTCTCACGCCCCCGCTCGAGCGCTCGCCCGGCAAGGTCCACGCTGGTCACCTCCGTGGCGCCTCCGAGCGCCGCCGCCACGCTGAACGAGCAGGTGTAAGAGAACAGGTTGAGCACCCGCTCGCCTCGAGCCCACTCACGCACCCTCGCGCGGTTGTCCCGCTGATCGACGAACAGCCCGGTGGAGAGCCCGTCTCCCAGCGACACGAGCGCCCACTGCTCACCCTCGCGCACACGCAGCGGCTCCGGGGCTGGCGCTCCCACGAGCGGGGTGGGCGACGCCAGCTCACGCACCTCGAGCCGTCTCAGATCGGCTCGCGCGCGCTGCTTGAGATAGACGCCACGGGCGCCCAGCTCCACGAGGGCCTGCGCCAGCTCGGGAGCGCGAGCGGCGGCGTCGGGCGTCGACACGCAGAGCACCGCGAAGTCGCCATAGCGGTCGACCACCACGCCCGGCAGCCCATCGCCGAGCTCGTTGACCCAGCGGTGCGCGTCGCCCAGCCGCTCGAGCCCCCAGCGCCGCCAGAGCGCGACCTGGAGCGGCTGGGCGAGCTGCTCGGGGAGGCTGGGGGCGCGCCCCTCGAAGCACTCGCGCAGCGTCGCGGGCAACGGCGCCGTGAAGCGCTGGCCCTCGAGCGTCAGCGCTTCGGCATGCAGGCACAAGCGCCACCACGGCGCGCCGCCGTACAGGCGGTCTCCAGCGATGGGCGCACCCCGCGCGGCGAGCTGGACCCGGAGCTGGTGCGTGCGGCCCGTCTCTGGGAGCAGCTCGACGAGCGCGCGCCCGGCGTGGCGCGCCAGCACCCGGTACCTCGAGCGCGCCAGCAGCCCACCGCGCGGCACCACCCGAGTGACGCCACGCTCGTGCAGCAGGTGGTCTTCGAAGGCGCCCGCGGTGGGCAGCCCGGGATCGGTCACCACCGCGAGGTAGCGGCGCTCCGTGCGGTGCTGCTCGAACAGCGGCGCCAGGCGGCGCGCCACCGCTGGCGTCCGGCTCAGCGCCAACACCCCGCTCGTCGCCAGGTCGAGGCGCTGGTGCACCCCGAGATAGCTCGGCTGGCCCCGACGCTCGAGCCACCGCGCCACGCGACCCACCACGTCCGACACGTCGCCGTCTCGGCCGCCATGGACCGGCACGCCATGTGGTTTGTCCAGCACGAGCAGCGACGAGCTCTCGAAAAGCACGAGGCCCTCGAGCCAGTCGGTGAGACACGACTCGAAGGCCACGGCGCTTCCTCCGACGGAGCTAGGCGCTCCCGCCGGTGCTACGGAGCCGCAGGCTTGCCACCACGGCGCTTGATGGCGCCGCGCACCTCGACCAGCGCGTCGCGCGGCCCCGGGATGCCGCCCCGGATGAGCAGCAGGCCCTCGTCCACGAGCACCTTCATCAGTTGCTGGTTGAGGACGCTCACGGTGTGGTTGCCGTGCTGACCCGGCATCTTGGTGCCGAGCTTCACGCGGCCCGGCGTCATGTTGGTGCCGATGGACCCGCCGTGACGCTTGTACTCGTGCGCGCCGTGGCTGGAGACGGCACCGGCGAAGCCGTGACGGCGCATGACGCCGGTGAACCCGCGGCCCCGCGAGACGCCGCGGACGTCCACGATTTGACCCTCTTGGAACAGCTCGTCGAGCTTGAGCGTCTGGCCCACCTCGAACTTGGCGGCGTGCTCCGCGCTGCAGCGCAGCTCCCGCAGGTGCTGCTTCGGCGTCAGTCCGGCCTTCTTGAAGGCGCCGAGCTGCGGCTTCGAGGTGCGGCTCTCTTTCCGCTCCCCCAGGCCCAACACGAGCGCGTCGTAGCCGTCCTTGGCCTGCGTCCGCTTGCCCACCACCACGGGCTTGGCCTCCACGACGGTGCAGGGGACGACCGTGCCGTCGTCGATGAAGATCTGCGTCATGCCGAGCTTACGGCCGAAGATGCCGGGGTATTGATTCATGGCTCACCTCGAGACCGGCGTCTTGGCGGGGCCCCGGACCACCCGGAGACCCCCGACTCACCGGGGGCAGGCCCCGTACCGCCCGGAGCCCGGGGCGTCAAGCGACGGGCCCACGCCCGAGGCCGCTGCGGCGGGGCGGCTCCCCGTTGACGAGGCCGCCAAGGGGTGCTTGAGTGCGCGGCCCCAAGACCTTTGGAACGAAACCGATGGCTGCCACGCTCTCCAAGATCGCACACCTCGAGACCCAAAACCTCCGGACGGATCTACCGGAGGTGCGCGTCGGCGACACCGTCGCCGTCCACTACAAGATCAAAGAGGGGGACAAGCTGCGCGTGCAGGTCTTCAAGGGGACCATCATCAAGCGCCACCGCGCGGGAGCTCGCTCCACCATCACGGTGCGCAAGACGAGCTTCAACGTCGGCGTGGAGCGTATTTTCATGATCCACACGCCCCGGCTGGAGAAGCTGGAGCTGGTGTCGCGTGGCGTCGTGCGGCGGGCCCGGCTGTTTTACCTCCGTGGCCTCAAGGGCAAGGCCGCGCGCATCCAGGACGTCAAGGACCGCTGAACGCACGCCTCGGCGCCGGCGGCTCGCGAGGGCGCGGCGCTCGGCACGGCGACGGCGGCCCGGGGCGCTCGGAGGCGCTGGCTCGCCGGGCAGCGTCGTGCCCCACTGCGCCCGTGCGGACGGCGCGCTAGGGAGCCTCGCCGAGGCTCCCTACGCAGGTGCGCACGCCCACGCGTCGGCCGCGCACGAAGTTTCGGCTCCCCTCGCGAGGGATTCTCGCTATGCTGCCATGCGCTTCGACGCACGACGAAGCGCCCCTTATTGCGTGGTCCTCGGAGGAGTACATGGTCACCTGTCAGCGGTGTGGCGCCAACAATCAGCCGACCAACAAGTTTTGCCTGTCTTGCGGTAACGCCATCGCCGCTGCGCCGCCGCCTGGCCCCGCGCCGGGAGGCTGGGGCGTCCCGCCCGCACAGCCTGGCTGGGGCGGACCACCCGCGCAGCCGGGAGGCTGGGGAGCCCCTGGTCCAGAGGCTCCGCCGCAGCCCGGCTGGGGTGCGCCGCCGCCCGGCGCGCCTCCCGTGGCGCCGGCTGGTTGGGGCGCACCGCCTCCTGGGGCTCCTCCAGCGCAGCCCGGCGGCTGGGGCCCTCCGCCCGCACAGCCTGCGGGCTGGGGAGCACCGCCCCCAGGCGTGGGCGCGCCGCAGGCCCCCCTGCCTCAACCGCCGTATGGAGCCCCCGCGCCTGCCCCGGAGCCCTATCAGCGTGTCGGTGAGCCTGCGGTGGGGCTCAACCCCTACGGTGCCACCATGTCGCCGGACGCAGAGCAGCACGGCGCCCGGATGGCGGCGCAAGCCAACACCACCCCGGGCGGCGGGCTGGACGCCGACCACGTGCCCAGCGACGCCCCGCGGCTGCTCACGGGCTTCCTCGTCAGCTTCGACGACAACGAGCTGGGCGCCTTCTGGCCGCTCTATCAAGGGCAGGCCATCGTCGGTCGCAAGGACGCCGCGGACGGCCTAGACATCGAGATCGACCACCCCACCACCTCGTCGCGCCACGCCGTCTTCTATGTGGGCGCCAAGCCTGGGCGCGTCATGGTGGAGGACACCGGCTCCACCAACGGCACCTTCCTCAACGACGAGAAGCTCCCGCCCGGCGCTCGCCGCGCGCTGCCCAACGGCGCCACGGTGCGCTTCGGTGGCTTCAACGTCACGCTCTACCTCATCTAAGGAGCCCGTCAGCTCGCATGTCGTCTAGTGCCTCGCTCTTCGCCCGCTGCCGTCGCGCCGCCCTCGCGGCCGCGACGGCAGCCCTGGCCTTCGCTGCCCCTCGGGTGGCGTCCGCCGCGCCCGAAGCACGGATCATGCGGGTGGATCCGCGTGCCAGCCAGGAGGGGGGCGCCCCCATCCTCACTACGGTCATCTCCGTGGTGGAGAACAAGCGCCTCAGCGACGCCGTCGCGGACTGCGCGGCCCTCACGGGCAACGCACAGTTCGACTGCATGGCGCCTCGCCTGGAGGCCCCCAAGGCGCTCTACACGCCCTTCCCCTTCCCTGAGCAGAACGCCATCTTCACCGTGAAGATCGACGGCGCGGATCAGCCTGGGAAGTTCGTCAGCTCTACCAGCTGGGGGACGAGCCAAGCGCAAGCGGGCGTCGGGACGGCCTGGCTCATCATCATCGACGCCGACCGGAGGATCGGCGGCGGCTTCGAGGACGCCAAGCAGATCGCCGCGCGCTTCGTCTCGAGCATGGGCGCGAACGACATCGTCAACATCATGTTCATCAACGACCGCCAGGTCGTGAAGGACTCCAAGTGGCTCCCCGCGGCCGAGCGCGCCAAGGCCAGCAGCTTCATCACGTCCGTCCCGGACACCTACCCCAACTCCGGGCGCAACCGCTCGCTGCTCACCATCATCAAGAACGCCGCCACGGACGGCTTCAAGTCCCTCGGCAACGTCAGTGAGCGCATCACGGTGCCACTGCACCAGGCCATGGTGGTGCTGTCCACGGGCTTCGGTGGGACGGACCCCTCCACCACCGGCCCGGGCGGCCTGCAGGTGGCGCAGTACATGACGGGCGGGCGCTTCCCGGAGGACAACACGGCGCTGCCGAAGGCGCCGGTGCCGGTGATCAGCATCTACATCCCTGCCACCAGCACCTACGACGAGTTCCGGCAAAACTCCTTCGACTTCATGCAGAACCTCGCCAACCCCGAGATTGGCGGGTTCTTCACCATCGTCCGCGCCGGCGGCAGCGCGCGCGCGGCGGACATCGTCGGCTCCGTGCGCAAGCGCTTCGACAGCATGTACCTCGTGCGCTGGCGGGTCGCCTGCGTGGCGCCCAGCGTCACCCAGACCTTCGGGCTGGTCTTCAACAACGTGAAGCCCCCCATCACGGGAGACAACAGCTTCCGCGACGTGCCCGTGGGCATCGACCCCAGCACCTGGCCCCTGGACGTCAACGTCACCTACACCGTGGACATGGCCAAGCGCTCCCCGGTCTACCCGGGCGGAAAGCTCAAGGTCTACGGGGACTTCTGCTGGGGCGGGGACAAGTCTCGCGCCGAGGTCTACTTCCTGCCCGCCGGCCAAGCGGCGCCCAAAGATCTCGGCGGGGCGGACCTCGAGAAGGCCAAGCGCCTGCAGCAGCAGCTCATCGCGCAAGGCATGAAGGGGGTCACCACGGACGCCAACCAGACCTCCGTGGAGTTCGAGGCGCCAGACAAAGAGAAGATCTTGCACGGCAGCGGGGAGTCCGCGGTGGTGCGGGTGGTGGTCTACGACAGCGGCGCGCGCCGCACGAGCGGCGTCACTGCCGACAGCATCCTCACGCTCAAGGGCACCACGGCGCCGTTCCCCATCCTCTGGGTGCTCGGGGGGCTGTTTGGACTCACGGTGGTGACGCTGCTCGTCGTCGTCATCGTGCGCAGCGGGGGCAAGCGCCGTGGGGGGGGCGCGCCAGCCCCGGCGGTGATGCCCTACCCGCCCAGCCCCGCCTACCCTGGCCCCAGCTACGGCGCCCCGCCCGCAGCCCCCGCGGGCTACTCGCCGCTCGCCGCTGGAGGCTTCGCTCCCACGCCGGCGGCGCCGCCCGCCGCCGCGCCGCACTTCGGGCTCACGGGCGGCATGCCGCAGCATGCCGGCGCTCCGCCGCCCAACCCCTACGGCGCGGCCGCCTCCCGGGCGACGCTCGTGGGTAGCGCCGGGACTTACTCGGTCGTCCCTGGCGTCGAGCTCCGCGCGGGCCGTGACGGGGCTCAGTGTGGCATCCCGCTCGCTGAGCCGCGGGTGTCGGCGGTGCACGCCTCGCTCAAGCTGGAGAGCGGCACGCTCTACGTCCGCGACGAGAACAGCAACAACGGGACGCTGCTCAACGGGATGCGCCTCGACGCCGGCGCCTGGACGCCAGTACCGAACGGCTCGCTCTTGCGCTTCGGTCCGGTGGAGTTCAGCGTGCGGCTCGACTGAGCTGGGTCCCTCATGAGCGAGCACGCCGTCCGAGGGGTGGTGTCGGACTGCGCCAGCGCGACCGATCCCGGGCTCGACCCCGCCAAGCAGATCAACGAAGACGCAGAGCTCGTCGTGGAGACGCCCCTCGGGCTCGCGCTCATCTTGTGTGATGGGATGGGCGGGCACGTCGGCGGACGTCAAGCCAGCACGCTGGCCGTCCGCATCATCGGCGACGCCCTCGGCGGCGCGGACGCCGCCGCCTCCCCGGAGCAGGTGCTCCGGGACGGCATCGTCACCGCGGGGCGCCGCGTCTACGAGCTCGGCGACAGCCCGGACATGCCGGCGCGCCCCGGCTCCACGGTGGTCGTCGGCGTGCTGCACGAGCGCGGGCTCAGCGTGGCGCACGTCGGCGACTCCAGGCTCTACCTGCTCCGCGCCGGCCGGCTCTACCCGCTCACGCGCGATCACTCCCTCGTGCAGCAGCTGCTCGACAGCGGGCAGCTCACGCCCGAGCAGGCCAAGGAGCACCCGGACACGAACATCATCACGCGCGCGCTCGGCATGCAGCCCAGCGTGGAGGTGGAGGTCCGTGAGCAGCCGGTGCCGCTGGCCTTAGGGGACGTCGTGCTGCTCGCCAGCGACGGTCTCACGGATCTCCTGCGCGACGACGAGCTCGAGCAGGTGCTCGGCCTACACCTCGCCACCGGCCTCGAGGCCGCCGCGGCGGCGCTCATCCGCGTCGCCAACGCGCGCGGCGGACACGACAACATCACCGTCCAGCTCGCGCGGGTCCGTGAGCAGGGCACGGTCATGGAGGCCGCCGCGCCCGCGGCCAAGAGCCCCACCGCCCCCACGCTGGTCGACGGCCTCACGACGACGGCGCAAGGCGCGCCGCCCACGGTGGCGGACCTCTCCACCGCCGTGGCTCCGGACCCGCTGGAGCGGACCACACAGCCCGCGTTCTTGCCGGCCGGCTTCGGCGCGAGCGCACCGCGGCCGCCTGAGTGGCCCTCCCCGGAGCCGCCTCCTGGCCTCGTGCCCCCGCCGGGCCGTGCGCTGGTCTGGCTGCTGGCGCTCGCTGGTCTGCTCGTCGCGTGCCTGCTCGCGGCCGTGTTGGGCTGGTGGCTGTACCGGCTCAGCCATGGCTCGAGCTGAGCGCGTGCGCCATTCCCAGAGCGGTGACGCTCTGTTAGCTACAGCATCATGATCCCCGGGTTCGGCAAGCAGAGCATCACCCTGGGCAGCGCGCCCACCTGTGACATCCGCCTCGGAGGCCCGGGCGTCGCCGCCGAGCACGCGCGCATCATCCATCAAGGCAACGGCAGCTTGCTGTTCCAAGACGGCGGGACGGGACAGACGCTCGCCAACGGACAGCCGATGGCGCCGGGCAGCGCGCTCCCCTTCGATTTCCGAACGCAATTCGTCGTCGGCCAGATGCCCGTGCCGGTGGACGCTCCAGCCATCGCGCTGATGTTGATGAGCGCCGGCGCAGCCCCGGTGGTACCTCAACAGCTCAGCGTCGGGCGAGATCCTGCCCGCGTGAACGTGGTCGTCCACCACCCCAGCGTGTCCGGCCACCACCTCACGCTCCAGCTTGCGCCGCTCAGCGTCACGGACCAAGGCTCCAGCACCGGCACCTGGCTCGGGCAGCAGCAGCTCCCGGCGCTGCAGCCGGTGCCGGTCGATCCCGTCGCGACGCTGGCGGTCGGCCCGGTCCCGCTCCCGGTCACGCTGGCCATCCAGCTCGCGCAGGCGCTGTCCGGGGGACACGCGCCGGCGAGCCTGGGGGGCGCCGCCGCGGCCGCCGGTGCCAGCGGCGCCAGCGGGGCCAGCAAGCCTCGCCACAAGACCGTCATCGGCCAAGTGCAGCTCAGCGGCGGCGCGCTGGGCAAGACCATCGGGCGCACCGCCAGCAACGACATCGTCATCCAGCACCCTCAGGTCTCCAGCCGACACGCCGTGCTGCACCACCAAGGCGGGCAGCTCTTCCTCGAAGACAGCGGCAGCGCCAACGGCACCTACGTGCGAGGCCAGCGCATCCCGCCAGGCGCGAGGGTCCCCGTCGCCAACGGCGAGAAGGTCTTCATCGGCCCCATGCCCCTGCTCATCCAGGTGGAGGGCGCGGCGGTGGCCATGGTGGTGGAGGACTTCTCCGCGGACTGGGCGGGGCGTCCCCTCTACGAGATCGAGGCGTGGGATCTGGTGGTCGAGGTCCCCGATCGCGACGACTCCAGCAAGATGAAGACCCTGCTGGAGCACGTCAGCTTCAAGGCGCTCCCGGGAGATCTCATCGCGCTCATGGGGCCGAGCGGCGCCGGCAAGACGACGCTGCTGCTCACGCTCAACGGCTACCTGCCCCCCACCGCCGGCCAGGTGCGCATCAACGGGGAAGATCTCTACACCATCTACGACGCGCTGCGCGGCAGCATCGGCTACGTCCCGCAGGACGACATCGTCCACCCGGAGCTCACCGTGTACGAGGCCGTGCGCTACAGCGCCCGCTTCCGCCTCCCCCCGGACTACTCGGACGAAGAGATCGATCGGCGCGTGCAGACCACGCTGGCGCAGCTCGGGCTGGAGGCCGTGATGCACCTGCAGATCGGCAAGCCCGAGAAGAAGGTGCTCTCCGGCGGTCAGCGCAAGCGCGTCAACATCGCGATGGAGCTGGTCACCGATCCTGTGATCATGTTCCTGGACGAGCCGACCAGCGGGCTGGCCGCGGACGACACCAGCGCGCTCGTCTCGCTGCTGTCCGAGCTGGCGCGCAAGACGGGCAAGACCATCATCTGCACCATCCACCAGCCGGCCAAGGACGAGTACGAGAAGTTCAACCTGGCGCTCATCCTGGGCGCCGGCGGTATCCCCATCTACTACGGCCCCACGCGCGACGGCTACGGCTTCTTCGGCTCCTACCTCCCCAAGCTGGGGCGCCCGAACGACGTGGACAACCCGCGAGACATGTTCGACATGCTCAACCAGCGGGAGCGGCCGCTCTTCGACGCCCTCCGCGCGCAGAACCCCTACGCACAACGCTCGGAGGCGCGCCAGCTGGCGGCCCGAGAGTGGAACCGGGAGTTCTTCGAGCCCAGCAACCCCGTCTTCCAGCAGATGTACTCGGGCCGACGCGCGGTGGGCCAGGGCTCGCAGAGCGGCGGCGTCCCACGCGGGCGCGGCAAGACCTCCGGCCAATTCTGGCTGCTGCTCAGCCGCTACTTCCGCGTCAAGACGCGGGACGTCAGCGGGACGGTGATCATGCTGGCCCAGGCGCCCATCATCGGCGTGTTGCTCGCCTTCGTGTTCGGCGGACAGAAGAGCTCCATCCCGTACTGGTGCCTCGGCGCGCTCCAGGAGCTCGCCAGAAAGTCCGGCGGACTAGGCACGGGCTCCAACGAGCTGCTCTCGAGCATGACGCCGACCCAAGACAACTCCGCGGCGCTGTTCTTCCTGGTGGTCAGCGCGGTGTGGTTCGGCACCAGCAACGCCGCCCGTGAGATCGTCAGCGAGCGCGCCATCTACCTGCGCGAGCGCATGGTGAACCTTGGCCTCTTCAACTACGTGTTCAGCAAGTTCCTCTTGCTGTCGGTGTTCTGCGTCATCCAGTGCACCGTGCTGCTGGCGATCGTGTTCTTCGCGCTCGGCTTCAACGGCGGGCCCGAGGCCTTCGTCCTGGAGCTCGCGGTGCTCGTCGTCACCGCCATGAACTCCGTCGCCATGGGCCTGCTGCTCTCCACCTTGGTGGAGAGCAGCGAGGCGGCCATGGCGCTCACCCCCATCGCGCTCATCCCCCAGGTGGTGCTCGGGGGCCTGATGGTGCCCATGACCACCAACCCCATGCTGGAGTGGTTCATGTACGTCATGCCCGCGCGCTGGGGCTTCCAAGGGGTCATCGCGCAGGAGCGCGCCGCCATCGTCAGCGACCCAGCGTGGGTGATGGATCTCAAGAAGCCCGACATGACCAGCGTCCCGGATTTCGTGACGGCCGGGAAGTTTCGCTGCGCGGAGGCGCAGATCGCCAGTAACGACATCGTGGGCGCGTGGGGCTTCGAGAGCCATGACCTCTACTGGCTGCCGCCCGCGGTCCTCGGCGGGCTCATGCTGGGGATGCTCCTCATCATCCTCATCATCCTCAAGCGCCGCGACCGCATCTGAGCCGACCACCCAGGCGCCTGCGCAGGGGCGCAGAGTGGGCGCTCGCGGCGCGGCGTGCGGCTCTGCCGGCGTCGGCGCGCCGCATGGCGCGGGCGCGGCAGAAACACTCAGCAATTCATCGACATGGCCCGGCGGCGCGTCGCGCTGGGCTGGGACGCGGCGCGGCGCCCCCGGCGCTGCCGCCCGCGGGCGGGCTGCGCTGGGTGATCTCCCGCGCCGCAGCTCGTGTATCCTCTGGAGAGTGCCTCATGACACCTTCGGGATCGTCGGGACGACGCAAGCGGGGAGCTTCCTCGTGGAGGAGGCCGTCGCCGAGGGTGGCTTCGCGGTGGTGTACCGCGCGCTGCACACGGGGTTCCGCGCGCCCGTGGCGCTCAAGTGCCTGAAGATCCCGGAGGCCCTGGACCACGAGGCGCAGGCAGAATTTTTGGATCGCTTTCGCGCGGAGGGAGAGCTTCTATTTCGACTGTCCACGCGGCTGCCCACGGTGGTGCGGCCGCTGCACTTCGGGACGCTCGAGCCGCACGCCCAGTTCGTCCCCTTCATCGCGCTGGAGTGGCTGGAGGGCGACAGCCTGGACGCCATCCTCCGCCAGCGGCTCGCCGACGGCCTGAAGCCCTTCTCGCTCAAGCGCGCGGTGCGGCTGCTGGAGCCCATCGCGCTCGCCCTGCGCGACGCTCACCATTTCCCCACCCCCGAGGGTGAGCACTCGATTTTGCACCGAGATCTCAAGCCGGAGAACGTGCTGCTCGCGAGCATCAACGGCGAGCTCGTCCCAAAGATCGTGGATTTTGGGATCGGCGCCGTCAAGAGCACGGCCTCGCAGGTCGTGGGGCGACGCTCGGCGGGCAACGCCGCGATGACCCCCTTCACGCCTGCCTACGGCGCACCAGAGCAGTGGCTCCCCAAGCGCTTTGGTCAGACCGGGACGTGGACGGACGTGTGGGGCTTGGCGCTCACGCTGGTGGAGATGGTGGTGGGGCGCCCGGTCATCGATGGAGACGCGGGCGCCATGATGGGGACGGTGATCGACCCTACCCGACGCCCGACGCCGCGCGCAGAGGGCCTCGACACCACCGACGCCGTGGACGCCGTGTTCCAGCGGGCGCTCGCGGTGGACCCTCGGCAGCGCTACCAGGAGGTCGCGGTGTTCTTCACCGATCTCCAGCAGGCGCTCGGGCTGCCGACGGGTGAGCTCGGCGCCTTCCCGGAGGTCGTCCGAGCGCGGCCCGCGGTCGCGACCCCGGCGCTGGAGCCCGCCGAGCTCCCCGCCTCGTCCACGGCTCCGCCAAGGGCCGCCCGAGATGCCCTGGAGCTCGGGCCCAGCTCCACGGTCACGCTGCAGAGCACCTCCACGACCCCCGGCGCGCTCTACGGCGGGGTGGTCCTCGACGACGACAGCGCCACGCTATCCATCGCGCTGGAGCCGAGCGGCGCGGCTCCAGCGCCGTCCTCGGCCGGCACGCCTCTCAGCAGCGCCAGGGGCGCCAGCGGCGGCCACCCTCGGCTCCCCCTCGCGTCGCCGCCCAGCCTACGTCCCGGCCACGCGCCCCGTGGTCCGTCGCCGGCCGCCACCTCCGCGCTCGTCTCGGCGCGGCGCGCGCCGTCATCGAGCGGGAGCACGGAGCGACTGCTCCGGGAGCGCTTCGGCCGCCCCTTGGCGCTCGTGGTCGTCGGCTCGCTGGTGGCGGCGGCGGACTTTCTCTGGACAGGCTCGCGCGGCAAGGTGCTCATGCTCGGCCCGGTGCGCGTCTACTTCCTCGCCGCCCTGCTCGTCGTCGTGGGGATCGGGCTGGGGGCCTACCGCCTGCTCGCCGACGCGGACTCCTAGCGGCCGCCCCCTGCACCCGCCAAGGCGGCCTCAGCGCAGCGTCACGAGCTCCTCGGCGGCGGTGGGATGGATGGCCAGGGTGCGGTCGAAGTCCCGCTTCGTGGCGCCCAGCTCCACCGCCACCGCGAAGCCCTGGAGCATCTCGTCCGCACCCAAGCCGATCACGTGCAGGCCCACGACGCGCTCCTCGTGCCCCGCGCACACGAGCTTCATCACGGTCTCGGTCTTACGCATGGTGAGCGCGTGGTACATGTTGGTGAACTGGGTGGTGTAGATCTTGACGTTCGCGTCACCGTGGCGCTCACGCGCGGCCTGCTCGGTGAGGCCCACCGTCCCGATCGGCGGGTGGGTGAACACCACGGTGGGGACGCAGTCGTGGTTGAAGGTGCTCGCCGGCTGACCCCCGAAGAGGCGATCGGCCAGCCGCCGCCCGTTGGCGATGGCGGCCGGGGTGAGCTGCTCCTGCCCCGTCACGTCCCCCACCGCATAGGTGCCGGGCGCCGTCGTCGCGAACAGCTCGTCCACGGAGACGTAGCCCTCCGCGTCTCGGGCCACGCCCGCCGCCTCGAGCCCCAGCGCGTGGGTGAGCGGCTCTCGCCCGATGGCCCAGAGCACGTGGCTGAAGCCACCGTAGGCCTCGCGCTCGCGCAGCACGACGCGCAGGCTCTGGCCGTCCCCCTCCCGCTCCACGGCGCTCACCTCCGCCCCGCTCACGAGGCGCACCCCCTGCGCCGGGAGCTGCCGTGCCAGGCTCTGCCGCAGGCACACGTCGAAGCCGCGCAGGAACTCCTCGTGGCGGTAGAGGAGGCTCACCTCCGCGCCGAGCGCGCTCAGCACGCCGACCAGCTCGAGCGCGATGTAACCCGCGCCCACGACGGCCACCCTGCGCGGCAGCTCCGCGAGCTCGAAGAACCCGTCGCTGTCGAGCCCCAGCGCCGCGCCGGGCAGCGCCGGGCGGCGCGGCTGGCCCCCCACGGCGATGAGCACCTGCTCCGCTTCGAGCCGGCGCCCCGCCACCTCGACCTGCCGTGGCCCCGAGAAGCGCGCCGTCCCCTCGATCACGGTGACGCCGGCCTGCGACAGCAGCCTCGCGTACACGCCGTTGAGGCGCGCCACGTAGGCGTCACGGCCGGCCCGGAGCTTGCCCCAGTCCACGACCCGCGGCGCCAGCGCGAAGCCGTAGTCCGGCGCGTCCGCCAAGGCGTGCGCGAGGTTGGCGGCGTTCCACATCACCTTCTTCGGCACGCAGCCCACGTTGACGCAGGTGCCGCCAAGCCGCCCCCGCTCCACCAGCGCCACGCGGGCGCCGTAGGACGCCGCGCGGCGCGCGCTGGCGATGCCGCCGCTGCCTCCCCCCAGGACCAAGTAGTCGAAGCGCTCCACGCGCGCACCCTAGCGCCAGCGGGTGCGCCGTGCCCAGCCGCGCGCGGCGAGCGGCTCTGGGGGCGCTTCGGGGAGCCGCGCCACGCTCGCTGCGGTCACCCAGCGGCTCCCACCTCGAGGGCGTGCTAGGAAGCCGCCATGAGCGACTGGCAAAGCAAGATTGGCCGGCTACGCCTCGTCGGGCTGCTCGAGGGCGTCTCGTTCCTCGTCTTGTTGGGCGTCGCCATGCCGGTGAAATACCTGCTCGGGCAACCGCTCGCGGTGCGCCTCGTGGGCAGCGCCCACGGCGCCCTCTTCCTCGCCTTCGTCTACTTCTTGGGCCGCGCCGCGCGCGCCCATGGGTGGCCGTGGCAGCGGACGCTGGTGGCGTTCCTGGCTTCGCTCGTCCCGCTCGGCCCCTTCCTGCTCGACCGCCGGCTGAAGGCGGAGCAGCTCGGCGACGCTCCGGGAGCGCCGCCGAGCGCGTCGGCGTGACTCAGAGCAGCCCGGTCATGCCGAAGGTGATCCCCCACATCTTGTTCCGGAAATCCTCAGAGACCGTCTTCCCTGCCACCTCGCTCTCGATGGAGCCCGCCACGCCCAGATCACCCACGAGACCCACGAGGAAACCCAGGGACTTGGTGGGCGCGATCACGAGGTTGAGCTCACCACCCAAAGAGAACTGAGAGTAGTCCGGGTTGTTGGTATCATAGAAGCTGAAGCCCAGGCGCGGCCAGAAGCCGAAGTGATCGCCCAGCCCGAGCAGGTAGCCGGCGCGGGGCGTGAACACGAAGCCCGAGTACTTCTCGCTGTTCTCGTCGTTGAACGAGGTGCTCACGTAGCCGAGGGAGCCACCCACGCTCAGGCCCTGGAGCGGAAAATAGTCCATGGTGAGGCGGGGCTGCGAGTAGAGGTTGCCGGAGTGAGAGCCGGACCAGAGCATGCCGAGCGAGCTGTAGTCCGTGTCGTGGTCGTCGACGGACATGGTGCCGCGGTTCCAGCCGAACATGCGCTCGGCGCCGATGGCGAAGGTGCCCTTGCTCCCGAGCCCCTCCGAGGCGGGCGCCTCCGGAGCGGGGTCGGCCGCGAAGGCGGTGCCGGTCATGGCGAGGGCGAAGAGGCCAGTGGCGAGGGTGGCGATGGTGCGCATGCTGTTGATACTCCTTGAAAGCAAGCCGAAGGCCGAGATTGGCCAGCGTGCAACGCGCGGCAACATGGGGTCGGCGGGGCCCGTCCCGCAAGCCCAATTGACGGCACTGCCTTTGGGTGGCTCGTGGCCTTCGCGGTGCGGCGGACACGACGCGCGCGCTCAGCGCTAGGGCTGCGTCCAGCTAGCCTGTAACTCCCGGGCGATCCGCGCGCGCTCCGCGGCCAACCCGGCGAGCGCCGGGGGGACCTCGCCCCAAGCCGTGAGCTTTCCTTCCAGCTCCAGCGGATGCCCGAAGCGGACCCAGTACTCCAGCATCGCGAGCCGCAGCGCGGCGGGCGTCTCTGGCGCGCGCAGGCTCGCGTCGGCGAGCCTGAGCGCCTCCAGTCGCCGGCCGGACCAGCTCAGCAGCTCGAAGTCTTGGGCGAGCCGCTCACTGGGAGCGCCGGACGCCTCCGTGGCCCGCTGTCGAGCTTCCTGCACCCGCTGCACTCGTTCCAGCGCCGCCACCGCGTCGGGGTAGCCAGGGCTCCGCGCCAGCGCGCGCTGCAGCAGCCGCTCCGCGCTCTCGAGGTCCAGCCGGTGCAGCGCGGTCAGCCCCGCGTCGAGGCAAGGCTTCGCGAGCTGCGTGGAATGGCACAGCGGGTCCAGTACGGCCTGGGCCTCTTCGTAGCGGCCCAGGGCGTCCAGGCCGTTGCCGTAGTTGGAGAGGGGGGTTCGACGCTGACTTCGCGCCGCTGCGTGCTCGGTCGCGGCGCGATAGAGCTCGGTCGCCTCCGCGTAGAGCCCCGCTCGGAAGTAGACGTTGCCCAGCTCCGTGGCGGGGAGCGGGTTGGTGGGGGACACCTGGCGATAGGTCTTGGTCCAGAGGCGCACCTCGCTCGTGGTGTCGCTGACGCGCAGCCAGGTGGCGCCGACGAAGCTGAGCAGGAGCAGGCCGAGCGCGAGCTGCCAGCGGTGTGCCGTGCGCCGGGGTCGACGCAGGTGCCGGCCCATCGCCAACGCCAGCCCGGCGAGCGGCAGGTAGAGGAAGCGATCCGCCGCGACGACCTGGATGGGGATCCGCACGAGGTGCAGCACGAGCAGCCAGCTCGTGCCCGCCAGCGCCAGCCCCGCCACGAGCCCCCACCCCGCGCGGCGCCACCGCCGGCGGTGCCGCAACCCGAGCGCGACCAAGCCGGTCACGACGGCGAGCCCGGCGAGCACGTAGCCCCGCGGGACGTCCCACAGCTCCCCGAGCTGGAGGCGCGGCGTCCACGGCACGAGCAGCATGGAGGCGTAGTACCCGACCGCGCCGAAGCTCGCCGAGGCGCGCTCGAGGCCCGTCAAGACGAGCGGAGGCTCACTCGCCGGCGGTGCGCCGCCGAGCGCCACGCTGCGCAGCGCCCAGTAGAGGCCCAAGGCCAGGAGCGGCGGCGCGGCGCCGCGCGCCCGAGCGGCGAGCGGCACCCCATGGCGGGGCCAGAGCTCCAGCGTCGTCACGGCGACCACCCCTGCCAGCGCCGACTCCTTCGAGAGCAGCCCCAGCGCGAGCAGCACGGCGGCGAGCGCGCTCCGCCCGAGGCGCCCCGGGCGCTGCACGACGAGCGCCGCGAGCACGAAGAGACCCGCGAGCACGTCGGTGCGCCCCGAGATCCACGCCACCGCCTCGGTGAGCCGCGGGTGCAGCGCCCAGCCGAGCGCCGCGAGCAGGCTCCCTACGACCCCCGCCCGGTAGCGCCGCAGCAAGGCGAGCAGGCACAGGCTGGCGGCGACGTGCAGCGCCACGTTCGTGAGGTGATAGCCGGCGGGGTTGCTCCCGTGCAGCGCCTTGTCCACCGCGAAGCTCAGCAGCGTGAGCGGGCGGTAGTAGACGCGCACGTCCCCTGCCTCCTGCTGTGACCAGAACGCCTCGCCGAACAGCTCACCCAGCCGCCCGAGGTCCAGCCTGGTAGACTCCACGATGAGCGCGCGATCATCCCAGAAGAACGGCGCCTCCAGCACCTGCGCGTAGACGACCAGCACCGCCAGCGCGGTGATGAGCCAGGCGAGCTTGCGGAGCATGCCGCGCGCCTAGCCCCGCTCACGCGGTCCGCGGCGGCGCCCCGCGAGCAGCCCCAGCGCGCCGAGCGCGCCGACGAGCCCGGCCCTGCTCCGCGCCGGCGTCGAGCGAGGCAGCGTGCAGGCGCAGCCGCTCGACTCCGACCATTTCGGATCGGGTCCGCCCGGGGGACGCCCACGCTCGATCCACAGGTGGCTGGTGAGCGTGCGCGGCTTGCCGTCCACGCGCAGCTCCGCGCGCACGCGGCGCTGCCCCGAGGCGGGAGGGCTGACGACGGCCGTGAGCTCGCAGGGATCCGACGTGACGGCCTGCTCCTCGCGCTCGACGCCGTCTTCGACGATGACCACGGTCACGTCCGTCAGCGCACGGAGCCCGCTGACGGTGAGCACGAGGGTGACGGGCGCGTCCGCGCGCACCCGATCGCCCTCGATGCCCTGGAGCGCGCTCAGCTCCAGCATTGGATCTTCTGGTCCCTCCAGCTTCACCACCGTCCGCCCGGCGCGGAGCCCCTGCAGCAGCCCAGCGACGGACAGCTCCGGAGCGTAGACCAGGGTGGTGGGCGAGCCGATGGGGCTCTGGGTGCCGCTGAGCTCGACGCCGGCGCGGTGGTCGTCGCTGCCCCCCACCGGCACCACGTGGTGCCCCAGCGCCGCGAGCCCTTCCCAAAACGCGAGGGCGCTCGGCGTGAACAAGAAGCCTGATTTCGTCCACGCGCCCGTCCCGACCTCGACGGCTCCGACCCAGCTCGGCTCGAGCGGCTGCTTCCAGGCGCACCCGATGCAGGCCTCCCCCAGCTCCAGGGTGGGGTGGTTGATGGACAAGAGCGCGCCCGCTTCCCGGATGGCCTGGGCCGCGCTCTCTGCGGTGACACCCGGTTGGCCCACGCGCGCGTCCACCCAGCGCGTGAGGCCGATGGCGTTGGCGTGCCCCGCGTAGCTCGTCCACTCCATGCCAGGGACGAGCAGCACCTCGGGGTGGGCCGCCTGGGCGGCGCCGATGAAGTCGAGCTGCGTGAGCGTGTTGTGATCGGCCAGCATCACGAAATCCAGGCCACGCCCTCGCGCGAACTGCGCGATCTCCTCGAGCGACGGGCGCGCGTCGCCGCTCTCCCGTGAGTGGACGTGGAGGTCACCCGCGTACCAGCGCGGCTCGCGGCGCAGCGGCTCCACGGGCCCGTAGGGGCGGCGCTCCGGCTGCTCCGGCAGCGTGGCGGCGTCGCGCAGCACGATGTCCACCGAGTAGCCCGGAGCGGCGCTCACGAGCTTGGCCTTGCCCACCACGAGCTTCCAGGTGCCGGGCTGGATGGGCCCGGGCACGTAGCTGCGCGACGCGGCGCGCAGCCCCACCACGGCGGGCTCCGTGTTGCCTCCACCCCAGCCACGGAAGCCAGCCTGGTCTTCGAGTCCCCAGTCGAGGATGTCGCCCTCGCCCACGCTCCGGTGACGCACCTCGATCTCCACCGTGCCCGCCGGCACCTCGAAGGGCACCGTGAAGTGGCGCGGCCCGCCGGAGTCGACCCTGTCCTCGAGGTGCAGCACCCGCTCCGCGCCGAGCGCGGGCGGCGCCAGCACACCCCCTACCAGCAGCGCGCCGGCGCCGAGCGCCCAGCGCTCAGCCCGCGCCCTGGATCTCCAGCTCCTCGAGGAGCGCCTCGGCGAGTCGTTCATACTGCTGGAGCTCATTGTACACCTGCGCGCTGACGCGCAGCAGCCGGCCGCCCGCCGCGGGCCAGGAGAACACCGGCACCTCGATGCGGTGCCGCTGCCAGAGGCGCTCCGCCAGCGGATCCTGCGCGCCGGCGGCGCCAGGCGCGCAGGCGCTGGGCCCTGGGAGCGGGAGCGAGGCGAGCGCGCCCACCGCCCCATCCGGGCACGGCAGGCGCAGCCCGAGGCGCTCCGCGATGAGCCGGCGCGCCGCCAGCGCGAGCGCGCGGTTGCGCGCGTAGAGGCCCGGCAGTCCCCCCGGGACGAGCCCCTCGAGGAACGTCAGCGCCGCTGGCACGCTGAGCACCGCGCTCGGGTCGAAGGTGCCCGTCCAGTCGAACTCCAGCCAGAGCCGGGGCCGATCCGCGCGCGGAGAGCTGGCGCCGTGCGAGAGCACCAGCGGCCGGAGCCCGGCCTGGTGCCGCCGAGGGACGTGCAGGAACGCCGCCGTCTTCGGCGCGCACAGCCACTTGTGCAGGTTGCCCGTGTAGTAGTCGGCGCCGAGCCGTTCGAGATCCAGCTCGAGCATCCCCGGCGCGTGGGCGCCGTCCACCAGCGTGAGCACGCCGCGCTCGCGCAGCGCCGCCACCATCGCGGCCAGCGGGAAGATCAGCCCCGTGGGGCTGGTCACGTGGTCGAGCAGCGCCACCCGGGTGCGCGGCGTGACGGCGGCGAGCAGCGCCTGGGTGAGCTGCTCGGGCTCGCTGAACGGGAAGGGCAAGGCGGCCACCGTCACGCGCGCGCCGGCGCGCTCCGCGTAGAAGCGCGCGGCGTTGTTGCAGGCGTTGTACCCGTGGTCGGTGATGAGCAGCTCGTCCCCCGGCGAGAGCCGCAGCGACGCCAGCACCGTGCTCACGGCGGTGGTGGCGTTGGCGACGAACACCAACTCCTCCGGGGGCGCGCCCACCAGCGCCGCCACCCGCTCCCTCACCCGGTCGAGCTGCGGCTCGAGCTCATGCACGAGAAAGCGCGTGGGCTCCTGCTCCAGCCGATCGCGGTACGCTTGCTGCGCCGCCTGGACGACGCGCGGCGCGGCGCCGAAGGCCCCGTGGTTCAGGTAGCTGACGCTGGGGTCCAGCGTCCATGGCGCTTCGACCGGGGCCAGGTGGCGGCTCCTCTCTGCGCGGGCGCCGAGCGGCGGACCGCTCAGACCTCTCCCGCCTTGGCCTTGGCGATCCACTCCTGGACGGTGTCGTTGATGATGCCGATGGCCTTGCCCTGGAAGGGCTTGAGCAAGAACGGCACGTCCAGCTCGACGTCCATGCTGCTGGCCTTCACCACGATGGTGCCCTTCAGCGCGATGCCCTTGGCCTTGAAGCCGATCTCACAGGTGTCGTCCCGCGTCCAGCGCGCGGTCGGGGAGTACTGCTCGAACTTGACGCGGTAGGTCTCGAAGGCCTTCTGGGCGACCAGCTTGGCCTTCTCCTGGCCAAGATCATGAGAGATGGTGTGCTTCATGCTCGTCTTTCCGTGGCTCGACGCCGAGGTCGAGGGGCGCCAGGCTAGCCTCAGCCCGTCAGGCTGACCAGCGGAGCTCGCACCCGGCGCCGGCGCTGCGCCGCGCACGTGCGCCGCTCAGACGGCCAGCTCGACCAAGACGCCAAAGTGATCGCTGACCCAGACGGGCCCCTCGCGGGTCGCGAGGGGGACGGTCCCGACGAGCCGCGCCGCCAAGGGCTCTCCGCGGAGCCGCGCGTCCGGCCCGCGCACGAGCACGTAGTCGATGCGCCGCGACGGCTCATGCGCGAGCGCCGCGTAGGCGTTGCTGCGGTCGAAGGTGTAGCCCGGCGAGCCGTCCCCCGCGGCCAGCCAGGCGTCGCAAAAATAGACGCTCTTGCCCCCGAGCGTGGCGAGTCCTCGCAGATAGCGCAGCTCGTCGCTGTCCGGCTCCGCGTTGAAATCTCCGAGCAGCACGGGCGGGAGCGCCGCCCCTCCGACCGGAGCGCGCTCGAACACCAGCTCGACGAGGCGCTGCACCTGCTCGAGGCGCAGGCAGCCGTGGTGCAGCCTCCAGTGCAGGTGCGTCACGAACACGGGGAGCTCGCCGGTCGGTGTGGCGAGGCGCGCGAACAGCACGCTGCGCCGCTGCCCGTCGACCTCGTGCGGCAAGGGCAGCACCTCCTGCTCCACGACGGGCCAGCGCGTGAGCAGGCCGTTGCCGAGCCAGAGCCCACCCCCCAGATCGGTCGCGCCGCCGAAGCTCGCCGTGTAAGGCAGCTCGTCCACCAGCTCCGCGAGCTGGTCTCCCCCCGGCGTCGGGGCGCCTCGCTCGTCCTGGAAGCGCAGCACCTCCTGCAAGCCGACGACGTCTGGCGCCTCCTCCCGCAGCAGCGCCCGCAGCGCCGTGCGCCGTTGCTCCCACGGCCCAGACTTGTTCCAGAGGTTGAGCGTCAACAGCCGCAGCGTGGCCCTCGTCATCGATCGATCGTTTCCCCATCACGGCGCGAGGTAAAGCGCGCGAGGCGCGCGCGCTGACCTCGGGCTCACTGGCGCTCGAGCAGCTGGACGAGCACCCTCCGCAGCGGCTCCGCGGCGCCCCAGAGGAGCTGATCTCCCACGGTGAACACGCCCAAATAGCCGGGCCCGAGCTTGAGCTTGTGGAGCCGCCCTACGCCGATCTCCAGGCTGCCCGAGAGCGTGGCGGGCGTCAGCCGCTCCCGCGTGAGCCTAGGCTCATTGGGGACCAGGCGGATCCAGGGGTGGCTCTGGGCGATGGCGGCCTCGATGTCCGGCAAGGGGACGTCCTGGCGCAGCTTCACCGTCAGCCCCTGGCTGTGGCAGCGCAGCGCTCCCACGCGCACGCACAGGCCGTCCACCGGGACCTCGGGGCTCAGCCCCAAGATCTTGTTGGACTCTGCGTGGCCCTTCCACTCCTCCCGCGTCTGCCCCTCGTCCACGGCCTTGTCGATCCAGGGGATGAGGCTCCCGGCCAAGGGCGCGCCGAGGTGCTGGGTAGGAAAGCGCGGCGCCCCGAGCTCCGCGTGGACCTTGCGCTCGAGCAGGAGCGCGCTCGTGGCTGGGTCGTCCAGCTCCGCGGCCGCGGCGGCGCCGAGCGCGCGCATCTGCGCGACCAGCTCCTTGACCTGCGCGGCGCCGGCGCCGCTCGCGGCCTGGTAGGTCATGCTGCTGACCCACTCCACCCAGCCCCGCCGATAGAGGCCCACGAGCGCCATCAACATCAAGCTGACCGTACAATTGCCGCCGATGAGATCTCGCACGCCGCGCGCCAGGGCGGCGTCGATGACGGGCTGGTTGACGGGGTCGAGCACGATGACCGCGCCGGGCTCCATGCGCAGCGTCGAGGCCGCGTCGATCCAGTAGCCGCGCCAGCCCGCCGCGCGCAGCCGCGGGTGGACGCTCTTCGTGTAGTCCCCACCCTGGCACGACACGACGATGTCTTGTGAGCCGAGCACCTTCAGGTCGTCCGCCGCGACCAGCGGTGGCGCCTCGAGCCCCACCTGGGGCGGCGCCCCACCGGGCTGGGAGGTGGTGAAGAAGGTCGGGGCAAACCCCTTGAAGTCCCCCTCCTCCTGCATCCGCTGCAGGAGCACGGAGCCCACCATCCCTCGCCACCCTACGAAACCCACGCGCTGCTCGGCCATCGTCCGCGTCCTTGGTCAGAAAACGCGCCGGACGCAATGCCGACCGGCGCCCCCCGCGCCCGCCTGAGCCGCCGCCCGCGCGCGCGCGACCCCGCGCGGCCCGAGCGCCCGGTGGGCGCCCGGCCCTGCGGCGAGCGCCCGCACCGGCGCGCCCGTCAGTCCCTCAGCTTGGCGATCCTCAAGAGGAAATGCGCACCCGTCCCGCCGACGCTGCCGTCCTCCATCCCGTAGAAGCTCCGGATGGCGAGCTTGTACACCGCGCTGCCCGTGGCCGGCCGCACCAAGAACACGATGGGCTTCGGGGTGACCCTCATGGTCTCACCGTCGTAGTCGTACCAATTGCTGAAGCTGGTGACGTACTTGCCGGCGGCGTCCTTCGTCACCTGGCACGCTCCGTCGATGAACTCGTCCGTGGCGAAGCTCGCGCCGGCGATGCGGTCCGCCGTGACGTCGTCGAACGCGACGTCGCTCAAGACCGCCACCGCGCCAGCGCCCGGGCCGCTGTCTCCCCCGTTGACACGGATGACGTCACGCTTGAACGCCAGATCCCAGCCCGTGGAAGAGTCCGCACCCAAGTCCGAGACGTCCACCCGCGTGAGATCCGAGAGCCTGACGTAGAGCGCCGGGTTGTTGATGGCCTCCGTGAAGCCGCCGGCGGTCGCGTCCACGTACACGTAGGGTTGACCCTCGAACTCCCCCGTGAGGATCTGACCCGAGGACACCCCATCGATGGGGCCGAGCGCCTCCGTCCGCTCCGCCGAGCAGTCGGCGGCGCCGCCGCCCCCCGCCGCGCCAGCGCTCCCCGCCACGCCAGCGGCGCCAGCGCTCCCCGCCGCGCCCTCGCCGCCGTCATCGTCACTGCAGGCAGCGACCCCCAGCGACAACACTCCGACCAAGCTCAACACGGACCACTTCATGGCTCACCTCCTCGATGGATACCGACGACCACGCTCGTCACGGCCAGCTCCGAACGCGCAGCGTGACCTGACCGGCGCTCTCGGGCGTCGACCGCTGGATGTCCGAGAACATCAGCAAGAACCGGCGCGCGCCGGCGGCGTCGGCGATGAGCCAGGTGCCGGGCGCCGGACGGCGCGGCTCGCTGGCAAGCTCGAACCACACGTCCGAGAACATGTTGACGATGCGGTCACCGCGCATCCGGCCGCGCACCGCGTCCACGGCCGCCTGGTCGATGGCCTCGAAGCGCGCCAGCTCCCCCGCCGGCGTCAGCTTGCGGACGGCGTCCAGGGTCTCGCTGGCGCGGCGGGCCTCGTCGAGATCCGCCGCCACCACGCTCCCGGGACCACCCAGCTCGCCGTTGACGCCGACCTGATCCCGCCGAAAGCAGAGGTCCCAGTCGGTGCGCGCCGCGACGTCTGCAGGTGCCAGCATCTTGACCTCGCCGGTGGCGAGCACCAAGCACCCGCTCGGCGCGTCCGCGGCGCCGGTAGGTCCGCCCGCCGTGCCGTCCACGCTGAGCTCTTGCGTCGCGCCGCCCAGCGCGGCCCAGCGCACGCGGTAGAGCCCCGGGATGGGCGCGCCGTCGCGCTCGCCGTAGTACGACAAGATCTGCACCTTGTAGTCGTGGTCCTGGGACCGCACCGCCACGATGTGCATCCGGCTCCAGAGCACGTGGCCGCCGGCTTGATCGTAGAAATTCCAGCCGTGAAAGGCGCCGCCCGTGGTGTCGAGCGGGAGGAAGGGGACGTCTTGCACCGTCCGCGGGTGCGCGAACTCGCTGGCGTCGAGCGGGCCGAAGCCAGCGCCCTGCCCGGGCCCAGAGAGCCCGCCGTTGGTGAACACGTCCCAGCCGCCGAGCGCCAGCTCCCAGTCCAGGGAGTCTGCCGCTCCGTCGTCCATCACGCTGGGTCCGTCGAGATCCACGAGGCGGCGCCCCGTGGCGGGGACGTCCACCACCAGCTCATCCCCCGGCAGGGTAGCGCCTCCGCCGCTGCCGCTCACCCCCGCGGCGCCACCACCGCCACCAGCGCCGCCCGTGCCCGAGTCGCCCTCGACCTCGTTGCTGCACGCCAGCGCCAGCGAGCCCATGAACATCACAGTCAGCCACGCCTTCATTGCTCTGCTTCTCCTGGCCAGTCGGCGGTGACGCCGAGGTAGACGCTCCGCCCCACGATGGGGCGCTGGTCGCCGGTGCGATACGGCTCACGGCGAGCGCCCAAGGCATCTAGCACGCCCGCGTAGACGTGAAAGGTGTCGCCCAGCGGGCGCTCGAGGCGCGTGTCGAGCGACATCCACCCCGGCGCGTCCACGCCCACGTCCACGAACGCGCTGGTGATGGCACGCCAGCGGATGGACAGGCTCAGCTCCGCCGGCAGCGGCGCGTCCAGCGAGGCCGTGACGGTGTGCGGCGGCCGGCTCGGCAGCGGCCGGTGGTTCGTGTCATCGCGCGCGAAGAGGTACGCGTAGCCCAAACGCGTGTGGACGCCACCCGCCGGGTGGTGGCTGAGCTGCACCTCCGCCCCGGCCGTACGGGCGCTGCCCACGTTGACGTAGCGGTAGTCCGCGACGCCAGGGATCATCCCGGCGCCGGCCAGCTCCAGGTCGATGAGCTCGCTCACGGTGTTGGCGAAGACGCCACCGTGGAAGGTGAGCGCGGGCTCGACGTGCGCGGTGACGTCGAAGTTGCCGCCCCACGAGCGCTCCGGGTGGAGGTTGGGGTTGCCGAGGACGCGATAACCGAGAAAGGAGTGATCGAAGGCGAAGCCGTACTCGTTGGCGGTCGGCGCTCTGAACCCTCGCCCGGCGGCGAGCTGAACGGTCAGCCAAGAGCTCGGCCGGAGCGCCGCCGCGAGCCGCGGCGCCACCACCCCACCGAAGCGCCGGTGCTGCTCCCCGCGCACGCCCCCCATCAGCGTGAGGCTCTCCAGCGCTCGCCAGCTGACCTGCCCGAAGCCCGCCACGCTCGCGAGCAGGGCAGGCGTCACCTCGTCGGAGACCTCGGTGTCGCCAGACGCTTGATACTTGCTGAGCTGCTGCGAGAGGTGCTCGGCCTCCACCCGCGCCCCGACGACGGTGGTCACCGCGCCGCTCACGAGCACGCTGCTCAGCTCGAGGCTCTGTAGGCGTTGCTGCCGAACGCTGCGCTCGTCCACCGGGGAGTTCCGCCGGTCTTTGTCGACCTGCGCGCGGGCCCACTGGCTGTTGGCGCTGACGCGGACGCTGGCCCCCGACGAGACCCGAGACTCGCTGCTGAGCTGCAGCACGTACCGCTCACCCAGCTCTGGGGTGTCGACCAAGTACAGGCCCAGCCCCGGGAAGGACTGGGAGATGAGCCCGTCGCGCTGCTCGCGCAAGTAGCGCGCGCGCAGGCGCAAGTCCGTGCCCTGACCCAGGTGTGTGCCGGCGCGGAGCCCAACGGCGCTCCGTCTCAAGGCGGGCAGCGTCAGATCTGGCCGGCTGAGATCGAGACGCACGCCCTCGCTCCGACGCTCCGAGGCGTCCAGCACGAGCCAGTCGTCGCCCCCACGCCACGCGCCGCGCGCCTCCGCGGTGGCGGCCCACGGGTAGCGCCCCTCGAGCCGGCCTCGCAGCGCGACGCCCTCTTGCTGGGGCGGCGCCGTCAGCAAGTTGACCACCCCGCCGAGGGCCCCGGTGCCGTAGAGCGCGCTCGTCGGGCCCGTGACCACCTCGATGCGCGCCAAATCCACGAGGGGGACGGCGCCGAGATCGATGGCGCCGGCCGTGTCGCCGATGATGCGCTCCCCGTCCTCCAGGACGAGCACCCGCTCGAGATCGAAGCCCTGGATCTGGATGGCGCTACGGTGACCGAGGTAGTCGTAGGCGCCGGGGTTGACCTGCACGCCCAGCTCCCCGGAGAGCGCCTCGGCCGCGTCCCGTGCACCACGGCGCCGCATCTCCTCTTCACTGATCACCGTGGTCCGCACCGTGGCGCGCTGGACGGACTCCGGCGTGCGGCTGCCCGTGACGACCACCTCGACGCCCTCGTCCTCGGCGTCAGCGGTCGACGCAGCGGGCGCCCCGGACTCCGGGGACGCCTCTGGCGTGGGCTCCGCCGCGTGGAGCGGGAGCGACCACGCGAGCGTCCCCGCGAGCAGGGCCGCGCCGACGCCGGTGCGCGGCGAGCCCATCACCGGCGCGCCTCCCTCCACGCCCCGGCGCGCGGCGAGGCGCAGCGCGGCCCTTCACGGCGCTGGCCGATCAGCACCGAGGAGGTCCACACGAGCCGCGCGTCCATGCCAGGCGCTCCGTACCGAAGAGAGTTGAAAAGGACAATCACTTTCATCAAGAACCCGCCAAGAACGCTGGCAATGTTCCGTTGCGGAAGTTTTCTCGGTCACTCCCGGCCCAGGGCTCGCGGTGACGCCGAGGCGCCCTGCTCTCGCCTACTTTCCGCGGAAAATCAAACCGTCCCGCGCGCTCCACGCCGGGCCCGCGACCCCCACCGCAGCGCCGCTGTAGGGGTGCGGCTGGAAGGTGCCCCGCTCCCCACGGTAAGCTCGGCCCATGTCCCGCGATCATCACCAGCAGCGTCAGCGTCCGCACCGGCTCGAGCGCGGGAGGGAGACCGCCCACGACGACGCGGGCGAGCGCTGGCGCGAGGGCCGTGGGCCGCACGAGGAGCGCGGCCACGGGCGACGCCACCATGACGAGCGCGAGCGAGGGGGCAGGGCGCACCACGACGGCGAGCGCGGCCCCCAGGGCACGGAGTTCCTCGACTTGGAGATCAGCCAGGTCATCGCCGGCGAGGCCGCCGCGCTGACGCGCGAGGTGGTCCGGGAGCTGCTGCGGGAGGCGCTCCGGGGCCGCATCCGAGAGCGGCTCGGCGAGCGCCTCGACGCCGTCGCCCGCGTGGCGGCGGACGCCTTCGTCGACGACGTGGAGGCCAGCTTGGCGGTGGAGGCGCGCATCCAGCAGCGCCAAGCGCTCGGCGCGGACCAAGCGGCGCGCCTGCGCGCCGCCATGACGAGCCAGCCCACCGACGCGAGCGAGCGCCCCGCCAAGCGTCGTCGCTGAGCCCCCCAGCCCAACGGTCACCACCATGCTGCTGTCCGCGCCGCCGCTGTCCGAGTCCCACGAGCTGTTCCGCAAGACCTGCTTGCGCTTCGCCGAGGAGCACATCGCGCCCTTCGCCGTGGAGTGGGAGGAGGCCGGGACCTTCCCGCGAGAGCTCTACCGGCTCGCGGCGCAAGCCGGGCTCATGAGCGCCTCGTTCCCCGAAGCCGTGGGGGGCGGGGGCGGGGACCTGTTGCACAGCCTGGTCGCCGCGGAGAGCCTGCTCCGTGGCGGCTCGAGCGGCGTCGTCGCGAGCCTGGGCTCGCTCGGCATCGCGCTGCCGCCCGTGATGTACCTCGGGACGGACGAGCAGCGGGAGCGCTTCGTCCGCCCCACGCTCGCCGGCGAGACCATCGCCGCGTTGGCCATCACCGAGCCCGGGACGGGCAGCGACGTCGCGGGGATCACGACCCGCGCCGAGCGCCATGGCGAGGACTATCTCATCACGGGCAACAAGCTCTTCATCACGAGCGGCGTCCGCGCGGACTTCATCACCGTGCTCGCGCGCACCAGCCCGGACAAGCACGCGGGGCTCACCTTCTTCATGGTGGAGCGCACCATGCCCGGCTTTCAGGTCTCGCGCGCGCTCAAGAAGACCGGCTGGTGGGCGAGCGACACGGCGGAGCTCTCGTTCGATGGCGTCCGGGTGCCCGCGGCCAACCGCCTCGGCGACGAGGGCTCGGGCTTCGTGGCGCTGATGCAGAATTTCCAGAGTGAGCGCCTCGCGCTCGCCTTCTACGGCCACGCCACCGCCGAGATCGCGCTGGAGGACGCGCTGGCCTACACCAAAGAGCGACGGGCCTTCGGCCGCCCCGTCGCGGGGTTCCAGGTCACGCGCCACAAGCTCGCGCACATGGCCACCCAGGTGCAGGCCGCCAAGACCTTGGACTACGCGGTCGCGCAGCGCGTCGCCGCGGGTGAGTACCTCGTCGGTGAGGTGAGCATGGCGAAGAACTTCGCCAGCGAGGTCGCCCAGCGGGTCTGCTACGACGCCGTGCAGCTCTTGGGAGGGATGGGCTACATGCGCGAGACGCGAGCGGAGCGCCTGAGCCGAGACGCGCGCCTCTTGCCGATCGGCGGGGGCACCACCGAGATCATGAACGAGATCATCGCCAAGTCCCTGGGACTCTGAGCGCCGGCGCCGCCCCGGCCGCGCGGCCTGGCGATGGTGAGCCGCGAGGCGCTCAGCCGCTCCCGGCTCGCCGGCCCGGTTGGAAAGCGGTCGGAGAGCTGCAAATATGGCGGGTCCGTCCCCGGCCCCAAGCGGTGGACGAGCTATCCCGTGCCCCCCAGGAGGTTACCATGGCCGACGCCGATCTCAGCTTCATGAGCTCACTCTGCATGGGGCTGATCGAAGAGTCGATCCTCTTACCCTACCCCACCCTCTCCCCCGAGCGCAGAGAGACGCTCCAGGGGGTCATCGGCTCCCTCGACCAGCTGCTGAGCTCACACGCGGAGGACTTCCGCAAGTGGGACCGCGCCGGGGAGATGCCGCTGGAGTTCGTGGAGCAGCTCAAGGACTTTGGGCTCTTCGGCCTCGTCATCCCCGAGGAGTACGGCGGGCTCGGCTTCGACAGCGCGTCTTACGCGCGGACCCTCCAAGAGATCGCCAAGCACGACGCGTCGGTGGCGGTGACCGTCGGCGCGCACTCCAGCATCGGCATGCGGGGGCTCCTGCTCTTCGGAACGCCGGAGCAGAAGCAGCGCTACTTCCCGCGCTTGGCCACCGGCGAGCTCTTGGCGGCCTTCGCGCTCACCGAGCCGGGCGCCGGCTCGGACGCCGCGGCCATCCGCACGAGCGCCGTCAAGCAGGGCGACGAGTGGGTGCTCAACGGCGACAAGCTGTGGATCACCAACGGTGGCTTCGCCAACTTCTTCACCGTCTTCGCGCGCACGGGGGAGACGGAGGGGCGGCCGCACCTGACCGCCTTCATCGTCACCCGCGACATGCCCGGGGTCAGCAACGGCCCGCACGAGGACAAGATGGGCTTGCGCGCCAGCTCGACCACGACGGTCCTCCTGGACAACGTCCGGGTCCCGGAGGCCAACGTCCTCGGCGAGGTGAACAAGGGCTTCAAGGTCGCCATGGCCATCCTCAACAGCGGGCGCACCGGGCTCGGTGGTGGCGCCATCGGGGGCATGAAGAAGCTCATCCAGCTGTCCACCAAGTACGCGAACGAGCGCCACACCTTCGGCAAGCCCATCAAGGACTACGGGCTCGTGAAGATGAAGGTGGCGCAGATGGTCGTCGACTGTTACGCCACCGAGGCCACCGTGGAGATGGTGGCCTCGCTCATCGATCGCGGCTTCACGGACTACGCGGTGGAGGCCGCCATCAGCAAGGTCTACGGCACGGAGGCCCTGTGGCACTCCGCGGACGAGGCGCTGCAGATCGCCGGAGGCAACGGCTACATGTGCGAGTTCCCGTTCGAGCGGATGCTGCGGGACGCGCGCATCAACCGCATCTTCGAGGGCACCAACGAGATCCTACGGCTCTTCATCGCGCTCACCGCGATGAACGACGTGGGCAGCCAGCTCCAAGAGCTCTCGCAGAGCGTCCGCGGCATCTTCGATGACCCCATCAAGGGCTTCGGCTTGATGCGCAGCTACGCCCTCAAGCACGTCGGGCTGGTCGCCGGCATCGCCCGCCCCAAGAGCCGCTTCACGGGGCTGGAGCCGCCGCTGTCCGAGGCGGCCGCCGTGTTCGAGGGTGCCACCCGCCACCTCGCGGCCGCGGTGGATCGCGTCCTCCGCAAGCACGGCAAGCACATCATCGGCAAGCAGTTCGCGTCCCGTCGCCTCGCGAACATCATGATCGACCTGTTCGTGCTCGCGTGCGTCATCAGCCGCGTCGACGCCTCGGTCAAGGCACAGGGCGAGGAGAGAGCGAGAAAGGAGCTCGAGATCCTCACCATCTTGACCAGCCAGGTCGAGCGCCGCGTGCGGCACAACTTCAGCCTCGTCGACATCAACGACGACGAGCTGCTCAAGGGGCTGGCCGATCACGCCTTCGCGGCGGAGGGCTACTCCTGGGACAACCTCTAGAGCGCTGCGCGCTCACCCTGTCACCGCCCCTCGGCTCGTTCACCAACCCTTCACGTCACGCATCGGTCCTGCTGGCGGCGCGTCGCCACCGAGGCAGGTCCACCCTGGGAGTTCATCATGTCGTCCTCTGCTGCTCGTCACGGTCGCGCCGTCGCCACCCTCTGCTTGACCACGCTCGCGCTCGGCGCGCTGCTCGCCTGCAAGCTGGGCAAGAAGGAGGAGGCCCCGGAGGCCGGCGCCACCGCCGCACCCCCCACGGACCTGAGCCCCACCCCGGAGCCCACCACCCCGGCGCCCACGCCGCCGGACACCGCTGCGGCGCCCGGCACCCCTGCCCCCAACGCCACCACGCCGCGCGGGGCCACGCCCAAGGCCACCACCACCACCGCGACGGCCTCCGCCACCGCCACCACCACCACCACCGCGACGGCCTCGGCCACCACCCCGCCAGCGCCGACCGCCTCCACCACCGCGACGGCGACGGCCACCGCCACGGCGTCCCACTGCGCACCGAAGTGCCAAGGCGTCCTCACCAATTGCCTGAAGCCGGCGACGACGGACGGCGGGCTGCCCACGCTCGCCGATCCTACGGCCTGTCAGAAGGCCTTCAACGACTGCGTGGCCGCGTGCTCGGCGCCCTGAGGCGCAGCGGCAGGCAGGCCCTCAGCCGCGCGGCGGCAGCGGAGGGGTCCACTGGCCGTCACCGTCCGCGTCGAGCCAAATCGGGTTGGTGAGCGCCATGGGCAGCAGCCGCAGCGCGTCCCCACCCCCGACGATCGGCGCCAGATCTCGATCCCCTTCCACGCGCAGCACCACGAAGTCATCCTGCTCTACCGCCAAGGGCAGCTCGAGCGAGAAGCGCAGGGGCTGATCGCTCGCCGGCACCTCGAACCAGAGCGGCGGCTCGAGGCTGCGGTAGACCGCGACGCGGCGCACGTCGACCCAAGGAGCGGCTCGCACCGCCAGCTTCAGGACGCTGGTGGCGCGCTCCACCTTGACCAGTGCGCCGAGCTCCGCGCCGTCCACCTGGACGTCGAGCAGGGGGCCGCTCGTGACGTAGCTCCGCCCGGCGCGGAGCGCCGCCACCAGCTCGGCGCCAGGAGCCGCTCCCGGCGCCTGCGAGAGCGCGACGTAGTTGCGTGGATAGCCCGCTTGATTGAGGTCCAGCCGGTGGGTGTCGCTGTTGCCCGTCATGACCACGCGATGCCCCCGCGCCAAGAGCGAGAACCAATCGCGCAGCACGGGCTCCACCGCCGGGGTGTCCACGTGCGCGTAGCCGTTGAGCAGCTCGATGGCGTCGAAATCCAGGCTGCCCTCGCGGCGGCCGAAGCTCCCCCGGGCCGGCTCGTACGCGGCGTGGTTGAAGTAGCCGATCCGCCCGAAGCGCGGGTGCATCACCGTCAAGAGCGCCCCGGGCGCGCGCGCCCTCACCTCCTTGAACAGGCTGCCGGGCCGCCACTGGCTGACCTCGCCCCCGCTGAAGAGCGCCCCCCCCGGTGAGGCCGGCACGGGGAAGGCGCCGAAGTGGCCCCAGTCCTTCGTCGTGACCTCACTGCCCCGCACGACGTCGAGCACCCGCGTGAGCTGCTGGCGCGCGACGGCGGGCGTGTAGTCGGTGGCCACGTTGTGATCGGTCGCCACCAAGAGGTCCAGCCCCTCGGCGGCGAACTCCACGACGCGCGCGTCGAGCGGGACGACCGAGTCGAACGACGGCGCGGAGTGCACGTGGAAATCCCCCCGCCGCCACCCCGGGGCGCTCACCACGTGCGCGAGGGTGACGGGGAGCTTCGTGACGCCCTGGTCGATCCGCACGGCCTCCACGCTGCGAACGCTCCACTCGATGCCGTGGCTCACCTGCACGTCGTAGAGCCCGGGCGGCACGTGGAGGCTGCCCGCCCCCGTGCGCGCGAGCACCCGGTGGTAGACCGCGAAGCCGCCGTCGATGGGGCGCGCGTGATCGCCGCGCGCGAAGTGCGGCGTCGGCGTGTCCTGGACCCCCTTGAAGCTCAGCTTGCAGGGGATGAGCGCGCCGGTCGCCGCGTCTCGCACCTCGAAGGCAAAATTGGGGGGACCCTCGGCCACCTTCTGCGCGGAGGACCTCGCGGCGGCGCGCGCCGCCGCGGCCTCGGCCGCCGACACCTCATCGTACACGGTGGGGGTCGGATCGACCTCGAGCTCCCGCCGCCGAGCGCAGCCCTCGGAGCCGAGGAGGAGCCCCACCGCCAGCAGGCCGAGCCATGAGCGCGGAGCCGTCACGTGCCGATGGGCTTGATCTTCAGCAGGCCAGGCCCCGGCTTGACCTTGGCTTGGCAGGCCAGGCGGCTGGAGGCTGGGCCCTCGAGGACGTCCAGCAGATCCTGCTCTTCCTCTGCTGGTGGCTCCAGCAGCTCGGCGCCCTCGACCACCTCGATCTGGCACGTGGCACAGCTCGCCGAGCGACAAGAGAACGGGACGGGCGCGCGCTGGCGATCACAAATATCGATGAGCGCCCCTCCCGAAGGCGCCTCCAGGGTCTTGCTGGCCCCGGCGCTGGTCTCGACGACGACGATGGTCGGCACGCCGGCAGGCTAACCAGCGCGGTGCGCGCTGACAACCACCGCCCGCTCGAGCCAAAGGTTCGGCGCGGGGGCGCATGGCGACGCGCCCCTCGAGCACGGCCCGCGCCGCCGCGCCGCAGCTCCGTCGAGGGCCTGTCAGGCCCGCCCAGCCGGTGTAAGCTGCGCCCCATGTCAATCAGCCCGATGCAAGCGGCCGACCTCGACGCCGTGGGACAGCTCTACCTCGACGCCTACGCGGTGAAGGACTGGTCGCTCGAGGGAGCGGTGCGCTACGTGAAGAAGTTCTTCGACTTTGAGCCCGAGCGCTGCCGCGTCGTTCGCGAAGAGGACGGCAGCATCACCGGTGCCATCCTCGGCTTCACCTTCGAGCGCGAGAAGGGCATGACGCTCTTCATCCAGGAGCTCATCGTGGCGCCCTCCGCGCGCAACCGCGGCTACGGCAAGAAGCTGGTGAGCGCGCTGCGAGAGAGCACCAGCCACCGCGGCAAGGTCCGGGTGAAGCCGCTCGTCAAGGCTGACACCAGCGTCCTCAACTTCTACAATTCGCTCGGCTTCGAGCGAGACAAAGTGGTCAGCTTCACCATCGAGGACTAGGCGCCGCGGCGCGTGGGCTCCGCAAAGAACTGCTGGATGTCGGCCGCGCGACTCAGCGCGTCCGCGCGGCCCATCTCCACCAGCTCCCCCGCGAACTCTCCGTCGAACAGTAGGTAGCTAGCCAGGTCCGCCTCCACGAAGGAGCTGAGGTCACCGCGGCTCGCCAGGTGCCGGCTGAGCCAGGTGCTCGAGCCCACCCGCGAGACGAGGCGCCGCAAGTGCTCACCCGCCACTCGGCCGATGTCGCGCGTCGGGTGAAACACGAGCGTGCGGATCCTGCGGTAGGGAGCGCCCCGGGTCTCCATCAGGGTGCGCTGGACCCCCTCGAGCTCTCGACGATCCAAGGTGTTCTCCACCGTCTCCATCAGCCGGTTGAGGCGCTCGAGCACCTGCAAATCATAGGCGACTGGGTCGAGCAGCAGCGCGTTGAGGAGCTTGCCCGCCAAGAAACCCAAGCTCGGATAGTGATCGAGCTCCACCTCCGCCGGCAAGGGTCGGAAGCGCTCCGAGAGGAGCGAGATGACGACGATGCGCGTCGCGCCCGCGCGCAGCGCTGGCGCGATGGGGGTGTTGAAGCGGAGGCCACCATCGCTGTAGTAGCTGCGCCCCACGCGGCGTGCTGGGAAGACGACCGGGATGGCCGCGGAGGCGAGCACGTGCTCGGGGGTGATGCGCTCACGTCGGACGATGTGCCGAGGCGCGCGCGGCTCACGGTAGATCACCCCAGGCGCGAGGTGCGTGAACAGCGTGGTGTTCCCGCTGGCCACGTTGAGCGCCGCGATGATGAGCGCCCGGACGGTGCCGGCGCCGATGTTGGCGTCGAGCGCTCGCCAGTCCGCGGCGGTCTTGATGAGCTCCTCGAGCGGGCGCGGATCGACCAGCGAGCGCCCTACGCGCTCGGGGGGTGGGGCGCCCCAGCGTAGGCGCGCCCGCCGCAGGAGCTCTCCTCCGGGCAAGACGCTCCAGGGGTTGAGCCGGAGGTGGTCACGGATGTCGAGGCGCTTGTAGACGCGCACCAGCTCCTCGGCGCCCAAGTGCCCCTGCTGCGCGTTCGACGCGAAGAACGCGGCGTTGATGGCGCCCACGGACGTCCCCGTGAAGACCTTGAACGGAGAGGGGTCCGTCGCGTGCAGACCGAGCACCTCCACGATGCCCGCCACGACCCCCGCCTCGTAGGCGCCGCGCACCCCTCCCCCGGACATGACGAGCCCCGTCACCTCCCGCTTTGGCGTCGGCGAGAGGCTCAGCGGCGGGGGCTCCAGTGAGGCCCGGAGTGGCTCAGGCACGTCCGTCACGACGCCTCAATCTACCGAGAAGCGCGCTGTGCGTCACCCATCGAACACCGACGACTCAGACTGGCCAGTGGTAGAGCATGAAGTACACGGCCACGCCGCTGGCGGACACGAACAGCCATATGGGCAGCGCCCAGCGGGCAATCCGCCGATGCGCCGCGATCCTCCCCGTCCGCCCTCGGTACACGGTCAGCAGCGCCAAAGGGACGACGGGCGCGGCCATGGCAATGTGCGGGAGGAGCAGCGAGAAATAGAGCGTGCGAGCGAGCCCCTGACCCTGAAACTTCACCGTGCCCACCTGCGCGTGGTGCGCCAAGTAGGTGAGCAGAAAGACGCAGGAGAGGGCGAAGGCCGCCATCATGCAGCGCCGATGGTGGACCACGGCCCGGCGCTTGATGAACACGGTGCCCGCCACGAGCAGGAGCGTGATGGTGCCGTTGAGCAGGGCGCCCAGGGAGGCGAGCAGGGTGGGGCCGCTGGGCGCGGCGCGCGGTGCGGGCACGGTGAGCGCCAGCAGCACCAACCCCAAAATGACGACGGTGACTCCGGAGAAGAGCCAGCGCAGCCGGGGGGACTCCACCGGGCTCACCGGCTCTTCGGAGGGTAGAGACATGGCGTGGGGCGACGTGAGCGGCACCCGCTGGGCGCCGGCGAGGCCAGGGGGTGAAGGGTTACTTGCAGGGGTTGATGAAGGTACCGCAGTTGCTCTTGGGCTTCGGCGTGAGAGGGCCCGTGGTCTTCTTCTGCTCCACCAGCGTCACCTCGTGCTTCTGAGCCTCTCCCGCCTCGACGGTGAGCTTCACCGTGGCGGGGGCGTGCCCCGGCTTGGAGAAGACGCAGCGGTGGCCCCCCGCCGTCAGCCGCAGCGCCGAGTCCTTCAGCTCGACCGCCTTGCCATCGCACTGCACGCTCCCGCAGTCCGGCTTGCACTCGAAGCTGATGAGTGCGTCGGTGGCGGGGGCCGCCGGGGGGGGCTGCTCGGCGACTGCAGCGCTCGCCGGGGGGGGCGCCACGGCCTCGACCGCGCTGGCGGCGGCCTGTGCCGCGGCGGCGCTCGCCGCCGCCGAAGCGCTGGCGGCCTGCGCCGCCGCCGAAGCGCTGGCAGCGCTCGCCTCGGCGAGCCGGCTCGCTTGCCCCCGCTGATAGAGCAGCCAGCCACCGCCGCCGCCGAGGCCGCACAAGAGCAGCGCCCCGACGACGAGGAGCGGGAGCATCAGGCCCCGCTTCGTGGGCACGCCCGCCAAGGCGAGCTCCTCGCTCGTCTGTGGCCCCGCCGTGCTCGCGGCCTGCACCGCAGCGGGAGCGTCGAACCCCATCATCGGCGGCGCCGAGGTCGGCTGCGCCATCGCGCCAGCCGGCGTCCCGTAGTCGAGCGACGTCGCCGAAGGCGGCGCGATGGGGCCGATGTCTCCCATGATCATGGTGCCGCCGAGCGCCCGCTGCGGCGTCCCCGGCCTGGGCCCAGCGAGCGCAGCGAAGGCGCCCGCCAGCTCCGAGACGCTGGCGTAGCGGTCCGCTGGCATCGGCGCCAACGCGCGGGCAAAGAAGGCGTCCCACGCCGGGGCCAGGTGTGCCCCGAGCCGCTGCGCTTGCTGGGCCGCCGACGCGATGGGGACCTGCAGCTCAGCCCAGAGCGCGTTGATGTCGAGCCCCTGGGGGCTGGGCTGCGCCGACAGCAAGGGCGAGCGACCCGTGAGCGCATAGAACGCCAAGGCGCCAGCCGCGTACACGTCCATGCTGGGCTGCGCGGGCTGCGCGATGTTGGCCGCGTCCGGCCCACAGAAGCCGGGCTCCCCGCCCCAACCGGGCTCCACGAGCGCCCGCGCCGCCGCCACGCCGAAGTCCCCGACGCGCACCACGCCCAGATCTCCGTTCACGAAGACGTTGTCCGGCCCGAGGCTCCGGTGCACGAGCTGCCGCGCGTGGGCCGCCGAGAGCGCCTCGGCCAGGGCCGTGAGCAGCCGTGAGGTCTGTCCGGCGTCCAGCGGCCCAGCGCCAACGCGCTGGCGTAGGCTCATCAGCTCCACCTTGGCGCTGACCGCGTAGGCGACCCCAAGCTGCGGGTCCACCTCCACCTCCAGCGTCCGCAGGACGTGCGCCTCGGGGAGGGCCTGCGTGGCCTGCGCGTCCTGCTTCAGCGCTTGCCAGGCCGCTGGGTTCTGCGTGAGCGCCGCCAAGAACACCGTGACGGTGTAGGCCTGTCCCGTGGCGTCGCGTGCTTCATACCGGTGCCCCATGGGCAGCGCCTGCACCTCGGCGACGAGCTGCCAGCGCCCCGATAAAATCGTGCCGAGCGCCGGCTGGGTCAAAGCTTCCCTCCGAGCGTCTGGACCGCCTTCATGACCTCGGCCGCGAGCTCCGGCGTGCTCCCCTCGAGCACGAAGGCCAGGCCGACCACGGGCGGCCCGTCGTGCTCCGCCGCGATCACGAGCAGCGTCCCGGGGCGCCCCTTCATGGTGGGCTGGGCAGGCTTCTGCGTCGCCTTGCTGACCTCCCAGAGCCTCACCTTGGCGCCGCGCGCCTCGACGCGGGAGTCGGGCTTACCGAGCCGCCTCCGCAGCACGTCCGTCTTGACCTGCGCCACCTCGAGCCGCGTCATGAGCGCGGGCAAGGCGGCGAAGACGTCGTCCGGCTGGGTGCCACGGGCCGCCACCCAAGCGAGCGCGGCGCTCTCGGTCGCGTGGAAGCTGACCGGCCCGGCCGCTTCCGTCGCGTAGTGCCACCCGGTCGGTGGCTGGACCCAGAGGCCCGTCTCAGCGATGGGCTGCTGCGTCTGGGCATCTGCCGTGCACCCCTCGCTCAGGCTCTCGCACTTGGGAGGAGGAGGAGGTTCCGGTGGCTTCGGTGACGAGGCGATGGGCGCGGTGGGCGCCGCCGCCACCGGCGCCTCCGCGGGACGGCGCCGGCAGCCGCCGAGCGTGAGGCCAACGATCAACCCAACGAACAGGAGAGGCTTGAAGTAGGTCATCGGACGGCGCACAGCTTAGGCCAGCGCCTGGCCCCTGGGTAGGCGACCCCCCTCGTTTCCGCGCCGACCTCGGGGTCACCCGACCGGGAGCCTCAGCCGGCCGCCAACCGCCGAGCCACCTCGGCGGCCAGCGCCACGTCCGCCGGCACCCACTCCAAAGTGAGTAGCTCCGCTGCGGTGCACCACCGCGAGGCCTGGTGCTCTCGAAGCTCGGGCTGCTGCCCCACGGCGAAGACCTCGAAGAGCACCACGCGCACGGGGCGCCCCCCAGGGGTCCGCCCCACGCTCTCCGCCCACCGCGCTCCAACGGTGGCCTGCAGCCCCAGCTCCTCGGAGAGCTCCCGCCGGAGCGCCTGGGCAAGCGTCTCCCCGGGCTCCACCTTGCCCCCTGGGAACTCCCAGCGCCGCTCGTGAGCGGAGCCCTCGGGTCGCTGCGCCGCGAAGCAACGGCCACGGTCGCACCAGGCCGCCGACACCACCAGTAGTTCCTGCACCGCGGGCCAGCGTATGATGCGCCCGGCGCCGACGCCAGCCTCCACCCCCATGCTGCGGATCCTCGACATCAGCGAGGCGGACACGACGGCCGCCGCCAGCGACCACTCGCTCTTGGTGCGCCCGCCGCTCGGGGTCACCCGCTGGATCGACCTCACCGCGCCCACCACCGAAGAGCTCGAGCGCCTGCGGGTCGGCTTCGATTTCCATCCCCTCGCCATCGAGGACTGCGCCCAATTCGATCAACGCCCCAAGCTCGAAGAGTACCAAGATCACCTCTTCATCGTGACGCACACCTTCGAGAGCGCAGGCGACGCCATCCCCAAGCTCAGCCTCGAGCTGCACGCCTTCCTCGGCCAGCGCTACCTCGTGACCGTGCACGACGACCCCTGCGCTACGCTCGATCAGGTCTTCGCGCGGGCGGGGAGAGAGCCGCGCCTCGGCCAGCGCGGGCCCGACTACCTCTACTATCTCGTGGCGGACGCCTTGGCGGACGCCAACCTCCCCGTCCTGGATCTCATCACGGAGGAGATGGCGCACATCGAGGACGCCACCGTCGGGCACGCCCCCAGCAAGCAGGACATCGCGCTCATCCTCACCCTCAAGCGCGAGCTGCTGGCCATGCGCCGCGTCATCGCACCTCAGCGCGAGGTCTTCGCGCGGCTCGCCAAGAGCGACATCCCCCAGGTCAGTGAGCGCACCGCTCCCTATTTCCGCGAGGTCTTCGACGCCGTCCTGCGCGTCACCGACGGCATCGAGGCCGCCCGAGAGCAGCTCACCAGCACCATGAACGCCCACTTCGCCGTCGTCTCCAACCGCACGAACGAGGTGATGAAGAGCCTGACGCTGTTGTCGGCCATCTTCCTCCCGCTGACGTTCATCACGGGCTTCTTCGGTCAGAATTTCACGCACCTCCCGTTCGACTCCAAGCTGCTCTTGGGGGTCATGGGGCTCACCTGTCTCGGGGTGCCCGCCGTCATGCTCTGGTGGTTTCGGCGCCACCACTGGCTCTGACCATGACCGGGACGCTCGCCATCAAGACCCCTCGGCGGGGCACCTGGAGCCACGCTCGGCTGCCGCTAGCCCTGCTGGGCGCGTTCTGCCTCCTCAGCGTGGTCACGCTCTGGGCGCCGCCGGCGGGGCGCGTCAGCTGGCTCTTGGAGGTCGGGCCTGGCGTCGCTGGGGTGGTGGTCCTCCTCGCGGTGTACCGGCGCTTCCCCATGAGCCACCTCGTCTACGGCATGGTGTTCCTCCACCTCTGCGTGCTCCTCTACGGCGGCTACTACACCTACGCGCTCACCCCGCTCGGTGACTGGGCCAAGGAGACCTTCCAGCTCTCACGCAACCACTACGATCGCGTCGGGCACGTCGCGCTCGGCGTCTTCCCTGCCTTCATCGTGCGGGAGGTGTTGCTCCGGCGCACCCCGCTCGAGCGAGGAGGCTGGCTCTATTTTCTCATCGTCAGCGTGGTGCTCGCCATCGCGGCGTTCTGGGAGCTGCTCGAGTGGTGGGTCACCCTGGTCGTCGCCTCGGACACGGGCACCGCCTTCCTCGGCTCGCAGGGCGATGTCTGGGATGCCCAGTGGGACATGCTGTTGGCGCAGCTCGGGGCCATGCTGGCCTTACCGCTGCTCAGCAGCGCCCACGATCGTTCCATCGCGAAGATCCCCGTGGACCACGCGGCGCCAGCCCGCTCCGGGGCGCCTCACTGAGGCCCGAAGCGGCGCAGGAGCGCCTCCAGCGCTTGCTGGCGGAGCAGCTCCCCGATGTCCTCCGCAAAGGCGCGGGCCAGCCGCTCGACCTCGGCCTCGAGATCCACCTCGCCGAGGCTCTCGGTCGCCGCCGGCAACACGAGCGACACCACCTCCTGCTCCGCCGACCCCCCGGTGCCCTCCCGTTCCACGTCGGGCGGCGCCACGCGCTGCGCCCGCGAGCTCCGAGCGCGCGCGGCGCGCGCCGGCTCCCCGCGCGACGCCGCTGGGCTCGCCTCTTGCTCCAAGAGCGACGGCGCGACGATGATGCGCCGGCGGCGCACGCCGAGCTCGGCCTCGACGGCGTGCTCCGCATCGTCGGGAGCCGGAGCATCGCCCTGGAGCGCAGCCTCCGGAGCCTCCGCAGGGAAGGCGCGCTCCAGCGCCGTCGGTAGGTGCAGTGAGCGGGCCGTCGGCGGGGGCACCGTCGGCGGGCGCGGCGGCAGGCCGGCGTCGGTGGGACGGGCCGCCGACGGCGCCGGGGCGGCGGCCTCTCCGACCGACGCGCCGCGCGGACGCGCCCGGAGGACTTGGACCTCCACCGGTCGTGACGAGCTCGGCGGCGGCGGGATGGGGCGCGTGGAGCTCTCGCGCGAGCGCTGCTCGAGCAGCGCGGGATCGTCACTCCGGCGCACCTGGCTGTCCACGCCGAAGACGGTCCGACGATCCCGGCGGGAGAGCCGCCGCCGCGCGAGCACGAAGAAGACCCCTCCCAAGGAGCGGCGCTGGAGCCCGTCAGCCGTGAGCAGGCCCTCGCCGGCGTCGAGCCGCTGAGCCTCCTCCAGCAGCTCCCACGCGACCGCCTCGCCCAAGAGGGCGACGATCGACGTGAGCTGCTCGAGGGGCTTGCTCTCGCTCTCCCCGAGCGCTCCCGCGAGGCGCGCGGCGACGGCCGCCTGTGGCTCTGGTTGCTGGTCTTGCTCGCCCACTCAGCGACTCTCCGTCTGCACTGGGTACACCGCTCAACAGTTCAAGCATGGTCCCCAGTCTCGCGCCATCGGAAACCCAGCTCACCGGGCAGCGGGGGCTGGGTCCGTGACGAGCGTCGGCAGGGCGCCCCCTGCCGGTGGCCGTCGCGGGGTGGCAGAATGCCAGCCGCCCTGGAGCCGATTTGGGGATTTGAACCCCAGACCTGCGGTTTACGAAACCGCTGCTCTACCGCTGAGCTAAATCGGCCGAAAAGCCGCGGCAGCATACGCTGGCGCGCGTCACGGTCAAGCACGGAAGCGGCTCCGCGAGCGGATCCTCCCGAAACCCAAGGGGGCTCCGGCCACGCGCCGAGCGCTCCCCAGGGCGGCGGCGCTCGGCGGAGCGCGGCGCCGCTGCCCTGGGCGCCCCCGGCGCCCTCCTGTATCATGCCACGCCCTCGTGGCAGCTCCTCTCCCCTCCCCCCCGCTCGCCGGCGTCGCTGGCCTCCGCTTCTCTTCGGTCGCGGCCGGGATCCGCGCCGACGGGCGCCCGGACCTCGCGCTGGCCGTCAGTGACGCCGACGCCACCGTCGCCGCGCTCTTCACGAAGAACCGCGTCGTGGCCGCCCCGGTGACGCTCGCGTGCGAGCGCGTCCCCAGCGGACGGGCGCGCGCCCTGCTGGTCAACAGCGGCTGCGCCAACGCGGTCACGGGACTCGCGGGCGCCCGCGCTGCCGAGCAGAGCTGCGCGCGTGTCGCCGCCGAGCTGGGCATCGCCGCGGAGCTCGTGCTCCCCGCCTCCACGGGCGTCATCGGGCAGCTCCTGCCGGTCGAGCGCCTGAGCGCGGCCGTCCCCGCCCTCGTCGAGGGCTTGAGCGCGGACCGCGCCGGGGACTTCGCTGCCGCCATCTGCACGACCGACGCGTTCACCAAGACCGCCGAGGCGACGCTCGAGGCCGACGGCGGAACGTGCCGCCTGCTCGTCATCGGCAAGGGCGCAGGGATGATCCACCCGGAGCTCGGTCGCGTGAGTGAGCTGCCCTCGTGCCCCACGCGGCCGCCCACCGCCACCATGCTCGTGTTCGTCTTCACCGACGCCAAGCTCGACGCCGGGACCCTCGAGCAGGCCCTGGCCAGCAGCGCCGCTCGCACGCTCTGCGCGTGCACGGTCGACGGTGACACCAGCACCAACGACACGCTGCTCGCCGTGGCCACGGGGGCCTCTGGCCTCAGCCCTCGCCCCGGAGCGCTGGAGCGAGGCCTCGACGCGACGCTCGGCACCATCGCGCGCTTGATGGTCCTCGACGGAGAAGGCGCAGAGCACGCCGTCGAGCTGCGCGTCTCGGGGCTCGCCACCGACGCGGAGGCGCGCACCATCGCGAAGACGGTCGCGTGTTCCTTGCTGGTCAAGACGGCCCTCCATGGGCGCGACGCCAACTGGGGGCGCCTGCTGGCCGCCGCCGGGCGCGCCGGCGTCACCTTCGATCCCACGCAGGCGAGCGTCAGCATCGCAGGGACGGAGATCGTCCGTGGCGGCCTGGCGCTCGGCGCGGCGCCCGAGGCCGAGGCCGAGCGGGGCATGGCCGCGCGCGAGTACGCCATCGACCTGAGGCTGGGTGAAGGTCCGGGGCGAGCCAGCTACCTCACGTCCGACTTGGGGCACGGCTACGTGAACGTCAACGCGAGCTACCGCTCGTGAGGGGCGCGTGGTCCGTGGCGTTGGGGGTCGCCATGGCCTGCAGCCCGCAGCGCGGGACCATCGGCGCGGTGCTGTCGCGCAGCCCCACGGGGCGCATCGTGATCCAAGAGGCCCCGGCAGATCTTGCGGCCGCGCGCGCCGGGCTGGCACCTGGGGACGAGCTGCTGCTCGTGGACGGACGTGACGCGCGCGCCATGGACGACCCTGAGCTCCGCCGCGCGCTCCAGGGCGAGCCGGGGACCGTCGTCCACCTCACGGCGCAGCGCGGCGAGGCGGTGGTGCGCGCCTCGGTGCGGTTGACGCCCGCGCGTCACCGGCGCAAAATTCCGTGATAGGCTCCGGGGCCCGCGGACGCTCCGGCCAAATCACGCACGATGGCAAAGTACTGCATTCGCTACGAGGATGTCGTGCATCTCCTGCGCCACCGCGAGACCCTGATCGGCCGCAGCTCGAGCTGCCCCATCTCGGTCAACCAGAGCAAGGTGTCGCGCGTCCACGCCATGCTGCGCCGCTCGTCGGAGGGGGTCGAGCTCGTCGACCTCGGCAGCATGAACGGCACGCTCGTCAACGGGCAGCGCCTGCGGCGGCCGCGCCTGCTCTCCGACGGCGACGTCCTCCGCGTCGGCGACCTGGATCTCCGCTTCTGCGTGGAGGCCGACGACCACTACGCCGAAGACACCACGGTGAGCAGCCTCGAGAGCCGTGCCCCCATCGAGCCCGGCCTCACCATGGACGCCGCGGAGATCCTCGTGGCCCAGGCCGAGCAAGACCCCACCAGCCTCTCGAGCGCCCGCGCTCTCCTCGATGGCCTGCTGTCCCGGCTCGAGCAATCGGCGAGCGGCCTGACCCCAGCTCAGCTCTCTCGCTTGCAGCAGCTCCTCCCCAGGGCGGTCGCGGATCTGAGCGCGGCGCCGGCGAGCGCCCAGCGAGAGCGGCTCCAGCGCCGCGCCGAGGCGCTCGCCGCGCGCCCCCCCACGGGCTTGGACTGAGCGGCGCCCGTGGCTGGAGACGCCCAGGCTGCCTTCGAGCTCTTCTTGGTGCTCACCCCGCCCCGCGTCGCCGCGGCGGAGCAGGCGCTCCAGCTCGCCGACCCGCGCGCGCGCCACGCGGCGCTGTCGGGCGCCCTCGTGCCGCTGGCCGTCGACGCGCTGCTGCTCGGCGCGGAGGGCCCCAGCGCGCTCGCGCTCGCGCTGGTCGAGGCCACGCACGCCTCGCCCTCCGCGCTCACCGAGGCCCTGGCCTCGCTCCGCGACGCCGCCCAGTCCCTCACGCACGGCGACCGCTCCGGCGCTCGGGTGGACGAAGGGCGGCTGCTGGAGCAGGCCGCGCGTCTGCGGGCCGGCGCGCCGAGCGCGGTCGAGCCCGCCGCGCCGAGCGCACCGTCGCCGCGCCCCGCGGCCGCGCCGCTCGCCGCGGCCGCGCCGCTCGCCGTGGCCGCGCCGGACGAGGCGTGGTCGCCCCCCATCGCGGACGATCTCGTCGCGGCCTTCCTCGACGAGTGCACCGAGCGCATCGACGGGGTGGCGGAGAAGCTGCTGGAGCTCGAGCAGCACCACCAGGACGCAGCGCTCATCGACGCGCTGTTTCGCGACCTGCACACGCTCAAGGGGAGCAGCGCCTTCGCGGGCCTCACCCGCCTCAACCGCGTGGCCCACCGCGCGGAAGATCGGATGGGGGAGCTGCGCGAGGGCAAGCGTCGGGTGGACCGCCCGCTCATCGACGCGCTGCTCGCCAGCCTCGACGTCATGAAGGCCATCGTCGAGAGGGCGCGCGCCGGCCACCCCATCGACGTCTCCATCGACGCCGTGCTCGCCCGCCTGGAGCGCCCCGAGGCGGCGGCACCGGCGAGCCCCACGGCGCCCCAGCCCGCCCCGCCAGCCGCCGCGGAGCCGGGTCGAGCCAGCGGCGCCTCCACGCTCCGCATCGACTTCGAGAAGGTGGATCTGCTCCTGAACCTCGTCGGAGAGATCGTGCTGGCGCGCGGGCGCCTCAACGGCGCGGCGGAGGTCCAGAGCGCGCTGCTCCGCGAGGTGGGCGCTTGGCGCAAGGGCGCCACCCCTACCACGAGCGCCGACCCTCCGCCGCAGCTCGTCGAGGAGCTGACGCGCGCCGAGCGCGTCCTGCGAGAGAGCTGGACGGATCTGGAGCAGGGCCTCGGCGGCCTCGGGCTCGCGCTCGGGCAGCTCCGAGACACGGTCATGAAGCTGCGCATGGTGCCGATGGCGCGGCTCTTCGGCAAGTACCAGCGGACGGTCCGGGAGCTGGCCGGTCAGCTCGGCAAAGAGGTTCAGGTCGAGCTCCTGGGTGGCGACACGGAGCTCGACAAAGTGCTGGTGGAGCGCCTGGACGATCCGCTCCTGCATCTGGTCCGCAACGCGGTGGATCACGGCATCGAGCCCCCCGACGTGCGAGCGCGGGCGGGCAAGCCGCGCCAGGGCCGGCTCGTCCTGAGCGCGGCCCAGCGCGGGGGGCGCGTCCTCGTCGCCATCACCGACGACGGAGCCGGGATGTCGCCGGAGCGGCTCCGCGCGAAGGCCCTCGAGAAGGGCCTGCTCGATCAAGAGTCCGCCAGCCAGCTCTCCGATCAAGAGAGCCTCTCGCTGATCTTCCGCGCGGGCTTCTCCACGGCCGCCACGGTCTCCGACGTCTCCGGGCGCGGCGTGGGCATGGACGTGGTCAAGGACGCCATCACGCGCCTGAAGGGCGACATCCGGTTGAGCTCGACGCCGGGCGAGGGGACGCGCCTCGAGCTCAGCCTCCCGCTCACGCTGGCCATCACCCAGGTCCTCACGGCGCGAGTGGGCACCGAGACGATCGCCATCCCCCTGGACGCCATCGTCAGCACGCAGCGCGTCGCGCCGAGCACGCTCGAGCGCGTCGGGCTCGGCTCGACCCTGCGCTTCGGGGAGGCGCTGGTGCCCGTCGCGGAGCTAGCGCCGCTGCTCGGGCTCGACGCCAGCACCTCGCTCGGCGGCGCCGACGAGGCCCGCAGCGTGGTCATCGTGAGCCTCGGGGAGCAGCAGCTCGGGCTGCTCGTGGACCAAGTGCTCGGACGCCATGAGGTCGTGATCAAATCGCTCGGTCCGCTCCTCGCCGCGGCGCCCTGCGCGGCGGGGGCGACCCTGATCGCCGATCAGGTGCTCCTCGTCGTGGACCTCGCCGCGGTCGCGGCGCGCGCCGCCTCGCCCTCGGTCGGGTCACCCTCGCCAGCGTTCGCTCGCCCCCCCACCTCCGGCGCGCGGCACGCGCGCGTCCTCGTAGTCGAGGACGCGGAGGCCACGCGCGAGGCGCTGCGCCGCGAGCTCAGCTTCGCCGGCTTCGACGTGGTCACCGCCGATGACGGCCAGCACGGTCTGGAGCTGGCGCTGGCCCAGCGCTTCGACGCCGTCGCCACGGACGTCGTGATGCCTCGCCTCGACGGGCACGCGCTCGCGCGCGCCCTGCGCAGCTCCCCACACTACGCGGCCGTCCCCATCGTGATGCTCACCAGCCGGGACTCTCGAACCGACGCCCTCCGTGGGCAGGACGCAGGCGCGGACGCCTACCTCACCAAGCCCACGGCGGCCGGCGAGCTGGTCCAGGTCTTGGACACGCTGCTCGGCCGCGCGCGCGCCGCAGCTCGGCGCTGAGGCGCCGGCCGCTGGCCCCGCGGGGCGACCCCCGCGCCAGCGTCAGGGCGGCTAGTGTAGCTCGCCTCTGGGTGGTAGCGTGCGCGCTCACCATGAGCCGTTACCTGTTCACCTCAGAGTCTGTAGGAGAAGGCCACCCCGACAAGATCTGTGATCAGATCTCGGACGCCGTCTTGGATGCGGCGCTCCTCGGCGACCCCAAGAGCCGCGTCGCGTGCGAGACCCTGTGCAAGACGGGCTTCGTCGTCATCGCTGGAGAGGTGAGCACCTCCACCTGGCTGGACTTCGGCACCATCGCCCGAAACGTCATCCGCGACATCGGCTACGACAGCTCCGACAAGGGCTTCGACTACGCCACCTGCGGCGTGCTCACCGCCATCGAGCCGCAGAGCCCGGACATCGCCCAGGGCGTGACGGAGGGGCAAGGGCTCCACAAAGAGCAAGGCGCTGGAGATCAGGGCCTGATGTTCGGCTTCGCCTGCGACGAGACCCCGGAGCTGATGCCCGCGCCCATCATGTATGCGCACGCGCTCATGAAGCGCTGCACCGAGGTGCGCAAGGGCGGCAAGGCGAAGTTCCTCCGGCCGGACGCCAAGAGCCAGGTCACCGTCGAGTACGAAGACGGCAAGCCCCTCCGCATCGACTCCGTGGTCATCTCCACCCAGCACTCTCCGGAGGTCAGCCACCGCCAAATCGTGGAGGCCATGCAGGAGCTGGTCATCAAGCGGACGCTCCCCAAGCACCTGTTGGACAAGAACACCAAGTACTACATCAACCCCACCGGCCGCTTCGTCATCGGCGGTCCCTACGGGGACGCTGGGCTCACCGGCCGGAAGATCATCGTAGACACCTACGGCGGGATGGGGCGTCACGGCGGCGGCGCGTTCAGCGGCAAGGATCCCACCAAGGTGGACCGCTCCGCCTGCTACTACGCGCGCTACGTCGCCAAGAACCTGGTCGCCGCGGGGTTGGCGCGCCGCGCGGAGGTGCAGATCGCGTATGCCATCGGCGTGGCCAGGCCGATGGGCGTCTACGTCGACACCTTCGGCACGGGCGTCGTCAGCGACGAGGTGCTCCAGCGCTACGTCATGGAGCACTTCGACATGCGCCCGAAGGCGCTCATCGAAGAGCTGGGGCTCCTCCGCCCCATCTACCGCGCCACCTCCACCTACGGCCATTTCGGGCGCCGGGAGTTCCCGTGGGAGGACACCTCGCGGGCCGCGGCGATGGCCGCGGATCTGCTCGGCGTCGCCGGGCGCGGCAAGCCTGCGCGCGCCGCGGCCACCGCTCCCTCGAGCCCCACCCGCGGGCGCAAGGCGAGCGCACGCGGGAAGGCCCAGCCCGCGGCGGCGCCGCGCCGGGGCGCCGCCGCGCGCTCCAAGCGCTCGTGAGCGCACGCTGGCCCTAGCCCCCTGGCCGGAGCCGCCCGCATTCACTATGCTCTCTAGGATCATGCCGCGACCTTGGCTCGGCTTCGCCTCGGCGTGCGCCCTGGGCTGGGCCTGCTCGGCGGCGTCGCCTGCGCAGGACGCCGAGCCGGGTGGCCAGGCCGGGGCGGGCGCGGCCAGCGGCGGAGTGGCCGGCGGCGGCGCCACGGCCGGCAGCAGCGGCAGCTCTGGCCGCGGCGGGAGCGCCGGGGCGCTGGTCGTGGACGCGGGCGGCGCGGGGGGCTACGGCGCCGCGGGCCCTCGGCTCGACCGAGAGCCCCCCTGTCACGTCACCGGCCACGTGGACACCGACGGGGACGGCTTCTACGCCGACGAGGGCGACTGCAACGACTGCACCGCGCAGATCAACCCCGGCGCCCTCGACTGGCCCGGCAACGGCGTGGATGAAGACTGTAGCGGCGCGGCAGACGATGAGCCGGAGACCTGCGACACCATCACCCTCCCCATCGGCGTGACGGACAGCAGCGTGGCGCTCCGCGCCATGGGGCTGTGCAAGCGCCAGAGCGGTAAGAGCTGGGGGGTCATCCGCTCGGCGTTCACGCTGGCGGACGGGAGCGGAGAGAGCGTCCCGCTCCAGCGCGGCATCTTGTCGAGCTTCGGCCGCGTCACCCCCCGTGAGGGGCGCAACCTCTTCATGCTCTCCACCGGGAGCGCGCGGCGCCCGGGTGATCCCGGTTACTCCAGCCCCAAGGACACCGACACCGGGACCAAGGGCGTCACCCCACCCGGCTACCCCATCGACTCGCCGAGCTGCTCGGTCGTCACCCGTGACGACCGCGTGGCCTGGAACCCCTCGGCGCTGGAGGTGACCTTGCGGACCCCCAGCAACGCCAACCTCCTGCGCTTCCGGTTCAACTTCTACACCTACGAGTACCCGCGCTTCGTGTGCAGTGAAAACAACGACTTCTTCGTCGCGCTCCTGAGCCCCGCCCCCGAGCAGGCGCTCGAGGGGAACGTCAGCTTCGACGGACAGGGCAACCCCATCAGCGTCAACAGCAGCTTCCTCGAGGTCTGCACGCCCGGGACGCACTACGGCAAGGAGTTTCTCTGCGCCAGCGGCACGGGGGACCTCCAAGGCACCGGCTTCGAGCCCGGCGCCGCGACGGGCTGGCTCACCACCAGCGCGCCGGTGCCGCCTGGCACGGACATCACCCTGCGCCTAGCCCTCTGGGACATGGGGGACGCCTTCTATGACTCCTCGGTGCTCCTCGACGCGCTCGGCTTCGACATCGGCCAGAGCGACACCGTCACCGTCCCGGAGTGAGCGGGGCCACGAGCGGCGGGGCCTCAGCCCGAGACGCGGTTTCTGCCCGCTGCCTTCGACTGGTAGAGCCTTCTGTCGGCCTCTTCATAGAGCGCCTTCGGGTGCTCGTGAGCGGCCCACACGGCCAGCCCCAGGCTGAGCGTGACCGAGAGCTGGAGCTCCCCGAAATGACACACCGTCTGCTCGACGCGCGCCCGCACGCGCTCCGCGAGCTCGCGCGCGGCCGCGGCAGGCCCCTCCATCAACAGGGCGAACTCCTCACCGCCCACCCGCGCCAGCACGACCTGCTCGGGCAGCTCTAGGCGGACCGCCGCGACCACCTGCCGCAGCACGGCGTCGCCCGCTGGGTGCCCGTAGGTGTCATTCACGCGCTTGAAGTGGTCCAGATCGAGCAAGACGAGCGCGACGCTCGCTGCTGGGGACGCTGGCGACTCCAGGCGCTGAGCGAGCAGCTCCTCGAAGCGCGCCTTGTTGTACGCGCCGGTGAGGCCGTCGTGATGGACGAGGCGCTGCACCTCCTCGTGGTACGCCGCCTCGACGTTCTGCCGGTACAAGTATTTGAGCAGACACTTACCGATCCCGAGGCGATCTCCGTCCTTCAACAGCGCGCCGTCCCCCACGCGCTGCTCGTTGAGGAAGGTGCCGTTCGTCGAGCCCAGGTCCACCAGGTAGTGTCGCCCGTCGGTGCGCAGCTCCACGCGCGCGTGCTGCCGACTGACGGAGTCCGCGTTCAGCTGCAGCTGACACCCTGCACCACGCCCGAGCAACACCGGCAGACTACCGACCACGGCACGCTGCCCCAGCTTGGCGCCCGCGATGACGATGAGCACCGCCTGGCCGCCGCTCGCCGTCCTCAACGAGAGCGGCGCCGGACCACAGACCGTCACCTCCACCGTGGAATCGAAGAGCTCCTTGGGCACGCTGACGTACAAGCCTAGCACAAGCCGCAGAGCCGCAGAGCCGCGCCCGCGGAGGGCGAGGCCAGCGCTCGCGCGGCGGCCCGGGAGCTGCCCCCCTACGCCCCGCAGCCCTCGCCCCCCAGGATCAGCCGTCGTAGTAGAGCTGGTATTCCATGGGGAGCGGGTACTTCCGCACCTCCGCGAGATCTCGCTCGCGCTTGAGCTCCACCCAGGTGTCGATGACGTCTCTCGTGAAGACATCACCCTGGAGGAGGTAGTCGTGGTCCTCCTCGAGCCCTAGCAGGGCCTCCTCCAGAGACAGCGGCATCCGTCGGACGTCCTTCAGCTCCTCGGGGGACAAGCTGTAGATGTCCTTGTCCAGAGGATCCCCCGGGTCGATCTTGTTCTGGATGCCGTCGAGCCCCGCCATCATCATTGCGGAGAAGGCCAGGTAGGGGTTGCACATCGGATCGGGGAACCGCACCTCGATGCGCTTGGCCTTCGGTGAGGTGCTGTAGGTGGCGATGCGCAGCGCCGCCGAGCGATTGCGGCTCGAGTACGCCAGGTTGATGGGGGCCTCGTACCCTGGGACCAAGCGGCGGTAGCTGTTGGTGGTGGGGTTGGTGAACGCCGCTAGGCTCTTGGCGTGCTTGAGGATGCCGCCGATGGACCAGAGCGCCAGCTCGCTCAAGCCAGCGTAGTTCTCGCCCGCGAACAGCGGCTTGCCGCCCGCCCAGAGCGACTGGTGACAGTGCATCCCGCTGCCGTTGTCCCCGTACAGGGGCTTGGGCATGAAGGTGGCCGTCTTGCCGTGCTGCTTGGCGACGTTCTTGACGATGTACTTGAACCACAGCAGCTTGTCCGCGCAGGGCAAGAGCTTGTCGTAGCGGAAATCGATCTCGTTCTGGCCGGCCGTAGCGACCTCGTGGTGGCTGACCTCCACGTGCAACCCGCACTGCTGCATCACCTTCACCATGTCCGCCCGCAGATCGACCATGGAGTCGACGGGGGACACGGGGAAGTAGCCCTGCTTGAGCCCGATCTTGTAGCCCAGGTTCGGTCCCTCGTCCTTGCCGGTGTTCCAGGCAGCCTCCGAAGAGTCGACCGACCAGGAGCAGCCCCGCGTGCTCAGCTCGTACCGCACGTCGTCGAAGACGAAGAACTCCGCCTCGGGGCCGAAGAAGCAGGTGTCCGCGATGCCCGTGGTCTGCAGGTAGGCCTGGGCCTTCTTGGCGATGTAGCGGGCGTCACGGGAGTAGCTCTGGCGCGTGAGCGTGTCCTGGACGTTGCAGATGAGCGACAAGGTAGGGTGCTTCATGAAAGGATCCATCAGCGCGCTGGACGGATCCGGGATGAGCAACATGTCGCTGGCGTTGATCGGCTGGAACCCCCGGATGGACGAGCCGTCGAAGCCGAAGCCCTCCTCGAAGGAGTCCTCCTCGAGCTGCCAGATGGGGACGCTGGTGTGCTGCCACTGTCCCAGCAGATCCACGAACTTCAGATCCACCATGAAGGTGTCGTGCTTCTTCGCGAACTCCAATACTTCTCTCGGTGTCATCTCTCGCTCCTCCACCGCTGCCCCGCGGTGCGCACCTCTCGCCACGCCGCGCGGGCTCCGCGGCGACGACCACGTCACGACCCGCGCCCCCAACGCGGGGCGCGGCGCTTTCAGATGGCCTCGTCTCCTCGCTCACCCGTGCGGATGCGCAGGGCCTCTTCCACGGGCGTCACAAAGATCTTGCCGTCACCGATCCGCCCCGTCCGCGCGCTCTTCTCGATGGCGTCCATGACCTGAACGACGATGTCGTCCGGCACCACCACCTCGAGCTTCACCTTGGGGACGAAGTCCACCACGTAGGCCGAGCCGCGGTACACCTCCTTTTTCCCGCCCGTGCGCCCAAAGCCCTTCACCTCGGTCACGGTCATGCCCTGGACCCCCACCTCCGCGAGCGCGTCCTTGACCTCGTCGAGCTTGAAGGGCTTGATGATGGCCTCTACCTTCTTCATGGTCTGCTCCAGGCTAGGGACGCCCTGAGTGGCCCCGGGTGCCATCAGAACCTAATGGGACTCATGTTTCCAGCATGTTTCCGCCATGCGTCCCGACAGATTTTCGTCGGCGGAGCGTCGCCGAGCGCCGCTGGCGCGAGCGAGGCTATTCCTAGAGCCGGGCTCCCCCTATAGTGAGGGTCGCCCCCCGCCCCCCGCTCCGCCTGCATGTCTGCCCAGAACACCTCCAAGGTCCCGATAGGTACGGTCCTGGGGGAGAAATTTCGCGTCACTCGGGAGATCGGGCGCGGCGGCATGGCCGCCGTGTACGAGGCCGAGAACATCGTCATCGGCAAGCGCGTGGCGGTCAAGGTGCTGGCGGCCGAGCTGCTGACCTCGCGGGTGGTGCGGGAGCGCTTCCTGCGGGAGGCGCGCGCCGCGGCCGCCATTCGGAGCCAGTACATCTGCGACGTCTACGACTCCGGCACCTTCGAGGAACGCCCCTTCTTGGTGATGGAGCTGCTCGAGGGCGAGAGCCTCTATGAAATGATGACGCGCGTCCGCCGCCTGGACACGAAGGACACGCTCACCATCGTCCAGCAGGTGTGCCGTGGCCTCATCCAGGCGCATGAGGCCAACGTCATCCACCGGGATCTCAAGCCTGAGAACATCTTCATCACCCGCACGCCCGAGGGAGACATCCTCTCGAAGATCGTAGATTTTGGGCTCGCCAAGTTCTACGAGCCCGCCGGCGGGGACGCGGCGCAGGTGCGCCTGACGCGCGAGGGAGCGCTCTTCGGGACCCCGGCCTACATGAGCCCGGAGCAGGCCAAGGGGCAAGGGGAGGTCGACAAGCGGGTCGATCTCTGGGCGCTCGGCTGCATCGTCTACGAGTGCCTCACGGGCGCTACGGTGTGGAACGTCGAGCAGGGCGTCGCGATGATCTTGGCCCAGATCGCCAGCGCGCCGCTCCCGGTGCCCTCGGTGCTCCGGCCAGATCTCCCCAGGAGCTTCGACGCTTGGTTCGAGCAGGCGCTCGCGCGGGATCCGGACGCGCGCTTCCAGACCCCGCTGGAGTTCGCGGAGAGCCTGGAGCAAGCGCTCCTGGCCGAGCCGGTCCCGTCGAGCGCCCGCGCCTCGTCCGTGCAGCCGCTCGCCAGCCTCCTCAGCGATCCACAGGCGACGGTGCCAGGATCGGAGCTCGACCCGGACGCAGCCACGCAGCCCGCGCCGGAGGTCGCGCCGTCGTCCGGCACCCCGCTGGAGCCCGGGCCCTCCTCCTCCACCACCGAGACGAACACGGCGGTCATCCCGCCGCGCTCCTCGGGTCAGGGCGCGGGGGGCCTCGTGAAGCTGAGCGTGGCGCTCGCCGTCGCCATCGCGCTGGGCGCCGGGGCCTACGCCGCGCGGGACCGACTGTTCGCGCCGCCCGTGGCGGAGCTCCCCACCGTCAGCGCGCCACCGCCGCGCGCCACCACGCCCGCCAGCGTGTCGAGCGCGGCGCCCACGGCGAGCGCCGCCCCCGAGGGCCCGCTCGAGGCCGAGAGCTGGGCGCGCAAGCTCTTCAGCGCACAGGGCGCGCTCGCGGACGGCAAGCCCGAGGAGGCCGCCAACCTCTTCAAGGACGCCTTCGCGGACGGCGGCACCTCCGTCTCCCGCGCGCTCTACAACCAGTTCGGCGCCGCGGTGCTCGAGAACCCCTCGAAGTGCAAGATCGCCGCGCTCGGGCGGCCTCGCCCCTTCTCGGCGACCACCGCCATCTCGCGCCCGGCCTACGCCCGGCTCGAAGACGGTGGGCTCTGGAGCTGGGTGGACGGCGTCGACAACGGCCGTAAGCGTCAAGCCCTGATTGTCACCGTGGACCGCGCGCTCCGCCGCACGAGCGAGCCGCGGAGCATCACCCCGGAGGCGACCAACGTGCGTCACGTACAGCTCACCACCGTGGGCTCGCGCGTCGCGCTGCTCTACTGGGACGAGGGCGGCCCGGATCCTGGCGTCTTCGTGCGCTGGCTCGGCAGCGATGGTCGTATCGCTGGGCCGGCGCGCCGGCTCTCCACCTCCAAGCAGCACGAGTTCTCACCCACCATGACCACGGCCACGGGCGGTGGGTACTGGGTCGCGTGGACCGAGCCCACCGAGGGCGACATGGTGGACTTGTTCGTGCGGCGCCTCACGCCCGAGCTGGAGCCCGCGGCGCCGCCGGTGCGGCTGACCGCGCTCGAGCTGCTCAAGGGCGTCAAGTCCGGGGTGGAGCAGCCGCGCATCGTGAGCAGCCACGGCCAGCTCTTCGTGGTGTATTCGGTGCGGCGAGACAGCGAGTCTCGCATCGAGCTGCTGCGCATCGACGAGCAGGACGCGGCGCTCCGCGAGGGCGCGGATCCGTCACGGCTCAGCAAGCGCGGGGACCGCAGCTTGGGCGAGCGACACACCATCTCCACCGGGCGTGGCAAGCACACCCAGCCTCGGATCGCCTGCGCCACCACGGGCTGTTGGATGTCCTGGGACAACGAGCGCGCCGGCGCCTTCGTCGCGTTCCTGGACGCCAAGACGGGGGAGAAGCAGTGGCACAAGGAGTTTGCGCGTAAGGGCAAGCGCCCGGAGGTCGGCGTCCTGGGAGAGCGCGGCTTCGTCGCCTGGGTGGACCCCACCCGCATCCGCTTGGCCGAGGTCACCACGGACGACATCCTCGAGAGCAGCGTCGTGGGCCGCGTGAGCGGGTTTCAGCCTTATCCCGAGCTCGAGCCCGTCGCCACCCCAGCCAGCTTCGTCGTGGCGTGGCGCGACTACGAGGCCGGGCACCTCGAGGGCTTCGCGGCCCTGGCGCAGTGCCCATGACCAAGGTGGTGCCGCTCGCCATCCCGCCGCGCGCCAGCGCTCGCCAGCACCCCCTGGAGTCGCCCCGGCTGCTGCTCCAGCCCCTGGACACCACGGACGCCCAGGAGCTCTGGGCTGCCATCGAGGGCTCCCGACAGCACCTGGGGCGCTGGCTGCCGTGGGTCCCCTTCACGGACTCGCTGACGGCCACCCTGCGCTTCATCGAGGCCAGCGCCATCGACTGGGACACGGGGCGCTCGCTGCGCTACCTCATCAGAGAGCGCGGCTCGCGCAGGCTGCTCGGGGTGGTCGGGCTCGACGCTTGTGTCCACCTCCACCGCGCCGCCGAGCTCGGCTACTGGCTGAAGCGCGACGTGACGGGGCACGGCTTCATGACGGAGGCCGCGCGCACGCTCGTCGACGCGGGCTTTCAGCGCCTGCACCTGCATCGGATCCGCTGCGCCGCCGCGACGGACAACCACGCCAGCCTCCAGGTCATCGCTCGGCTCGGGTTCCGCTTCGAGGGGCTCGCTCGTCACGCGGAGTGGGTCGACGCTCGCTGGCTCGACCACGCGGTGTTCGCCAAGCTGGCGACGGACGACTGAGGGCTCGCGATGACGGCTGTGCGCTCCACGGCAAGCGCCCCCCTCCCCTTCGCGCCCTTGGCCCCGCTGCTGGTGCTGCTGCTCGGCGTCCTGTCGGCGACGCTGCTCGCTCATCAAGGGACCACGGCGCTCGAGGCGCAGGGGCGGAGCGCGGCGCTCCTGCGCGCCCGGGTCCTCGGCGCGGCGCTCGCGGCGCGGCTGGCGGGGACGTCACGGGAGCACTTCGCGCCCTTGCTCGAGCGGGCGGCGCGGCGCTCCGGCGCGGAGCTGCTCCTCATCGATCCGGGCGGGCGCGTGCTCGTGGACGTCAGCTTGACCGCGCCGCCGCCCGCGCAGCTCCGGGCGCTGCTCGCGCGGCCGGAGGGTGACGCCGAGACGCGCCTCGGCGCCACGCAGTACACGGTCACCGCGCTCCCCGCCCCGCACGCCGAGCTCCGCCTCGCCACCTTCGTCCGCCCTCCGGGCACCCCCTTCGCCAGCAGCTCGCTCATCGGCTCGATCGGCGCGCTCACCCTGATGCTCCTCGGCACGGCCGTCCTCGCCGCGCTGTCCATCACGCGTGACGTCAAGCGAGACCTCGCCTTCGCCACCGAGCGGATCACCGCCTTGGCCAGCTCCGAGGGCACCCCGGACGCGAGCGCGCTCCCCCTCCGCGGCATCGACCAGGTCGCCGTGCTCACCGCGGCCCTGGGCGTGCTGGTGGACCGCTTCGGGGCCGCCGAGCAGGCCTACCGCGCCGATCTGGCCCGCGCGCTCGCCTCCGATCGCCAGCGGAGCGCGTTCTTGGCGGCCCTCAGCCATGAGCTGCGCACCCCCCTCAATTCCATCTTGGGCTTCACGGACGTCTTGCTGGCGGAGGTCGACGGGCCGCTCAGCGAGGAGGCCCGCGAGAACCTCGAGGTGATCCGCTCGAGCGGCCAGCACCTGCGTGGCCTCATCGCGGACGTGCTGGATCTGACGGCGCTGGAGTCCGGAGAGCTGCACCTCACCTGCCACCTCGCCAACGTAGCGGAGGTGGTGGCGGACGTGGTCCGCGAGCAGGAGCTGGCCGCGCGCGACAAGCTGGTCACGCTGCGCCTCGAGACGGAGCCGGCCATGGCCGAGGTGGACCTCCGGCGCGTCCGACAGATCGCCAGCAACCTCATCGGCAACGCGCTCAAGTTCACCCAGCACGGCGAGGTCCGCGTCCGCGTGCTGAGGGAGGAGGAGGAGGTCCTGCTCATCGTCGAAGACACGGGCCCCGGGATCGCCGCCGCGGAGCTGCGCGCCATCTTTCAGGTGTTCCGGCAGTCCGGCGACGCCTCGAGTCGCCACGTCGGGACGGGCCTGGGGCTCGCCATCACCCACCGCCTCGTGCAAATGCACGGCGGGAAGATCGACCTCAAGAGCGACCTCGGCAAGGGGGCGCGCTTCACCGTGCGCTTCCCCATCCAGGCGGCGAAATTCGTAGACACGCTGGGCTACGGCCGGAGCGTGCTGCGGCAGGTCGGGACGAGCACGCGATGACGTCCGCGCCGCGCGCACCGCTCCGCCGACTGCTGCTCGGCCTCGCGCTGGGCGCCGCCGTCGTCAGCGCGACCATCACCCTGCTGGTGCCGCCGCTGCTCCTGGTCCGAGGCACGGTCTCCGCCATGTTGCAGCGCTCGCTGATCGTCAGCCTGAGCCTCGGCTACACCATCAGCCTGGGGCTCATCACGCTGCTCCTCGCTCGCCACGCGGAGGCGGTGCGCGTGCTGACCACGTCACCCTCGCGGGCTCGTGGCTTCGAGCTCCTGGAGCTCGCGGCGCTCCCTGGGCGGCTGGCGCGGCTCTGGGTCGTCGCCCCGCTCTGCTCGCTCATGGCCAGCCTGCTGTTCGCGGCGCCGGCGGGGGTGGACCTCACCAGCATGATCAGCGCGGTGTCCCTGGCCGCGTCCATGCTCATGACCTCGGCGCTCCCGCTGTTCGCCGCGCTGCGCGCGCACATCGGGCACCTGCTCGAGCGAGCTCCGGCGGACGTCTGGGGAGACCAGCTCCTCGCGCAGGAAGGGAGCGGTCGGCCGGCGCTCTACCTCACGCGGCGCGTGACGCTCGCGGTGGTCGCCCCCGTGACGCTCCTGGCCCTCGGCGCCGCGCTCATCGAGGGCGCGCACGTCCGACGCGCCGACGAACGGCAGCGAGAGGAGACGGCGCGCGCCGTCGCGCGGGCCGTGCTGGAGCCGGGCCCCGAGGGCCCCCTCGAAGGCAGCCTGGAGTCAGTCCGAGCTGCGATGAACGCCCACGGGTTCGAGGGGGGCTGGGAGAGCCAAGCGTCGAGCTACGGCGCCGAGGTGCTCGGCTCGGGTGACGTGCTGCTGCACGTGCCGTTGGACGAGGGGACGGCGATCCTGCGCTTCGCCCCGTCCACCGTCTGGCCCCTCGATGCAAGGTCCGTCGTCTGGGTGCTCGCCATCCTCGGCCTGGCGAGCTTGAGCGGCCTGTGGCTGGGCCGTGCCCTCCTCAGAGACCTCCAGCTCGCGACCGAGGCTCTGCGCACGCTCGGGACCGACGCGCTGCTGCTCGGCACTCGCTCCGAGCGCGCTCCCCCCGTCTTTCATGCCGTCGCCGAGCTCCGCCGCGCCGTCGACAGGCTCGCTGAGCGCTTCGTGGATTTCGCCCAGGGTGAGGAGCGCGCCATCGTGGCGCGGGAGGCGACCACGCGCGCCAGGGGCCTCTTCTTCGCGAGCGTCAGCCATGACCTCAAGAGCCCGCTGAACGCCATCTTGGGGTTCACCGAGCTGCTCCGGAGCACGGAGCTGCTGACGAGCGGGCAGCGTGAGAACCTCGCCATCATCGACCGCAGCGGCCGGGAGCTGCTGGCCATGATCGAGACCATCTTGGACTTTGCGCGCGTCGAGGACGGCCAGCTCAGCCTCTACGTGGAGCCCACGCCGCTGTCCGCCCTGCTCTCGAGCGCCGAGGAGCAAGGCACCCAGCTCGGCGGCAGCGCCACCGTCCCGCTGCAGGTGTCTCCCCTGGACGTCGACGCCATCATGGACGTAGACCGAGCGCGGCTCGCGCGCGTGCTCGCGGCGTTCATCGGGCACGCCCTCCGTAGCTGTCAAACCCACTCCCCGAAGCTCGCCGCCCGGCTCGAGGAGGACACCGTTCGGTTCGTGGTCACGGTGCCCTCCCGCGGCACGTCGGTCGAGTCCCTGCAGGCGCTGCTCGAGCCCACGCAGGCCGAGGGCGCGAACGTCGAGCGTGGGCTCGCGCTCGCGATCGCCTTGGCGCCGGCGCTGCTCCGGCTCCACGGAGGCACGGTGACGGTCACGCGGCGCCGCGTCGGAGCGGCCTTCGAGCTGCGCCTCCCGCGCAGCGCGGCGCATGACCCTCCGGCTCGAGCGGAGCCCGCCCCACCACCCAGCAACGCTGGGGCGGGCGCGCCTCAGGAGGCCTCGGGCGCCGGTGGTGGCGTCCTCCCAAGAAGCTGATAGGCCCTGAGCTCATCGTGCCCGCACCGCTGCCCACCCAGCCACCTCAGGGGCGCCGGCCTCGGCTCGGCCTCGCCCCACAGTGCCTGCTGCTGGCGCTCTCGGTCACCGCGCCACTCACCGCCGCGCCTCCCGACGCACCTCCGGCCACCGCGCCACCCGCGGAGGAGAGCACGCCGCCGGCGCCACGCTGGTGCGTGGACTCCCAGGAGCAGCTCGAGAGCCAGAGCTGCGTCGCGAACGTCGACGCAGAAGAAGACACGCTCATCCTGTTTTTGCACGGGGTCATCGCGCCGGACACGACCTGGCAGTGGACCCAGCAGCGCGCCGCGGCGCGCGCCGGCCAGCGCCACCACGCGGTGGTGCTCAGCCCGCGAGGGCGGCGCGGGCACGGGCCGCGCGGGATGGAAGACTGGTGGACGTGGCCCACCAGCGCCAAGGCCCAGTCCTTGCTCGAGCAGGAGCTGCTCGCCGAGTGGCGACGGGACCTCCAGCAGCTCGAGCAGCGGCGCGAGCGCCCCTTTCAGCGGGTGTACGTGCTCGGCTTCTCCAACGGCGCCTACTACGCGACCTCCCTGGCGCTGCGCGGCGCGTTCGCAGCCGATGGCTACGGCCTCTTCGCTGGCGGCGCCGCCGGCGCCTGGCTCGAGCGCAGCGCCAAGCGCCTCCAGCGCCGCCCCCCCATCTACGTCGGCTGGGGCAGCCAAGACCGGGCGCGCCGTGATCCGTCAGGGCTGCTGCGGCTCCTCCGCGCGCTAGGCTGGCCTGCTGCGGGGCAGGAGCGCAAGCAGGTGGGGCACACCATGACCGACTCCATGGTGGACGCGGCCTTCACGCTCTTCCACGCGCGCCAGCGTGAGCGCTAGCGCGACCGTCGGCGCGCCGGGGCCCCACCGACCTCATGGGGGCATCGACCACGCGTCGGCCGCGCGGCTCAGCGCACCATCCGGATGCGCGCGTCCACGGCGATGGCGCCCGTGGGGGTGGCGATGACCGGGTTCAGATCCAGCTCGACGAGCTCGGGATGCTCTTCCACGAGCTGACTCACGCGCAAGAGCAGCTCGACGAGCGCCGCCTTCTTCACCACGGGCCCCGACCGGAAGCCCTCGAGCAGGGCCTTGCCGCGGATGGCCCCCAGCATGTCGGTGGCGTCGTCCGCGCTGACCGGCGCAGCGCGGAACACCACGTCGCGCAGCAGCTCCACCTGCAGGCCACCGAGCCCGAAGCCTACCAGATGACCAAACTGTTCGTCGCGGGTGGCCCCCACGAAGGTCTCCACCCCGCCCGTCACCAGCTCTTGCAGGAGCACGCCCTCCAATTCCCCAGCGCGCCCTAGCGCCGCGAGGCGAGCCTCGAGCTCGGCGTAGGCCGCGCGCAGCTCCTGTTCGTCCCGTAGGCCGACGCGCACGCCGCCGACGTCGCTCTTGTGGAGGATGGTGCTGGAGACCAGCTTGAAGACGAGCGGATAGCCCACCCGTCCGGCCTTGGAGACGGCGTCGTCGACGCCGTGCGCGACCGCCTGGCGCGGCGTCGGGATGCCATAGGCCTCGAGGAGCCGGCGCACGCGCTCCGGGGAGAGCCAGCGCGCTCCCGTCTCCTCCTGGAGCTGCTCCGCGAGGACGCCCTGCGCGGCGCTCCGATCCACGGACAGCGGCGGGAGGAGCGCGGGGACGCGCTCCCGGTACACCCCGTAGCGCGCCGCGCGCGCCAGCGCCGCGGCGGCAGCCTCCGGGAAGGCGTAGGTGACGACGCCGTGCTGGCGTAGGTGCTCGAGCGCCTCCGGCACCCCTTGGCTGCCCATGAAGCAGGCCGCGACCGGCTTGGGGCTGCCCTCGGCGACGCGGGTCACCGCGCGCGCCACGTCGAGCGCCGCCGTCACGATGGGCGTGACGAACAGCACCAGCACCGAGCCGATGGTCTCGTCCGCCAAGAGCAGGCGCAGGCTCCGCTCGTAGTCCTCTGCCGTGGCGCTCGCGATCATGTCCACCGGGTTGCCCACCGAGGCCGCGGCCGGGAGGTACTCGCGCAGGGCCGCGCGCGTCGGCTCGGCGAGCGGTGGGACGGCGAGGCCGCGCGTCTCGCAAGCGTCCGTCGCCATGATCCCCGGGCCCCCAGCGTTGGTGAGGATCGCCACCCGGGGGCCCGCAGGCACGGGCTGGGACGCCAAGAGCATCCCGACGTCGAACAGCTCATGGATGGTGTCGGTCCGGACGACCCCACACTGCCCGAGCACCGCGTCGACCGCCACGTCGAGCCCCGCGAGCGCGCCCGTGTGGGAGCTGGCGGCGCGGCGCCCCGCCTCCGTGCGGCCGCTCTTGACGAGCGCGATGGGCTTGTGCCGCGACACGCGCCGGGCAGTCTCCATGAAGCGCCGGGGCTCTCCGAGGTTCTCCAGGTACAGCAGGATGACCTTCGTGTCAGGATCGTGCTCCCAGTACTCCAAGAGATCCGCCGCGGACACGTCCGCTCGATTCCCGATGCTGACGAAGGAGGAGACGCCCATCCCCACCTCCTTGGCCAGATCCAAGATGGCGAGCCCCAGCGCGCCCGATTGTGAGCAGACCGCGACCCCACCGAAGGGAGGGAAGTGCGGGGCGAAGGTCGCGTCGAGCCGCACCTCGGGGTTCGCGTTGAGCACGCCCAGGCAGTTGGGCCCCACGACCCGCATGCCGTAGCGCTCCGCGCACGCCACGAGCTCAGCCTGCAGCGCCACGCCCTCCGGCCCCGTCTCGCCGAAGCCCGCGCTGATCACGACGAGCGCGCGCACGCCCTTCCGCCCACAGGCCTCCGCGGCGATCAGCACCTCGCGCGCCGGGATCACCAGCACCGCGAGGTCCACGTCGTCCGGGATGGCCTCCACGCTGGGGTAGGCGCGCACCGACTGCACCACCGCCGACCGGGCGCTCACCGGGTAGACCGCCCCCTGAAAGCCACGCTCGAGCAGGTTGTGGAAGACCTCCGCGGAGATGCTGCCGCGGCGACGCGCGGCGCCGATGACCGCCACGGAGCGGGGACGAAAGAGCGAGTGGAGGGGCGCCGTCATGGGGCCCCGTGTAGCGCGCTCCGCGGGGCTTGTCCGCACCGAGCGCCCGCGCTCCAGCGCCGCTTGCCATCTACTATTGTACGTAGTAGTACCTAGCACGCGCATGTCGTTCCGTTTACGTCCCGGCAAGCGCGGCCTCGAGCTGCGCTTGCACGAGCTGGAGGCCGCCACCATGGAGGTCGTGTGGAGCCGGCGCTGGGCGGCCTTCACCGTCGGGGACGTGCTCGCCGTGCTCGAACGTCAACGGGACATCGCCTACACCACGGTGATGACCACGCTCGGGCGGCTCTTCGAGAAGGGGCTGCTCGAGCGCCGCCGGGAGGGGCGGAGGTACCTCTACTCCCCCAAGCTCACCCGAGAGCAGTTCCTGGAGGGGACCGCCCGGGAGGTCCTCGAGGGCGCGGTGGGTGGCTCCCAGGCCATGGCGCTGCTGGCGGAGAAGGTCTCGCTCGCCTCCGCCGGGGAGCTGGACGATCTCGAGGCGCTCATCCACCGCCGCCGGGAGGAGCTCGAGGGTGGCTGAGGCCATCTTCCCAGTGCTCGGCACGATCTTCGTGCTGGCCGTGGTGCTCCCCGTGAGCGCGCTGCTCACCAAGGGGGCGCTGCTCGCGCTCGAGCGGAGCCCATGGAACAGCCCTCTGCACGGGCTCGAGGGACGCTACCTGCTGCTCACCGGCTCCAGCGCGCTGCCCCTCGCGTGGTTCCTCTCGGCCGGGGTCCACCAGACGGAGACGGGCAGCTCACTGAGCTGCCTGCTGGACCACCACACCGCGGCGCTCTGCTTCGAGCCCGCGTTCTTCACGGCCACGCTCGTGCTCGCGCTCTTCAGCGTGGGCGCCCGCGTCCTCCGTCGTCACCGGGGCGCCCCCAGCTCCCGCTCGGCCAGCGCGCGCGCGCTCGCCCTGCGCCTGGAGGCGCTCATCGCGCGCACGCCGGCGCTCGGCCCGCTCCGCGGGCGCACCGTGGTCACCGAGCTTGGCGGCCACGCGCTCGGCACGCAGGGGCTGCTCGTGCGGCGCGTGGCGGTGGGGGTCCACTTCGCGGCGACGCTCTCGGATGAGCTGCTCGCCAGCGCGCTCGCGCACGAGCTCGAGCACGTGCGCGCCTTCGATCCGCTGCGGTACGTGGCGCTCGAGCTGGCGCTCGCGCTCAACCCGCTCGGCCACCGGCTGCTCGGTCGCCACGCGGCGGCGTGGAGGGGCGCGCGCGAGGCCCACTGTGATCGCGAAGCCGTGCTGCATGGCGCCGCGCCGCTGGCGCTCGCCAGCGCGCTCCTCCGCGCCGCGCGGCCCGGCCCCTCGGAGGCCGTGGCGCTCGGCGCCGCCGACGCCTCCCTGCTCAGGCTCCGGGTCGGCCTCCTGCTCGCCTTCGCGGAGCACCGCCCCACGCGGTGCTGCCGCCGCGGCAGATCGGGGCTCCAGCTCGCCGTCGCGGTGTTGGCCCTGACGCTCATCTCACCCCACCAGACGGGCACCGCGGCGCTCGATCTCCTCCACGTCGGCGCGGAGCGCGCGCTGTCTTACCTCTGGTCCTGAGCCCTCGATGCCGAGCCTCCTCTGCCTCCGCGCCCTCCCATCTACTATTCAACGTAGTAATAGCCTGCTGGTGGCCGTGGCCACGCTCGCCTCGATCGGCTGCGCCGGCGCCTCGGCGGCACCCCCCTCCACCGCGACGCCCTCCCAGGCCCCCTCCGCCGAGCTCACCGGTGAGGCCCCCCCGCCGCACCTCCGCGCGGCCGCAGGCGACCACCAGGGCCAGCCCCACGTCGGGGCGTCCGGCAGCCCGATCGATCCTCACGCGAGCGCCGAGGTCACGCTCGAGGCGCTGCTCGCCTACGCGGATCGTCGCTCCCCCGTGCTGAGCGTCGCGCGCAGCACCCGCTCGCGCGCCGAGGCGGAGCGGCTCGCGGCGAGGGTGCTCGCGCCCGCCAACCCTGAGCTCAGCGTCGCCCTCGGCGCTCGCCTCCGGTCGCCAGCGAGCGGGCTCGACGTGGAGCTTGGTCTGATGCAGACGCTCCAGATCGCGGGCGAGCGAGGGCTGCGCATGACCGCGGCGGATCGGCTCAAGGCGCTGACGGACGCGGAGATCGAGCAGCTCCGCTGGGCCGTCCATTGTGACGTCCACGCGGCGTTTCACCGCGCGCTCGTCGACCAGGATCGAGCGCGCTTGGCCGAGCGCATGGTCGAGTTTCAGCGCGAGGTCCTCGGCATCGTCCAGCGCCAGATCGCCGCGGGCGAGACGGCGCCGCTCACCCTGCGCTTGGCGCAGGCCGAGGTGGCGCAGGCCGAGCAGGTCCTCGTGGGTGCGGAGCAGGCGCTGCGCGCCTCACGCCTCCGGCTGGCCCTGCTCTCCGGATGGCCGGTGCAGACTCCGCCACGGCCCTCCGGCACGGTGGACCCACCGCGCGAGCCTCCTCCCCTCGAGCGGCTCGTCACCGTGGCACGCCAGCGCCTCCCCAGCTTGCGCGTCGGCGTGGCCCGCGTGCGTGAGGCGCAGGCGAGGCGCGCGCTCGCGGACCGAGAGGCGTTTCCGCAGCCCTCCGTCGGCGTCCAGTACCGGCGCGAGGGCGGCGGCGCGGGTGAAGGTCCACGGGACGTCCTGCTCGGCGCGCTCTCCCTGCCCCTGCCCAGCTGGAACACCGGGCAGGGCGCGCGCGCCCGGGCGCGCGCGGAAGTGATGATCGCGAGCCGAGAGCTCGACGCCGCCGAGCGCCTCCTCGCAGGCCAGATCGCCGAAGCCCACAGCGAGGTGGTGGCGGCCGCCGCGCGCACGCGCGCCTACGGCGACGAGATCTTACCTCGCTTCGAAGAGAACCTCACCCTGCTCCGCCGCTCCTTCGAGCTCGGGGAGATCGATCTCTTGGCGCTGTCCACGGGCCGCGAGCGCTTCTTGAGGATCCAGAGCGACGCGCTGCTGGCCCAGCAAGACTACTTCGTGGCCTTGGCCAGCCTCGAGCGGGTGGTCGGCGTCGATCTCTGGCACGATCACCACGAGCTCGGGGGTGCGCCGTGAAGCCAGCCTGGCCGGGCAGCGCCTTGCTCGTCGCCGCCCTCCTCGGGTGCAGCCCCCAGTCAGCCCCGGCCGAGCACCACGGGCACGAGCCACCCGCCTCCGCGGCCGCGTCGAGCCTCGAGGCGCACCAGGACGAAGTCCGGCTCACCCCGGAGGCGCTGGAGCTCGCCCAGATCAGCGTCGGGCGCGCCGAGCGGCGCGCGCTCACCGGCGGCGCCGCCATCCCCGCGGAGGTGCAGTTCGAGCCCAGCAGCACGGCCCACGTCGGACCCATGGTGTCCGGGCGCATCACGAAGGTGAGCGCCGCCCTGGGCGACCGCGTGCGTCGAGGACAGGCGCTGGCCGTCATCGCCTCCAGCGACGTCTCGGCGGCGCGGGCCCGGCTCGGGCAAGCGCGGGCTCGGCTCGCCGCAGCGGAGGCGACCTACCGGCGCCAGCAGCAGCTCAGCTCCGAGGGGATCGGCGCGCAGCGCTCGCTCATCGACGCCGAGGCTCAGGTGGCGGAGCTGCGCGCGGAGGTGGACGGCGTGCGGCGCCAGCTCTCGGTGTTCGGGGCAGGGGGCGCGGGTGAGCTCACGCTGAGCGCGCCGATCGACGGCGTGGTGGTCGCCGTCCACGCCACGCTCGGCGAGACGCTGAGCCCCGAGGAGCCCGCCTTCATCATCACCGACCCCACGAAGGTGTGGGTGCGCGGCAACGTGCCGGAGCTGGAGCTCGCGCAGCTACGCGTGGGCTCCGCCGCGGTGATCCGGCTCCACGCCTTCCCGGAGCTGCGCCTCACGGGGAGCATCAGCTACATCGCCCCAGCGCTCGACGAGCGCACGCGCTCGCTGCCCGTCCGCGTCACCCTCGACGCGCCGGACGCGCGCCTTCGGAGCGGTCTGTTCGGCAGCATCGAGCTGACCGGCGGCAGCTCGGACGAGCGCGTCCTCGTCGTGCCGAGCGGCGCCGTCGCCACGCTGGAGGGCCAGACGGTGGTGTTCGTCCCCGGTGACGAGCCCGGCGCCTTCCGGCCGCGGCCGCTCCTCCTGGGCCGCCGGGCGGGCGGCTGGTTCGAGGTCCGCGCAGGGCTCGCGGAGGGCGACTCCCTCGCGCTGAGCGGCGCCTTCACCCTCAAGAGCGCGCTGCGGAGCAGCGAGCTGTCCGAGGGTCACGCGCACTGAGGGCACCCCCATGCGAGCGCTCGTTGCCTTCTGCCTGCGCTGGCGCCTGCTGGTGCTCGCGTTCGTCGTCCTCGTCACCGCCATTGGCGTCCGCAGCGCCCTGCGGCTGCCCATCGACGCCGTGCCGGACATCACCAACGTCCAGGTCCAGGTGCTCACCAACGCGCCTGCCCTCGGCGCCGTGGACGTGGAGCGCACCATCACCTTCCCGGTGGAGTCCGCCATGAGCGGGCTGCCCAACGTGGAGCAGCTCCGCAGCGTGTCGCGCTATGGTCTCTCCGCCGTCACCGTGGTCTTCGAGGAGGGGACGGATCTGCTGCGCGCGCGCCAGCTCGTCTCCGAGCGCCTCGTCCAGGCGCGAGAGCGCCTGCCCGCCGGTGCGTCTCCGGAGCTGGGGCCGCTCAGCTCCGGGCTCGGAGAGGTCTTTCAGTTCGAGGTGCGCGCCGAGCACCCCTGCCCGCCGGGAGGGCCCGACACCGACGCCTGTCAGTCGGCCATGGAGCTCCGCTCGCTGCTCGACTGGTTCATCGCCTACGAGCTGCGCGCGGTGCCCGGGGTCGTGGAGGTCAACTCCTTCGGAGGGGAGCTGAAGACCTACGAGGTGGAGGTGCTCCCGGATCGACTCCGCGCCCTCGACGTCTCGCTCGGCGAGCTGTTCTCCGCCCTGGAGAACAACAACGGCACGGCGGGCGGCGGCGCCGTCGTGCGCTCGGGGGAGCAATTGCTCGTGCGCGGGGAAGGGCGCCTGCAGAGCCTCGAAGAGATCGGGGACATCATGGTCGAGACCAGCGCGGACGGCATCCCCGTGCGGGTACGAGACCTCGCCAGGGTGCACCTCGCCCCCTTGCTGCGGCAAGGCGCCGTGACCCGCGACGGGCGCGGAGAGGTGGTGACGGGCATCGTGATGATGCTGGTGGGGGCGAACGGTCGCCAGGTGGTCGGCGACGTGAAGGCCAAGCTCGCCCAGCTAGCGCCCTCGCTCCCCCCCGGCGTGCGCATCGAGCCCTTCTACGATCGCTCGACCTTGGTGGACGGCACGATCCGCACCGTGGGGCGTAACCTGGCGGAGGGGGCGCTCTTCGTCGTGGCCGTGCTGTTCTTGCTGCTCGGCAGCGTGCGCGGGGGGCTCATCGTCGCCGCCGCCATCCCCTTCGCCATGCTCGTGGCCTTCACCGCCATGAAGCTGCTGGGCCTCTCGGGCAACCTCATGAGCCTCGGCGCCATCGACTTTGGCATCGTGGTGGACGGCTCCATCATCGTGGTGGAGAGCGCCGTGGTGCACCTGGCGGCGGCGGCGCGCGGCGCCCCGCGGCCGCTCAGCTACCGAGCCGCCGCGGAGGTGGTGCTGGGCTCCACGCTCGACGTGCGCAAGGCGGCGCTCTTCGGGGAGGCCATCATCGTCATCGTGTACCTCCCCATCCTCACCCTGAGCGGCGTCGAGGGGAGGATGTTCAAGCCGATGGCCATCACCGTGCTCTTCGCGCTGCTCGGGGCCTTCGTGGCCTCCCTCACCTTCGTGCCGGTGCTGGTCGCCACCCTCCTGCGCGGGCAGGCGCACCGGGAGCCGCTGGTGGTGCGGCTGCTGCACCGAGTGTATCCGCGGCTGCTGGGGCCGCTGCTCCGCAGCCCGCGCTGGGTCCTGCTGGCCTCCTTCTCCCTGCTCGGCGCGAGCGGCGTCGTCGCCGCGCGCATGGGCGCGGAGTTCATCCCTCGACTGGATGAGGGCGCGCTGGCGGTGCAGATCCTGCGCTTGCCCAGCGTCGCCCTGGAGGAGAGCGTCGAGAGCGCCACGCGCTTCGAGCGCGTGGTGCGGCAGTTCCCCGAGGTGACCACGGTGGTCTGCAAGACGGGCCGCGCGGAGATCGCGACCGACCCCATGGGCGTGGAGCTCTCCGACTGCCTCGTGATGCTCGAGCCCCCCTCCCGATGGACGACGGCCCAGACGCGCGAAGAGCTGGTGCAGCGCATGGCGGCGCGCTTCGCCGAGGCGCTGCCGGGCCTCGGCTTCTCTTTCTCCCAGCCCATCGAGCTGCGCATGGCGGAGCTCATCAGCGGCGTCCGCTCGGACGTGGCCATCACCATCTCCGGGGATGATCTCCCGACGCTCGAGCGCCTCAGCCTGCAGGTCCAGGGGGCCATCCGCAAGGTGCCCGGCGCCTCGGACGTGCGCGCCGAGCAGCTCGCGGGGCTCCCCACCCTGGAGGTCACCATCGACCGCGCCGCGGCCTCGCGCTACGGCATCTCCGTCCGCGACGCGCTCGACGCCATCGAGGTGCTCGGGGGGCGCGCCGTGGGCGAGGTGTACGAGGGGGAGCGGCGCTATCGCCTGCAGGTGCGGCTCCCCGCCAGCCTGCGCGACGACATCGATCAAGTGCGGCGGCTGCCCGTCAGCGGACAGGGCGGGCAGCTGGTGCCCCTCGGACAGATCACCAGCATCGAGCTGGTGGACTCACCAGCGAGCGTCAGCCGCGAGGGGGTGCGGCGCCGGACGAGCGTGGAGACCAACGTGCGCGGGCGCGATCTGGCGTCCTTCGTCGCGCAGGCCCAAGAGATCGTGCGCGCGGAGATCCCCTTGCCGCCCGGCTACGTCCTCCGCTGGGGAGGTCAGTTCGAGAACCTGAGCGCCGCCGCCGCGCGCCTGGCGCTCGCCGTACCGCTGGCGCTCGGCCTCATCTTCGTGCTGCTCTACCTGGCCTTCGGTAAGCTCCGGCCGGCGCTCATCATATTTCTGAACGTCCCCTTCGCGGCCGTCGGCGGCGTCTTTCTCCTCGCGGCGCGCGGGCTGCCCTTCTCCATCAGCGCCGCCATCGGCTTCATCGCGCTCTTCGGCATCGCGGTGCTCAACGGGGTGGTGCTCTTGACGACCGTCAAGAAGCTCCGTGAGCAAGGCGTGAGCCCCCTGGAGGCGGCGCGGCAGGGGGCGGAGTCACGGCTGCGCGCGGTCGTGATGACGGCCACCGTGGCGACCCTGGGCTTTCTGCCCATGGCCCTGTCCACGGGCGCGGGCGCCGAGGTCCAGCGGCCGCTCGCCACGGTCGTCATCGGTGGGCTGGTCAGCGCCACCTTCCTCACGCTCTTCGTGCTGCCCACCCTCTACGCCTTCGTGTACCGTCGAGAGGAGCCGCCGCTCGGCGCAGCGCCAGCGGCAACGGAGCCCCACGCGGCCCCAGCGTCAGCAGAGCCCCTCGGATGAGCAAGCACCGGCTAGATCTCACGCTCGCGTTGCCCGAGGACGCGGCCGTCTGTGAGGCCTGCATCGAGCGGCTGGTGGAGACGCTCGGGGCGCGCCAGGGCGTCTCCAAGGTCCACCTCGATCGCAGTGACGCCGAGCACCCCAGGCTGTGCCTCCACTACGAGCCCGCGTCTCTGGCGCTGGAGGAGCTGGAGGCGCTGGCGCGCGACGCCGGGGCGGAGCTCAGCGCCCGCTACGGGCACCTGTCCTTGCCCGCGGTCGGCCTACGCCACGAGCGCCAGGCGCGGCTCGTCGAGGGCGCGCTCCTGCGCCAGCCCGGCGTCCTCGACGCCTCCGTGGCCTTCGGCTCACGCCGCCTCTACCTGGAGTACGACGCCGGCGCCACGGGGCGTGAGGCCCTGCTCGCCGCGGTCACTCGGCTGGGCGTGGGCACCTTCACCGAGCCCGCCTCGCCCGTGGCGGCCGCGGAGGCCCAGCAGACCCACGCGCACCACCACGGAGGACCCTTCGGGGAGCTCTCCGAGCTGTATTTCAGCTTGATCTGCGGCGCGCTCACCTTCTTGGGGTTGGCGGTGGCGCGCTGGACCGCGGCCTCCCCCCTGAGCCTCGGGCTGTACCTCGCCGCCTATGGCTTCGGCTCCTGGTTCACGCTGCAAGAGGTGAAGCTGGCGCTGGAGGCGCGCAAGCTGGAGATTGATTTCCTGATGCTCGTGGCCGCCGCGGGCGCCGCGGCGCTGGGCGAGTGGTTCGAGGGCGCGCTCCTGCTCTTCCTGTTCACGCTGGGGCACGCGCTCGAGGGCTACGCCATGGGCCGAGCGCGCGGCGCCCTCCAAGCGCTGGCGGAGCTGGTCCCGGAGCAGGCCATCCGCCTGGGGGAGGACGACGAGCTCGAGCCCGTCTCCATCGATCGCCTGGTCATTGGAGATCGCGTGCTCGTCCGCCCCAACACGCGCGTGCCCACCGACGGCTTCGTGGTGTCCGGGCTCAGCCAGGTGGACCAGGCGTCCATCACGGGGGAGAGCGTCCCCGTCGACAAGCACCCCGTGTCCGATCTCCAAGCGGCGCTGCGCGCCCCCCACGCGCTCGCCGCCACCCACCGCGTCTTCGCCGGCAGCATCAACGGCGCGAGCGCGCTGGAGGTCATCGTCACTCAGCTCGCCAGCGACAGCACGCTGGCCCGGATGGTCCGGCTGGTGGCGGAGGCGGAGGCAAGAAAGTCCCCCACCCAGCGCTTCACCCAGCGCTTCGAGCGGCTGTTCGTCCCGGTGGTGCTGGCGCTCGTCGTGCTGCTGCTGTTCGCCTGGGTCGTCGTGGACGAGCCCTTCAGCAAGAGCTTCTACCGTGCCATGGCGGTGCTCGTGGCGGCGAGCCCCTGCGCCCTCGCCATCGCCATCCCCAGCGCCGTCCTCTCCGGGATGGCCCGGGCCGCGAGCGGCGGGGTGCTCGTCAAGGGCGGCGCGCACCTGGAGTCCTTGGGGGAGCTGCGCGCCATCGCCTTCGACAAGACGGGCACCCTCACGGAGGGCAAGCCGCGCCTCACGGACGTGTTCCCGTGGGAGGGCTCGAGCGAGCGCGAGCTGCTCACCCTGGCCGCCGCGGTGGAGCAGCGCTCCGATCATCCACTGGCGCGCGCCATCACGAGCGGCGCCGCCGCGCGCGGCATCAGCGAGCCGCTGCCGGAGGCGCGGCAGGTGCGCGCGCTCACCAGCGCCGGCGTCACGGGGCGCGTGGGCGGCGAGGACGTCACCATCGGCAAGCCCGCGCTCTTCACGCAGGAGCGCGAGCTCCCCGCCGAGCTCATGACCGGCGTGGCGCGCCTCGAGGCCGAGGGGCGCACCGTGATGCTGGCGCGCGCCGGGCAGCGCTGGCTCGGCGTGCTGGGCGTGATGGACACGCCGCGCCCCGCCGCGCGAGCCGTGCTCGAGCGGCTACGTCAGCAGGGCGTCGAGCACACCATCATGCTCACGGGCGACAACCAACGCGTGGCCGACGCCGTGGCCGCTCAGCTTGGCCTACGCGCCGCGCGCGGCGGGCTCCTGCCGGAGGACAAGGTGCTGGCGGTGCGGGAGCTCCAGCGCGCCCACGGAGCGGTGGGCATGGTGGGGGACGGCGTCAACGACGCCCCGGCGCTGGCCGCGGCCAGCCTGGGGATCGCCATGGGCGCCGGCGGCTCGGACGTGGCGCTGGAGACCGCGGACGTCGCGCTCATGGCCGACGATCTCTCCGCGCTCCCCTTCGCGCTCCGGCTCGGCGCGGCGGCACGCGCGATCATCCGGCAAAACCTCTGGGCCAGCCTCGGCATGGTGGCGCTGCTCATCCCTGCCACCGTGTTCGACGTCGCGAAGATCGGCGTGGCGGTCGCGCTGCACGAGGGCTCCACGCTGCTCGTCGTGGCCAACGCGCTCCGGCTGCTCGCCTTCGAGCGCGCCCCAGGGGCGCGGCGCCCGCGCGGCCCTGGTCACGGCCACGGCCACGGCCATGGCCACGGCCATGGCCATGGTCACTGAGTCGCCGCTCACTCGGCGCGCAGCGTGGCGGAGCCGGAGCACGGCCGCTCGAAGCTGACGGGCGGCCCTTGCCGCTGCAGCACCTCGATCTTCACGCTGGAGCCAGCGCGGCAGCTCACCTCACCCACGAAGGGCGTCTCGCCCACGCGCACCCCGGCCACGTACACCTCCGCGCGCGGCTGCCGAGCGTCCACCACCAGCGACATGCGCAGCGGCGTACCGCTCGGCGCGGGGGGCGTGGGCGGCGCAGCGGTGAGCGGCGCGGCGGCGCTGGGCGCGCTCGCGGCGGCGCTCGCCGCCAGCGCGCGGCGGTCTTCCGAGGGGACGGGCGCTGGCGCGCTGACGCGCGCGCGCCGCTCCTCCAGCGCCCGGAGCGCGAACTGTACCGAGAACACCGCCAGCAGCAGGCCTCCGGTGAGCTGCAGCGTCCTCGCCACCTGCTCCAGCACGCGGCGAGCGCTCATCCGGCGACCCTCAGCACCTCGGCCAGCGAGGTCTCCCCGGCGAGGGCGCGCTCGAGCCCGCTCTCGAGCAGCGGCGTCATGCCCCGGCGCACGGCCTCCTCGTAGATGTCCCGCGTGGGCAAGCGCTGGTGCACGGCCTGCCGCAGCTCCGCGTCCAGCACCAGCACCTCGGCGATGGGCAGCCGCCCCGTGAAGCCCTGGTGCTCGCAGAAGGGGCAGCCCACGGGCTCGTAGTACGTCCCTGGGGGGAGCTGCACGCCATGACGTGCGAAGCGCTCGCGGTGGAGGGGCTCCGGCTCCGCCGGTCGACGGCACGCCGTGCACAGCGTGCGCACCAAGCGCTGCGCGAGGCAGCCCAGCGTAGCGCTGGCGAGCACGAAGGGCTCAATCTGCATGTCCATCATGCGCGCGAAGGGCCCCGCGGCGCCCTCACCGTGGACGGTGGTGAGCAGCAAGTGACCGGTGAGGCCCGCCTGCATCGCGATGTCCGCCGTCTCTTGGTCGCGGATCTCGCCCACCATCAAGACGTTGGGATCTTGCCGCAGCACGCTGCGGAGCGTCCCCGCGAAGGTGAGGCCCGCGCGCTGGTTCATCTGCGTCTGGGTGGCGAAGGGGAGCTGTAGCTCGATGGGATCTTCGAGCGTGACGCAGGTGGTGGTGGCGCCGCGGGTGCGCGACACGTACTCCAGCGCGGCGTAGAGCGTGGTGGTCTTGCCGCTGCCCACCGGGCCCGTGACGAAGAGGACCCCCTGCGGCTTGGCCAAGACCTCGGTGACACCCCTCAGCACCTCCTCCGAGAAGCCCAAGGACTCGAGCTGCGGCACCGCCAGGCTGCCGCGCACCAGCCGCAGCACCACGCGCTCTCCGCTCTCGGTGGGGAGCGTGGAGACGCGCGCCTCGAGCCGCGTGCCGTCGAGCGTGACCACCAGCCGCCCGTCCTGCGGGGTGGCGCGGACGGCGGTGTCGAGTCGCGCCAGCACCTTCACGCGGGTGGTGAGCAGCGGGGCCAGCTCCAGGCGCAGGTTGGCCACGTCGTGCAGGGAGCCTTGGACGCGGTAGGTGACGCGGAACCCGCCCGGCGTGGGGGAGAAGTGGAGGTCGCTGGCGCTCAGCTTGGCGGCGCCGCGCAGCAGCTCGTCCAGCGCCAGGACGACGTTCGGCACCTCGGCGTCCGTACAGGTGTGGACGCGCTGCTCCACCTCGCGCAGCGCGTCGCGTAGCCCGGTGGTGTGGAGCTGCTCGAAGGCGAGCGGGCGCTCCGGGGGAGCAGGGAACAGGGCGAGCCCCGCGCCCAGGAGCAGCCCGAGCAGGCTGAGCCCGCCGCCGACCCACCCGAGCCAGCGCCAGCTCACGCTCCACAGCTCTCGCAGCCACTCCAGCAGCGCCGCAGGGGCCCAGCCGATCGGGGGCTCACCCGCCAGCGCGCCAGCGCCGACCCCCACGAGCAGCGCCACGAGGGCCACCAGCAGGAGCAGCACGGCCCACCCACTCAAGACGCCACGCTCGGTCACGCTGCGGGCTCACGAGGCGCTGGGGGATGGGTCACGGAGGAGCACCATAGCCGAGCTTGCCCTCGGGGCGCGACCGCACAACTTCCGAGGCGCCGCCCCGAACCCTCGCGCTGCCACCCCGCACCCGAGGAGATCCCGCCCATGCGTCGCCGTCCAGCGCCTGCCCTGCGTCCCGCGCCTTGCCTGGCGCTCGCCCTGCTCCTCGGCGCCTGCGGCAGCCCGGACGAGGGCTCGTCCGAGGCTTGGCCCGCGGAGACGCCCTGTCACGCCGGCGCTGGGGGTCAGCCGCTCATCGTGCTCCCGGAAGCTGGAGACCGCTGGCCGGACCTCACCGAGGAGACGACCTCCCCCTGTCCCCCGGACATGGCGCGCGTCGCGGAGACCTGCATCGATCGCTACGAGGCGCCTGGCCGCGCGGGCGCGCTGCCCCTGGTGATGTACAGCTTCCACGACGCCGCGGCCTGGTGCGCCCAGCGCGGCAAGCGCCTCTGCTACGACGATGAGTGGACCCGAGCCTGTGAGGGCGCCGAGGGCTGGCCGCTGCCTTACGGGGCGCGGCACGAGCCCGGGCGCTGCCGTGACGACGCCCGCTGGCGCGCGTTCGACCAAGACCGCCTCGACCTGTGGCCGCTGAGGGCGGCGAGCCCAGCGCACGAGTCGCTGGCCGAGCTCTTCGACGCGGCGCAGGCCCTCGGGGGCAGGGGCCTGCAAGCCGTCCAGCACGTGCAAGCGCTCTACCAAGCGCTTCCGTCCGGCGCACGGGAGGGCTGCCGGGGTTCCGCCGGCGTGCTCGATCTGGTGGGCAACGTGGAGGAGTGGGTCCGCCGACGCCACCCGGGTGGGGACTACGTCAGCGGGCTCAAGGGGAGATACTGGGCGGAGACGGCCTCCTGCCAGGCCACGGTGACGGTGCACGCGCCAAGCTTCAGATTTTACGAGATCGGCTTTCGCTGCTGCAGCGACCCGCGCTGAGCCGGCCGCGCGCCTCAGCCGCCCCGCAGCCGCTCCACGGCCGCGGCCACGTCCTTGCCGCCCACCTCGAGCCCAGCCGCCTTCAGGTGCTTGACCGCGATGCCCGTCGCTTGCCCAGCGCTGCCCGCCGCGCGGAGTGCCTCCGAGACCGGCTCGAGCGCCTGGAGGATCTCCTCGACGCCCAGCGCGCGCGGCAAGAAGGTCATGAGCACCGCCACCTCACGCAGCAAGGTGCTGCGCTGCTCGGCGTCCGTGGTGGAGGCGAGCGTCTCCTCGTTGGCTTTGACGAGCTTCTTGAGGAGGGCCAGCGTCTCTTCATCGCTGCCGGTGCGCCCGGGGCGAGCCTGATCGGTCGTGATCTCCCCGACGGCCACCTTCAAGATCTCTTTGGCGACGGTGTCACCGCTCTTCATGGCCTGAAACATCTGCGCCTTGATCTTCTCGAGCAACATGCCGCACACCCTCTCGCTCGCGGGCGGCGCGGTCAAGGCTCGGCGCGAGGGCGCGCTCAAGCGGCGTCGCAGACGCGGGCGGCCAGCCGGGCCCAGCGCGGCAAACCCGCGGGGCGCGCCGGGTACGCCCGGTAGAGCGCCAGGGTCGCGGTGAGCCGCGCGAGCACCGGCGCCAGCCGTGCGCCGAGCCGCGGCGCGCGCAGCACGCCACCGCTCCGCTCGAGCAGCCCCAGCCGCCCGGGCGAGGGCAGCGTGACGCACAGGCCCGAGCGCACCAGCTCCTCCCCGAACAAGCCGGACGTGATGAGCTCCGCGAGCTCCTCCGGGTGGAGCGAGGCGCTGAAGCGCCGGAAGGCCTCGAAGCCCGCGAGCAGCCCGCCCTCCTGCCGCATCCACGCCACCGACCACTCCCACGGGGACCGGCCCTGCGTCAGCGCGTCCGCCAGGCGTCGCGCCGCCACGAGCCCCACGCCGACCCCAGAGCCGTGGACGGTGAAGAGCTGCGCTGCCGCGTCCCCCACGGCCGCGATGTCCTGCGTGGCCAAGCGGTCGTAGGGGCGCCGCAGCGGGATGGCGCGCGCCCCCCCGAACAGCGCGTCGCCGACCCACGGGTGCTCCTCGACGAAGCGGTCGAGCAGCGCTCCGCCGCTCGGGTGGCCGAGCCCCGGGAGGCTCCCCGTGAGGATGGAGAGCTCCTCGCCCTCCAGGCGCACGTTGACGATGGAGTAGCCGCCCGCCACGCCCGTGAAGCACAGCGTCTCTCCCGGCTCGACCCCGTGGCTCGCGAAGAAGGCGCGCGCCGCGGGCAGATCTCTCACGCGGCGCACCTGCTGCGCGGCCGCGCAGAGCGCCTCCCGCGGCGGACGGGGCTGGCCGAGCAGGTTGGCGCCGGAGAGCCCGCTGGCGTCCACGAAGCAGCCCGCGGTCAGCGTCCCCGACGAGGTGGAGAGCGTGCCGCGCTCGAGCGGGCCCACGCTCACCCCCTCCCGCAGCTCCGCGCCGTGCTCCCGGGCGCGCTGCTGCAAGCGGGCCACGAGCCGCCGCATGTCCACGTCGAGCACGTCGTGGCCCGCGGCGCTCAGGCGTGGGCCGTCCCACCCCGCCACCAGGTGAAAGCGCGCCTTGCCCCCGCGCAGCTCCGGCCCGGTGGGCAGCTCCAGCCCCGCCTCACGGAAGAAGCGCTCTTGGACGCCGTTGACCCAGCGAGCCCCGCCCTCGCCCAGCGGCCCCCGCTCGAGCACCACCACCTTCGCGCCCCGCTCCGCCAGGAACGCCGCCGCCGCCGCGCCCGCGCTCCCCCCGCCCACGACGACCACGTCCGTCAACATCCCGGCGACGCTAGCATGGCCGCCCCCAGCGCTTTAACGTCCCTGGCAGCTCCGGCATGATCCCCACGCCAGCATGCAAGGCTTCTTCGCCCTCCCCTCACCCGCCGTCGCCGCCCAGGAGACGGCGGCCCCGCGCATGAGCGTGGAGGCCGAGCTGTGCGCCCGCGCCCTCGGCGGCGACGGGCACGCCTTCCGAGCGCTGGTGGAGCCGCACCTCGGGATGCTCTACCGCGTCGCGGCGCGGGCGGCGCGTGGTGACGGCGCGCTCGCGGAGGACGCGGTGCAAGAGACGCTGACGCTCGCCTTTCAGCAGCTCGGCCGCTACACGCCGGACACCAGCTTCAAGAGCTTCCTCGCCGCCATCGCCGTGCGGCGCGCCCTCACGCTCCGGCGCGCGGAGGGGCGCCGCGTGCAGCGCGAGGAGCAGGCGGAGCCCCCCGCGGGGACGGAGAGCCCGGAGGCGCTGAGCGCGGCGCGCGCCACCGCCGAGCGCGTGACGGAGGCGCTGGCGCAGCTCCCGAAGAAGCGCCGGGAGGCCGCGCTGCTGCGCCTGGACGCTGGGCTCGGCTACGCCGAGATCGCTCGGCTCATCGGCAGCACGGAGGGCTCGGCGCGCGTGCTCGTGCACCTGGCGCTCACCGAGCTGCGCGCCAAGCTCGCGGACTTACTGCCCGCCACCCCCGGAGGCTCTCCATGACCCGCCCCAACGACCCCGAGCACGACCTCCTCACGCTGTTCGACACCACGGCCGAGCAGCCCTCCACCCACCAGCTCACGCGGATGGCGGCGCGCGCCACGGACGTCCCCCAGCGGCGGCCACGCTGGGCGCAGCGCTGGCTGCTGTGGCTGGCGCCGGCGCTGGCGGCGGCGGGCGCGCTCGGCTTGGCCGTGGCGCTGAGCCGTCCCAGCACCCAGACGGAGTCCGCCGCGGTGCTCGGCCAGGAGCGCCCCGCCACGGCCGCGGCGCCCACGCGCCTCGCCGTCCAGACGCCGACGGCCAGCGCCGCCGGAGCGCCGAGCGAGGAGCCCGAGGAGCCGCTGGATCCCTCGCTCACGGCGCTGCTCGACGACGAGCGGAGCGGACACGACGCCCTCTTCGGGCCCGTGGCCGAGGACGACGAGGCTTGGTACGCCGCCACCGCGGCCTTCCTGGGAGAGTGAGGGACATCATGAGTCGAGGCACCAGGCGCTGGTCGAGCTGGCTCTCTGCAGCCGGGTGGGGGCTGGGGCTCGCCCTCAGCGCCGCGAGCGCGGCCGCCGCGGCGCCGCCCCCGCCCCCGCACCACGGCGCCGCCGAGGGGCGCGAGCCGCCGCGGGAGCGAGCCAAGAAGGTGCGACAGCGCCTCCTGCGCGAGCGCGTGGGGCTGACCGAGGCGCAGGCCACCGCCGTGGAGAAGGTGCTGGAGAAGTACGCGGCGCTGCGCCACGCCGAGCAAGCCAAGCGCGCTCAGGCCATGGGCGCGCTGGACGAGCTGCTAGCGCAGGACTCGAGCGACGAGGCCGCCTACCGCAGCGCGCTGACCGCGCTGCGCGCCGCGCGCGCCGCGCTCCAGGGCTTGCAGCGCGCCGAAGAGGCGGAGCTTGCCAAGCTGATGAGCGCCAAGCAGCAAGCGAAGTTCGAGCAGGCCGTGCGGCAGCTCCAGCGCGCCGTGGAGGGTCGTCGCCGGGGCCGGCGCCACCACGACTGAGGCCGCGCCCAGCGCTCAGGGCTGGACGTGATCTCGGTAGCTGTAGAAGACCGCGCGCAGCCCGAACAGCACGGCAGACGCCGCCATCAGCGCGGCGAACACCCAGAAGAACTGCGCCAGCGGCAGCTTGATGAGGGCCACGAGGGTGACCAGCACGTTGCCGAGCGACACGCCGAGCTGCCAAAAGCCCATGATGGTGCTCTTCATGCGGGGGGGCGCCTGGGTGTACGCGAACTCCAGCCCGGTGACGGACACCAGCACCTCCGCCAGGGTGATGAGCAGATAGGGGAGCGCCTGCCACGCCACGCTCACGCTGCCGAGGCCGCGCGCGTCGATGGCGCCCTGGATGAGCGCCACGGCCACGAACGAGAGCGCCGCCAGCGCCATGCCCACCGTCATGCGCCGCAGCGGCGTGGGGCGGAGCTTCAGCCTCTCCCACAGCGGGTAGAGCACCTTGCTCACGAAGGGGATGAGCAGCATCACCATGGCCGGGTTCTGCGCCGCGATCTGGCTGGGCTGCAGCTCTACCCCGAGCACCGTCAGATCCATCTGCTTGGCCTGGAGGACCCACGACGAGCCGTGCTGATCGAACAGCGCCCAGAACGGCGCGACGAACACGAACACCGTGACGATGCCGAGCACGGCCGGCGGCCCCTCCGCGGCCTCCACGCCGAAGCGCCGGACGGCCGGGCCGAACAGCCAGTGGCGGGCGAGCGCGTCCCGCCGCGCCTGCACCTCCGGGCTGGGCGCCGGGGGTGGGGCCGGGGGCTCCGGCAGCGGCCAGGCGCGGCCGAGGCGGTGCGCGATGGACCACACCAGCACCGCGAGGAAGCCGTCGTCCGGCGAGCGTCGCTGCCGCAGGAAGAACAGCGAGAAGCCCACCACTAGGAACGCCAGGCTGAGCAGCAGCTTCAGCCCCCAGCCGAGCGAGCCCGTGAAGAACAGGTGCCCCACGCTGCCGAAGAGGGCAATGGCGCTGAGCGTGTCGAGCAGCCCGAGCGCGCGCCCAGGGCGCGGCGGCACGTGGACGAAGACCCTGCGCCCGCTCCAGAACACCAGCGTGGCCAGCCCCATCAGGAGGCCCGGGATGCCGAAGGCCCAGGCGACGCCGTAGCGCTTCCACACCCACGGGATGAGCAGCGTGGAGAAGAAGCTGCCAAAGTTGATGATGAAATAGAAGGCCTGGTAGATGGTGCGGACGCGAAACCAGTTGTTCTTCCCGAACTGATCGCCCACGTGCGCGGAGACGCAGGGCTTGATGCCGCCCGAGCCCACCGCGATGAGCCCGAGCCCCACCCACAGCCCCAGCACGGAGCCCTCGTACAGCGCGAGCACGGCGTGGCCCGCGCAGTACACGAGCGAGAGCGTCAAGATGGTGAGGTACTTGCCGAGCAGCCGGTCGGCGATGATGGCGCCGATCATCGGCACCGCGTACACCGCCGCCGCGAACAGGTGATAGTGCGCCGTGGCGTAGGCCTGCGGCGCCTCGCGGAAGACGGGGTGCCAGCGGTAGAGCACGTCCGCCATGTACAGCGTGAGGATGCTGCGCATGCCGTAGTAGCTGAAGCGCTCGCAGCCCTCGTTGCCGATGATGTAGCGGATGCCGGGCGGCCAGCCCGTGGTCTGGTGGTCCGGGGTGGTGCGGGGCTGAGCGCACGCGCTGGCGCACGCGCTCACGTCGAGCGACCCTCGGAGCGGCGGGCGGCGGGGCAGGCGGACATGGGCCGCGGTCTTAGCATGGCCCGACGGCGGCTCGACGCCCCAGCCAACACAGCACCTCCACGTGGTGCGTGTGCGGGAAGAAGTCGAAGGCGGTGACCTGCTCGAGCGTGTAGGCCGCCGCGAGCCCCTCGAGATCACGCGCGAGCGTCACGGGGTTGCATGACACCATCGCGAGGCTGGGCGCGCCCAGCGCCAGCAGCCCCCGCAGTAAGGGTCTTGCGCCGGTGCGCGGCGGATCCACGATGATCAAATCGAAGCGCTGCCTTGCCTGGGCCAGCCGCGCGACGCGCCGCGCGGCGTCCCCTGCTAGCCACTGCACGCCGCTGAGCCCCTGCTCGCGCTGCGCGCGACGCGCCGCCTGCAGCGCCGCGCCCTCCTCCTCCACGCCCACCCCGGTGAGGCCCGCGGCGCCGAGCGGGAGGCTGAAGTTGCCGGCGCCCGCGTACACGTCGAGAAAGCTCGCGGCGCCGCGCGCCAAGGCGCCCTCGACCACCGCGGCCACCAGGCGCTGGTTGAGCTCCCAGTTGACCTGCGTGAAGGCCTCCGGGCTCGCCAGCAAGCTGGCCCCAGGGAGCGGCCAGCGCTGCAGCTCGGTGGTCGGTAGCGGCTCCTCACCGACCGCGACCGTCCAGCCCGGCTCCGCGCGGAGCGTGGCGAGGAGCTGGCGCACCTTGGCGCTCTGGCCCAGGTTGGCGTCGCGCGGCCAGAGCCGGGCGCTGAGCCTGGGGCCCGCCGGCGCGTGGCGCAGCTCCGCCTCGCGGAAGTAGCCGAGCGCCGCGCCGTACTGCCCGCCGAGCGCGCGCAGCCGGCCCATGGCCGCCGAGACCTCCGGCGCCGCCACGAGGCACGCGCCGAGCGGCACCAGGCGGTGGCTCCCACGCGCCAAGAAGCCCGTGCGCCCCTGCTCGTCGATGTGCAGCCGCACGCGCCCGCGGTAGCCGAGCGCCGAGCTCCCGGTCACCACCTGGAGCGGCCCCGGCGGGAGGTGGAGCCCCGCGACCCGACCCAGCGCCTCCTCGACGAGCGCCGCCTTGGCGCGGAGCTGCGCCGGGCGGGCGAGCGCCATCCAGTCACAGCCGCCGCAGCGCTCCACCTCCGGGCAGGGCGGCGCGACGCGCTCGGCCGACGCGCTGAGCCGGCGGTGCTCGAGCACGCGGACGTACTGCGGGTGCTCCTCGAGCCGGAGCGGCTCGAGCTCCTCCCCAGGGAAGGCGCCCGGCACGAAGGCGCGGCGGCCGTCCTCGTGGCGCGCCAGCCCCTCACCGCCGGGGACCAGCCGCTCGATCCGCCACCGGCGCGTCATCCCCCGCACTATGCCTAGACCGCTGGGAATTGCGACCCGTCCCGCCGCCGAGGCTGGGGATAAGCTGTGGCAAGCTGTGGATAAGCTGCGCCTAGCCGGTGCAGGAGCCGTGGTCAGGCCCGGGTGGCGCCGGACGGCTTGCACCCCACCCTCGAGACGAGCAGCGTGCGCCCCGTGACCGTCGACACCACCGTGAGCTTCCCCTCCCCGACCCCCCACGCCGAGCCGCTCGAGCTGTTCTTGGGCTGGTTTGCCGCCGCCGAGGCGAGCGGCATCGATCAACCCGACGCGATGGCGCTCGCCACGAGCACGCTCGACGGGGCGCCCTCGCTCCGGATGGTGCTCTACAAGGGCATCAGCCGCGGGCGAGTGCGGTTCTTCACCAACTACCGGAGCCGCAAGGGGCGTGAGCTGGAGGCCAACCCACAGGTGGCGCTCTTGTTTCACTGGAGTGAGCTCGAGCGCCAGGTGCGGCTCGAGGGGCGCGTGGTCCGGCTCGAAGCCGCGGAGTCCGACGAGTACTTCCACTCGCGGCCGCGCGGCAGTCAGCTCGGCGCCAGCGTGTCACCGCAGAGCCAGGTCATCGCGAGCGAGGCGGAGCTGCTGGCGCGCGTCGAGCGCCTGAGCGCCGAGAGCGCAGGCGCCGTGCTCGCGCGCCCGGAGCACTGGGGCGGCTTCGCGGTCGAGGCCGCGCGCTGGGAGTTCTGGGCCGGGCGCCCGAGCCGCCTGCACGAGCGGCATCGCTACGAGCGCGCCGGCGCCGGCTGGCGTCACGACCTGCTCGCCCCCTGAGCCGCGCGCTTTACGTCGGCGCTGGAGCCGTGGCACGATGTGTCGTCCTACGCTTAGGAGGTCAGCATGCGCGGCGCACTCTACTCACTCTTGACGGTCTCGGTCCTCTCGCTCGGGCTCGTGGCCTGCGGCAGCTCTTCGGAGGACGACGGTGGTGGGGGTCAGGCGGGCAGCGCCGGCGCGGCGGGCAGCGCCGGCGCGGCGGGGCAAGCTGGCGCCGCAGGTCAAGGCGGCGCGGGGGGCGGCACGGAGCCGCCCGTGGTGGACTTCGCCTGCCCGGGCGGCACCGTGCTCCAGGAGGGCGCCAACACGCTGGAGGTCGGGGGCTTCACCCGCACCTTCTTCGTAGACTTCCCGACGAACACCGCGCGCCCCGCCGGCGTGGTCTTCTCCTGGCACGGCTACGGCGACACCGCGCCGAACTTCCACGGCGCCCTCAGCCTGGATCCGGACGCCGACCCCGAGCAGCCGGTCATCATCGTCACCCCCGAAGACACCAAGATGCAGCCCACGGGCAACCCGCAGGGCTTGGGCTGGGACATCCGCGCGGGCAAGCCCGGCGACGACAACCGCGAGTTTCCGCTGTTCGAGGGCGTGCTGGGCTGCTTGAAGGCGCAGCGCTCCGTGGACACCGCGCGCGTCTACTCGCTGGGCTTCTCCGCGGGCTCCGTGCTCACCGCGCTGCTCGCCTCGCGCTACCCCCAGCTCATCGCCGCCACGGTGAACGCGTCCGGCGCGTGGATGAACGACCCGGAAGAGACGAAGCTGGTCAAGGTCATCACGGTGGCCTGGAGCTGGCCGGACCTCGACCCTGCGGACCGCGGCAACGTGCTGCTCACGCACGGCGGGAGCACGGACGTGGTGGGGCTGGGCAGCATCACGGTGTTCAACCTGGAGGACTCGGCGCAGGCGGCCTTCCCCTTCTTGGCGCGCAACCAGCGCACCGTCATCGACTGCAGCCACCAGGGAGGGCACACCCTCCACCCGGAGCTCAGCGCCGCCCAGCTCGTGAAGTACCTCACCGCGCACCGCTACGGCGCGCCCTCGCCCTTCGCGGACGGCACGCTCACGGGCTACCCCGCCTCGTGCAGCGTGCGGCTGCCCTGAGGCGAGGGCAGCTCACCACGACGACCCCCGGGCCGGGCCACGACGTGCCTCGTGGCTCGGCCTCCACCCCCGGAGTATCGAATGCAGACACCATGGCTGACGTGGCTCTCTACGGCGGCGCTCGCCCTCGGGCTCAGCGCGTGTGACGGCTCCTCGGAGGACGGCGCGGGCGGCGCCGCAGGGCTGGCGGGCGCAGCGGGCGCGGGCGGAGACGCCGGGCACGCCGGCGCCGCGGGCGCGGGCGGTGGCGCCGCGGGCCAAGCTGGCGCGGCGGGCGGGGCCGGCACCGCGGGCGGTGGCGGCGCTGGGGGCAGCTCCGGCGTGGGTGGAGGCGGCGGCGCGGGCGGCGGCGCCGCGGGCGCAGCCGGCGCGGGCGGCAGCCCCAGCGTCGATCCCGTGCCGCCGGACATTGGCTTCGCGTGCCCGAACGGCACCGTCCTCGCGGCGGGCAGCAACACCCTGAGGGTGGGCAACACGAACCGCACCCTGTACGTGGACTTCCCCGCGGACCGCTCCCGCCCCGCTGGCGTGGTCTTCTCCTGGCACGGCTTCGGGGACAGCGCCACGAGCTGGCACACGACCGCGAACCTCGACCCGGACGCAGATCCAGCGCAGCCCGTCATCGTGGTCACGCCGGAGGACACCGGGCTGCAGCCCATGCCCTTGAACGACCCCGCAGGGCTCGACTGGGACATCAAGGGCGGGCAGGTGGGCGACGCCAACCTGGAGTACGCGCTGTTCGAGGCGGTGCTGGGCTGCTTGAACGCGCAGCAGCGCGTGGACTCCTCGCGCATCTACTCCTACGGCTTCTCCGCAGGCTCCGTCACCACCAGCATGCTGTACTCCCGCTACCCGCACATCATCGCGGCGACGGTCAATCAGTCGGGCGCCTGGTTCAACGACGCGGCGGAGGCCCAGCTCGTCAACCCCATCTTGAAGCCCAAGTGGAACTGGCCTGCGCTCGACCCCGCGGACGGCGGCAACGTGCTGCTGACGCACGGCGGCAGCACGGACACCATCGTCATCGTGCTGGTGAAGATCTTCGATCTGGAGCAGTCGGCGCAGGCCGCCTTCCCCTTCTTGAAGGCCAACCGCCGCACCGTGCTGGACTGCAGCCACACCCGGGGTCACGTGCTGCACCCGGAGCTCAGCGCTACGCAGATCATGAAGTACTTGACCGCGCACCGCTGGGGCTACCCCTCGCCCTTCACCAGCGCGGGCACGCCCCCGGGGTATCCGGCGTCCTGCAGCGTGCGGCTCCCTTGAGTGGCCGGCTCCGCTGGACCGGCACAGCCCGCCCACGGAGCACGCCACGCCGGAGGCGCACAAAATAGAAACAGCGCTCCTAGTCGCGGGGAGGGGGGGGAGGAAGGCGACTAGGAGCGCTGCGGAGAATGCGGCGGCCCCGGGGCAGAGGGGGGGGAGGGATTGCCACTCGCGACCGCCGCAGCTTCTTAAGCACGTCTCGTGCCAACGCGCCCTCTACACGACTTCCATGGCTTAGGGGGACGCGCCAGGGGCGGCGCTGCAGGGCTGCAAGGCGGGCGGCTTGCAGCAGTGCAAGAGGGAAGGAGCCAAGTGCTTGGAGCGTACGTGTGAGAGACGACACCCAGGGCGCCACTGCGCCGGAGGCTTCATGACGGTGCGCCCCTCGCAGACCACGACCACCCTCCGCCCCTCACCGCTGGAGGAGGCGCGCCCCAAGCGCCTGCCGCTCCGGCTCCCCGCCGCGGCGCCCCAGCTCGTCCCTGCGCGGATGATCAACGAGGTGCTCTACTGTGAGCGGCTGGCGTACCTCGAGTGGTCCATGGGGGAGTTCGAAGACAACGCCTACACGGTCGAGGGCCGCAGCCTCCATCAGCGGGTGGATCGCCCGGGGGGCCAGCTACCTCCGCCTCCCAGCTCGGCCGAGGGCGCCGAAGCGAGCGCGGCGGCCGAGGGCGGCGTCCCCTACGTGGCGCGCTCGGTGTGGCTGTCGTCGCAAGAGCTGGGCATCACGGCGAAGATCGATCTGGTGGAGGGCACCGAGGCCGGCAGCGTCGTCCCCATCGAGTACAAGCGCGGCGCCGTGCCGGACGTGCCGGAGGGCGCCAACTTGCCAGAGCGCGCGCAGGTCTGCGCGCAAGCGCTCCTGCTGCGCTCGCAGGGCTACGTGGTCCCTCACGCGGAGATCTACTTCGCAGGCTCTCGGCGCCGCGTCGTCATCGAGCTGAGCGAGGCGCTCATCGACGCCACGCTGCACGCCGTCCACCGGCTCCGGCGGCTGGCGGAGGCCGGGGAGCTCCCCCCACCGCTGCTGGAAGATCCGCGCTGCGACGGCTGCTCTCTCGTCGGCATCTGCCTGCCGGACGAGACCAACCTCCTCCGCCGCCTCGACGGGGAGTCGCTCGAGGAGCCCGAGCCGCTGGACACCCCGGAGCGAGAGGACAACTTCGGGCGGCTCGACCCCGATCCGTGGGGCCTCGCCGTCGGCGCGCCCTCGCTGGCGGAGCTGCGGCGCCTGCATCCGGCGCGGGACGAGCGGCTGCCCCTGTACGTGCTCGCTCGAGGAGGGCGCGTGGGGCTGGATGGAGAGGAGCTGGTGGTGCACACCGAGGGCAAGCGCAGCTCGGTGCGGCTCTCCAACACCTCGCAGGTGTGCCTCTTCGGCAACGTGCAGCTCACCACGCCAGCCCTACGCGCGCTCGCCGAGCGAGGCATCCCCGTCGCGTACTTCAGCCGCGGCGGCTGGTACTACGCGCGGGTGCTGGGGCACGAGCCCAAGAACGTGGAGCTGCGCTTGGCGCAGTACGCCTGCGCCGTCGACCCGCAGCGGTGCCTGGAGCTGGCGCGCACCTGGACGGCGAGCAAGATCCGAAACGGTCGCACCCTGCTGCGCCGCAACGCCCAGGCCGTGGGGCCCGTGGTGCTGTCGGAGCTGGAGCAGCTCGCCAAGAAAGCGGAGGCGGCCGCGTCCTTGGACGCGCTGCTCGGCATCGAGGGCAGCGCCGCCCGCGTCTACTTCCAGTCGTTCACCGGCATGCTGCGCGGCAAGGCCGCCTTGGGCGCCTTCGACTGGGAGGGGCGCTCACGCCGCCCGCCCAAGGACCCCATCAACGCGCTGCTCTCCTTCGCGTACTCCCTGCTCAGCAAGGACGTCAGCATCGCGCTCGCGCTGGCGGGCTTGGACCCCATGCTCGGCTTCTTTCATCAGCCCCGCTTCGGCCGGCCCGCGCTGGCGCTCGACGTGATGGAGGAGTTTCGTCCCCTCGTGGCGGACAGCGTGGTGCTGAGCGTGCTCAACAACGGCGTGGTGGACGAGCGCAGCTTCGTGGTGCGCGCCGGGGCGGCCAGCCTCACCGCCGCCGGCCGTAAAGACTTCCTGCTGGCGTGGGAGCGCCGTTTGGATCAGCTCGTGACGCACCCCGTCTTCGGCTACCGCATCAGCTACCGCCGCGTCCTGGAGGTTCAGGCCCGCCTGCTCGGGCGCTGGCTGCTCGGGGAGCTCGAGGCGCTGCCACCCTTCAGGACTCGGTGAGCGCATGCGTCAGGCCTACATCGTCAGCTACGACGTGTCCGATCCCAAGCGGCTGCGGAGGGTGTTCAAGACGCTCCGCGGCTACGGAGATCACCTGCAGCTCTCCGTCTTTCGCTGCGAGCTGACCCACCGTGAGCTGGTGGAGCTGCGCACCAAGCTCGACGCCCACCTCCACCACCTGGAAGACCAAGTGCTGTTCGTGGACATCGGCCCCGCGGAGGGTCGCGCGCGCGAGGCCATCACGTCGCTCGGGCGGGACTACACGCACCCGGAGCGTCACGCCGTGGTCATCGGCTGAGCGCCCTGGCAAGCACCCGCCCTGCGGGTGCACCGGACGGGCGGGAGCACGAGGCGCTGGGAGCTTCTGGGTGCGCGACGGGGCGATCGTCTCGTCTGCCCCAGCCCCCACGCTGCCGAGCTTCCACGTCTCCGGTCCCCCGGTGCCATCCCCAGGGAACGGGACCACGGCAGCCGCGGGCGAAGGCGGTGCCGCAGGCGCCCTACCATGCTAGCCTTCGGCCGCCCCTGGGCCGCTGCTCGGTGCCCGCCGCTCCGGCGCCGTGCCCCCCCGCGCGCGCCCGTGATAGTCTCGTCCGCTGCGAGCGCGACAGTGGCGCACGCTCCCCCGGGGGGCGCTCGCACCATCGCCAGCCCCTTGAAATTCTTTCCTAAGTTTTTGTCTCCCCCACCCTCACCCACGCCGTTGCCCCCCCTACGCCCCCACTCCCCCAGGCACCGCTCGCCAACCCCTTGGCAGCCCCATGAAATCATGGCATTCCTGGGAGGCCCCTCTCCGCGGTGTTCGCACCGCGGCTCCATTGAAGCCAGGTCCCGTGGATTCTCGACCAGAACCGCTACTCTGTGCTCTCCGCGGTGTTCGCACCGCGGCTCCATTGAAGCAGTATGCGCATACGCAAAATAGACGCAAGTAAAAACTCTCCGCGGTGTTCGCACCGCGGCTCC
>CAUJEM010000126.1 GCA_963169915.1 Myxococcota bacterium
CCGGAGGCGTACCTCACCGACGTGCTCCTCCGGATCCAAGATCAGCCGAAGAGCCGGCTCGCCGAGCTCCTCCCCCATCGCTGGAAGGAGGACTTCGGCGCGGGCTACACCGTCGAGAGGACCGTCACGCCCGGCGGCGCGCCCGGAGCGGGCGCGGGGGACACGAAGACAGACGCGCTCCGCGCGTCACTACACCACCTGGGCTCGCGACGCGAGAGCGGCCGCGCGACCGCGTCGACCCATGCCCGCGCGACGATGTCCAGCGGCTGTGGGCTCCCTTCCCCGGACGGATACGTCGCGACGGCCACCACCGACGACGAGCTCGATGCGCTGCTGCCCGATCGCTGGCGCTCACTGGGGCCGGCGCCGTAGTCGTCATCGAAGCTGCCGACAACCACGTGCCTGGTCAGACGGTTACGGCGCTCTCGAGCTCGCGGTAGGCGCTGCTCAATAGGCCGGGCGCGGCTGCGGCCCAGTCTCGCGAGAGGCCTTGGGCGCCGCAGGGTCTCGGCGCGCTGAGCTGCCCGGTGGGGGCCGCCACCCCCGTGAGGTCCCAGGAATTTGGCGCCCCGCGAGGGGTGGCGCAAAATCCTCGCGTGAAGCACGGACTGTGGCTCGGGTTGGCGCTGCTGGGATCACTCCCCGGCTGCCGCTCGGCCGCCGCCAACGGACACCCGGCGCCGAGCGCCGCCGCGGAGGCCGAGGGCTCGGTGAGCGTCGCGTTGCCCGCGCCGAGCGCCGCTCCCGCCGCCGTCGTGGAGTGCACGCCGGGCTGCGCCGCCGCGGAGCGCTGCGACGCGGGCCGCTGTGTCCCCAACTGCCCCGAGGGGGAGGTGTACATCCCCGCCACGGGGCCGGAGGGCTTCGTCATGGGGCGTGGTCGGCCGGGCAGCCAAGACCAGGCTCACCGGGTCATCCTCACGCAGCCGTTCTGCATGGACGAGACCGAGGTGACGGTGGAGGCCTACCGCCGCTGCTACGACGCCGGGGCCTGCGAGCTGCCGCAGCTCAACGACCGCAACTCCAACTTCAGGTCCGAGTACCAGCGCGCGCGCCACCCCATCAACATGGTCAATTGGCGCAAGGCGGGGCACTACTGCGGCACGCGCGGGCAGCGCCTGCCCACGGAGGCCGAGTGGGAGTGGGCGGCGGGCGGCGGCGTGCGCAAGTACCCCTGGGGTGACGCGCCCGAGCCCACCTGCGACAACCGCACCGCGGACTTCACGCCCGGCGGAGCGCCCAAGTCCGACCCCGCCGGGGATGTGGGCTGTTTCGGGGGCGGCACGAGCCCCGTCAAGAGCTTCCCGCTCGGCGTGGCGGTGTGGCCCGACGGGCAGCTCTGGGAGCTGGCCGGCAACGTGTGGGAGTGGACGGCGGACTGCCTCGTGCCCTACCCGAGCGAGACCGTCACCGATCCGAGCCCGCAGGCGCACCCGAAGCTCAACGGCACGTGCGTGGTGCGGGCGCTGCGCGGCGGCGGCTGGAACCGCAGCGTCACCGCGCTGAAGACCACGCTGCGCGCGGGCTCGAAGCTCACCTACCAGGTGGGTGGCCTCGGGTTTCGCTGCGTGCGCTACGGCGCGAGCAGCACCCAGCCCTAGCTTGTGCCTGCGCCGCTGCTCGAAGCCTGCCGGCGTGGCTCGCCCGTCGCTTGCGGCCACCGAGCGTCGCCGCTTAGGCTGGAGGCATGTCCTCTCGAGCGTGTCGGGGAGTGAGCTGGTTGGGGGTCGCCTCGCTGGTGCTGGCTTCGGGCTGCGGCGCAGGCGGCGGCGCGGGCGGTGACGGCGCGGGCGCTGGAGCCTCGGGCGGTGGAGCCGCAGGTGCTGGGGCCGGAGGCGGCGGCGCGGGCGCGGGCGGTGGCGGCGCAGGCACGGGCGGCGGCGCGGGGACGCAGGCCACGGATCGAGACGCGGTCTGGGCGGAGGGGCTCGCCCCCGGCGTGAACTGGGGCCTCGCGGAGGGCTACCCGGGCGACGAGGGCATCGGCACGCACCCGGCCGTCTACGGCGCGGAGGACTTCGAGTCCGGCGCGGTGCGGCTCCCCACCGAAGAAGACCGCCTCGCGAGCAACCTCACCGTGGAGACGGCGGAGGTCCACACGGGCCGCTACGCCGCGTCGTTCTCCTGGCCTCAGGGACTCAACGGGCCCACCACGCGCTTCCGCCTCCCCACGGACCCCTCGGACAACCCGACGAACGCGTACTTCGTGCGCGCTTGTTACAACTTCGACAAGAGCTTCCACCCCGGAGATCAGACCTCGGAGGTGGGCGTGAAGGGCTTCGGCATCTACGCGGATCGGGAGGGCACCACGGAGTCCAACTGGTACGACGTCTCCATTCAATACGTGGGCTGGGGCGGGAGCTCCAAGCCGCAGGCCAACGACGGCTTCCTGTGGGTGGGTCACCTCTACAGCTACAACCCGCACCCGGAGGAGGCGGTGGCGACGCTCGGCGTCATCGAGAACCTCACGGAGTATCGCTTCTCGTCGTATGCGGACCCCTTCGAGTACCTCAAGTTCAACACCTGGCGCTGCTACGAGGCGGGCCTGTACCTCAACACGCCCGGGCAGAACGACGGCGAGGCGCGCTTCTGGATCGACGGCGTCCTGCAGTCGCGGGTCACCCACATGCGCTTCCGTGACGCGGAGCAGCCGCGCCCGGACAACGTGAACATCAACCTCCACCGCACCACCGAGGACTTCGCTCACACCATGACGCGCTGGATGGACAACATCGTCATCTCCCGGCGCTACATCGGCCCCGTGAAGCGCTGAGCGCCGCCGTCGCGCCTCGCCTCGCCTCTCGAGCGCCACTCAGGCTGGGCGCGCGCGTCGCAGGATGTGCTCGCGGTCCAGCCAGCGCCCCACCGGGTAGTCGTACTCCCCGACTTTGCGGAAGCCGTAGCGCTCATAGAGGCGCTGGGCACGTGCGTTGCCGCTCCACACGCCGACCCACTGGGCGCCGGGGCCGCGCTCGCTCATCCACGCCAGCGCCCGCTCGAGCAGCTGCGGGCCGAGCCCGCGGCCCTGCGCCTCCCGCACGAGGTAGAGGCGGCAGAGCTCCAGATCTTCCGGCCGCACCGCAGGGTGGGGTAGGGCGCAGCTCCCCGCGACGCCAAAGCCGACGATGGCCCCGGCCACCTCCGCGACCCACCACGCCTCACGCGGAGAGGCGAGGCGCGCGCGGTGCCGCTCGACGCTGAAGTCCTTGTCCAGGAAGGCCGTCAAGTCCTCGGGGGGGTAGGGGATGGAAAAATCCTCGACGAAGGTCTCCACGAAGGTGCGTCGCCCCGCTTGGGCGATCGCCTCGGCGTCCTCGAGGGTGGCGCGGCGGAGGGTGGCCTTCACGGGGAGAGCCTACTACGCCGAGCCCGCGCCGCGGCAGGCTTTGACCGACGCCCCGTCGACGGGCATCGTGTCCCCATGAGCCCACCTCTCAGCGCCGCCCTCCAGCTCGTTCGTCGCCTCGAGCTTCGCCAGCGCGCCAGGTGGGTGTTCGGGCTGCTCGACGCCGCGCTGGCGGCGCCCACCGCCGCGGCCTCCGCGCAGATGCGGCTCGTGCGCCGCGTCGGCATGGAGTACCTGCCGATGAACCGCGCCGTCCTGCACCGGCTGGGCGTCATCCCCGCGGTCGATCGGTACTACGATCCCTTCGTCTCCGACCGCCACCTGCGCCACTCCCTCGACGACGTGCGCAGCCTACCCGGCCTGGATCTCCACGAGGCCGACTACGAGGCGCTGTTTCGCGCCCTCGGCGCGTGGGGTCAGGAGCCCATCGAGGGCCCCCTCGAAGGGACGGAGCTCGCCTATCAGTACGGCAACGGCACCTATGGCGGCTACGACGCCGCGCTCCTCCATGCGTTCATCCGCCAGCTCCGTCCGCGGAGGATCCTCGAGGTGGGCAGCGGCAACTCCACGCTGGTCGCCCTGCGCGCGCTGAGCCGCAACCGGAGCGAGGGCGCGGCGTGCGACCACGTCTGCATCGAGCCCTTCGAGATGCCTTGGCTGGAACGGTCAGGGGTGAAGGTCCTCCGAGAGCGAGCGGAGGTGGTGGGGCTCTCACCGTTCGAGGCGCTGCGCGACGGAGATCTGCTCTTCATCGACAACTCACACATCATCCGCCCGCAGGGTGACGTGCTGTTCCTCGTCCAAGAGGTACTCCCGCGGCTGCCTCCCGGGGTCACGGTCCACATCCATGACATCTTCACGCCGAGGGACTACCCGCGGCTCTGGCTGCTCGAGCGCATGCTGTTCTGGAACGAGCAGTACGTCGTGGAGGCGCTGCTGACCGACAACCCCACCTACCGCGTGCTCGTCCCGGCCCACCACGTCTACACGACCCAGCGGGCGCTGTTCACCCTCCTGCGGCCAGAGCTGGCGAGCGCGCAGACCATGCCCCCCACGAGCCTCTGGCTGCGACGTGAGCCGGCCGCGGCCCCGGCCGTCGCCGCGCCGCCCGCGCCGCCCGCCGCGCCGCCCGCGCCGCCCGCGGCGCCCGCGAGCAGCGCGCCCTCGCGCCGCCGCCGGCGCTGAGCGTCACGCCCGGAGGGCCCACGTCGCCGCCCCCCGCCCCGGCGCCGCGTCCGCCCTTGACCTGGGCCACCCCTTCCTAAACACTGCCGCCGCCGTCCGGCCCTGCCCGGCCCCAGCCGCCCTCCCGGAGAATCCCTCATGCAGCTTCCGCCTGCGGCGCCGTCGCTCGCCGCCGACCCCCTCCTCCAGCAGCGCCCCCTCCAGCACGTCGTGGTGCTCGGCGCCAACGGCACCATGGGCTACGGCAGCGGCGCGCTGTTCACCCAGGCCGTCCCGAAGGTCACCTTCTTGGCGCGCACTCGTGAGAAGGCCGAGCAGGGGCTCGCCGGCGCCATCCGGCAGGTGCGCTCACCCACCGTGGCCGACCGGGTGCGCTGCGGCAGCTACGAGGAGCTGCCCGAGGCGCTCGCCAGCGCGGATCTGGTGTTCGAGGCGGTGACGGAGCAGCTCGAGCTCAAGCGCGAGTTCTTCGAGCGCATCGACGCGCACCGCCGCGCGGACTCCATCGTGGCGACGGTCACCAGCGGGCTGTCCATCGACGCGCTGGCCGAGGGGCGCAGCGAGAGCTTCCAGCAACACTTCTTGGGGCTGCACTTCTTCAACCCGCCCAACGTCATCGTCGGCACGGAGCTGGTGCCGAGCCGCTTCACCCGCCCGGAGGTGGTCAGCTTCGTCGAGCGCTTCAGTGACAAGCGGCTCGGGCGCCGCATGGTGCTCACCAACGATCGCCCGGGTTTTGCGGGCAACCGCATCGGCTTCAAGCTCCTGAATGAGGTGGCGCAGCTCGCGGAGGAGCACGGCGTGGCGCTGATGGAGAGGCTGGTGGGGCCTTACACGGGCCGCGCCCTCACGCCGCTGGCCACCATCGATCTGGTGGGCTGGGACATCCACCGCGCCATCGTGGACAACATCCACGCCCTCACCCAGGACGAAGCTCACGACACGCTGCGCCTGCCGGGCTACATGGCCAAGCTGATGGAGGGCGGCACCCTCGGACGGAAGTCTGGCGGCGGCTTCACTCGCCGGGAAGGCAAGGAGCGCTGGGTGCTCGAGCCGAAGACGGGGCGCTACCTGTCACCGTCGGAGATCAAGCTGCCGCGCCTCGACTTCATCGCGGAGGTGGCGGCGCTGCACCGTGAGGGGCGCTACCGGGAGGCGCTGGCGGTGTTCGCCGACGCGCCCGGTGACGAGGCGGCGCTCGCGCGCCGGGTCATCGCCGGCTACCTCAGCTACGCCCTTCACCGCGTGGGGGAGGTCACCGAGGAGCTCAGCGGCATCGACCGCATCATGGGCTTCGGCTTCAATTGGGCGCCGCCGGGCGTGCTCATCGACTGGCTCGGCCCGAAGGTCGCCGCCGGGATGATCGAGCGCGCGGGCTTGCCCGTGCCCCCCGCGCTCACGGCCGCCGCCGCGAGCGCCACGCCGCCCCGCTTCGCCAGCGAGCGCCACGACAACCCTGGCCGCTACTTCGTCGCCGCCTGAGCTCTGGAGCCTGAGATGCGTCAGCCAGAAATATACATCCTTGGTGGGTATCAGACGGATTTCGCCCGCAACTGGGGCAAAGAGAAGAAGCACATCACCGCGCTGATGCGTGAGAGCGTGCTCGGCGCGCTCGAGGTCACGCGCCTCGACGCGAAGGACGTGGAGGTGGCGCACGTCGGCAACTTCGCGGCGGAGCTGTACTGCCGCCAAGGGCACCTCGGCGCGTTCTTCCTCGAGGCGGATCCCGCGTTCGAGGGGCTGGCCACCAGCCGCCACGAGGCCGCCTGCGCGTCGGGCAGCATCGCCCTGCTGGCCGCCTCGGCGGAGCTGGAGGCAGGCCGCTACTCGCTGGCCTGCGTGGTAGGCGTGGAGCAGATGAAGACCGTCAGCTCGGTCGAGGGTGGTGACTACTTGGGCACGGCGGCCTGGTACGAGCGGGAGGCCAAGGGCGTGGAGTTCCCGTTCCCCAAGCTCTTCGGGCGGCTGGGGGACGAGTATGAGCGCCGCTACGGGCTGAAGGACGAGCACCTGGCCCGCATCAGCGCCATCAACTTCGCCAACGCCAAGCTCAACCCGAACGCGCAGACCCGCACCTGGACCATGAACGAGCGCCACGCGCTCTGCCGCACGGAGGACAACGCGCCGGTCGGCGGGCGGCTGCGCATCAGCGACTGCTCGCAGGTGACGGACGGCGCGGTGGCGGTGTTCCTCGCCACGCGTGAGGCGGCCGAGCGCTACGCCCAGCGGCGCGGCCTGTCGGTGGAGCGGCTGCCGCGCCTGCTCGGCTGGGGCCACCACACGGCCTACCTGCGCTTCGATGACAAGGTGCGCAGCAGCGAGGGGAGCCCCTACGTCTTGCCCACGGTGCGCGCCACCATCACGGACGCCCTGCGCCGCGCCGGCGTCCGGGACGTGAGCGAGCTGAGCGCCATCGAGACGCACGACTGTTTCACCACCAGCGAGTACATGGCCATCGATCACTTCGGCCTCACCGCGCCGGGAGAGAGCTGGAAGGCCATCGAGGACGGCAGCATCGAGCTCGGAGGTCGCTGCCCCATCAACCCGAGCGGCGGGCTCATCGGCGCCGGGCACCCCGTGGGCGCCACCGGCGTGCGCCAGCTCCTCGACGCCTACAAACAGATCGCCGGCCAGGCGGGCGACTATCAGGTCGAGGGCGCGCGCCGCGTGGCCACGCTGAACATCGGCGGCAGCGGGACGACGAGCGTCAGCTTCGTGGTGGGCTGAGGGGCGGCGCTCGGTGGGCGCGATGACGAGCAGCGAGGAGGGAGGCCTCCGGCGTCGGCTCGCGGCGCTGCTCACCGTCCTGGTGATGGCGCTGGTCGGCGTGTGGGGCGTGGTGCGCGTGGTGCTCCCGCCCGCGGAGCCCCCGGCGCTGCCCGCGCGGGCCGCGGAGCACGCGCCGCTCACGCAGCGGCTCCTGCTCGTCGTCGTCGACGGCCTGCGCTACGACGTGGCGCTCGACGCGGAGCTGATGCCCGCCTTCTCGCAGGCGATGCGCAGCCGGCAGAGCGCGGAGCTGTGGGCGGGACGCGTCTCCATGACCACCAGCGCCATCTTGAGCTTGGGGACCGGCCAGCCCGGGGGCTTCGAGCAGGTGGTGCGTAACGTGCGGCCGCCGCCCACCCCCTACGACTCATGGCTCCGGCAAGCGAAGGCGGCCGGGCGGCGCGTCATCGCCGTGGGAGATCCGGCCTGGGGCCAGATGTACCGCGGCGCCTTCGCGCTCGAGCTGCCGGATCCGGAGGGCGTCAGCATCGAGGTGGACTACAACCCACAGACCTTCGCGGACACGCGCCGCGCGCTCGCGCTGAAGCCCGACGCCGTCATCGCGCACTTCGTCAGCCCGGACCATCAAGGCCACGCCTACGGCATCTACTCGGAGAAGTACCGGACGCACATCCGCGGCTACGATGAGCTGCTCGCGGAGCTGCTCGCGGAGCTGAGCCCGGAGTGGACGGTGGTGGTCCTCGGGGATCACGGCGCCGCGGACAGCGGGACCCACGGCTCGGACGTGCCCGTGCAGCGCCGCACCGTCCTCTACGCCTACGGCCCCGGCATCGCGCGGGGCACCTCGCTAGGGCCGCGTGTCGATCAGGTCGATCTGGCGGGGACGCTCGCCGTGCTGCTCGGCCTACCGCTGCCCGCGCATGGCCGAGGGCACGTGCTCGTCGACTGGCTCGACCTCGACCCAGCCCTGCGCGCGCGCGTCGCCTGCAGCGATCTGGCGCGGGCCGTGGACTACGCGCGGCGGGACGGCCGCACGGCGGAGGCGGACGCCGCCGCGGTGGAGCTCGGAGCCTGCGCGCAGGCCACGCCCGCGGCGGCCATCGCCGCAGCACACGCGGGGGTCGCGCGCCTCGACGCGCAGCTCGCGAGCAGCACCGGCACCGCCTCGCCCTGGGCGCTGCCCACCTTGGCGCTGGTGTGGCTGCTGGGCCTGCTCGCGGCGTGGCTGCTCGTCGGCCGGCACGTGTGGCCCGCGGTGGTGCCGGTGCTCGCCGTGCTCTGGATCAGCGTGGGGCTGACCTGGGGGGTGGAGCGGCTCGCGGGGCCGGTGGCGCTCGGGATCAGGATCGCGCTCTTTGCCAGCCTCAGCGCGCCGCTGCTGGTGCTGCTGTTCTTCCCCGCCCACGTCGGTCGCTGGCTCCGGCGGCTAGGGCCGCTGCTGCCGGCGCTGGTGCCCGGGGTGTTGGTGGCCACCTACACGACCAATGCTCCGCCCGTCGCCATCGCCGCCGCCGCCGTGGTGCTCTTGGTGCTGCTGTTGGTGGGTGGGGTGGAGGCGCGCGAGGGCTGGCTACTGAGTCGCGCGCGCTGGCGGGCCTCGCGCTGGGAGATCCTGTGGCTGGCGCTCGCCGCCGCGGTGTTCTCGCGCTTGGCCGTGCCGGGGTGGGGCCAGCTCCCCCGCTGGCTCGTCGAGCAGCCGCTGCCGCTCGGGCTCGCGGCGGGGGCGTCGCTCGGGCTCGGGGCCTGGCTGCTCACCGCGCGCTCGTCGCTCCCGGCGCCGCGGCTGCTGGCGGCGGTCGCGCTGGTGGCCCTGGCCTTTGGCCTCAGGCGCGTGCTGCCGGCCTGGCTGGGGCAGGGGGCGCTCGTGCTGTCGCTCGCGGGGATGCTGCTGGCGCTCGTGCGCCGCCGAGCGGCGCTCGCGCTGCTGGCGGGGCTATGCGCCTACAGCCTGCTGTCACGGGACGGCGAGCTGCCGCTCGTGATGGCCTCGCTCGTGCTCGCCGACCGCGCTGGGGCGGCGCTCACGCCCCGGGCGAGTGATGCCCAGGAGCTGGGCGCGGCCTCGCTCGCGCTGGCCGTGCTGCTGCTGTTCGCGCTGGTGTTCTTGCAGCGCATCGGCGTGCAAGGCTCGCTCGATCTAGGCTCGATGGACTGGGGCGCGGGCGGCTTTGGGGACCCCAGCGTGGCGCCGGTGACCATCGGCGTCTCGCTGGGCCTCAAGTACGCGCTGGCCGCGTGGCTGCTCGTGGGCTGCTTTCTGCGTCACCTGGAGGCGCCCTTCGCCGGGCGCGTGTTGGGCGCGCTCACGGTGGCCTTCGTGGCGAGGGGCGCGCTGCTGCTCGCGATGCTGCTGCTCGCCGGCACGAGCTTCTGGACGGCGCTGCGCGTGCTCAGCGAGCTGCCGCTGGCGCTGCTCTACGCGCTGGCGCTCGCCCTGGCGGGCGTAGGCTGGGCGGCCTTACCACGTCCAGCCCACGCCTAGGGCTCAGTCCTCGCCCTGCTCTTCTTGGAGCTGGTCGAGCACCTGCTCGGCGCGCTCCTCGCTGAGCCCGAACCAGCTCGCCACTTGGTTGATGAGCTCGTTCTCCTCGTCCGTGATGTCGTCGTCCGCGAAGGCGACGGCGGCCGCCAAGGTGAAGGCGGTCTCCGCCTCCTTGACGTCCTCGCTCAGCGCCTCGGCGATCTCCTTGAGGCGCGCGTCGCGCCCCTCGGCCTCGAGGCGCGCCTGGAAGCCCTCGAGCATGACGTTGATGGTGCCGCTGCGGATCTGCTCGTTGCTCAGCCCACGGATGGCGCCACGCACCACGTCCCGCTCCTCCTCCGCGATGACCCCGTCCGCTGCCATCATGAGGAACATGGTCTCTGCCAGCGGCTCCACGCGCGCGATGGACATGGTCTCCTCCGGCGAGAGCTTGCCCTCGCGCGTGAGCACCTCGTAGATGGCGGGGAGCACCATGCTGGGACGGCGGCCGCTCTGCAGGAGGTCGTCACGCAGCCGCTGGAGAGTCGTAGGCTCGATTTTCATGGCTTGGATGGTACACGGGAGCCGGCGGGCGCACCACTACGAGCGTCAGCCCGCGCCCGCCCGCGCCCCGCGCGCCTTCACCCGCAGGTGGCGCTGCACTTGGGCTACACTGCCCGGCGCGCCGGGAGCCGGTGCCCCCACGTTGCTCGATCGGTCCGATCCATGTCGCTCCCTACCTCGCCTGCCCGTCTCACCACGGACGCCCTGCTCGGCCTGAGCCAGCGTGAGCTGCGCGGCGTGTTGTCGCGCGGCTACCCGCTCGATCCGAGAGCCCTGGACGACACCCAGTACCACGGTATCTCCGTCGGGCTGCCGCGCTGGGCGGAGCGGCTGAGCTGGAAGACCTTTCGTAAGACCTTCCATCGTGACCCAGCGACGGGACGGCTCCGGGGCTGGAACGTGCGCATGCAGCAGAACGGCGTGCGGGGGGAGCGCCGCCCGCTCGAGCGCCGGGGACGCGCTTGGACCTTCGGGCACTATGAGGTGGTGCCCGCCGAGGGCTACGCCACGCCCATCCCGCACCGCGGCCTCGTCATCGACTACAGCCTGGGCGGCAACGGCGCGCTCGACGTCCTGCGCTGGGTCAAAGATCCCCTGGTGGCGCTGAGGGAGGGCTCCGCGGAGCTGCTCCTGGGCGTCAGCTACCTGGAGGTGGGCCCGCTGCGCCTGGTGCTGCCCACCTACTTCGTGCTCGAGCTGGACGGCCCGCTGACGGACGTCGTCGCGCCGCCGTCGCCCGCGCGCTGACGGCGCTGCGCGCTGCGGTGGGCCGCGCGCGGGTCGACGTGGGGGCGTGGAGATCTCACGCCTAGACGCTGCAAGCGTGGGTCAATCCCGGTAAGATGCCCGCATGGTGGACAGGCAGTGGGTGCGGTCTTGGGGTGTCGCCGGGGCGCTGGCGGCCGTGGTCACGAGCTGCGGTGGGGAGGAGCCGCGGTCACTCGGCCAGGCGCCGGACGGCGGCGTCGAGGCAGAGCGTGCGCCGCCTGCCGCTGGGTCGACGCTGAGCCGCGCGGCCTTCATCGAGGCGCGCCAGGCCGAGGGAGCGCGGGACGTGGAGCAGCACTTCCAGCGCCTCGCCGCCGGCGGGCTCACCAGCCTGGCCCAAGGGCTCGCCTTGCGCGTCACGCTGCAGCCCGCGGCCGTCGAGCTCGCGCCGGGGCTGGGGGAAGCGTGGGGCGCGTCGCTGTCGCTGGAAAGCTACGGTTGTGAGGGTGAGCTCACGCCAGTGCCGCGCGCCGAGGTCGAAGCGCGCGTGGGCGCCGCGCCAAACCGCGCTCAGTACGAGCGGCTCACCCCCGCGGGCGCGCTCAGCGAGTGGTACGTGAGCGGCCCGCTCGGGCTCGAGCAGGGCTTCACGCTCACGCGGTCGCCGTGTCGCTCGGACCGCGCGCAGGTCGCGGTGCTCGAGCTCGGCGTCGACGGCTTGACCCCGGTCGCCGCTCCCGTCGACGCGCAGCGCATCGAGCTGCAGGACGCCGAGGGCGTGGCGCGGCTACACTACTCCGATCTGTGGGCGACGGACGCTCGCGGGGTGGTGCTCCCGGCCCGCATGAGCGTCGACGATACGCGCATCGTGCTCCGGATCGAGACGGAGGGCGCCCGCTTCCCGGTGACGGTCGATCCGCTGGTGTGGGCGCAGGCGGGGAAGCTGACGGCCAGCGACGGCGCAGCCTCCGAGGGCTTTGGCAAGGCCGTCAGCGTCGAGGGAGACACCGCCGTGGTCGGCGCCTACTTCGCCAGCGTCCAAGGCAAAGCCGCCCAGGGCGCGGTGTACGTCTACGGCTGGAGCGGCGTGGCCTGGGTGCAGCAGCACAAGCTGACGGCCAGCGACGGCGCCGCGGGCGACAACTTCGGCAGCGCAGTGCGCCTCTCGGGCAGCACGCTGCTCGTCGGTGCGCCGAGCGCGGACGCGCCCGGCGTCGCCGACAGCGGCGCGGCCTACGTCTTCGTCCGGAGCGCGGGGAGCTGGACGGAGCAGGCCAAGCTCGTCTCTGCCAGCCCCGCCACCGGGGAGAAGTTTGGCTTCTCCGTGGATCTGGACGGTGACACGGCGCTCGTCGGCGCGCCCACAGGCAATGTCGCGGGCCGAGGTCCACAGGGTTACGCCGCGCTGCTGCGCCGCAGCGGCGGTGCCTGGTCGTCGCTCTCGCGGCTCGAGGCCAGCGAGGGCACCAGCGGCGATCAAGTGGGCTACGCGGTGGCCCTCTCGGGCACGCACGCCCTGGTGGGCGCGCCCTACTCGCTGGTGCAGTCGTCCAGCGCCGCCGGGGCCGTCTACGCCTTCGAGGAGGCCGGCGGCTGGGGCGCCGTCGCGCCTCGGCTCGTCGCCAGCACCCCCGTCACCGCCGGGCACTTCGGGCAGGCGCTCCGCCTGGCGGGCGCCCGCGCGCTCGTCGGGAGCCCCGGCGAGACGGCCCAGGGCACCCCGAACGCTGGCGTCGTGCACGTCTACCAGTGGCTCACGCCCCCGCAGTGGTCCTTACAGGCGACGCTCAGCGCCAGCGACAGGGCCGCCGGCGCGGAGTTCGGCGCGGCGGTGGATCTCTCCGGCACCACCGCCCTCATCGGCGCGTGGTGGACGAAGGTCAACGCCAACACGCGGCAGGGCGCGGCGTATCTCTTCGGTGAGAGCGGCGGGAGCTGGTCCCAGCTCTCCCGCTGGACGGCGGCCGACGGCGCGGCCAACGACCGCTACGGCGTGGGCGTCGGTGTGGCCGGCAAGCACGCGCTGGTGGGTGCGCACTGGGCGGACGTGGCGGGCAAGGCCGACCAGGGCGCGGCCTACGCTTATCACTTCGGCTCGGCGCTGGGCGACGCCTGCGCCACCGGGGCGGACTGTGCTTCGGGGTACTGCTCGGACGGCGTCTGCTGCAACGAGGCCTGTAGCGGCGCCTGCGACGCCTGCGCGGTCGCCACGGGCGCGCCCACCAGCGGGACCTGCGTCGTGCTCGCGCGCGGCAGCCTCGGCACTCCGCCCTGCTCCCCGAAGATCTGCGACGGCGTGAGCCGTGGCTGCCAGGCCTGCGTCGCGGACGCGGAATGCCCCGCGGGCCGCTACTGCGCCGCCGGCGGCACCTGTGAGCCTCGCAAGGGGCAGGGCGAGGCGTGCCGCACCGGCGCGGGGCAGGACTGCTCGCAAGCCGGCTGTCGGGTGTGCAGCTCAGGCCACTGCGTCGATGGCGTCTGTTGTGACAGCGCCTGCAGCGGCGCCTGCGGGAGCTGCCTCGGTAGCAGCACCGGGCAGCCGAACGGCACCTGCGCGCCCATCGCCGCAGGGACCGATCCTGACAAAGAATGTCCGGATCCAGCGCCGGAGTCCTGCGGGCCGGATGGCACCTGCGGCGGCGGCTTCGCGTGCCGTCCGTACGCGCAGCAGGGCACCGTGTGTGGCGCCAACACCTGCTCTGGCGGGCAGTCGTCTGGGCAGCAGTGCGACGGCGCCGGCAACTGCAAGGCGGTCAACGCCCGGGACTGCGCGCCGTACCTGTGCGGGGTCAGCGCCTGCACCACGAGCTGCACCCAGAGCGCGGAGTGTCACCCGGACGCGTTCTGCAACGCCTTCCAGAAGTGCGAGTTCAAGCGTGATGTCGGCGAGGTGTGCGCCGCTGCCAAGGAGTGCGTGTCGGGAAAGTGCGCGGACGGCGTCTGTTGCAACGACGCGTGCAGCGGGCAATGTGAGGCCTGCAACCTCGCGGGCAGCGAGGGGACGTGTCTCCCCGTGACGGGGGCCCCGCCGCCCGGTCGTGCACCCTGCGCGGGGGCCGGCGCCTGCGCCGGCGCGTGCAACGGCGGCAACCGCACGGCCTGCGTGTTCCCCGGCCAGGGCACCACCTGCGGGCCCGCGGCGTGTGAGGGAGACAGCAGCCGCGCCAGCAGCACCTGTGACGGCGCCGGCGTCTGCCAGGACGCGACGCCCCAGGGCTGCGCTCCCTACGGCTGTGATCCGGGCGCCGGGAGCTGCCGCACGAGCTGCGCCACCACGGCCGACTGCGCGGCGGGCAACGTGTGCGACGTCACCCAGCACCGATGTGTGCTCAGCACCACCACCTGCAAGGACGCCACCACCGTGCGCAACCCGGACGGCAGCGAAGCGAGCTGCCTGCCGTACCGCTGCACGGCGGGGGTGTGTCGAGACGCCTGCTCGGCGCCGCTCGACTGCGCAGACGGCTACGTGTGTGAACAGAGCCGCTGCGTTCTCGACGGCGCCGCCGGCAGCGGCGGTGGGGCGGGGACCGCAGGCACCGGCGGTAGCGCGGGCGTCGCCGGCACGGGCGGCACGAGCGGCACCGGCGGTAGCGCGGGCGTCGCCGGCACGGGCGGTAGCGCGGGCGTCGCCGGCACGGGCGGTAGCGCGGGCGTCGCCGGCGCGAGCGGTAGCGCGGGCGTCGCCGGCGCGAGCGGCGCGGGCGGCGGCGCAGGCACCGCCGGTCAGGGGGGAGGTGGCCCCGGCGGCGGCGCGGCACAGGCGGGCGAAGGGGGCGGGGGTGGGCTCGCGGGCGAGGGCGGCACGAGCGGTACCGGCGGCAGCGCGGGGACGAGCGGCCGTGGCGGTAGTGCGGGTGGCAGCAGCGGCACGGCGGGCTCGGGCGCCACGGCGGGAGGCGCGGGGCAGGCTCAGCGCGCCAGCAGCGGCGACGACGGTGGCTGTGGTTGTCGCGTGCCGAGCGCCCGCTCGCGGGGGAGCGCGGTCGCGTGGCTCGCGGCGGCCGCGCTCGCCGGGGTCGCTCGGCGTCGTCGTCGCGCGCCGCCCGTGAGTTGACACCGCGGCGCGCGGCGGGGTTCAATGCGGCGCACATCAACCAAGGGGAGTCGCGTGGCCAATGAGCTGTTGAGGAAGGTGCCTGCTCGCTATCAGCAGATGATGGAAGTGCTGCTGACGGAGTACGCACAGGCGGTGAGACTCATCGACCAAGGCCCGGGGAGCGTGACGCTCGAGCTGGAGTTTTCTCCCACGCAGAAGCTGTCCTGGCATTACCTGGCGGCGGGTCAGCGGGAGCTCCGGGAGGGCGCTGCGCCAGCGTCCCCGGCCGCGAACAGGAAGACGGGGCCGGTGCTCTTGCACATCAGCGGCAACGCCGCGCAGCTCATGTCGGCGCTGAACACCAAGAAGTCCATTCGGGAGGTGGTGTTCGCCGCCAACCTCGTGGTGCGAGGCAACGTAGACTTCGCGATGCGGTTCCTCAGCGCCGTGGAGCAGGTTCGCAGCGTGCAGCTCAGGAAGGGAGGCTGAATGTCCACGGTACAGGGTGTCATTCAACAAGTGGAGGTCTCGGGCGGGCTCTGTTGCATTTGGCTCGGCGTGAACCCGTCGGAGCTGTATTGCCTCTCGCTCGGCGGGACCACCATCGAGGCGGCCAACAACGGCGCGGCCGTCGCCCTGGCCCTCGCCGCGCAGCTGCGCGGCGAGGCGGTCACACTCACCACGAACGGCGATCGCCACGTCACGGAGCTGAAGTGCGGCAAGGTGACGGTGGCTCTCCTGGGCGTGGCGGACTATCGCCCGTACCCGAGCAAGGCTGAGCTCGCCGGCTACGCTCCGCTCAGCCACCGGCACGATGAGCTCTACGCTCCCAGCGAGCACCGGCACGATGAGCTCTACGCTCCCACGCTCCATGACCACGGCAACCAATACGCCCCGGCGCAGCATCAGCACGACGATCGCTACGCCTTGGTCGGACATGGCCACGGAGATCAGTACGCGCCGGCCGTCCACCTCCACGACGACCGCTACGCGTCGCTCACGCACCACCACGACGGGCGGTACGCCGCCGCGCAGCACGACCATCAGGGCACCTACGCGCCGGTGGTCCACGGCCATGGAGATCAGTACGCGCCGGCCGGCCATCTCCACGACGATCGCTATGCCGCCACGGATCACCAGCACGACGGCCGCTACGCGCCGGTCGCGCACGGCCACGACGGCCAGTACGCGCCCGTGACCCACGATCACGACGCTCGCTACGCCCTGAGCACGCACCAGCACGACGGCCGCTACGCGCCGGTGGCGCACGGCCATGACGGCCAGTACGCGCTCGCCGCCCACAACCACCAGCACGACGCGCTGATGGGGCGGCTCCCGCAGGAGCACATGCTCACCTTCGAGGCGCGGTTCGTGCTCACGGTGCTGCCTGGAGCGCCGCTCCAGGCGCTCACCGCGAGCGCGGTGCCGGCCTTCGGTCCGCTGCTCGCCGAGCTGGACGCGCCCGGGCAGACGCGGCAGGCTTACGTGACCCGGGGTGGGGTGTCTACGCTCAGCGCGGTGGTCAAGGAGAGCGGCACCGTGATGCAGGTGCTCTCCCCGGCGCTGGAGCTCGACGCCAGCGCCCAAGAGCTGGGCTGGCGGCTGAAGCTCTTCACCGCGAGCGGTGATGAGTACACGAGGCCAGGCCCCATGTCCGAGGAGGAGGTGCACTTCTCGGTCATCACGCACCTCAACGCGCTCTGACGCGCACGGGCGCTGCCGCGCTCGGCGCGGCAGCGCTCACTCTCGCTCGAAGCGGGTGCGCGTCAGATCCAGCTTGGGGCTCACGGGGAAGCGCAGCGACCACGCCGCCGCGGTGATGCAGCGAGTGGAGTGGGGCGTCGCCGGCTGGGTGCTCACCGTCACCCCCACCGGCCGACCATTCTGGACGGCGATGCACACGTCGAGCCGCGCGCTCGCGGGCAGCCCGCAGTGACCAAACCAGGTGCCGCGCTCCAAGAGCCGAGCGTAGGCCTCCCGCGACAGATCCCGCGGCGCGCCGGGCGCCAAGTCCTCGATGTAGGCGGCGGCGGCGTCCTCGCAGCTCGCGCCGGGGCGGAGCCGCGCGAGCGTGGGGGACGCGGGAGCGGCCGCGCTGGCGGCGGGTGGCGGCGGTGGCTCGGGCGCGCTCGAGGTCACGAGCAGCTCCTCCTCGCTGGGAGTGGCGCTCAGCGCCGGCGCGGCGCTCGGTGCTGCGAGGGCGAGCGTGGGGGAGCCCTCACTGGGGTGCGCGTGGGGCGAGCCCTGCGCCTCGGGAAGAGACGGCTCCGTGAGCGCCGGCGCTGCCGCCCCCCGCGGCGCGGGGGCTGGGGCGGCGCGGGGGGGCACCGGGGGCGCGGCCTCGGGGCCTCGGCGCGTGGTGCGCGGTGCGAGCGAGGACTGCGCGGGCGGGCGCGCCTCGAGCGCGCGGGTGGGCACAGGCTGCATCCACCACCACGCCGCCACCGCCGTGGCGCCCCAGACGAGCGCGCCCCACAGCAGCGGCGAGCGCGCTCGGCGCCGGCGCGCCGGCGGCAGCGCCAAGGGCTCGCGCAGCCGAACGCGCTGCTTGAACTCCAGAGGGCTGCTCATGAGCGGCGCTTAGCACCGAGCCCGCACCTCGCCCAAGCTCTTGGCGGCGGCGGCGCTGGGCCGCGCTGCGCTTGACGCCGCGCAGGCCGGGGGCGAATCAGCGCAGACCATGGCTCAGCCCAACGCGCCGTTTCAGCTCGCCATCTTGACGACGGGCGGCACCATCGAGAAGACCTACGACGAGACCGACGGCTCGCTGCGCAACGTCCGCACCGTGCTCGGGGAGATCTTGCGTGAGCTGCGCTTGCCGGGGCTGGAGGTGCACCAGGTGCAGGTGATGAGCAAGGACTCGCTCGACATGACGAGCGACGATCGCTCGCTCATCGTGCAGGCCACCCGTGAGGCGCTCGCGCGGCACGACGCGGCGCTCGTCATCCACGGCACCGACACGCTGGCGGAGACGGGCGAGCGGCTGCTGAAGGAGCTGTCGCCGTTGAGCAAGCCGGTGCTGCTGACGGGCGCGTTCCGCCCGTATGAGTTCCGGGACTCGGACGCCTTGCAGAACGTCACGGAGTCGTTGTTCGCGGCGCGCCTGCTGCCTCCGGGGGTGTACGCGGTGTTCCATGGGCGTGCGCTGGCCTTCCCGGGCGTGATCAAGCAGCGCGACAAGGGCACCTTCGAGGTGCAGATCCGCTGAGTGAGGGGGCGCTCCGCGAGCCGCCGCGCTCAGGTGGGCGGCTCGACGGGCGCGCAGGTGCTCACGCCAGCGCCCACGATGCGCGCCTCCACCTTCGGGATCCACTTGGTGACCGTGCCGTCGTGGTCCACCTTCCACACCGTGGAGCCGCTGCCAGAGGTGTCGAAGAAGACGTAGAAGGAGCCGCCCCAGAACGCGAAGGCGTAGGCCAGACTGGCGCCGTTGGTGTTGAGCTGGGGCACGGGGATGCTGGTGAGCACCTGGGCGGTGTCCTTGTCGATCTGCCGCACGGTGGAGCCCCCCGCGGCCGGGAAGAAGCCCCAGAGCTCCGCGTTGCCGTTGCCAGTGAACTCTGCGCCGCCCGGCAGCGCCCCCACGGTGGTGATACCCCCCGTGGTGGGATCCACGCGGCCCAGCTTGGGTGCGCCGGTGGAGGTCGCCAGATAGAGCTTGTCCGTGCTGCCGCCCACCACGTCCGTGGCGTAGCCCATGCCGAATTTCTTGAAGCCGCTGCCCTGACCGCACTTCACGTTGGCGGGGCCGGCACAGCTTGCGTCTGCGATGTTCACCTTGTACACGCCGGCGCAGTCTTCCAGGGCCGTCATGTACGCCACGTAGGCGTAGCCGTCCCGGCCGATGGCCATGGAGTTGGGCCCCGCGCCGGCCGAGCAGCCCACCTGGCCGATGGCCTTGAACGCCTGCGGCGTGTTGACGCGCGGGTCGAAGGACCAGAGCACGTTGCTGGCGCCGAGCACGTACACCAGCTCCGTGCCGTTGGCGCAGTTGGAGCCGTGCGCGTCGCCCCCGGTGCCGCCGTTGCCGCCAATGTCGATGCCGCCGCCGGTGCCGCCGCTGCCGGTCCCCCCACTCCCGTTGCCGCCGCCGCCGCTGCCGCTACCGCTGCCGCCGGGGGCGTCGTCGTCGGCTCCAGCCGCTGAGCAGCCGAGCGCCGAGGCGCAGAACAACAAGGCAAGGGGGAGCAGGGCGAGCCGTCGCATCGTGGCCTGCAGATTAGCATGCTTCAGGTCGGCCCCCCAGCCGAGGGTGGCGTCACGCTGTGACGGGCGCAGCGACACAGGCTGTGGGCCGAACGCCACAGCCAACCCACGAAAATCAGCTGGGACCGCGAAATGCGCTTGGCCTGGGGCTTGCTAACCCCACCCTCGGAACATTTCGAACCCGTCACTGTCAGGTCGCCCACCCCTGCTGCGTTAGCACCCCGACCCCCCTGGAGGCCCCCATGACCCACCCCAAGCGCATCCCCGGCTCCTTCCTCGCTGCTCTCACCGCCTGCGCGGCGCTCACCGGGCTGTCGTCCAGCGCCTTGGCGTGTGGCGGGGACTGGGGCCCGGCCATGCTGGAGTACGAGCAAGACCATCGCCCCTTCGCGGTGTCTCTAGCGGAGCAGCAGCTGGAGGACGGCAAGCTCGTGGCCGCCGCCGCCAGCGTCATCCGCAGCATGCCTCACGTGCGCACCCTCAGCGCCAAGAAGAGCACCGTGGTGGCGCGCGCCCAGCGGACCTTGGCAGTAGCCCTGGTGCGCTCGGGAGGGGCCCTGTCGCTCAAGGGGCAGGTGCCCGTCTACGCGCGGGGCAAGTGGGAAGGGAAGTCCCAGGCCGACCGCCAGGCGAACCTGGAGTGGGCGGCAGGCGCGCTGCGCGCGGTGTCCGCCACCAAGGCGGACGACCCCTCGGTCAAGACGGAGCTGGCGGAGGCCCTCGCTCGGCTCGAGTCGCACCGCCAGGAGGCGCGCGGCATCCTGGAAGAGCTCGCCAAGAAGGACCTCATCGCCTCCCCGGAGGGGTACGCCGCGCTGGCGGAGCTGCGGCGCGCCGCGGGCGACGAGCCCGGCCAGCGCGCCGCGGCCGAGCGCTGCCGCGCCATGGCCGGCGAGGGGGCGGGGCTGTGCGGCGCGCCCGCCAGCGCCAAGAGCTGAGCAGGAGTCACCCCATGGGCTGCCGCGCCGCCGCCTCCAGGCGGCGGCGCGTCGCCGAGGAGCCATCGATGCGCGTCACGACCACCGCCGTGCTGCTCGCTACCGTCACCCTGCTCGCGGCGTGTGACGACAAGCCGACGCCCACGCCGGCGTCCTCTCCCAGCGTGAGCGCGGCGCCGTCCGGCGGCGCGCGGGCGCTCACCAGCGGCGCCTTGCCGCACGCCGCGGCGGCGCCCGTCGCGCTCGCTGGCGACGCCGCGGAGGGTCAGCGCCTGGTCGAGCAGTACGAGTGCAGTCGCTGCCACCAAGGGACGGGGCAGCCGGCGCCCAAGCTGGCGCTCGACTGCGTGGGCTGCCATCAGCAGATCCTCGCGGGTAAGTTCCCGGCCTCACCCGCGAAGCTCGCGGAGTGGAAGCCGCACGTCGCCTACTACCAGGAGACGCCCTCGCTCGAGGCGCTCGGCCGAAGGCTGGAGCCCGCGTACCTCGTCGCCTTCTTGCAGCGCCCCGAAGACGTGCGCCCGCACTTGGTCCCCAGCATGCCGCGGCTGCCGCTCTCCGCCGAGCAGGCCACTCACGTCGCTGCCTACCTCACGCGAGGAGAGCGCCCCAAGGCCCAGCGCCTCGACGGCGCGGACCCTGCCCATGGCCGCGCGCTGCTGGAGAACAAGAGCTGCGGTAGCTGCCACGAGTTCTCCGGCGTCGCGCCGCTCACGGCGCGTCCCAAGCCAGGCGTGGGCAGCGAAGAGCAGCAGCGCGCCATCCGGCTGGCTCCCGATCTGCGTCACACCCGGGACCGATGGTCGCCGGGGGCGCTGGTGGAGTGGCTGCTGGAGCCCGAGCGCGTCAAGCCGGGCACGCTGATGCCCTCGCACAGCCTCTCGCCTGCCGAAGCTCGAGATCTGGCCGCGTACCTGCTCACCACGCCGCTAGAGCCGCCGCGGCTCAAGGCCTTGCCCGTGCGCCTGCCCGTGCTCAGCCGTCGCGTCCGCTACGCGGAGGTGGTGGAGCAGGTCATCGGCGTCACCTGCCGGCACTGCCACGGCGACGCGGACCTCACCCTGGGTGACGGCGGCCCCGGCAACACCGGCGGCTTCGGCTTCACGCCGCGCCGGATGGATTTGTCCACCTATGAGCGCACCAACGCCGGCCTCCTGAACGCGCAGGGCGAGCGCGAGAGCGTGTTCGCCAAGCTGCCGGACGGCACGCCACGGCTGGTGGCGTCGCTCATCGCACGGCAGCGGGAGGAGGCGGGTCAGGTGGACCCGCAGGTGCGAGGCATGCCGCTCGGCTTGCCGGCGCTGAGCGCGGAGCAGGTGCAGCTCGTGGAGTCCTGGGTGGCGCAGGGCCGCCCGCGCTGACACGCCAGCGCGGCGCGGTGTGTGCTAGAGCGCGCGCCGTGACCGACCCGTCCGAACCCGAGACCACGAGCCCCTGGGCCGCCCGCGCCGAGCGCGAGGGGCGCGCCCGCGACGCGGCGCTCGGCGCGCCCACGGAGACGGAGGTCCGCGCTGCGCTCGCCGTGCTGGAGTCCTTCGTGGAAGACCGCGCGCGGCTCGCCACCGTGGAGCCAGAGTTGATGCGCGCGCTGCTCGTCGCGGCCGGGCGCGTCTCCCGGCCGGAGCGCGAGCAGATCGCGCGCTTTGGCAAGGAGATGCGGCGCCGCACCCGCCGCGAGGACAAGCAGCAAGATCGCCGGCTGGTGGAGGCCTCGGGGCTACGTCAGCAGCGGCGCGCGCCCGTGTACCAGCCGTACTGGCTGCCTCCACCCGGCGCGCACGAAGCGGACGCGCCGGAGCCGGAGCTCAAGCGCGCGCGGGTGTGCTACGTGTGCAAGGCGGAGTACCAGCGCGTCCACGCGTATTACGACTCGCTCTGCCCAGACTGCGGCGACTTCAACTACGAAAAACGCCAGCAGACGGCGGATCTCTCGGGCCGCACCGCGCTCATCACGGGCGGCCGGGTGAAGATCGGCTATCAAGCGGGGCTCTTGCTCTTGCGCGCCGGCGCGCGGCTGATCGTCACCACGCGCTTCCCGGTGGACGCCGCCGCGCGCTACGCCGCGGAGCCAGACTACCCGAGCTTCAGCGCGCGGCTGCACGTGCACGGGCTGGATCTGCGCCACGCGCCCAGCGTGGAGCTGTTCGCGCGTCATCTCGTGGAGACGGAGCCGCGGCTGGACTTCATCCTCAACAACGCGTGCCAGACGGTGCGGCGCCCGAGCGGGTTTTACGCGCACCTGCTCGCGCGTGAGGAGACGCCGCTGGAGGAGCTGCCGGCGGCGCTACGCGCGCCGCTCGGTCGCTACGCGGAGCTGTGCCGCCAGCTCTCCGGCGGCGCCTCCGCCGCCCCCGGGGGCGCCCTGATGGCGCCGAGCGCGGCGCCGGGCGCCGGGCTGGTGCAGGCGGCGCGCCTCTCGCAGCGCCGCTACCTGGATGAGGACTTCTCCGCCGGCGCCGAGGTGCTGCCCGTGGGCCGCTACGACGAGGACCTGCAGCAGGTGGATCTGCGCCAGGTCAATAGCTGGCGGCTCACCCTGGCGGAGGTGGAGACGGCGGAGCTGCTCGAGGTGCAGCTGGTCAACGCGGTGGCGCCGTTCATCCTCAACGCCAAGCTCAAGCCGCTGATGCTGCGCACCCGCACGCTGGACCAGCACATCGTCAACGTCAGCGCGATGGAGGGGCAGTTTTACCGCACCACCAAGACGGACAAGCACCCGCACACCAACATGGCCAAGGCGGCGCTCAACATGATGACGCGCACCAGCGCTCCAGACTACGTCCGCGACGGCATCCACATGAACGCCGTGGACACCGGCTGGATCACGGACGAAGACCCCGCCACGCACGCCGCGCGCAAGGCCGAGCTCGGCTTCGCCCCGCCGCTCGACGTGCTGGACGGCGCGGCGCGCATCGTGGACCCCATCTTCAGCGGCGTGAACACCGGGCAGCACGTCTGGGGGCAGTTCCTGAAGGACTACAAGCCGGCGCGCTGGTGAGCGCTGCGGGAGAGAGGGAGGCTGGGCGCGGGCCGAGCCACGCCGGCGCGCCGTCCACGCCGCTCGAACACTCCGTCTCAGGGGGCGCGCCTTCCCTGCGCTGCCTGTCTGCGGCATGGTGGTGCGCATGACAGCGAGCACAGCGGCAGGCCCGGAGGACGTCGTCGGCTTCTGGCGGGCGGCGGGGATGGAGAAGTGGTTCGGGAAAGATCCGGCCTTCGATCGGGACTTTCGCGAGCGCTTCTTGGCGCTGCACGAGCGCGCGGCGGCGGGCGAGCTGGAGGCTTGGAACGCCAGCCCGGAGGGCGCGCTGGCGCTGATGATCTTGCTCGATCAGTTCCCGCGCAACGCCTTCCGGGACACGCCGCGCATGTACGCCACGGACGCGCTGGCGCGGCGCTACGCCGACGCTGCCGTGAGCGCGCAGCTCGATCGCCAGGTCGAGCTGGATTTGCGACGATTCTTCTATCTGCCCTTCTCGCACTCGGAGAGCCTGGTGGACCAAGAGCGCTCGGTGACGCTGCACGAGGAGCGCCTGGGGAGCCTCGCGCGCTCGGCGCACCACCGCGACATCATCCGGCGCTTCGGGCGCTTCCCACACCGTAACGCCATCCTGGGGCGCACCAGCAGCGCCGAAGAGCGGGCCTACCTCGAGGCTGGGGGCTTCCAAGGCTGAGCGGCGCACGGAGGCGCGGCGGGGCGCCGCGTCTCACGACCTGGAGCGCGCCGCGGTGTCCGCCGCCTTGGCCGCGAGCGTGCGCTCGGCCAGGCGCTCGGCCACGTGGGTGGCGAGCGCCATGATGGTCACCTGCGGGTTGACGCCGATGGGGGTAGGGAAGAGCGAGGCGTCCGCCACGTAGCAGCCCGGTAGATCCCACAGCTCCCCGTCGAGGTTGGTGACCGAGCCGCCGGGGTAGCAGCCCATGGCGGCCGTGCCCATGATGTGCACCGTCAGCAGCTCCAGCGTGTTGAGCGGGGAGTTCTCCACGCTGATGCGTCGCACCTCGTCCATGGAGCGCACGATGGGGTGCGTCAGAAACGGCAGCGTGACGTACTCCGCGCCCATGGCGAAGTGCAGCTCCGCGAGCAGCTTGGCGCCCCGCACGAAGCGCTGATGGTCGTAGGCGGTGATGTCGTAGCGCGGCCAGGCCATCCCGAGCGGGCTGCGCGACACCGTGCCCGTGGAGGAGTCCTCCACCAGCACGCCCGTGGCGACGATCTGGTTGTAGCGCTTCATCAGCTCCCAAGCGCCGCGCCCCACGCGCGGGATGAGCGCGGCCATGGCGCCCGGCGCGACGTGATTGTCGGCCATCACGATGCCCTCGTCGTGGAACTCACGCACCTGCCCGTACTGGTTGACGCCCTGCCACGCGCGCACATCGAAGGGATAGACGGCCAGCAGCTTGACGTTCGGGTGGCAGCTGAGGTTCTTGCCGAGCAGCCCGCTCGGCCGCCCGAGCCCGTGGCGCAAGAGGAGGTAGGGCGTCTGCACCGCGCCGGCCGCCACCACCACGGCGCGCGCTCGCACGGTCACCTCGTGGGTGAGCTGGCGCGTGCGCGGATCCACCGCGCGCCCGACGACGCCCACGGCGCGCCCCCGCTCGATGAGCAGCCGCTCGACGCGGAGCTCCGTGAGGCAGCGCGCGCCAGCCTGGAACGCGCGCGGCAAGTAGCTCACCAGCGTGGACTGCTTGGCGCCGGTGGGGCAGCCGAACACGCAGTTGTTGCTGCCGACGCAGGCCTCTTGGTTGCGGCGGTTCAGCTCGAAGCGCCAGCCGAGCTTCTTGGCGCCCTCGCACAGGATGCGCCCGGCGTCCCCGACCGAGGTGGCGTGCTGCGGCTTGGCGTGGATCTGCGCCTCCACACGCTGAAAATGAGGCTCGAGCCGCTCCGGGCCGAGACCGCCGTCCGTGTCCTTCCCCCACTGGCTCAGCACCTTGTCCGGCGCGCGCCAGGTCATCCCCCCGTTGATGACGGTGCTGCCGCCGACGCAGCGTCCCTCGAGGTAGGGGATGTCCGGCTTGCCAAACAGCACCGTGGAGCTGGCGTCGCGGTAGAGCCGCGGCACGCTCTCGGTGGCGTAGGGGCTGAAGCTCTCGGTCGGGAAGTGGCTGCCCTCCTCCACGAACACCACGTCGAGCCCCGCGAGCGCCAGCTCCGTGCCGCAGACGCCGCCGCCGGCGCCCGTGCCCACCACCACCACGTCCGCCTGGAGCTGCCGCTGCTGCTCGTAGTCCTTGAAGCGCAAGATCATGGCGCCGGCTTCTCCTGCGTGGTCTGCTCGAGGGAGCTGACGCCGCCCTGCTTGTCGAGGTGACCGGCGCCGATGAGATCCGCGTCCGTGTAGGGCGCTCCCGCGAGCAGCCGGTGCCTGAGCGCGACGCGCTCTTGCAGGAAGGGCAGCGGCGCGTAGCCCATGGCCGCGTGCACCTCGTCCTGATCGAAGTACGTGGACAGGATGAGCCCCCGGGGACCGAGCACGATCATGCGCAGCAGCGGCCAAGGGCTCTCCCCCAGCTCGGTGAGCAGGAGCTCGGCGCGCTCCTTGTCCAAGCGGCCGAGGCGCCGCCAGGCCTTGAAGCGCCAGAGAGGCGCCCAGTCGAGCGCGTAGAGCGTCAGGATGAAGCCCAGGACGACGGCGCGGGGCATGTAGCGCAGCATCCGGCGCACGTGCTCCTCCATGCGCCGCTCCAGCTCGGGCACGGCCGGCTCGGCGGGGCAGACGGCGCGGATCACGCCCGCGAGGACGCGCCGGGTCCGGGGGCTCATGGGCAGCGGCTCGGCGAGGGTCCAGCCGTCCTCCGGGTGACGCCCCGCGACGACGGGCAAGGAGCGAGCGGTCATACTGGTTGAACCAGTAGGGTGGCTTTTCCCTGGGGTCAAGCTTCGCCGCGGAGCGCGGGGCTTTCCGGATAAACTGCCACGCTAGTGCGCACCGTCGCCCAGATCTGGGTCGCGCTCGCGGGCCTCGCGTGGCTCGCCGGCTGCGCGCGCGACGTCGCGCCGCCGCTCGCGCGCGTCGCCGTGCCGAGGGTCCCCGGCGGGGGCGGGGTCGAGCCGGCTGCGGTGCCGGCGCGCGTCGCACTCGACGGCGTGTGGCGTGAGGGCTTCGAAGGGCGCGAGCGCTGCGACGACGAGCTGAGCTTCGCGACGGTGTCCGGGACCCTCACGCTCCGCTCGAGCAACTGCGTCGACGGGCGCCCCTACGCGGTCGAGGCGCTGAGCTTCGATGGTCGCGTGCTCTCGGCCGAGCTGCGCACGAGCTCGGGCACGCGCGTCCGGTATGAGCTCGAGCTCGAGCATCCGGACCTCTTGCACGGTGAGGCCGAGGTGCTCGCGAGCGACGCCGACGAGGAGGAGTCGCCGCCGCGCTACGAGGTGCGCTGGCGGCGCGTCGGCGTGCCGGCGTACGCTCGGTGAGCGCCAGGGGCGCCTCGCGCTGCCGCGCGCTGGACGAGGATCGTTCTCGGGTTATGCTGGAGGCACGCTCAGCGCGGGCGTCCGCCCCAGGATGGTCTGACGGAGGAGCACCTCCACGCTGCGCGCGCCACCGAAACCCAAGGTTTCCAAGAGAAGCGCCCGACCGAGGCCCATGATGGAAGCCGCTCAGGGCTCTCATGGGTGTCCGGGGCGTCCGGCTGCTGCCGGAGGAGGAGTGAAGTTCATGCATCCAATGAAGACCCCGAGCCCGGAGGCTCAGCGCTAGGTCACCTCCGGCAAGAGGGATCGGTGGCGGGTCGAGCCCAGCGGGCTCGGCCCGCCTCTTAATTCGTGGGGCTCCGCGGCTGACGCGATGCGTAGCTCCGTGGGGTGGCGCCGTGGTGGAGCCGCTACGAGTTCACGGCCATACTGCCGGCATGTCTGCCGACCACGCCGCCACCCAAGCAGAGCTCATCTACGACTGGAACGAGATCGCGCGTAAGGGGCGCATCATCCCCCCGAGCATCCAGTTCTTCGACGAGACGCTGCGCGATGGGCTCCAGAACCCATCGGTGAGTGATCCCAAGATCGAAGACAAGCTCGAGCTCTTGCACCTGATGGACAAGCTCGGCATCCACGAGGCCGACATCGGGCTGCCCGGCTCGAGCCCGCGCGCCTTCGACGACTGCCTGCGCCTCTGCCAGGAGGTCGTGTCGAGCAAGCTGAAGATCCGCGTGGCCGCCGCGGGGCGCACCATGGCCAGCGACATCCTGCCCATGGTGGAGCTGTCCCAGCGCGCTGGCATCCCGGTGGAGGTGTATGCCTTCGTCGGCTCGAGCCCCATCCGCGCCTACGCCGAGGCGTGGGAGCTCGACAAGATCAAGCGCCTGAGCGCGGAGGCGGTGGACCTCGCCGTGAAGCACGGCCTGCCCATCTGCTACGTGACCGAGGACACCACGCGCTCGCGCCCCGAGGTGCTCAGCGAGCTGTTTCGGCTCGTCATCCAGCACGGCGCCAGCCGCGTCGCGCTGTGCGACACCGTGGGTCACGCCACGCCGGACGGCGTCGCCAACCTCGTCAGCTTCACGCGCGCCATCATCGCGGGCCAAGGCGCCGAGGTGGGCATCGACTGGCACGGCCACAATGATCGCGGGCTCGGGCTGGTCAACGCCATCTGGGCGCTGGAGCACGGGGCGGACCGCGTCCACGGCACGGCGCTGGGCATCGGGGAGCGCGTGGGCAACGCGGCGATGGAGCTCATCCTGCTCAACCTCAAGCTGCTCGGCCTGCTCGAACACCAAGATCTCAGCCACCTGCTCCAGTACTGCCAGGTCGCCGCGCGCGCCGTCGGCTGGAGCGTCCCCATCAACTACCCGCTGGTCGGCCGCGACGCCTTCCGCACGGCCACGGGCGTCCACGCCGCCGCCATCATCAAGGCGCAAGCCAAGGGCGACGCGTGGCTGGCGGACCGCATCTACAGCGGCGTGCCGGCCGGCATGTTCGGGCGTGAGCAGGAGATCTGCATCGGCTTCATGAGCGGCGCCTCCAACGTCACCTACTGGCTCAAGCAGCGCGGCATCACGCCGAGTGACGCGCTGGTGAAGGCCATCTTGCAGCGCGCCAAAGAGGTGGACCACATCCTCACCGAGGAGGAGGTGCTGGCGGTCGTCAACGCCCCGCAGCCGTCCGCCGCGCCCGCGCCCCCAGCGTGATGCGTGTCCGCCCGATCGGCGCCTTGGGCGAGCCGCTCGAGCTGCGGCGGGTGCCGGAGCCGGCGCCCGCCGCTCACGAGCTGCGGGTGCGCGTCGAGGCGGCGGGCCTCCGTCACTCGGACGTCCACTATCGCTCCGGCATCGCCAGCGCCGCGCGCCGCCCGATCACGCCGGGGCACGAGGTGGCCGGCGTCAGCGACGCGCTCGGAGAGGGGGTCATTCCGCGGCGGTGACGCCGCTACCTCTGCCCTCCCCGGCTGTAGTAGCCTGCGCGCCATGTCGCTCGGCTCTCTCAAGCTGCTCGGCGCCATCTCCTGCGTGGCCATGACCGGAGCCCTGCAGGGCTGCGGCAGCGGTGAGACGCGCGGCCATGAGGGCAGCCCGCCTCCTCCAACCGCGCCATCGAGCCCGAGCCTCCCGCCGCTGCCTCCGGTGGTCGAAGCGTCTCCGCTGAGTCTCCAGCAGAGCGAGGGCTCGCTGGACCCACGGTACCATTTTCAGCCCAACGGCGCGCGCGTCATCGAAGCGCGACCGACCGCGGCGCTGCCCTTCTCTGTGACGTTTGGCCTGGGCGGCACGACGCTGAGCCACGGCGGAGCGGCCCTGCGAGCGGCCTTCGAGCTGAGCTTCTTTGGGTGCGATGGCGCGAGCAATCAACTAGGCGCCGCGCCGGACCCGGTCCCGCGCCTGGGCGATCGGCCCAACCGCGTCGAGCGCATCCATGAGACGTTGAGCGGCAGCTTGCGGGAGTGGTTCGTCAACGGTCCCCTCGGTCTCGAACAGGGCTTCACGGTCCTCGCTCCTCCCTGTACCGAGCGAGACGCGGCCAAGCTGGCCGTGCTCGAGCTCGTGGTCGACGGCCTCAGGCCAGCACCACTAGCGCCGACGGATCCCGAGCGCACGACCGCGGTCGAGCTCGTCGACGACGCGGGGAACGTCAGGCTGCGCTACGCTGGGCTCGCGGTGACGGACCGAGCCGGCCGGACGCTGCCTGCGCTGATGCTGCCGCAAGGGCAGCGCATCACGCTGAAGTTCGACCTCGAAGGGGCGCTGTTTCCGGTCACCGTGGACCCGGTGTGGGCAGCGCTTCGGGAGCCACGGGCCAGCGGCGTCACGGGCTCTGCGGCCTTCGGCAGCGCGATCGACGCCTCCCCCGACACCGCGCTGATCAGCGCGCCGGATCTCAAGGCGTCCACCGGGGCGGTCTACGTCTACCGACGCTCGGACAACCGCTTCATCGAGCAGGCCAAGCTCGAGGCCACTGACGGCGCCACCGGGGATCGCTTCGGGGCAGCGGTCGCGCTCGACGGTGACACGGCGCTCGTCGGCGCCAGCACCGCCAAGCCCAACGGCCTGCTGTCGGCCGGCGCGGCCTACCTCTTCTCCCGCAGCGGCGGCGCTTGGACCCAGCAGCAGAAGCTGGTCGCGAGCTCCCCGTCGGAGAAGGCCTTCTTCGGTAAGACGGTCGCGCTCCTCGGTGACACCGCCTTCGTCGGTGCCTACGGCGCCAACGGCGACACGGGCGCCGTCTACGTGTTCACCAAGACGGGCAGCAGTTGGATCGAGCGAGCGCAGCTCACCGCGAGCGACGCCAGCGCTGGCGCGAGGTTCGGCTACGCGATCTCTCCTTACGGCAATGAGGTGCTGATCGGCGCGTTCACCGCTGCGGTCGGCGCCAATCCCCAGCAAGGCGCCGCCTACCTGTTTCAGGGGAGCGGCAGCTCGTGGACGCAGACCGCGAAGCTCTTGGCTCCCGACGGCAGCTACTACGACGGCTTCGGGAACGCGCTCACGCTGGGTGCCGACAGCGCGTTGATCGGCGCGGTCTGGGGCCCACAAGGGCACGCCCGCGGGGCGACCTATGTGTTCTCGAAGAGCGGCGCCAATTTCACCTACGTCGAGAAGCTAGAGCCCTCGAGCGCCAGCGACAGCCAGTACTTCGGCTTCGCCCTGAGCCGCCTCGGTGACCGCCTCGTCATCGGCGCCCCCAGGACCACCTTTCCTGGCGCCGCCGAGGGGGCGATCTACATCCACTCGAAGCAAGGCACGAGCTGGGGTGCCGCCAGCCGGACGATGGTGCCAGCCGCCGGCAGCGGCGCCTTCGAGCTTGGCCATGCGGTGAAGGTGGTCACGGACAACCTCGTCTTGGTCGGCGCTCCTTACGCTGGCTCGCTCCAAGGGTACGTGTACACCTTCCTCTACGCCAATCAGAACGGCTCCCGGTGCGCCTCCAACGGCGACTGCATCTCCAACAGCTGCGTCGATGGACTCTGCTGCTCGGGGCCGTGCGGCGGAAGCTGCTCGGCGTGCACGGTCGCCCGAGGAGCGGCCCAAGATGGCGTCTGCACCTTCTTCTCGCCGGACAGCGCCGCCGGCTTGGCCTGCGCCCCCCAGAGCTGCACGGGCTCGAGCGTCGACTGCGCCCCATGCGCCAGGGATGGCGAGTGTCCAGCGGACACCTACTGCGCCGCGGACGGCAGCTGCAGGCGACGTGAAGACGCGGGCAAGAGCTGCGACCCCGCGGCCGGGAGGGACTGCAAGGAGGCTGGCTGCCGAGTGTGCCGGAGCGGACATTGCGTCGAGGGCGTCTGCTGTGACGCCGAGTGTGACCAGCCCTGCGGCAGCTGTCTCGCCAGCAAGACCAACCAGCGCGACGGTCTCTGCGCGCCGATCGCGGCGGGGACGGATCCCGATCAGGAGTGCCCGAAAGACGGCCTGGAGAACGGCTGCGGCGCCGATGGACTGTGCAGCGGCGACTACGCCTGTCGCTCGTTCGCTCCGGTCGGCGCCGCCTGTGGCGACAACGTCTGCGTGAACAACCTGCTGTCCGGCCTCCAGTGCGACGGTAGAGGCGGCTGCGCCGAAGGGCTCGGCACCTCCTGCAGTCCCTATCGCTGCGCCAGCGACGGCAAGAGCTGCGAGACCTCGTGTCGCTCCAGCGCCGACTGCGCGTCACCGGAGGACTACTGCTCTGACCAGGGTCAGTGCCTCCGTCAGCACGACGAAGGCCAGGCGTGCGCGCGCAATGTCCAGTGCCTATCGCGGCACTGCGTGGACGGGGTCTGCTGTGACAGCGCCTGCGATGGGCAGTGCGAGGCCTGCAACCAGAGCGGTCGAGCTGGCCGCTGCGTCCCAGTCGTCGGCGACCCGGTCGGCGACCGTCAGCGTTGCAGTGATGGTGATGTCTGCGGAGGCACCTGCAACGGCGGGGACCGTACGGCCTGCGCGATGCCGAGCAGCGGCACGAGCTGCGGAGTGGCGAGCTGCTTGGGCGACCACAGCGTGCCGCCAGGGAGCTGTGACGGGAACGGGAGCTGCACGCCGTCGGCCAGGGTCAGCTGCATCCCTTACACCTGCGACGCCGTGACGGGTCAGTGCCTGGTGAGCTGCTCGACCGACGGCGACTGCGCCGCTGGCAGCGTCTGCAACTTGGCCCAGGCGCGCTGCGTCGTCGTCGCCAACACCTGCAAGGACGCCACCACCGTCGTGACCCCAGGCGGCGCCGAGGTCAGCTGCGCGCCTTATCGCTGCGCGGCTGGAGCCTGCCGCGACAGCTGCAGCCGTGAACTCGATTGTACCGAAGGTTACCGCTGTCGCGCGGCGCGCTGCGTGACGGACGACGCCAGCGGTGGGGCAGCGGGCACCGACGCGGGGGCAGCGGGCACCGACGCGGGGGTGGACGGCGGGCCTCCCTCCAGCGCCACCGAAGATCGCGCAGGCTGCGGCTGTAAGCTGGGGGGGGCAGGGCGCCGCGACCATCGGCTCCTGCTGGTCGGTGGCCTCGTCATCGCGGGGCTGGCGGCGCGACGGCGTGGGCGCCGCGCCGCTCGGTAGCGACCATCGCCCGCGCCGCTCGAGCGCCGCCTCGAGCCCCACCCGAGGGTGTCCCTCGCTGGGCGTCCGCGCCTTCGACCACGGGTTCGCTGGCTGCCAGCTTCGAGGCTATCCTCCGCGCCCATGGTCGTGGAGTTCGTCCGGAGGCTCGGCGCAGCGAGGCTGGCGCTGCTGTGCCTCGGCGGCGGCGCCTGCAGTGTCCAACAGGTCGAGCAAGCTCAGTCCCGAAGGGTCGACCTCCCCGCGCGCCCGCCCGCCAGCGCCCAGCCTCCCGCGCCGTTCGCCGCCGAGCGGATCCGCTACCTTGCTTCGCGCCAAGCCGAAGGGGCCCTCGACGCTCAGTACCAGTTCGTCTCGGGCGGCGCGGAGGCTCTGGTGACCGCGCCGCTCGGACACGGCTTCGTCACCGCGCTGAGCCCCGAGGGCGTGTCACTGCGCCCCTTCGGTGATGACTGGAGCGTCGCGCTGCATCTCAGCGCCTATGGCTGCGAGCACGAGGTCGACCCCCTGGCGCGCCGGTCTGCTGCGCCGAGCGTCGATCGGAGCCGCCCGCATCGCGCAGAGTATGGCTGGTCGACGGCCAACGGCGCGCTCCGCGAGTGGTACGTCAGCGGCCCCCTCGGGGTGGAGCAAGGCTTCACGCTCGACGCGTCGCCGTGCCGCGCCGCCGAGGACCCAGAGGTCGCGCGGATCGATCTGCGAGTCGAGGGCCTTGCGCCGCGCCTCGTCGGCGCGGGCGAGCAGGGCACCGCCAGCGTCGAGCTGGTCGACGCCGCCGGCACCACTCAGCTGCGCTACGCCGACCTGTGGGCGGAGGACGCCGCGGGGCGCCCCTTGGCGACGTCGATGTCCACCGACGGCGAGCGGATCAGCCTCAGGGTGGCGCTGGCTGGGGCTCGCTACCCGGTCACGGTAGACCCCTTGATCTACCGCCAAACCAGCCGGCTGACCCAGCCTGGCGCCCAGCCCGGCGACAACTTCGGCTATCAGATCAAGAGCGACGACCACCGCGCGGCGATCAGCGTCCGGGGGCGAGATCAGCACCGCGGGATGGTCCTCGTCTACGAGCTGATGGGCGACGCTTGGACCCTGCAGGCCACGCTCGCCCCCGCCGATCTCTCGCCCAACGACGAATTTGGGCGCGAGCTCGCTCTCGAGGGCGACGTGCTGTTGGTAGGAGCGCCACAGGCCAACGGCAACACCGGCGCGGCCTACGTGTACGTCCGGAGCGGCGCCACGTGGAGCCTACACAAGAAGCTGATCGGGCTCGGGACCGGCCCGGGCGACTACTTCGGCCGCGCGGTCGCGCTCTCCGGAGGCCAGGCGCTGATCGGGGCCTACGGCACGAATGGCTCTCGGGGAGCCGTCTACCATTTCGATGACACCTGGACCCAGCAGGCCACGCTCAGCGCCGAGGACGCGGCGGTCAACGCGGATTTCGGGATCATGGTCGCGTTCGACGACCCGTACGCGCTCATCGGCTCCTATCGCGCCACGGCCGGCGGGCAGGCCAACGCCGGCGCCGCCTACGCCTTCAAGCGCAGCGGGACCGGCTGGGTTCAGCAGCAGAAGCTCACCGCCAACGCCCCGGTGGCGTCCGGCTATTTCGGCGCTGGTCTCTCTCTCAAAGGGGCGGAGGCGCTGATCGGCAGCTACGGCTATGGCGCCAGCCGCGGCGCCGTCTACTACTTCACGCGCAGCCTCGAGCGGTGGCTGCAGCAGCAGATCATCGTAGCCAATGGCGGCGCTCCAGGCGACGGCTTCGGGATCGCGCTCGACCGCCGCGACGCTGATTTGCTGGTGGGCGCGCCGTCGGTCGCGATGACCTCCACGTACTCCCAGGGCGCCGCTCACTTGTACCGGAGGGTCGGGAACCAATGGCAGCCGCGCCAGACCCTGAGGGTCACCGACGCCCCCCCGAGCTACGGTTTTTACGGAGGCTATGGCGTCAGCATTGTCGACGAGCGGCACTTCCTGGTCGGCGGCTACCAGGCCTTGGGCACCCGAGGGTCGGTGGTCGCCTTCACCGGCAGGCTCGCGAACGGCGACCCCTGCGCTGCTGCGGCCGACTGTGACAGCAACGTCTGCGTGGACGGGGTCTGTTGTAACGAGCCCTGCGACGGGAGCTGCGCGGCCTGCGCGCTCGCGCAGGGCGCGAGCGTGGACGGCACCTGCACCAAGTTCTCGCCCAGCTCCGCGGCGGCGCTCGGCTGTGCCCCCCTCACCTGCACGGGCACGAGCCTCGAGTGCGCCGCCTGCACCGATGATGGCCAGTGCCCAGGAGGTGGCCATTGCGCCGCCGACGGCACGTGTCGGGCGCCCACCCCCAACGGCCAGCCCTGCGATGACCGAGCGGGGCGCGACTGCCTGCGCGGCGGCTGCACCGTCTGCGGCGCAGGCTACTGCGTCGACGGGCTCTGCTGTGACGCCCCTTGCGACGACACCTGCGGGAGCTGCTTGGGGGCCAAGACCGGGCAGCGCGACGGCCTGTGCGCTCCGATCGAGGCGGGGGCGGATCCCGACGAAGAGTGCGCCGCCGACGGCGCGGCTGGCGGCTGTGGAGCCGATGGAACCTGTAGCGGAGGGTTCGCGTGCCGGTCCTTCGCCGCGACCGGGACGGTGTGCGGCGCGTCGTTCTGCCAAAGCGGGGTGGTCACGGGGATGCAATGTGACGGGAACGGAGGCTGTCAGCAGCGCACCGGTCGCTCGTGTGAGGGCTACCCCTGCAACCCCGACGGGAGCGCCTGCGCGAGCTCCTGCGTGCAGGACAGCGACTGCGCCTCTGCGGCGTATTACTGCTCCGAGCAAGGCCAGTGCCTCCGTAAGCGGAGCCAAGGTGAGGTCTGTGCCAAGGCCAGCCAGTGTGGTTCGGGGCACTGCGCCGACGGTGTCTGCTGCAACTCTACGTGTGAGGGGCAATGTGAGGCCTGCGACCGGCCCAACACCGTCGGGAGCTGCGTCCCGGTCACGGGAGATCCGGTGGGAGATCGGCGGCCTTGTGGGGAAGGCAACGTCTGCAGCGGGCGATGCAACGGCGGCAATCGCAAGGCCTGCACGATGCCCGGGGCGGGCACCCCGTGCGGCGCGCCGAGCTGCCTCGGTGATCACAGCGTGCCGGCGGGGAGCTGCGACGGCAGCGGCACCTGCATGAGTGCGCGCCCGGGGAGCTGTATCCCCTACACCTGCGACGAGCGGAGCGGGCAGTGCCTGACGTCCTGCAGCTCGGACGCGGAGTGCGCCGCCGGGAGCGTGTGCAACCTCGGCGCGGGTCGGTGCGTGGTGACGACCATGACGTGCAAAGACGCCACCACCGTCATCCACCCGGACGGCACCCTGGTCAGCTGCGCACCCTACCGCTGCGCCGCCGGCGCGTGCCGTGACGCGTGCGCGCTGCCCCTGGACTGCGCCGACGGCTTCACCTGCGAGACGGGAACCTGTGTCGAGGACCACGGCGGCAGCGCGGGGTCAGGCGGTTCCGGCGGGATCGCTGGCAGCGCGGGCTCCGCGGGCGGTGCCGGCTCTGCGGGCAGCGGCAGCACGAGGCCCGACGCGGGCGCTGGTGCGACCGCCGGAGGCGGCGGCAGCGGGGCCAGCGCTGACGACGGCGGCTGTGGCTGTCGCCTGCCTGGAGGCAGGACCAAGGAGCGTCGCGGGGCGGCGCTGGCCGGCCTGGCGCTGGCGCTCGGGGTCACCTGGCGCCGCCGACGGCGCGGGCTCGGCAAGCTGGCGGGGTGAGGAAGGTGGGCCGCTCGTGGTGCGTCCCTCTGGGCTCCCCCTGGCACGTCGCTCGAGCCCACCCCGGGCGACGGCGTCGCCGTCGCGCTCGACCCAGTCGAGCACGACCCTCCCCGCCGCCGCCGGTTGTGAGCGTGCGCCCGGGCTCGTAGCCTAGCGGGATGCCCCGTCCGTCCTCGAGGTTCCTCAGCGCCGCCGCTGCGCTCACGGCGCTCCTGCTCGCGGGGTGTGGCGCCACCGGGGAGAGCGCCGAGAGCCAACCCACGACCGCGCCCCGGGAGCCAGAGGCGGCGGCGCACGTCGGCAAGGACGCCGCGCTGGAGCGCGCCGCCTTCGTCCGCGCGCGCCAGCGCTCCGGGTCCGAGGACTCACGCTACTCGTTTGGCGCGGTGGAGGGGCTCGACGCGGCGCTCTACGCCGCCCCCCAGCCGCTCGGCTTCGCTGCGATGCTCGGCGCTGGCGCCGTGCGAGTCACCGGAGCCAGGCAGAGCTGGGAGCTGGCCCTCGAGGTGCACGGCTACGGTTGTGGTGAGCAGCGCGTGAGCGTGAGGCGCGCCGCCGCCCCTACCCTGGACGCACGGCAGCCAGGGCGCGCCCACTACCGCCACTCGTCGAGCGTGGGCCCGCTCGACGAGTGGTATCTGCTCGGGCCGCTCGGGCTGGAGCACGGGTTCACGATCGCCCGCTCGCCGTGCCCCGCGGCGAGCCCCACGCAGCAGCTCAGCGTGGAGCTCGGGATCGAGGGACTGACGCCAGTGCTGCGCGATCGGCCCGCCGCCGCCTCTCCGAGCGCGCCCGTCGGCGCCGTCATCGAGCTCGTGGACGCCGACGCCGTGCCACGAGCTTACTACAGCGACCTCTCCGTCGAAGACGCCACCGGGCGCGTGCTGCCCAGCCGCTTCGAGCTGGAGGGTCAGAAGCTGATCGTGCGGGTCGACGTCGCGCGCGCGACGTACCCAGTGCTCATCGATCCCCTGCTGTGGACGCTCACCACGGAGCTCGTCCCAGGCGACGTGAGCGCCAACGATTACTTCGGTCACGCGCTCAGCTTACGTGACGACCTGCTGCTCACGAGCGCGTTCGGCGCCGACTCCGGGCGCGGCAGAGTCTACCTCTATCGGCGCAGCGGTGAGGTCTGGAGCCTCGAGCAGCAGCTCAGCGTCGGCGGCGGCAACCCGAACGACTCCTTTGGATACGCGCTGAGCCTGCTCGGTGACGGCGCGCTGATCGCGGCGCCTGCCAGCGCGGGGAACCTGGGCGCGGTGCGCTTTTACAAGCTCGGGCCGGGCGGCCTGGGCTTGGAGCAGACCATCCCTGCCAGCAGCACCTCGGTGCGCAGCTTCGGCAACGCGCTGGCCAGCTCCGGGGCCAGCGCCCTCATCGCGGCACCGCTCCTCGGAGAGGTGTACGTCTACACGCGCGACGGTGACACCTGGACGAAGCAAGCGACGCTCACCGTCGCCGGCGTCCAAGCGAGCGACCAATTCGGGAGAGCCGTGGGCTTGGAGGGCGACACCGCGGTGATCGGCGCCTACGGCTCGAACGGCAACCAAGGGCGCGCCTACGTCTTCCGGCGCAGCGGCAGCTCTTGGTCGCTCCAGGCGACGCTGCAAGCCTCGGATCCGGCGCCGAACATGGATTTTGGGTTCTCCGTGGGGATCGCCAGCGGCACGGTGCTGGTCGGCGCGAGGCGCAGTGGGGGCAGCGTCGGTAGCGCCTACGTCTTCAGGTCTACTGGCAGCGCTTGGACTCAGCGCGCCCGTCTCACGTCAGGCTCCGTCGTCGGGGGGCAGTATTTTGGGCAATCCGTGGCGCTCTCCAGCGACGGCCGGGCTGCGGCCGTGGGGGCCTACGGTCTACAATCCATGTGTGGCGGGGTCTTCACGTTCGCGGAAACCAACGGGACGTGGACGCGCGAGCACCTGCTGCAGCCAGCGACGTGCGCCGTCACCAGCTCGCTCGGCTACTCGACGGAGCTCTCGGGGGTCTATCTGGCGACCGGCGCTCCGCTCACGAACGCCTCGGCTGGAGCCGTCCAGCTCTTCAAGTCCATCCTGACCGACGGCAGCCGCTGCACCAGCCCCGGCGATTGCAGCTCCGGCTTCTGCGTCGATGGGGTGTGTTGCAATCTCCCCTGCACGGAGCCCTGCGCAGCCTGCTCCATCGCGGCGGGAGCCGCCAATGACGGCGTCTGCGCCAGCGCCAGCGCCGGCTCGCCGGGGCGCCCGCCCTGCACGCCGCTGAGCTGTACCGGCCTCAGCCGGCAGTGCGCGCAGTGCACCAGCGATCTGCACTGCGTCGACGGAGACTACTGCGGCGCCGACGGAAACTGCCACCCAGGACGAGCCACCGGGGAGCGCTGCGCGGACGCTGCGCACGTCTGTCGGCAACCCGGCTGCCGGCTGTGTGCGTCCGGGCACTGCGTTGACGATGTCTGCTGCGCGGCCGCTTGTGACGGTCTGTGCGAGAGCTGTGCCGAGGCGCACACGGGAGCCGCGGACGGCACCTGCGCCCCCGTCGCGGCCGGGACGGATCCGAAGGCTCAGTGCGTCGACCCGCCTGCGAACTCTTGTGGCCCCGATGGCACCTGCGACGGCAACCGCCAGTGCCGCAGCGTAGCCCCTGTGGGCAAGCAGTGCGGGGACAGCGTGTGCGCGAACGGCGTGGTCTCGGGCAGCCAATGCAATGGCGCGGGCGCCTGCCGGCAGCAGGCCACCGCGAGCTGCTCACCGTACCGCTGTGATCCGAGCGGAGATGCGTGCCGGACGGCGTGCGCGTCCAGCGCAGACTGCATCGATCAATACTACTGTGACGCTGCTGGGCGCTGCCAGTCTCAGAAGGACACGGGCCTCACATGCCTCAACAACGCGGAGTGCCGCTCGGGCCACTGCGTCGACGGCGTCTGCTGCGAACAGAGCTGTGAGGGTCAGTGCGAGGCCTGTAACCGACCGGGCAGCTTGGGGCGCTGCGTCGCGGTCGTCGGGGCGCCAGCAGGGGGTCGTCAGCCGTGTGACGGCGTGGGTGACTGCGCGGGCGCCTGTAACGGCGGCGACCGCGACCGCTGCGTGATGCCACGCTCGGGGACGAGTTGCGGACAGGCGCGCTGCAGCGGCGACACCAGCATCCCCAGCGGGCTGTGCGACGGCGCTGGCGCTTGCGCGGTGGCGAGCGGGCGGCGCTGTCACCCGTACGGCTGTGACGACGCCAGCGGGCTGTGCCGCACCGGCTGCAGAGGCGACGGCGACTGCGCGGCGGGGAACGTCTGTCACCTGAGCCTCGGGAGCTGCGTCGCCGACGGCAACCGCTGCAAAGACGCTCACACGGTGGTGAGCCCCGATGGCACCGAGACGAGCTGCGCTCCGTACCGCTGCGCTGCCGGGCAGTGCCGCGACACCTGCGCCAGTGAGCTCGAGTGCGCCGATGGCTTCCGCTGCCGGGCCGGCACCTGCGAGGTCCGCGAGCCGAACGACGCCGGCGACGGCGGCGCCCAGGACGCTGGCGACAGCGGCGCCCGAGACGCCGGGCCCCGGGAGCGAGCGAGCGCTGACGACGGCGGCTGCGCGTGCAGCGGCGCCCCGAGACGAGCGGGCTCGACGCCGCTGAGCGCCTCGCTCTTCGCGCTCACGCTGGCGCTCGGCGCGGCGCGCCGCCGCCAGCACCGAGCGAGCGCTCGTCCCTGACGAGGCCCTCGACCCGCCTCGCGGCTGCACCACGCGCGCGCCGCCGCCTCGCGCGACACCACCCCTCCGGCGCGGCGGGTACGGGACCCCTTTGGCGCGCCCTGTGCGTGCGTCCCGTGCGCTCTCGAGGCGGAGCGGGCTCAGCGGGGCGTCCACTGGACGTGAAAGCGCCACCGACCCGGCGCGACGAGCGCGAAGCGCGTTGGCCTGGGCGTGCGCCCGAGCAGCTCGATGATGGCGTCGCTCCAGCCCGCGATGAGCTCAGGGACGCCCTCCGGTAGCTGAGGGTCCTCCAGCTCCCCGACCAGGTGGTGCTCCGCGCTCTCCACGACCGTGAAGCGGCCCGCGCTGCTCTGGCGCGACCAGACGCTCGCGGCTCTGCCGAAGACCATCGCGGGCGAGGCGAACTTCAAGAACATGCGGTAGACGACGTTGAGCTGATACCGCGCCGCGAGCCGACCGAGCTCGCGGAGATCACAGCCCGCCGCCGGGCCCAGCTCATCCACCTCGCGCAAGAGCGCGTGCAGGTGCGACCGTGGATACCAGTGATGGGCGAAGAGGGGTTGCGCGAACAATGCCCGGGAGTCCGCCGGCAAGCGGCGCTCGATCGCCTCCCAGAGCCGGGGCTGCGCTTGCTTCAGCGGCTCGACGTAGGACAAGTACGTCATCCCCTTGATCTCCGCGCCGTCCAGCATCCGCCGTGATGCTGCGCTCTCGGCGGCGCCGCGACGAGCGCCGCAACCCCGGGGCGCCAGGGAGGCGGGGTGGCGGGCGCCCTGGGGCGACCGTGCGGCGCCCCGACCTGCGCTAGAGTCGCGCCTCGAGATGTTCACCACCGTTCAGCAGCTCCGTGTCCTCGTCACTGGCGCCTCCCGTGGAGTGGGCGCCTTCCTCGCTCGTGGCCTGGCCCGGGAGGGCGCCGCGCTAACGCTGGTGGCGCGCGACGCCTCCAGGCTGGAGCGCGTCGCCGAGGACTGTCGCGCGCTCGGCGCCCAGGCGCGCGTCCTCCCCGCGGACGTCTGCCTCGCGCGTGAGCGTGAGCGGCTCGTGGACGAGGCCGGGGAGCTCGACGTGCTCGTCAACAACGCCGGCGTCGAGATCACCAAGCGCCTCGTCGATCAGACCGCAGAGGAGGTGCGCGCGCAGATCGAGACCAACCTCGTGGCGCCGCTGGAGCTGACGCGCCTGGTGCTGCCGGGGATGATCGCCCGGGGGCGCGGCGTCGTGGTGGGCGTCTCCAGCATGTCTGGGAAGATCGCCACGCCGTACAACGCGGTCTACGCTGCTACCAAGCACGGGCTCAACGGGCTGTCGGCGTCGCTCGACGTAGAGCTGGAGGGCACGGGCGTGCACGTGGGCGTCGTGTGCCCGGCGTTCATCGCGGACTCCGGCATGTGGGCGGACACGGGCCTCGAGGCGCCGGCCCTGGCGCGGGAGGTGCCGCAGCGGCGCGTGCTCGAGGGCGTGCTGCGCGTCATCCGGGGTGAGGGCGAGGTGCTCGTCACCGCCGGTCCTACCCGCCCGCTGCTCGCGCTGCGCGAGGTGTTCCCGGCGGTGGAGCGGCGCGTGCTGCGCGCCATGGGCGTCACCGCCACGCTCGCGGCCCGCGCCGCGCGCCTCAAGTGACCTGGTACCCAGCGTGCTCGGGGTCAGCCGCGCGGGTCACGCGCGGCTGTCGGAAACTAGACGGCCGCGCGCGATGCGCTTATGCCAGGGTGGCTGGAGGTCCGTATGTCGCTTCGTTCCGCACGTCTCGTCTGGTCGTTCCCCATCGCGCTCTCGGCCATCGTCGCAGCCTGCGGCGGCGCTCAGCCGGCGGCGGAGGCTCCCCCGTCCTCCGACGCGCCCACGTCCCCTGCGCTCCCCGAAGGCCCCGAGGCGAGCAGTCCTGAGGGCGCCGAGGCGGCGCCCAGCTGGGCGAGCCTCAAGACCTTCGAGGAGAAGAGGGCGTTCATGGGCGAGCACGTCATGCCCGCCATGACGCCCGTGTTCCAGGGCTTCGATGCGCAGCGCTACGCGAAGTTCACCTGCATGAGCTGCCACAAGACGGGCGCGCAGGAGGGCTCCTTCAAGATGCCGGATCCGGGGCTCCCGAAGCTCTCGCCAGCGGACTTCGAGAAGCTGCCGAAGGAGAGCCCCAAGGTGTTTCAGTTCATGGCAGAGCATGTCACGCCAGAGATGACGAAGGTGCTGGGCGCCACCCCCTACGATCCTCAGACCCACCAGGGCTTCGGCTGCGGCAACTGCCACGTCATCGGCGGCTGAGCGGCCGCAGCTTGGGCTCCCGGGGCCGCGCGGGGCCCCGGGAGCGGCCCGCCGTGTCAGCGCCCCCTGCGTGGCGCCGCCACGTCACGGCCGAGCGCGTGAGCCAGCTTCACCCGCGCCACGCGCGCGTCCACGTGTGCGTTGACGTGCTCGAGGCGGGACTGCAGCAGCGCGGTCTCGGCGTCCATCACCTCGGTGGCCGTGGCGCGCGCAGCGTTGAAGAGCTCACGGCGGACGCGGTAGGCCTCTTCGGCCGCGGCCAGGCCACGCTGGGTGGTCTGCACGGCGACGTCCGCCTCGCGCGCGGCCTGGTAGGCCGCGAGCACCTCGAGCCGCAGGCCGTCGGAGAGCGCCGCGCGCTGGGCCTCGATGGCCTCGGCCTTGGCGTTCAGGCCGGCCGCGACGGGCGCGGCGGTGCCGATGTCGTTGGGTGACCAGCTGAGCTGGAGCGACACGTCCCAGGTGGCGTTCCACTTGTCCGAGGCGGGCTGGAAGCGCTGGTTGGGGTTGGCGTAGGTGTAGTTGCCCGCGGCGTCGAGGCGCGGCCAGTTGCCGGCCGACACCGAGCGGCTCTGCTGGCGCAGTGAGTAGGCCGTCTGCTCGAGCGCGCGGATCTCCGGGCGCTGCCGCACGGCCTCCGCGTACAGCTCCGTCGGCTTCTGCTTGGCGATGGGCGGCAGGGGCGCGAGCAGATCTTCGCCGAGCTGGTAGGCGCCCTCTGCTTCGTCGTGCATCCGCGTGCGGAGCTGATCTTCCATGATGGTCGCGGCGTTGGTGGCGCGCTCCACCAGCAGCTCCGCCGCCGCGACCTGGCTCTCGGCGCGCATCACGTCGGCCTTGGAGGCGCGCGCGACGCTGAAGGCCACCTTCACGTCCTTGAGGTGCGAGCCGGCCTGCGCCAGGGCCTGCTCCGCGAGCACCACCTGCAGCTTGGCGCGGGCCCAGGTGTAGTAGGCCAGCTTGGCGTCCGAGCCAGCGGTGGCGCGCGCCGCGAGGGCCTGGAGCTTGGCGGCCTCCCGCGAGCGGCTGGCCGCGGTGTAGCTCTGGGAGAGGCGCAGCAGGTAGTCGCTGATGGGGACCGCGAGGCTCGCCTGCAGCGTGTACTGATCGAGGATGATGGGGAAGGCGAAGCGGAAGGGGATGAGCGGCTGCGTCGGCGAGGGGACGAAGGGTTGCCCCGCGGGCGCCATCGTCCCGGTGAGGTTGAAGCCGCCGCCGAAGCTCGGCGCGTCGATGTCGCTCAGGCGGGTGTAGCGGCCGACCAGGGTGAGCCGCGGGAAGAAGGCGACGACGGCGCGGTCGAGCTCCGTCTCGGCCGCCGCCACCTCGGCGTCCTTGGCGCGCGCCTCGCGGCTGGTGGAGGAGGCGCGCTGCCCCACCTCGGCCGCGGTGAGCCCCCCGCTCCGGCCCATGGCGGCGCTCAGCTTCGTGTCGATGGTGGGCGCGTCGGTCTGGGGTGCGGGCGCCGCCGCGGCCGCCGGCGTGGCGGCGCTCGGCGGCGCGTCGGCGGGGTCGCCCGGCGCGGGGGCTGGCGTCTGGGCCTGCGCGTCGAGGCTAGCGAGGGCGGCGCCGAGGATCAGGGTGGCGCGGAGCAGAGGGGGGGTACGCAGCATGAGTGACCTCTTGGGAGAGTGGGGCGTGGGGGTGCGCCCAGGAGCCCTAGCACCGGGCGCAGCAGCGTGAAAACGCCCACTGCGGCGAGACACCTCGGGGGGCGCCGGGCTAGGCTCCCGGGCCATGCCTCCTCAGGTGACGCAGCGTCCAAGGGCGAGCACGTGAGCCGCCCGTCGCGCGCCTCGCGCGCTACGACGAGCGCCGCGCGCCCGGGCCGAGCCGCGCCGTCACCGCTGCGCCGTAGCGATAGCGCGGCGGCGGAGCCTCGGCCGCGCCCCGGCGAGCCGGGCTGGCAGCAGCGCCGCGAGCGGCGCGCCCTCTCGCACGTCGGCGGGCCCATCGAGCTCGAGGGCGGCGACGCGCGGGAGCGCGCGGCGCTGCAGCAGGCGCTCGGGGTCAGCGCGGACGAGGCGCGGGTCATGCGCCACGTGCACGGCTTTCACAGCTATCCAGCGCGGCTGCACCCAGACACCGCCGCCGCGCTCATCGGCGCGCTCGCGCCGCCACGCGGCAGCGTGCTGGATCCGTTCAGCGGCAGCGGCACCGTCGCCGTGGAGGCGCGCCTGGCCGGTCGGCGCGCCCACGGCAGCGACGTCAACCCGCTGGCCGTGGAGCTGGGGCGGCTCAAGACCAGCCGCGTCGGGCCGGCCGAGCTCGAGCGCCTGGCGGCGCACGTGGCCGCGGTGGTGGAGCACGCCGAGCAGCGCCGCGCCGCTCGCGCGGGGCCGAGCCGGCCCTACGGCCCCGAAGATCGGGAGCTGTTCGACGTGCACGTGCTGCTCGAGCTGGACGGCCTCCGCAGCGGCATCGAGCGCATCACCGCGGAGGGCTCGCGCCGCGCGCTGGCGCTGGTGCTGTCCTCGCTGCTCACCAAGCTGAGTCGCAAGCCCGGTGACACCATCGAGGGCCAGGCGCCCCGCCGCTTGGCGGCCGGGCACGCTACCCGGCTGTTCGCGGGCAAGGCCGCGGAGCTGTCACGACGGCTGGCGAGCTTCGCGGAGCTGCTGCCGCGCGGCGCGCCGCTCGCCAGCTTCGAGCTCGAGGACGCCCGCGCGCTCCGCGCCGTACCGGACGCCAGCGTGGATCTGGTGCTGTGCTCGCCCCCGTACCCCGGGGTGTACGACTACCACGCGCACCACGCGCTGCGCCTGCGCTGGCTCGGCCTCGAGGACGAGCGCTTCGTGCGGGAAGAGATCGGCGCCAAGCGCCGCCTGGCGCGGCTGGACCACGACGTCGCGGTGGAGCAGTGGCGCCGCGAGTTCGGCGCGGTGCTGCGCGCCGTCCGCGCCAAGCTCACCGCGCAGGGGCGCGCGGTGTTCGTGCTGGCGGACAGCGCGCTCGGTCGCCGCGCGCTGCGGGCGGACGAGCTGATGCGAGCGCTCGCGGCGCGCGAGGGCCTGCAGCTCGTGGCGCGCGCCTCGCAAGCACGCCCGCATTTCCACTTGCCCACCCAGGCCGTCTTCGAGCGTCAGCCCAAGCGGGAACACGTCTTGGTGCTCGCCCGCGGTGAGGCGGCGCCGCTCAAGGGGCGAGCATCGCGTACCGGCCCCTGAAGTAGGCGAGCGGCTGGCCTGGGCGGGTCCCCGCGCTCAGCAGCTCTCCGATGAAGACCTCGTGATCGCCGGCCGGGTGCCGCTGCCAGACGCGGCACTCGAGCCAGCCGAGCGCCTCCGGGAGCAGCGCGCAGCCGGTCTCGGGCCCCCGCTCGATCTCGAGGCCTTGGAAGCGATCCGCCTCGTCCCCGGCGAAGCGCCGTGACAGCTCCGCTTGATCTTGGCTCAGCAGGTTGACCGCGAACACCCCGCTGTCGCAGAGCGCGTCGAGCGCCGAGGCGCCGTGGCTCAAGCAGACGAGGCAGAGCGGGGGCGCCGCCGAGACCGAGCAGAAGGCCGTCACCGTGAGCCCGAGCGGGCGCCCTCCCGCGTCGCGCGTGGTCACCACCGTCACCCCCGCCGCAAAAGACCCCATCACGGCGCGAAATTGCTCGTCACTCAGGCTCACGGCCCGGACCATGCCGCAGCCCGGTCGGGCGAGCGAGCCCAATTCAGCCGCTCGGAGCTGGACCGAGCTTCCGCTATGCTCGCGGGCCCGCGCGATGCCCGCCACGTCGACCTCCCCCGCCCGTCTGCTCACCCCCCTGGGGGGGGTGGGGCGCTCCAGCATGGAGCTGTTCGCCACCGTGGGTGGCATGGGCGTGCTGCTCTGGCAGGTGCTGACCAGGACCGTCCGCCTGCGCCTGGATTTCGACGAGCTGCTCTACAACCTAGAGAAGATGGCCCTCCGCTCCATCCCGCTGGTCGCGGTGACCGCCGTCTTCGCAGGCGGCATCATGGTCATCCAAGCCGCGCCCACCGTGCAGCGCCTCGGGGCCCATGGGCTGCTCGGCTGGGGCGCCGGTTTCGGCATCTTGCGCGAGATTGGCCCGCTGCTTTGCGCCTTGATGCTCAGCGGCCGCGTGGGCGCCAACAACACGGCCGAGCTGGGCACCATGGTGGTCACCGAGCAGGTGGACGCGCTGCGCGCGCTGGCCATCGATCCGCTGAGCTACCTCATCGTGCCGCGCTTCCTCGGCATCGTGCTCACGCTGTTCTTGAGCATCGTCTTCACGGACGTCTTGGCCCTTCTCGGGGCGGCCGTCGGGGGAGAGCTCATCTTGGGGGTGAGCACCGTCACCTTCTACAACGGGCTCACCGGCGGGCTGCTCAACGCCTCGGACGTGGTGCACGGGGTGGTCAAGAGCGTGGTGTTCGGGGTCATCATCGCGCTCACGAGCTGTCAGTTCGGCATCACCACCAGCGGCGGCGCTCCGGGCGTCGGCCGCAGCGTCAACGCGGCGGTGGTCATGAGCGCCACGGGCATCTTCCTCTCCGACTACCTGGTGTCCTTTGCCATCAGCTGAGCTGCTCGAAGAGGGCGCGGCGCCCCCTCGCGGGCCGCTCCGTCAGCTCGGCGCGCTCGCCATCGAGCAGTGGCGCACCTGGTTCGACGTGTACTCGGTGTTGGTCAAGACCCTGTACTACTGCGTCAAGGGGGTGCGGGTGCCGGGCGCGGTGCTGCACAACGCCTTTGAGATCGGCAACCGCTCGCTGCTGTTCCTGAGCGTCGTGATGGGCTTTCTGGGGATGATCTTCGTCTACCAGACCGGGCTGCAGAACCAGCGGGTGGTGCCCGATCTCTCCCTGCTCGGCGCGACGTACCTACAGCTCCTGGTGCGCGAGCTGGCCCCCACCATCACCGCCCTGATGCTCGCCACCCGCGTCGGCGCTGGCATCGCGGCGGAGCTTGGCTCCATGATGGTGACGGAGCAAATCGACGCGCTGCGGATGTGCGCGGCAGACCCCGTGGACTACCTGGTCAAGCCTCGCTTCCTCGCCAGCCTGTTGATGATGGCGGTGCTCGCCATGGTCTCGGGCTCGGTGGCCTGGGGTACCGGCATGCTGACGGCGCAGGTGTTCTTCAGCGTCACTCCCGCCACCTTCTCCAACTTCACGCTGCTCGGTATCGGGGACGTGGTGGCGGCGGCCCTCAAGTGCCTGGCCTTCGGCGCCGCGGTGCCCATCGTCAGCGCGCAGTCTGGCTTCAACACCTTCGGCGGCTCGGAGGGCGTGGGCTGGGCCACCACGCGCGCCGTCGTCAACAGCAGCCTCGCGGTCATCGTGCTAGATTTCTTCATTGGCGGGGCCTGCCAGCTCATTTTCGGCGGTTGAGCGCGCGAGGGCAGCGTCTCCATGCGCGTGGCGCTACGCTCGGGTCCGTGACCACCGCCGAGTACCAGCTCTTCGAGACGCCGCTCGGGCGTTGCGGCATCGCGTGGAGTGACGAGGGCATCGTCGCGGTGCAGCTGCCAGGGCGCAGCGACGAGCTCACCATCGCGCGCCTGCTCGAGCGCGCACCCGACGCGCGGCCGCGCGGTGGTCGCGCGCACCCCGACGTCACCGCGCTCCAGGCGATGCTCCGCGGTGAGCCGCGCACCCTGCAGGAGCTGAAGCTCGACCTGCGCGGGGTGCCGGAGTTTCACCGGCGCGCGTACGTCGCGGTGCGGCAGGTGGCGCCCGGTGAGACCATCAGCTACGGCGAGCTGGCGCGCCGGCTGGGCTCGCCGGGTGCGGCGCGCGCGGTGGGTCAGGCGATGGCAAAAAACCCCTTCGTCCTCGTGGTGCCCTGTCACAGGGTGATGGCGGCCAAGCAGGGCTTCGGGGGCTTCTCGGCGGAAGGGGGGCTGACCACGAAGCTGCGGCTGCTCGAGCGGGAGGCGGGCAAGCGCGAGCTCACCGCGGAGCCCAAGCCCTTCGACTGGGACTTCGCGGCCGCGGCCGGAGCCCTGGCGGCCTCACACCGCAAGCTGGCTCGGCTCATCGAGCGCGTGGGGCCGCTCCAGCTCGAGCGTGAGCCGACGCACAGCCTCTTCGAAGCGCTGGTGCGATCCATCGTCCACCAGCAGCTCTCCACCAAGGTGGCGCGCGTCATCCACCAGCGCGTGCGGGAGCTCGCCGGCGCCGAGCTGACGGCGGAGCGCCTGGAGCGGATCTCGGACGCCGCGCTACGCCAAGCGGGGCTCTCCCAGAGCAAGCTGCTGTCGCTGCGCGATCTGCAGCGGCAGCAGCAGGCGGGCAGGCTGCCCAGCTTGAGTCAGGCGCTGCTGCTCAGCGACGAGGCGCTCGTCGAGCGGCTCACCGAGGTGCGCGGCATCGGGCGCTGGACGGTGCAGATGCTGCTGCTCTTTCTGTTGGGGCGCCCTGACGTCTGGCCCGTGGACGATCTTGGCGTCCGCAAGGGCTACGCGCTCTGCTTCGGGGAGCGGGAGCTGCCCACGCCGAGCGCGCTCCAAGCGCGCGGGCGGCGCTGGTCTCCCTACCGCAGCGCGCTCAGCTGGTACTTGTGGCGGGCGACCGAGCTCGACTGGCCGGCGCGCCGCGGCCTCAAGGCACCAGCGTCTTGAGGGAGTCTACCGCGTGGACGGGCGCCAGCTCCCCCTTCATGAGGTGGCTGATGGCGGTGAACACCAGGCGGTGCCGCGCCAAGGTGTTCAGCCCCTCGAAGGCCGGTGACACCACCTCGATGGTGAAGTGGCCAGCGCGCCCGCTGGCGGTGCAGCGGGCGTCCTGGATGCTCGACTCGACGGCCTCACGGATGGCCGCGAGGACGTCACCCTGAAAATCCGTTCGATGGTTGGGGTGGTGCGACATGGTAGAGCCTTGCTGACCGAGGGCGGGTGAGGACGGTGGGAGAGCAGCTCACTCGGGAGCGGCTCAGGGAGCCTTGACGCTGGCGGGGTCGTTGGGGTTGTCCAGCCGAAACCCTTGGGCCGAGCCGGCCTTGACGTAGTCGATGACGAGGCCGTCGGCGCGGCGCGCGCTGCTCGGGCTCATGTAGACGGTGAGCGCGCCCGCGTCGATCGCCAAGTCATCGGGCCCTTGGGGGCCAAAGAAGAGATCATTTTGGAACTGGGGATCGATCTCCAGGTGAAGCACGTCCGAGCCATCCGAGGCAGCCGCGAAGGCCTCGCTCGCCGCCGGCGTGATGCGGATCTGCGGGAGGCGGCTGGGCGGGGCGGGCGGCGCCGTGGTGGCGAGGAGCTGCTGCAGGGACCCATCGGCGGCCATCTCCTTGACGATGTCAGCGCCTCCGATGAACTCCCCCTTGACGTAGAGCTGAGGGATCGTGGGCCACCCTGACAGCTCCTTGATCCCTTCGCGGACCTCGGGATCCGCCAGCACGTTGATGGTCTCGAAGCTGGCGCCCACCTCTTTGAGGACGCCGACGATGGAGGCCGAGAAGCCGCATTGCGGAAAGTGGCGGTTGCCCTTCATGTAGAGCACCACGTCGGTCGATTGAATTTGCGCGTTCAGCTTGGCGCGGACGGCGTCGGAGAGGGGCATGGCCCCCTCCCGTGACACAGATCATGGACGTCTTCAAGTGCGGGCCTGGGGCGCGGCGGCGGCGTGGGGGCGCCACGCGCGCCGCGCGGCTGGCTTCGGACGACGACTCGTGCGACACCGTGGAGCGCGATGGCGACCCTCTACCTGAAGCAGCTCTTGCTCGGACGCGACGTGGGGCGAGGCGACCCGGTGGCGCGGCAGATGCAGAATTTCGTCTACCTCGTCGGAGATCGAGACGCGGGCGAGTGTCTGGTGACCGATCCCGCGTGGGACATCCAAGGGATCTTGGACGTGGCGCACGCCGACGGCATGCGCGTCGTGGGGGCGCTGGCGACGCACTACCACCCGGATCACGTGGGCGGCAGCCTCTTCGGCTTCACGGTGGAGGGGCTCGCGCGCTTGATGGAGCTGAACCCCTGCCCGGTCCACCTGCACAAGCTCGAGGCGGACGGCGTACGGATCGTCACGGGGCTCTCCGCCAGTGATCTGGCGCTCCATGAGGGGAACGATCGGATCGGCGTCGGCGGCGTGGAGGTGGAGCTCTTGCACACGCCTGGTCACACCCCCGGCTCGAGCTGCTTCAAGGTGAACTCCGCCCTGCTCGCCGGGGACACGCTCTTTCTCCAGGGCTGCGGCCGGGTCGATCTGCCGGGGGGAGACGCTGCGGAGATGCAGCGGACGCTCTCTGAGCGGCTCAGCCGCCTGGCCGACGACGTGGAGCTCTACCCCGGGCACGCCTACGGTGGAGAGCACGCGAGCCTCGGCGTGGTGCGCCGCACCAACCCGGCCCTGGGCTAGTCGCTCGGGGGCGGCGCGCCGCGCCAGCGCCGGCGCCGAGGCTCAGGGGCAGGGACGCAAGATCTTCAGGCCGTCCACCTCCACCTCGCACATGCGCTGGGTGGGCTTGGTGGTGGTGGGCTTGGTCTTGCCGGGCAGCGGCCCGGGCGCGGGCGCGGCCGACAGCGTGATGGTCACGCGCTGATCATTGGTGGCCAGCACCTTGGCCGTGCCGCGCTGCCGCCCCTTGGTGGCCTCGAGCTCGAAGCTCTCGTCCGGGTTGGCCAACACCTCGCAGGGGGTGGTGTCGCAGACCTGAAAGCCGTTCTTGGTGACGATGGCGTCCGCCGGCTCGCTGACGACGTCGATCTTGATCTTGTTGGGGGCGGGGGTGACCGACGCGACGGGCGCGACCGACGCGCTGGGCTCGGCGGTGGCGGTGGTCACGACCGCGGGCGCTTCGCTGGCGGTGGCGGTGGCCACGGGATCCGTCGAGGCCGTGGCGCCCGGCTCCGCGGCTCCCGCGGAGCCCTTCATGGCGAAGGCCGCGGCGCCGCCTCCCACGAGCAGCAGCGCCGCCAGGCCGACCCAGAGCCCTGCCTTCGAGGAGCCCTTGCCAGGCAGGCCCGCCACCGTCTCTGCGCCAAGCTGCGTCCCGCTGCGCTCCGCGGCGGTGGCGGCCGTGCTCACCAGGGTGCCCGGCGCCCCGGCCATGGGCTCGACGAACTGCGCCTGCGTGCCTTGTAGGGGCGATGGAGGCGGCGGGCTCGACTGGCCTGGCGTGGCCGGCGCCAGGTGGGGGGCGTACTGGCTGACGAGCCCCTCGGCGATGGAGCCGTGGACGGTGAGCGGCGCCATCCCGCTGCCCTCAGGGGTGGCGAGGATGGCCTGCGAGAGCTCTTGCATGGACTGGAAGCGCTCTTCCGGCTTCTTGACCAGCGTGCGCAGGATGAGCGCCTCGAACTCCGGCGACAGCGCGAGCTCCGGCGCGATGCTGCGCATGGGGGGCGCGGCGTCGTTCAGGTGCGCGGCCAGCACCGCCATGAAGGTCTCGCCCGTGAAGGGGACGGCCCCCGTGAACATCTCATACAAAATGATGCCGACGGCGTAGATGTCGACGCGGTGGTCGGCCTTCTTCCCGGCGGCTTGCTCGGGCGCCATGTACTCCGGCGTGCCGAAGATCATCCCCGTCTTGGTGAGGCGGCGGCGCTGGGGTTGGCTGGCGGCGGCCTCCTCCGCCGTGCGGAGCTGCGCGATGCCAAAGTCGACGATCTTCACGATCTCTTCGCCGTCCGCGGTGCGCTGGAGAAAGACGTTCTCCGGCTTCATGTCGCGGTGGACGACGCCCTTGCTGTGCGCCGCGCTGAGCGCCCGGCAGATCTGCAGCGCGATGCGGACGCCCCGCTCCGGGCTGAGCACGCGCTGCTGCTCCAGCTCCACCGCGAGGTCGTGCCCCTCGAGGAATTCCATCGCGAGGAAGAAGCAGCCGTTGTCGAGCTGGCCAAAGTCGAACACGTCCAGCACGTTGGGGTGCTTGATGCGCGAGGCGCTGATGGCCTCCTGCTGGAAGCGGGTGACGATGTCCGGCTTCTCGCTGTACTCCCGCTTGAGGACCTTGAGCGCCACCTTCTTCTCGATGGCCTCGTGCTCGGCGAGGTACACTTGCCCCATCCCACCCTCCCCCAAGGGCTTGATGACGCGGTAGCGGCCCGCGACGAGCGTGCCAAGGAGGGGGTCGGTTGACGGATCCATGCTGGGAGCGCGGTGAGGCCCGAGCCGGGCGCCGTCAACTCTAGCCAAGGGCCCGCTGCATCGCCACTGCCGAACGGGTCCCGAATGCTGATACGCTAGCCCGTCCGATGATCGTCGTGATGGATGAGGACGCTCCGCCCGCCACCATTTCTTCGGTGGAGGCCTATCTTTCCCGTGCAGGCTTCGAGGTGCAGCGCCTCAGCGGTCACCATCGGACGCTGCTCGGCGTGATGGGCGACGTCAGCGAGCAAGACTACGCAGCGGTGCGAGAGCTCCCTGGCGTGAGCGACGCGATGCGGGTGAACGAGCCCTACCGCTTGGCGTCCCGGCGCTTCAGCGGCCGCAGCACCGTCGTCGACGGCCCGTGGGGCAGCATCGGCGGTGAGCGGCCCTGGCTCGCGCTCGAGCCGGTCGGGCTGTCCATGGCGCACCTCGGTGACGAGCCGCCGCCGTCGGCGCAGCTCCGCTACGAGGTCGCAGCGGGGCGCCCCTTCGACGCCGCCGTCGTGCGGACGCGAGCCTACCCCGAGACGGTCGGGGCGCTGACCTGCTTGTCCCTGCACCCGCTGGCGGCGCCTCGCTACGCGGTGAGGTTCGTCGAGCGCGGGCCGAGCTGGGGCGCCAACCAGTGGATCGGCGCGGCGGAGCGCGAGCTCGAGCGGGGCGAGACGGTCGTGCTGCTCGAGGCGGGGGGTGAGTACCCGAACGGCGCGCGAACGCTGGAAATCGCCGCCATCGCGCGGGCCAAGCAGCGCACGCACTTGCCCATCGTGGTGGACGCCGCCACCATCGCGCAGCGCGCGCGCTATGTCCCCGCCGTGGCGCGGGCGGCCATCGCCGCCGGCGCCGACGGCGTGATGCTGCGCACCTGGGTGGGGCCCGAGGCGGAGCTACCCCGGGTCGCCGCCACCCTGAGCTGGGCGCACGCCGTGGAGCTCGGGGAGGAGCTCCGTCAGATCGCGGCTATCGTGCGGCGCCCCTGAGTGGCCCCGCGGGTGGATGGACCAGGCTTTGCTATACTCCAGCCCATGAGGAAGCTGTGGTGGCTCGGCTTGACCCTAGCGCTCGGCGCGCTCGGCGCTTGCGGGCTCAATCCCCAGCCGGAGCCGCCCTCGGGTGACTTCGGAGGCCAGGGCGGGCGCGCGGGGGCGAACACAGCGGACGCCGGCGGTGGGCGAGCTGGTAGTGCTGGGAGCGTCGGCCAGGAGGACGGCGGAGACGGCGCGACGCCGCAGGTCGAGGGCGGCGCGGGCGCCGACGCCAGCGATGGCGGAGCCGCGGGGACGGGCGGCACGGGCGGAGGCGCCAGCGGGGCGAGCGGCGCCAGCGGGGCGAGCGGCGCCGGCGGGGCGAGCGGCACCGGCGGGGCGGCGGGAGTGGGCGCGGGCGCTGGCGTCGATGCTGGTGGGGACGCCGCGGCAGGCGCCGGAGCCGGCGGTGGTGCGGGGCACGACGGAGGCTGAGGGCTGGCACACTCTGGCACAATCTCGGCCTGAGCGATCAGAGCCGCCCGCCGCGCAGCGTCCGTGCGGGCGGGTGGGGTAGCGCTGGACGCCCCTACGCGCCCCACGTATCTGAGGGGGATGCCTTGGTCTTCGTGGTGTGCGCGGCGGCTCCCCCTCGTGGCGGTGCTCGGGCTGCTCGGGTGTGGTGCGGAGGACACGGCGCAGCAGCGCCTGGAGCCCCCGCGGCCCCTCACCGTGATGACCTACAACGTCATGTGCTCCTTCTGCGACCAGGGCTACGACCGCTGGGAGCAGCGCCTGCCCTACTTGGGCGACACCTTCACGCGCTACGACGCGGACCTCTACGGCCTCCAGGAGCTGACGCCACTGGCTGGAGAGGTAGAGCAGATCCAGGCCTTGCTGCCGGACCACGACCCGGTGTTCTATGGCCCGGAGGGCGAGGTGCGCTATCCGGACGCGCTCATCATGTTCCGGCGCTCGCGCTTCGAGCTGCTGGAAGAGGGGAGCTACTGGCTGAGCCCCACGCCGGACGTGGCCAAGTCCACGGGCTTCGCCAAGCCGCAGCTGGCCCGCCTCGTCGTGTGGGCGAAGCTCAGAGACCGCGCGGGCGGGCGTGAGCTGTATTTCGCCACCACGCACTTCGACAACAACCAGCCGAGCCAGGCGATGAGCGCGCCGCTGGTCAAAGAGCGCACGGCGCCCTTCGAGGAGCGGATGCCGGTGGTGGTCGTCGGAGATTTCAACTCCAAGCCGAGCACCGAGGCGTTTCAGACGCTGACCGGGGACGCGGGAGGCTTTCGCTTCGTCGACTCCCAGAGCATCGCCGAGCAGTGGTCGGTCGGAGGCAATCAGCAGCCCAAGCCGGACTACGAGCTCGCCGACCGCATCGATCACATCTTCGTGGCTGGCCAGGGGGTCGCCTGGAAGGCCACGAGCTGGGTCGTGGACCTCTCCACCTACGGCCCGAACCAGCTCCCGCCCTCCGACCACTACTCCATGACGGCGACGCTCGAGTACTGAGCCATCACCGAGCCGGTGACGGGCTACTCGGGCTCCGAGGCGAGGGCGCTCGCCTCCTGACGCGACACGACCACGGCCGCCACCAGATCGCCCGTGACGTTGAGGGTGGTCCGGCACATGTCGAGGAAGCGATCGACGCCCAGGATGAGCCCGATGGCCTCCGGGGGCACGCTCACCAACCCCAAGATGAGCGCGATCACCGGGAGCGAGCCCGCCGGGACGCCGGCCGTGCCGATGCCCCCCAAGATGCAGATCAGCATCACCAGGAGCTGCTGACCCAGCGCGAGCTCCACCCCGAAAAACTGAGCCAAGAACAGCACCGTGACGCCCTCGAAGAGGGCCGTGCCGTTCTGGTTGGCGGTCGCCCCCACGGTGAGCACGAAGCGCGAGACCCGGCGCGGCAGCTTCAGCTCTTCCTCGGCGACGCGCAGGGCCGTCGGCAGCGTGGCGTTGCTGGAAGCCGTGGAGAAGGCCATGACGATGGCCTCTTGGGCGCCGCGGAAGAACGTGAGCGGACGCATGCCTCCGAGGTATCGGACGGACAGGGAGTACACCACGAAAAAGTGGAGGCCGAGCGCCAGCAGCACGACCCCCACGTAGCTGGCCAGCTTGGCGAGGAGCCCCCAGCCGAAGAGCGCAGCCAGGTTGAAGACCAGGCAGGCCACGGCGACGGGTGCCAGCCGGATGACCCAGTCGATGAGCTTCATGGAGACGTCGAAGAGCCCAGCGATCACCTCCGTGAGCCGCTCCGCCGCGGCGGTCTTGGTCGTCACCAGCCCGACCCCGAACAGGGTGGCGAAGAACATCACGGCGAGGACGTCGTTGTTGGCGGCGGCCTTCACGACGTTGTCCGGGACGATGCGTAGCACGAGGCTCAGGCCGCTCTCGAGCTGGCCGGTGCCCTGGACGATCTCCCGAGCTCGCGGTGAGCCCTCGGCGAGCAGGCGCCGAGCGAGCTCCGGGTCCACGCCGTCCCCCGGGCGCAGCAGGTTGACGAGCAGCAGCCCGAGCGCCACGGCGACGGCGGAGACCACCACCGTGTAGAGGAGCGTGCGAAAGCCGATGCGCCCGAGCGCGCGCACGTCCCCCATCTCCGCGATGCCCATCACGAGCGCGGAGAACAGCAGCGGGAGCACCAGCATGAACAGCAGCCGTAGGAAGAGCTGCCCCGCGGGCTGTGTGACGTGCTCGATGAGCCAGTGGAGCGCCGGCGCGGTCGGGAAGAGGGCGTGCGCCGAGAGCCCCAGCGTGAGCCCAGCGGCGAAGCCGATGAGCATGCGGGTGTGCAGGGCGACGCTCGTGGGGCGCATCAGGGGGCTCCGGCAGCCGGCGTCATCGTCGCTTCAGGTAGTCCTCCGTCACCCTCCCGATGAAGTCCGCGACGATGCCGTCGGCGACACGCAGCCGCCGGCTGAGCTCACGCGCCAAGTTCAGGATGATGAGCGTGTAGGCCTTGACGTCTTGGCGGTAGAGCGCGTCCAAGGCGGCGCTGGAGACGACCAGCACCCGGGAGGGGGCGAGGGTGCGCACGGTGGCCGAGCGCGGCTGGACGTCGATGAGGCTCATCTCGCCAAACCAGTCGCCAGGGCCGAGCAGCGCGACCCGCGCGGGGGTGCCGTGGCGGCTGCGGCGCAAGACCTCCAGCTCTCCAGCGAGCAGGACGAACATCTCGCGGCCTGCCTCGCCCTCGCGGAACAGCTCCGTGCCGGGGCCCTCGAGCTGCACCGAGGCCAGCTCCGTGAGCAGCTCGAGCGAGGCGTCGGTCAGGCCACCGAAGCAGCCCAGGGGCCGGAGCTCATCGACGGAGGGTGGGGGCGGCGGGGAGGTCGTCATGGGTCTTCCGAGGGCGGTGGCTCACCCATCCGCCGACTGGTGGTAGAGGGGCGCGCGCTGGGCGCAGAAGCGCTCGATGGCGGCGAGCGCGCTGGGGTCGAGATCGAAGAAGCTGATGCCCATGCCGGGAGGGGTGTCCTCGCTGGCGTCACGCAGCCAGGTGACCCTGCCCTCGGTCTCGATGGCCTCCCCGCTGGGGAGCTGGAAGTAGAGACACACCTTCGTGCCAGGCTCGAGCACCCGATAGGTGGCGACGAACAGCCCACCCTGGGACACGTCCAGCGACAGCCCCGCATAGAAGTGCGAGGCGCTCCACATCCCGATGTCCACCTGCAGGTAGACCCGCCCGCCCGTCGTGCGGCGCTCACGCCCGTAGTAGGGGGTGGGGCGGCGGTGCCGAGGCGCCTCGGGGATGGGCGGGAGCGGCGTGGAGGTCGGCGTCGCGTCGAGCTGTCCCGGGGCGATGACGGCGTGGCGTTGCCGCTGGTGGGAGCGCGCGACGGGGTAGAGCACGCCGAGCGTCTCCGCGCAGCGGCGCGCGATGGGCTCCACGCGGGGATCGGCGTGGCTTTGGAGCGCGCTCAGCGCCGTGCCGAGCTGCGCCATGGCGAGCTGCACGCGGCCGAACATGGCCTCCGTGGTCGTGCCGTGCTTCTCTACCTCGTAGAGCGCGCTGGACGCGGCGGCGAAGGCGACCACCGCCGCCTCGAGCTCCGGCAGAGCGGCGCTCAGGCGCTGAAGCTGGACGAAGGCCTCGCTGAGCGGCGCCCGCGCGCGCTGCGCGGCGTGCCAGCCGGGCCAGGAGCTCTGCGGGAGCGACTCCGGCGGTGAGGGCTCTCCCTGCGCGGGCTCGCGATTCATAGAGACTTGTTGAAGACCACCCTGGGACGCGCCGGGCCGGCGTAGTCCTCGACGGGCGTCACCGTCCACCCCGTCGCGCGATGAAAGGCGATGGAGCCCTCGTTCGCGCTGGTGGTGATGGCCTTGAGCTGCGTGCAGCCGGCGCCGCGGCAGTCCTGCTCGAAGCTGTTGTAGAGCACCTTGCCCACCCCGCGTCGCCGGAAATCCGGGTGGATCCCGACCAGGTGGACGTAGCCGCTGCGCGGGGGCCCTGGAACGATGAAGCCGAGCAGGAAGCCCACCAACACCTCGTCGTGCTCGACGACGCGGGCGAGGCTGCCCAGCTCATAGAAGAAGATGGGGTGGGCCAAGGCGCTCGTGGGGCCACCCCACCACCGGTCGATGACCTGCACGATGTGGTCGTAGTCCGTCTTGGTGAGGGCGCGGGTGAGCATGGTGGGGCCGCTGGTAGGGAGCCCCACCACCCTATCACGGCTCCTTCGGCGGGTAACGCTCCCCCGCGCTTCCCACTGTGGCGAGGCTCGTGTAAGCGGGGCCCATGCCCCAGCCCCTCGTGCTCGCGCCGTCCATCCTCAGCGCCGACCTCGGGAAATTGGCCGAGGAGATCGGCGACGTGGAGGCTGGCGGCGCGGACTGGATCCACGTGGACGTGATGGACGGCCGCTTCGTGCCGAACATCACCTTGGGCCCCATCGTGACGAAGGCCGCACGGCGGGCGACGCGGCTCCCGCTGGACGTGCACCTCATGATCGTGGAGCCCGAGCGCTACCTCGAGGATTTCGCGGCGGCCGGCGCCGACATCCTCAGCGTCCACCCGGAGGCCACCGTCCACCTCCAGCGCACGCTCGCCCAGATCCGAAAGCTTGGCAAGCGCGCTGGGCTGGTGCTCAACCCACACACCCTGGAAGAGAGCGTGCGCTACGTGCTCGAGGACGTGGATCTCATCCTGGTGATGAGCGTCAACCCCGGCTTCGGGGGGCAGGCCTTCCTGCCCTCCGTCCTGCCGAAGATCGAGGCGCTGCGTCGGATGATCGACCAAGCGGGCTTGCCCATCACGCTCGAGGTGGACGGGGGCATCACCCCGGACACCATCGGGCAGGCCGTCAGCGCCGGCGCGACGGCGTTCGTGGCGGGACAAGCCGTGTTTGGTCAGCCGGACCGCGCCGCGGCGCTGGCGGCGCTGCGCGCCGCCGGGCGGGCATGAGGGCGCCGCCGGCGGCCTGGCTCGCGCTGCTGGGGCTCGTCGCGGGCTGCGGCGGTGGCGGCGGCGGCGGCGAAGGCCCCGTCCCTCCGCCGCGTGGGGCGCCGCCGCCCAGCGGCGTTGCCAGCGCTGCGCCGAGCGCGCCACCACCGACCGAGACCGAGCGCCTGGTGGAGCGAGCGCTCGAGCGCGTCGTGGCGCTGCGCGGCCTCTCGGCGCGCGGCCCCGTTCGCGCCAAGACCGTCAGCCGCGCGGAGCTGACGGCGCACGTCAGGGGGAGCTTGTACGAGGGCGTGCCGCGCGCCGCCGTCGAGGGCAACCGCGACGCGCTCGTGGCGCTCGGGCTCGCGCCGCCCGGCTTCGACCTCGAGGCGAGCCTGCTCACGCTGATGGACTCGGAGCTGGCGGGCCTCTACGAGCCCAAGGACGGCACCATGCTCCTGGCGGCGGATCTGGGCCCGCTCGAGGCGCAAGCCACGCTCTCGCACGAGCTGGTGCACGCCCTCCAAGATCAACACTACGATCTGTCCACCCTGTTTCGCTTCGTCCCCGACGGCGGGGACGTGCAGACGGCGGCGCACGCCCTCGCTGAAGGGGACGCCACCAGCGCCATGCTGGACGAGATGGTGGCGCCGCTCGGCCGCACCGCCCTCGACCTGCCGGAGGAGCAGCTCGAGCGACAGCTCCGCGCGGGGATGGAGCAGAGCCGCCAGCGCCACGCGGTCCCGCGCGTCCTCGAGCGCAGCGTCTTGGCGCCCTACCTCGACGGCACGCGCTTCGTGCAGGCGCTCCGGCGCCGCGGCGGCTGGCCCGCGGTGGACGCCGCGTGGCGCGCCCGTCCGCGCAGCACCGAGCAGCTCCTGCACGTGGAGCGCTACCTCGTCGATGAGCCGCCGCTCGCGGTCCCAGCGCCCTCGCCGCCCCCGGGCTCCTCGCTGGAGCGCACCTACTCGGACGTGATGGGCGAGCAGGGGCTACGGCTCGTGTTCGAGGAGTGGATGAGCCCTGAGGACGCCGCGCAGGCCGCCCAGGGCTGGGGGGGGGACAAGCTCGGCGTCTTTGGACACGCCGAAGCGCGCGCGCTCGCCTGGCTGCTCGTGGCGGACACCGAGGCGGCCGCGCAGGCCCACCAGGGCGGCTTCTTGCGCGGGCTGGGCGAGGACGGGACGGCGCGGAGCGGTCGGGCTGCCGGCAAGGCGGCGGCTCAGTCGGACGCCTGCAGGCCCCGTCCGACGGGGCCTCTCGCGGTGGTGCGCCGGGGGCGCGCCCTGGCGGTGGTGTCAGGCCCCTACCTGGAGCAGGGGGCCACGGTGAGCTCACCGGCGACGTGCGAGGCCGCGCTGGGGTGGGCGCGAGGGCTCCTCCGGGACCTGCCAAGCTATTGATATTACAAGTTTTTGCGTTTGTGCTCCCGGCGCGGAATGGAAGCGCGGCGTCGGTGGTTGGCATGAAGACTGCATTCAGCAGTGCGGCCCCGAGGTTCTTGCCAAGAGCTTCGGCGGCTCTCGGTCCCCTCCCCTCAGCCCGCCATGACCCCCGCTCAGCTCCCCAGAAAGGCTCGGCCCATCAAGGCCTCGTGGCTCGCGCTCGTCGCGGCCACCACCTTGGGCGTGGCCTACTTCGGGAGCATCCCCACGCGCGTCAGCGCGCCCGCGGTGGAGGAGCAGGGGTCAGCTCATGGCTTGCGGCTCGTGGTGCAGACCTATGATCGTAGCGCGCTCACGGCAGACGGCTCGCTCCTGCCGCAGGCGAAGGCGCTCACGGCGACCCAGCGGGCCGTCAAGGCGGAGGAGCTGCGTCAGGGCGTGTCCGTGCAGCTCCACCAGGTCGCGGTGCGGGCCGAGGAGCCCGTCGTGGTGGCCTGGGTGGAGCAGGGCGCGCCGGATCTGGAGTACGACGCCCTCACGGCGCGGCCAGGGCAAGGGGCGCTCTACGGCGTGACGGACGAGGTCGAGGGCGGCGCGCAGATCGTGCTCGGCCGCCAGCGGGCGCGCTCCGCCTGAGGCCGCCGCTCGCCCAGCGAGTGCCGCGCCCTCGGCTGCGCTAAGGTGCGGCCATGTCGGCCGCAGAGCTGGGTTCGCTCGAGGTGCTCACGTCGCGAGCGACGGCGGAGGTGCGGGACGTGCTCGAGCAGGCGCTCGGTGGTCGAGAGCTCGGGCGGCGTGAGGCGCTCGTGCTCGGTCAAGCGCGCGGCGCCGCGCTGGAGGCGCTCGGCGCGGTCGCCGACGCCCTGCGGCGCGAGCAGGTGGGCGACGAGGTGGGCTACGTCGTCAACCGCAACGTCAACTTCACGAACGTCTGCGTGAAGGCGTGTCGGTTCTGCGCCTTCTCTCGCACCAGCCGCTCCGAGGAGGCCTATTTCCTCAGCGAAGAGGAGGTCGTGCGGCGCGCGGTGGAGGCGGCTGAGCTCGGGGCCACCGAGGTGTGCCTGCAGGCGGGCCTCGCGCCCGGCCTCGATCCGTGGACCTACGTGCGGCTGACGCGCGCCGTGAAGCGGGCGGCGCCCGCCCTGCACGTCCACGGCTTCAGCCCGGAGGAGGTGAAGTACGCCGCGCGGCTCGCCCGCGTGGGGCTCGAGCACTACCTCGAGGCGCTCCAGGAGGCAGGGCTCGGCTCACTGCCCGGCACCAGCGCGGAGGTGCTCGTCCCCTCGGTGCGAGAGCTCATCTCACCCGGGCGCATCACGGTGCAGGAGTGGTGCGCGGTCATCCGAGCGGCGCACCGGCTCGGCATCCCCACCACCTGCACCTTGATGTTCGGGCACGTGGAGACGCTGGAGCAGCGCGTCGAGCACCTGCTGCTGCTGCGCAGCTTGCAGCGGGAGACCCACGGGTTCACGGAGTTCGTGCCGCTCGCCTTCGTGCACGAGGAGGCGCCGCTGTTTGCGCGCCAGCTCGTCCCGGGGCTGCGAGCGGGGCCCTCGGCGGAGGAGGTCACGGCGCTCTACGCGCTCTCGCGGCTCTTGCTCGGGAGGGACATCCCGCACCTGCAGGTCTCATGGGTCAAGCACGGCCCGGAGGAGGCCCAGCGCTTGCTCGGCGTCGGCGCCGATGATCTCGGCGGCACGCTCATGAACGAGAGCATCTCCACCTCCGCCGGGGCGCAGCACGGGCAGCTGCTCACGCCGCGCCAGCTCCGCCGGCTGATCAGGGCGGCGGGGCGGCGCCCCCTCCAGCGCAGCACCACCTACGAGGTGCTGAGGCGCTTCGAGCAGGCGTCGGACGGCGAGCACGAGGCGCTCGACACGGTGACGGACGCGGACTCACGCTTCGGCAGCTACCAGCAGCTCGTGAGCACCAAGGGTCACCGCTTCGTGCTCGAGCGGCGCGCGCCGCGCCCCGCCGAGGAGCCCTAGAGGAGCGTCGGGCCGCCCCAGCCCCGCGGGGAGCGCCCGCCGCGCGCTGGGGCGCGCTCATCACCTGCGCAGTGTCCTCGCGGAGACGAATTCGCTCTGCCACGGGCGCTAGTCCGTTTAGCGTTGCCCGCGGGATGCAACCATCGAAGGAGCTGGACCCTCGGACCATCATCTTGGGGGCGCTGCTCTGCGCGCTCGCCGCCGCCGCTGCGCCGTACGTCACGCTCAAGCTGGGGCAAGGCGTCGACCTCACGCTGGGCGGGATGTTCCTCGCCGCCTTCGTGCTCGGCAAGCGGCTGCAGGGGCGGCAGCTCGCGATTCAGCTCAACCTCATCCAATCCATGATCGGGATGGTGTCGGGCATCGCGTTCATGGTCGTCATCCTCGCGGCATTTTACTACATCCACGCGCTCACCGGGCGTGACATCGGCTTCGCGCCGTCGGCCTGGCAGATGTTCCTCTGGCTGGTGGTCTCCGCGAACGTCGGCGTGTTCATGGGGATCTTGCCGCGCAGCTCCATCCTCAAAGACGGCAAGCTGCCCTGGCCCACCGCGCGCGCCACGCTCTCCATCGCCCAGACCCTCACCGATCCCAGCGCCTCCGAGAGCACGCGCGCGCGCCGGGAGGCGCTCTCGGTCAGCACGGCGGTCGCGGGCTTCCTCACGTTTCTGCGGGACGGCCTCGGCGTCATCACGCCCATGGTGGGCAACGCCTCGCTCAACCTGGCGCTCGGGATGGAGCTGGCCGCGCTGGGCCTCGGGATGCTGGTGCCGCTCGCCGTCGGGCTCTCCGGCCTGCTCGGGACGTGGCTGGTCGCCACCTTCGGCGAGCAGGTGGCCCGCTACGCGGCGCTCTCGGGCGTCGCCGAGGCGCAGTTCGGCCGCTGCCTGGAGACGCTGGAGACGGTGGGGGGGCTCTCCGGCGCGGAGCGCGACACCGCCATGGGCTTCTTGACGCAGTCCTGCGGTCAAGGGGCGGCGTTCGTGAGCGCTCCCTCGCACTTCAAGTACGTGGTGCAGTGGATGATGTGGCCCGCCACGGCCATGATGATCGCGGCGGCCGTCACCAGCGTGCTCATCCCCGTGGTGCGCAGCATGCTGACGCGCAGAGCGGAGACCGACGAGCCCAAGTTCGAGTCGCAGGCCGACGAGACCATCCCGAAGAGCTGGGTCATCGGCGGCCTCGGCGTCAGCCTGGCGCTGCTCACCTGGCTGACGATGAGCTGGTTTCACATGGAGCTGGCGGAGGTGCTCTTGGCCGTGGCGCTCCAGCCGCTGCTCATCGTCGCGGGGCTGAGGGTGCTCGGGATCACCGGCTCCGGGCCCGTGTCGCTGATGGCCAACGCCACGCAGTTCTTGTTCGGGCTCATTTGGCCGGCGCAGCTGCGGGCCAACCTCACCGCCGCCTACGTCAGCGCCAACCCGCAGGCCTCTTCGGAGAACGTGGTGCCGGCGTTCTGGGTGGCCCAGCGCCTCGGCGGGCGCTTTCGCACCTTGGTGCTGGTGCAGCTCATCGTCATCCCCATCGGCGCGCTGCTGACGCCCATCGTGTTCAGCGTGCTGCAGCGCACCTACGGCATCGGGCTCAACCCAGGGCAGCTCTCCGCGCCCACGGGCCTGAAGATCGCCACCTTGGCGCTCGCCATGGAGCAGGGGCTCGGGGCCTTGCCTTACGGCGCGCTCACCGCCTCCAAGATCGCCGTGGTCCTCGGCGTGGTGTTCGAGCTGCTGCTCGCGGTGCACAAGAAGGACGGCACCGGCAGCCGCTTCTGGTTCATCCCCATCCCCGCCGCGCTCGGCTTCGCGCTCATCTTGCCGCCCTCGCTCAACATTGCCATCGCCATCGGGGCGGTCACCGCGGCGGTGTGGCGCAAAATGGCGCCCGGACCGGAGGGGAGCTGTGAGCGCTTCGGCGCGCCCATCGCCTCGGGGCTCATCGCCGGGGAGGCCATCGTGGGCTCCATCTTGATGCCGGCGCTGGCCATGATCTTCGAGCTGTTCCGGCGTTAGCCGGCGCTGGGCGCCCGCCGCGGCCCAGCGTGCTAGTCTGGGCACGTGGAGAGCTCGGGGTCACCGCACCTCACGCTGCTGCCGCGGGAGCTCGAGGCACGGCTGACGCCGGAAGAGCTCGCGGGGCTGGCTCGTCGGCTGCGCTATGCCGAGCGGTGGAGGGGGCGCGCCCCCCCCAACACCATGGAGAACATCCCGGCGGCCTGGTGGCGCACGCCCCTCGACGCCGAGGAGGTCGCGCGCTGGTGGCACGCCCTGCTGGAGCGCCGCGGCAGCGCGGGCGCGCCGGAGCTCATCCAGTTCTACGCGCACGTGCCCTTCTGCCGGACAAAATGCTCATTTTGTCACTGCAGCTCGCTCGTCAGCTCCTCCGCGGCGCAGGTGGAGCGGTACCTCGTGGCCTTCGAGCGAGAGGCCGCGGAGCTGGCGGGGCGCCTCGGCCCGGTGCGCGTGCAGTCGGCCACGGTGGGGGGCGGCACGCCCAGCCTGCTCAGCGCGGCGCAGCTCGGCCGGGTGCTGGACGCCGTCGTCGGGCGCGTCGTCACCCTCACGCCCGAGAGCTACTTCTCTGTGGAGTTCAACCCGGACTCCACCACATCGGAGAAGGTCTCGCTCCTGGTCGAGCATGGCGTCCGGCGGCTGAGCCTCGGGGTGCAGTCGTTTCACGCACCCACGCTGCACGCCGTGGCGCGCGGCTATCAAGACGCCGCCATGGTGCACGAGGCCGTGCGGCTCGCGCGGGGCGCCGGCCTCATGGTAGCGCTCGATCTCATCGCGCCGCTCGTCTTGGAGACCCCCGCGAGCTTCGAGGCGGGGGTGCTAGAGGCGCTCGGGCTGCGGCCCGATCAGCTCGTGCTCTACCGTTACCAGCCCGTGCAGCGCGGTCAGCGGCTCATCGCGCCGGGTGAGCTGTCCTTCGAGGCGGCGGCGCGCTGCTTTCGAGCGCGCGCCGGCGAGGCAGGGTACGAGCTCGCGGTGGACGGCTACTCGTCGCTGGTGGCGCAGCTCCCCGAGGCGCAGAGGAGCTGGGTGCACTACGCGCAGCACCGGCCGGAGCCCTGCTCGCTGCTGGGGGTCGGCCCCTTCGCGGAGAGCTACGTGTTCGGGGTCGGCAGCTACACGGGGCTGCCCCTCGAGGACGGCCGCGTGGCGTACACGGGCGCACGCTGGGATCTCGACACCGAGCGCAGCAGCACCCTTGGACGCTGCATCGCCCTGGACGGTCAGGTCGCGCGCGCGCCGTGGCGTGCTGCGTTCGGCGAGGAGCCGGAGGCCTATCACCCCGAGGTGTGGGCCTACCTCGAGGCGCTGGGGGTAGCGCGCTCCACGGCGGAGGGCGTCACCTTCACGGAGCCCGAGCCGGTCCAACGCTACCGCCGCGCGTGGCTCTTCATCGACGCGGCGCGCCGACGGCTGCTCCGCGGCCGGTGGGTGGAGGCGACGCTGCGCCCCGCGCTCAGGGAGGCGGCGCCGCTGCTGGCGAGCGGCGCCGCGGCGTGGGCGCAGCTCGAGGCGCTGGTGGGAGGCGAGGGGGCGCTCGCGCTCGAGGGCGCTCAGCACGCCTGGCAGCTCACCGCGGCGGGTGAGGTGCGCAGCGTGCTCGAGGGGAGGCTCGGCTCGGGCGAGGACCACCGCGCGGGCGACTCCCCGCCCGGCGTGGCCGAGCTCCGGGCGCTCGCGGGGAGCGTGGCGACGGCGTGGCCGGAGCCGGTGGCGGAGCAGCTCGCCGCGCTCGTGCTGACGGCGGGGCTCGAGCCCACGCTGCGGCTGGTGGGCGCGGGTCAGCGTGTCGCGTGGGAGCTGCTGCTCCCCGCCGGGGCGCTGAGCGCAGCGCGGCTGCGCGCGCTGCTGGGGCCAGAGGAGGCGCGGCTGAGCCGTCGCCAGGGGCTCGGTGAGCTCGGCTGGCGACTATCGAGCGCGAGGGTCAGCGTCACGCCGCGCTGGGCGGCGCGACCGCGGGGCGAGGCCACGGCGCGCCTGCTCGGCGCCTGGCTCGACGGGAGGCTGGCGTCCCTGCTGAGCGAGGCGCGGCGTGTCACGTATGAAGCGCAGGGCGAGTCGCGCTACGTCTTGGAGTTCACGGAGCTGGGCGCGCGCGCGACGCTGGAGCAGCTCACGGCGGCGCTGCCGGAGTGGCAGCGAGCCCCGAGGCCAGCGCCCGCGGGCGAAGCGCTCGAGGTCCGCGCCGTGCGGGTCCCCATCGAGGGAGGGGCCGCGCGCTGGCGCGCGGTCACGCTGGAGGTGCTCCCGACGGCTCGGGGAGAGCGCCCCGTGCCGCGGTGAGCTCGCGCCGGTGCGGCGCGCCCCGCGCTCCTTCGGCGCCGAGGCGTCGAACTCGAAGGTAGGCTTCGGGGCGCCGCTGGGAAAATGCACGGTGAGCGTGTGCTTGCCCCAGTCGCTCCAGACACACTCCAGCTCCGCCTTCGTCCCGGGGGCGCACGGGCAGCATCACGCTGGCCACGCCGCTGCGGGTCAGCGTGAAGACCTCGCCCTTGGCCACGCTGGAGGTGGCGAGGTGCGCCGCACGTTCGTGGACTCCGTGACGGGCTGGTACCGCCGGCACATGGCCGCCCTCGGCATCCCTCGTCATCACCAGCGCCGGCATCGAGCGCTGCTTGAACGGGCTCGGCGAGCCCACCGAGCCCCCCGAGCTCGCGCTCTCGCGCGGCCCGCCCTTCTTCGAGAGCCGCGTCCTCCGCCGACGGCTCGGCGAGCCCCTGCAGGCGGAGCTGGTCGACGCGCATTGAACGCGCCCTCGAAGAGGCCAGAGGGTGCCAGGAGCGCGGCCCGCCGTCCGCCCGCCGCGCGAAGGCGACGCGCGCGCGGCCGATCCCCGGCCAGCCTTGCCTCGCGGCGGACCCGATGGTCCCGTGGACTGCCGCCGAGGCCGGGACAGTCACGTCCAGCAGCGACGCCAGGGGCGTTCATATCGACTACGCGCTGGCCAGCTTCTTCGCAACGAACTCGTCGTCCGTCATCGTGCCGGCCTCGGCGCACGGTGACCCACCAGCGACGCCGGGGTGCGCGGCGCGAGGGAATGTGCATGGGCGTCAGGCCAGGGACTTCTTGAAGGCCGCGGGGGTCAAGTCTTCGAGCGGTAGCGCGAAGACCTCACGGTGGGTACCGAGGCGCTCGAAGGCCCAGGCGAGGTAGGCCTGCGCTGGGACGCCCTGTGCGCGGCAGGTGGCCATGATGGCGAGGAACACGCAGGCGCGGTGGGCACCTTCGGTGCTGCCGGCAAGGAGCATGTTGAGGCGCAGCTTGGCGACGTTCTGGAACTCACGCCCGGTGGGAGAGTTGTCGATGGGGACCAGGACGTCCACCTCGGCGAGACGGTTGAGTCGGCGGCGCGTCGAGCGGTCGGCGGTCGACGCGTACATCTCGTCGAACAGCTCCTGAGCGCGCATGAAGGCGCCGCGGTGCCCGTTCTGGAGCGCCTTGAGCAGGAGTGCGGACGCGAGGCCGCATGAAATCCGCTGATCCTCACCCGCCCGCCCCCCCTCGCGGCGGCGGAGCCTCCCCGTCGTCCAGCGCATCCAGCCCCGCGTTGATGTACGCGAGCCCGGCCCGAACCGACTCGGTCAGGTCGGTGAGCTGCGCCTCCAACGCCGCGCGCCTCGCATCGGGATCCGCATCGGGCTCGAGGCGAAAGCGCCACGAGCGCACCGGCGGGCCCTCCGCCGCCGTGGCTCCCATGGGTCACGCTGAACGTGCTCGAGACCCTGCCCGCGCTCTTGCTCTCGGAGAGGATCCGGGAGAGCCCGCTGCTGGTCTAGGACACTCGGCCTCGGAGCCCCGAGGTCGAGGCGCCGAGCGGTGCGCAGCGCCAGCGGGTCCTGACGCAGAGCAAGTCGAGCGGCCAGGCCTCCACGCTCTGAGCGGAGTGGCAGCAGGCGGCGGGGCGACTCCCGGTGGGTCGTCCCGCCGCTCTTTTGTGTAGCATCTCGCGATGCTCCACCTGCGCATGGTCGTCCCGACGAAGCTCACCGAACAGGTGATGGGCTCGCTGGCGGGGAACGCATCGGTAACGAATCTAGTGCTCTGGCCCGGCGTGGCGCTCAAGCCGCCCGGGGACCTGCTCTCGTGCGACGTCGCGCGCGAGGACGGCAGCGCGGTGCTCGCAGAGCTCCGCGCGCTCGGCGTGGACCGCAGCGGCTCCATCGCGGTCGAGATGCTCGACGCCTCGCTGTCCGACGCCGCCGACGCGGCGGAGCGAGCGGCGGAGGGCTCGCCGGGCAACGCCGTGGTCTGGGAGGAGGTGGAGACTCAGACCTCGGAGAGCTCCGAGCTCAACGCCAGCTATCTGACCTTCCTGGTGCTCGCCACGCTGATCGCCGCCATCGGCATCCTGACGGACTCGGTGGTGTTGATCATCGGCGCGATGGTGGTCGGTCCGGAGTTCGGCCCCCTCGCCGGACTCTGCGTGGCGACCATCCAGCGGCGTTGGGCGCTGGCGGTCAGGTCTTTCGTCGCGCTGGCGGTCGGATTTCCAGTGGCGGTCGCCTTGACCTGGCTCAGTGTCCTGGCCCTCCGCAGCTGGGGAAGCACCCCCGCCACCCTCGCCCGCTCGCAGACCCTGTTCATCTCCCACCCCGACGCCTACTCGGGGATCATCGCCTTGCTGGCCGGCGTCGCAGGGATGCTGTCGTTGAGCACAGCCAAGTCGGGAGCCTTGATCGGGGTCCTGATCTCGGTGACCACGGTGCCCGCCGCCGCGAACATGGCAGTGGCCGCTGCTTATGGAGACATGCCGGAGCTCCGTGGCGCCGCGCTCCAGCTCGCGGTGAACCTGGGCTGTGTCGTCGGCGCGGGCATCGCCACGCTGGGCTCGCAGCGCGTGCTCTGGGCGCTCCGCGTGCGGCGCCGCGAGCGCCTCAAGGCGGCTTCCCCACGCCCTTGATGCCGCCGCGCTTGAGGCTCGACACACGCGCCGGATCCCAGAGCAAGAACGCGCGCTCACCCGCTTCGCTCTCCAGCACGAGCAAGCGCCGCATCGCGCCTGCTACCTCGAGCGCGTGGTTCAGGGCCCGGGCCAGATCGAGCGGATCGTCGCTCCCGCCGAGCTCGACGCGCTCCGGCTCCTGGCCCCGCGCGACGACGAGCGTGGTCTCGGTCGGCCCGAGCTCGACCCGGCGCACCCGCGCCGGCTCGTCCCGGAGCAGGCGCTCCGGATCCGCCGCGAGCCTGAGCGCTCTCCGCTGGCGCAGCCGCTCGCGGTGAAGGAAGCCGAGCCGGTGCCCCTTGTCCGGCGCGTTGGCGAACGCGGCCCCGACCAGCGAGCCAAGCTTCGTCGTCTCGTCGCGCAAGACCTCCGCCTCCAGCTTGGCCTGCCAGGCCTTCGGCACGATCCCTAGCCGCTCCAGCGCCGCCGCCAGTCATCGGTTCGCGTCCGACGGCTCGAGCTCCGGCAGCTCGGCCAGCGCTCCGAGGACCCGTTCGCCGGAGGCGCGCAGCCGCACTCGAGCGTCGGCCAGCTCCGCGACCCAGCGCGCGGCGGTGAGCTCGTGGGTCTTCCGGGGTAGCGCCAGGGGAGCCCAGCACCAAAGCCGCCCCATGCGCGGCGATCGCTCGTCTCCGAGCAGTGCCGCCGTCCTCTCCTCCTCCAACGCCGTCGCCGGACGCAGGGCCGCGTGTCCGGCCGCGACGAACCAGAGCGCCAGCTCGCCGAGCGCGTCTACTCGCGCGCGCCGCGTGACCTCGCCGGACTCACCGGTCAGGCACACGAGCTCCTGACCTCTGTCGGTCGGTGCGACCAGCCACGCGTCGCCGGCGTACCGCGTCCGCGTGCAGCAGCTCAAGGTTGGCCGGGCGACCCACCTCGAGCTCGGTGACGCGGAGACCGCGCTGCTCCGGGCTCGGCTTCAGAGGGTCGACGCCCACGTGGACCTGCGGAGCGCGCGCGCGGCTCGACCACGCCGTCGGCCGTGACGTCCGCTAGGAAGCACCCTCAGACGGAGAGCAGCGCCTCGGCGGCGGGGCGCAGCACGCGGCGGATGGCGTCCTCACGGAGTGCATGCGCCTCCGCCGGGCTGAGGAAGCCGTGGCGCGCGAAGGCGGCGTCGTCGCAGGCGTACCGTGGGGGGCCGCCGGCAGCCGCGAAGGCGTGCGAGAAGGCCTCTGCCAGCGCGGGCGCCAAGTGCGGCTCCAGCGTGAGCCCCCACTTGACCGTAGCCCACGCAAGCTCGGCGTGGCGCGCCTCGTCGAGTGCGATGGCGTCGAGCGCGAGCTTCACCGCGGCTTGTCCTGCGTGCTCAGCGCAGCGCTCCGCCTCGAGCGCCGAGAGAGTCTCTCCGACGCAGCCCTCCACCACAGTGGAGAGGCAGAGCGCGCGTAGCTCGAGATCCGGCGCGGGCGCGTCGCGGAGGTCGAGCGGTCCGGGCCCGAGGGGTCGGCCGGCGTAGGCGGATGCAAGCGCGAAGCAGAGCTCCGCGTGGCGGATCTCGTCCTGGGCGGCCGCGTGCGCACCCTGCAGGAGCCCAGGCGGGGCGCCCGTGGCCAGCAGCCCGAGCGCGAAGCGATCGAAGGCCGCGATCGAGGCGTGCTCGTTCTGCGCGCGCACGGCCCAAAGTGCCCCGAGGCGCTGCGCGTGCTTGCCTCCGGTGTCGAGGGCGTCGAGCGCGCCTCGGAAGGTGGTCAGCTCCACGCCCAGTCCGCTCGCGCGATCAGCGGTGCTAGCCTCGGCACGCCGCCGACGAGCAACGGCCGGCCGTCGCAGCTGATGATCCCGACGACGTAGCAGCACGGGCCCTCCGAGGCGCTGCGAGGTGCGTAGGGGCCGGACGCGGGGTCCCCGCACGCGCAGGTCCCCGAGCCGCTCGGGAAACCGGAGATGTAAGCACGGGCCTCGGATACCGGCGGGCAGGCGCCGTCGACCTGGTCCCCGCAGGTTACCTTGTAGCAGCACTGGCCGTAGTAGCCGCCATCGTGGATGGGCCCAAAGCAGCCAAGGTTCTGGTCCGGGTAGGGCGCGAGCGCGGTGGTATCCGCGGTAACGTCCGCAATCACGTCCGTCACGGCGTCGGTCGCTGCGTCTGCGCCGGCGTCGGTCTTCGTCTCCGCACCCTCCCCACCTCCGCAGGCCGCGGCAAGGGCTGCGCCCCAGGCGGCGGCGGCGAGCAGGCGCTCCACTCCGAGTCGGCTCATGCGCCCGAGGATACCAGATCCTCGAGCGGGCAACAGTCTTGGTGAAGCTCAGGGACGGACCCGCTCGGCACCGGCGTAGACGTTGAACGCCCCGCCCCGGCACAGCCGATGAGGGGCATCCCCGCTGGCTCGGCGCCGCGGTGCGCTCTGCGAGCGCCGTGAGGATCGCGTCGCGCGTGTCGAAGTGCCGGAACAGCGCGCCGGACCAGACCCCCACCTCCTGCGCCAGCGTCGCCATCGTGAGCGACGAGATCCCGTTGCGGAGCAGCAGGCGCCCCGCCGCGTCCAGGAGCTCTTCGCGCCTCTCCGCGGTTGGCTTGCGGGTCAGGATTGTCAGCAACGACATGCTCACAATCCTTCCGTCAGGCCGGGCTACCCCTCGAGGGGCGTGAGCTCAGCGCTCCCGAAGAGCTCGAGGTAGAGCCCCCAGGTGCGGGGGCAGCGCGCGCGGGCGCGGCACGCGCGGCACGGCGGGGGATCGGGTCGCTGGGTGCGGCGGGTGGCGTCGAGGGAGGGGTGGAGGAGGTGCAGGTCGTCGACGCGGTGGCGGGACCAGTCCACCGCGGCCTCGCCCCCGTCGCGCGCCTCGGGCGGGAGGTGGCAGAGGGGAAACGCCTCGGTGCTCGCCTCGATCCTCGCGCGCCGGGCGAGGCCCAGCGCGTGGCGCAGGTAGGGCGCGGCGACGGCGAGGCGGGGGACCTCGTCGACGAGCACGCCCTCGCGGAGCTCGACGGGCCGAGGGAAGTTGAACTGCACCCTGCGCACGCCGAGCTTCGCGAGCATCCCGACGACGGCGCCCAGGCCGCGGAGGTTGCTTCGCAGCACCGGCACGCTCGCCTGGAACAGTCGACCGCCGCGCGCGAGGCCCTGGAGCGCGAGCATCGAGGGGCGGAAGGACCCCGGGGCGCGGGTGAGCCGGTCGTGGAGCGCCTCGTCGGCCGCGAGCACCACGGCGTCGAAGGCGTCGACGCCCGCGGCGATCAAGCGCTCGCGGCGGGGGATGGTCGCGAGCGCGTGCAGCGCGGTCTGCGCCTGCACGTAGCGGTAGCCCATCGCCCGCGCGCGCCGCACGAGCGCCGGGAGGTCCTCGCGGAGGGCGGCCTCGCCGCGGAGGATCACCAGCTCGTCGCAGCCCGCGCGGCGCCCCTCGGCCAGCGCGTGGAGGGCCTCGTCGTGCGAGCGCTCGGCGCCCGCGGTGGCCTCGGCGAGATCGCGCACGGTGCAGTGAACGCAGGCCAGGTCGCAGGAGGTGGTCAGCCGCAGCGCGAGACGTCGTCCGCCGGGTGCGGCCGCGAGCGCGAGGTCGTCTACCGCGGGGCGCGGGGCGCGCGCGGGCTCGGCGAGGAAGTCACCGATCGCGAGGACGTCGGCGCCGAGGCCGAGGAACGCCTCGACCGCGTCGCGGGGCGTGCACACGATGGGCTCGCCGCGGCGGTTGAACGAGGTGTTGAGCACCATCGGCACGCCCGCGCGGCGGTGAAAGGCCGAGATCAGCGCGTGGTAGCGCGGGTGCGTCTCGGGGTGGACCACCTGCGGCCGCGCGCTCCCGTCGACGTGGACCACCGCGGGCACGCGGTCGCGCACCTCGGGCCGCACCGAGAGCGTGCAGGTCATGAAGCGCGCGTCGAAGGCGTCGGTGAACCAGTCGCCCTCGTGGCCCGCCAGCACCGAGGGCCCGAAGGGGCGCCAGGGCTCGCGCTGCTTGAGCGCGTTGACCCGCGCGTGCATCTCAGGGTCCCGCGGGTCCGCGAGGACGCTCCGCGCGCCGAGGGCCCGCGGGCCGAACTCCATCGCGCCCTGAAACCAGCACACCACCTTCGACGACGCGAGGATCTCCGCGACCTCCTCCGGGAGGTCCGTCGCGCGGCGGTAGCGCAGCCCCGCGCGCTGGAGCTCCCGCTCGATTTCTTCTTCGGTGAACGCGGGGCCGAGGAGCGCGTGGGCCATCGGCGGCCGCGGCGACGCGTCGAAGCGCGCCCACGCCTCCAGCGCCGCGCCGAGCGCGGTGCCCGCGTCGTTGGCCCCGGGCTGCACGAACACCGACGGCAGCCCGAAGGCGGTGCGCAGGGAGAGGTTCATCCGGCAGTTGAGCGCGACGCCGCCGGCGACGGCGAGCGCGTCCACGGGGGCGCCCCTCGCGCCGCGCCGCACGAAGGAGGTCATCGCGCCTTCGAGCGCACCCTGGAGCGAGGCCGCGAGGTCCTGCTGCGCGCGGGTGGGTGTGTCGTGGGGCGCGCGGCGGTAGGGCGCGAAGGCGTCCTCGACGCCGGTCTCGTGGGCGACGGTCAGCGCGCCGTCGTCGCCGAGAAAGGCCGAGACGTCCACCGCGGAGGGGTCGCCGAAGGACGCGAGGGCCATCACGCTCCCCTGCCCGTGGGACCCGAACCCGAGCAGCTGCGTGACGCCCTCGTACACGCCGCCGACGGAGCGGTCGGTGAGCGCGAGGAGCGTGTGCGAGAGGGTCAGCGCGTTGCCTTCGCCCCGCCAGAGCGCCGCGCACTCGCGGTCCCCGCGGCCGTCGACGGTGAGCACCCACGCGGGGTGTCCGCCGCCGAGGCGCCACGTCGAGGCCGCGTGACACAGGTGGTGCGGGACGTAGACCACCCGCCCCGCGCGGATCGTCGGGATCGGGGCGTCGGCGTCGAGGAAGGGGACCGCGCCGACGTAGCGTCCGTGCAGCCCGTTCACCGCGATGAGGTCGACGTCGTCGAGGGTGATCCCCTGCGCTTCGAGGAGCGCGCGCACGGGGCGGCGGCAGAGGGCCTCTTCGAGCGCGAGGGTCGGGTCCACGGCCGCGGTGACCCCGGGTCTCCCAGGGGGATGCCAGCCCGCGTGGCGCACGCGCACGAGGCGCTCCTGCTCGATGGCGCCCACCACCTCGCCGTCGCACAGCAGCGCCGCCGCGTGCTCCTGCAGGGTCATCACCGCGAGGCCCAGCACCCAGCGCGGGCGCTCCGCGCCGTCGGTGAAGGGGCGCGGCAGAAGCCAGCTCGGAGGGAAGGGCGCGGGCACCGAGGGACCGGGCGCGCCGGTCAGCCGCGAGAGCCACCCTGGTCGGTGCGCGAGGGCGCGGGCGTGGGTCGATCCGTCGTCCGCGCGCAGCGGGCGGATGGCGTCCACGGGGCACACCTCGACGCACTCGTGGCACGTGACGCAGGCCGAGAGGTCGTCGGTGGTGGGCCGCGCGGCGGCGTCGAGGTAGCCCGTAGGACAGACCTTCTGGCAGAGCCCGCAGGACGTACACCGGTCGGGGTCCACCGCGACGGCGCCCGCGGGCTGCGCGGGGCGCGGCGCGGCGAGCGTCGGACGGCGGCCAACGCGCCACACGAGCCCGTCGAGGAGCACGTCGGGGGCGGAGCCCCGTGGGTCGAGGTCGAGGTCTTCGCGCAGGAGCGACACGAGGCGCGCGATCGCCGCGGGGCTCCACGCCGCCGCGACGATGGCCGCCTGACGCGCGCCCACCTCTCCCCCAGGGCGCACCCAGAGCAGTGCGTGCAGCGCGGCAGGGGCCGCGGGCGTGGGCTGCGCCCAGGTGCGACCGCCCCCGCGCGAGGGCACGAGGAGCGAGAGGGCGATGCGCGCGGGGCGGTCGGGGAGCGCGCCGACCGCGGTGAGCAGGGCGTCGGCGAGGCCGGCGTGGAGCGCGTCGTCGGTCGCGGCCACGGAGACCGAGGGGGCGCCCGCGGAGGAACCCTCGGGCGCGTAGGGCGCGAGGCGCGCGAGGAGGTCCGCGAGCGCGGGGCCGAAGCCCGCGTCGGGGTCGAAGACCTCCGCGAGGGCGACCACCTCCGGCGGGCGCGCGCGCGCGTCGAGGATGGACACGCCGTCACACGGTGCGCCGAGGGAGACCGCGCGCACGGGGGTCAGCGGCGAGAAGCGCTTGCGCAGCGCGGTGAGCCCGCGGGCGACGTCGTCGCGGCGTGGGTCCGGGTCGGCGCACGCGAGGACGAGCTCGTCGTCGCGCACCTCGACGCGGGCTGACGTGAGGCCCGCCGCGCGGAGGTCCGCCGCGACGCGTGCGGGGTCGACGCGTGTCCCGAAATGGCAGGTGATCGGCGGGCGCACCGTGGGGACGATTCTATCATCGGCCGCCCGAGGCCGCGCCATTCGCGCGGCGTGCGCAGCACGTCCGGCACGGCGAGGTCCGGCGGCACGCTCGCCCTGGACGGTCAGGTCGCGCACGCGCCGTGGCGTGCTGCGTTCGGCGAGGAGCCGGAGGCCTATCGCCCCGAGGTGTGGGCCTACCTCGAGGCGCTGGTGGGAGGCGAGGGGGCGCCCCGTGCCGCGCTGAGCTCGCGCCAGCGCGGCGCGCCCTGCGCTACTTCGGCGCCGAGGCGTCGAACTCGAAGGTGGGCTTGGGGGCGCCGCTGGGAAAGTGCACGGTGAGCGTGCGCTTGCCCCAGTCGTTCCAGACATACTCCAGCTCCGCCTTCGTCCCGGGGCGCACCGGCAGCACCACGCTGGCCACGCCGCTGCGGACCAGCGTGAAGACCTCGCCCTTGGCCATGCCGGAGGTGGAGCGCACCTTCACGTCGAGGATCTGGTGAGCGCCGGGCCCGGTGCGGCAGCTCGAGCGGAACCACTCGCGCACCATCTTCGTCTCGCAGCCGAGCGGCCCAGAGTGGCGCACCGTGATCTCTCCGACCGAGTTCCACTCGGCGGTGGTGGGCACCTTGCTGCGACCTCCCACGCCCGTGAGGTCATCGGGCTTGGCGGTGGCGGTGGTGGTGGCGGCAGCAGTGGCTGCGGCGGTGGCGCTCGCCGCGGCGGCGCTTCGGAGGAGCTGCACTCGGTCGGCGGGGAGGCAGGCGCCGGACTCGCAGAGCAGGCCGTTCTTGCAGTCGCCGTCGCCCTTGCAGGCGGCCCCTTGGGTCCCGTCCGCGACCGCGGGCGCCGCGGCGGCGGGGGGCTCGGCCTTCTCCGACTGCTTACAAGCGAGGAGCGCACCAGCGAGCACCATGGCGGTGCCGATCCGCATGAGCCGGGGGGAGAGCATGGCCCCATCGGAGCACAGCCGGCCCACGCCCCCCAGGGCGGCGGGGGCGCCCCCGCGCGGCCCCCGCGCGGGGGCCGGCGCCCGCGGGCCCCGGGGGGGGGACACGCGGGAC
>CAUJEM010000127.1 GCA_963169915.1 Myxococcota bacterium
GGAGGCTGGCGTAGGTCCGGTCCACGTCGAGCAGCTTGCCGACGGTCTCTGGCACGAGGGGGTTGTTCTCGAGATCCATCCGCGCGTCGACGGGGAGCCGATCGGAGCTGTCTTTGAGCCGCTCGAGCTCGGCGAGGGCGAGCTCCGGGCGCAGCTCGATGGGTAAGGGCTGGACCAAGGGGTCGCTGAGGCCGGCGCTGCGCCGCGCGCGTAGCAGCGGGCTCGTGGGATCCCGAGTGTCGCGGATGAGCTGCGCGAGGCGCGCGCGGTCGAGCTGCGCGCCGAGCTTACCGAGCGGCAGCTCGGCGCGCTTGCCCTCTCCGAGCTCGAGGGACACCTTGCTCGCCAGGTAGCGGCGCACCCGCGCGCTGGCCTCCTCGATCGCCTGCTCGTCGAGGGGGAGGGGCGCGCCCAGGAGCTGGACGACGGGCGCGGGCTCCGTAGGGTCGCCGGGGCCCGCCGCGCGCGGCACCAGCAAGAACCCGATCCCGAGGCCGCACCCCACGGCGACGCCGAGCATGGCGGCGGCGCTGCTGCCAAGACGAAGGAGCTCCGATGAGCGCGTCACGCCGGTCGTCATAGCAGAGGCTCGCCGCTTGGCACGAGGCGCAGGCCGACCGCTCCGCGGCGTGGTAAGTCGCCGCGAGTGACCTCCGAGCTCATCGAGAGCAAGCTGGCGGGCCTCCCCACCAGCCCGGGCTGTTACTTGTTCCGCGACGCCGAGGGGCGCTTGCTCTACATCGGCAAGGCCAAGAGCCTGCGCGCGCGGGTGCGGAGCTATTTCCAGTCGGGCTCCTCGGACACCCGCGCCTTCCTCCCGCTGCTGCGGCGCCACGCGGTCGACCTCGAGACGCTGGTGACCCGCAGCGAGAAGGAGGCGGCGCTGCTCGAGAACAGCCTCATCAAGGAGCATCAGCCGCGCTTCAACGTGAAGCTCCGAGACGACAAGGAGTTTCTGACCCTGAGGCTCGGGCAGCAGCACCCCTTCCCGCGCTTGGAACTGGTGCGACGACCCAAGCCGGACGGCGCCCGCTACTTCGGGCCGTATCACTCCGCGACGGCAGCGCGGCGGCTGCTCCACGTGGTGGAGAAGCACTTTCAGCTGCGCACTTGCTCCGATCGAGAGCTGGAGAGCCGCACGCGCCCCTGCTTGCAGTACCAGATCAAGCGCTGCCTCGCGCCCTGCGCGTTCGAGATCGATCGGGAGCTGTACGCGGAGCAGCTCAGGTCCGTGGTGCTGTTCCTCGAGGGGCGCCACGACGAGCTGCAGCGCCAGCTCGAGCAGCGGATGCGTGAGGCGAGCGCCCAGCTCGAGTACGAGCGGGCGGCGACCTACCGGGACAACTTGGCGGCGCTCCGCGCCGTCCGCGAGCACCAGAGCGTCGAGGTGGTCGGGCAGGGAGACCAGGACGTGCTCGGGCTCTACCGCGAGGGCGAGCTGGTGGAGCTGAGCGTCATGTACGTGCGCAGTGGGCGGGTGACCGACATCGTCAGCTTCTCCAGCGCTCGGATCGAGCTGCCGGACGACGAGGTCGTGGCGGCGTTCTTGCGTGAGCACTACGGCGACGATGGGCCGGGGCAGGGGATGGTCCCCGCGGAGGTGCTCCTACCCCTGCTCCCGGAGGGCGCGGAGGGCGTGGCGGAGTGGCTGAGCGATCGGCGCCGAGAGCTCGCGCGGGCGCGGGGGGAGGCGGGCGCTGGGCGTTGCAGCTTGAGTGTCCCGCGGCGTGGTCCCCGCGCCAAGCTCCTGGCGCTCGCCACGGACAACGCGCGTCACGCGTTCGCCGAGAAGCGCCGCGCCAAAGAGGACATGGGGGAGCGACTCGGGCGCCTGCAGGAGAGGCTGCGGCTGCCCACCTTGCCGAGGCGCATCGAGTGCGTGGACATCTCCCATCTGGGCGGCAAAGACGGCGTGGGAGCGGTCGTCGCGCTGCGCGACGGCCTCCCGGACAAGGCGCACTACAGGACGTACAAGCTGCGGGCGGTGGCGGAGGGCGACGACTACGGGGCGATCCACGAGGTCTTGGCGCGGCGCTTTCGGCGTGGCCTGCTCGCGCGCGACGACGCCCTCTCCTCGGGGGACTGGAGCGAGGCGGCGGACTGGTCGTTGCCGGATCTGTTCGTCGTGGACGGTGGGCGTGGGCAGCTGGGCGTCGCCCTCACCGCCGCGCAGGATCTCGGGCTCTTCGAGCTGCCCATCGTCGGGCTCGCCAAGGAGCGCGAGACGGTCACGGGGGACAAGCTGGTCGACCGAGTGTACCTGCCGGGTCAGAAAAACCCTATTTCGCTGCGCCCCAACAGCGCGGAGTGGCTGTTGCTCACGCGGGTCCGGGACGAAGCCCACCGCTTCTCCAACCGCGGGCGGCTCAAGCTGGGCCGGGCCCGCCAGCTCCGCTCTCGGCTCGATGACGTCCCGGGGATCGGCCCGAAGACACGCACCGCTTGGCTCACGGGGCTGGGGTCGCTCGAGGCGGTCCTGGCGGCGACCGACGAGCAACTGCTCGCCATCGCTGGTACCCGCCGAGGCCAGGTCGCGGCCCTGCGAGAGGCCGTGGCGCGCGGCGCGCTGGGTCGCCGCGAGGCCGTGGCGGAGCCGCTCATGGAGAAGCGGGACGCCGTGCCGCCACCGTCGCCCACGCCTACTTCGTTGAGGTGGCCGCCAACGAAGTAGGCGGTCCTCCGGCGGGGACTCTGAGAAACGGCGCCCTCCGGGTTGGCGCAAAGGTTGCATTGAGGAGCCTGAGTCACCAGGAAATTCGGCGCCTCGGGCCCCGGGCTCTCCCTCGCCCTCCCCGAGAACGTCGATTGACAGAAGTCGTTCCGCCCATTTACCCTCGCCCCCAGTTTTTCTGACGGGCGAACGACGGATGGTCGCCCGTGGGCGGCCGCGCCCTCGTTCCCCCCAAGCGCTGAAGGCTTCGGCTGCACCTCACAGCTCGTATTCCAGTGAAGGAGTATCTTCGATGAACCCGTCCCCCAAGAGCCGCACCTCCCGCTGGCTACGCACCAGCGTCGCGGTCAGCGTCGCCGCCCTCGGGCTCGGAGGCGCCGGCGCCGGCTGCCTCACGCGCC
>CAUJEM010000128.1 GCA_963169915.1 Myxococcota bacterium
CACCGGTGAGCCCCGCTTGAGGCCCTCCACGTCCGTGAAGGTCGTGACGTAGCTGGCCTTCGGCTTGAACATCTGCCGCTCGTCCCCGATGAGGAAGACGACGAGCCCCGCCATGCTCAGGCCGAGCAGGACGAACGCGCCTACCCTGATCTTCCGTGAGAGCGCCATGGGGGCTCCCTATGTTGCTCGACGTCGGCGCCTGCGTCGAGCCCGCGGCGGGGCGCCTCGCCCAGCGGCCGACCGCTCTCCACACGCTCCCCACGCGCCGGACCACGCTGCGGCCCAGCCTGGCGAGCCGCCTCGGCGCGCGCCCAGGGCCCCGGCGGCCGCTCCCGCGACGGGAAGGGCACCGATCCTTCACCGAGCGCGCGCTCGGCGTCCGCTCTCGGCGCACCCGCGCGGGTAGCCCACCTCGCGGGCGCGCGCCCGCGATGGCGATGCTCCAGCAGGGGGTACGACGGCGTCAGGGTCCGGTGGGGCGGACGGAGATGGCGGTGGAGAACAACTGCTTCGCGCGAGTCTCGCGCCACTTGAATCCAGCCCAAATCATGCACCCCACCGCTGCGGGGAACAGAGCGAAGAACCCGGCGAGTAGCGCACCGTTTCCGGACAGTGTCGACGCCGCGACGCCGCCACCACCTGATGTGACGATCGCCGCGATGCGCTCCGTTACGTCCCTGTTCCGATCGTCTCTCATGGCCGGAGGCTACCATGACGTGTCCCCTCCTTCGTCCTCCACGGGCTTTACCTCTCCGGAGGTCGAAGCCGGATATCCGTCCACCAACAGTATCCCAGCGCCACCCTTGCGCCGGCGGCGTCCGGCGTCCACGCCGAGCGGCCGGCTCGCTCAGGCGTTGAGCAGGGTCTCGACGTCTTCCTGCACCGGCGCGTGCCCCGTGATGAAGTCCGAGACGCGCGGATCCTCGAGGCGCCGGAACTCCTCCTTCGGCGCCTGCGCGATGATGCGCCCGCTGTGGACCATCGCCAGCCTGTCGCTGATGGTGAAGGCGCTGCCCATGTCGTGCGTCACGACCACGCTCGTGATCTTGAGCTTGCGCTGCAAGCCCATGATGAGGTGATTGACGCGCGCGGTGTTGATGGGGTCGAGCCCGGTCGTCGGCTCGTCGTAGAGCAGCACCTCCGGTCGGACGGCGATGGCGCGCGCCAGCCCGACGCGCTTGCGCATGCCCCCGGACAGATCGGAGGGGCGCATCTCCTCGATGCCCTCGAGGCCGACGAGCCCGAGCGCCCAAGCGACGCGCTCCGCGATGGCGTCACGGCTCATGCTGTGGCGAAAGTGCTCCTCGAGCCCGTAGGCCACGTTCTCACCGACGCTGATGGAATCGAAGAGCGCCGCCCCCTGGAACAGCATCGCGATGCGGCGGCGCACCAAGGACTGCTGCCGCTCGTTCATCTTGGTGATGTCCTCCCCGTCGAAGAAGATCTCTCCAGCGTCCACCTGCAAGAGCCCGATGAGCAGCTTGAGCATCACGCTCTTGCCCACCCCCGAGCCGCCGAGGATGGTCAGCACCTCCCCACGTCGCACGTCGAGGTCCAGCCCTCGGTAGATGACCTTCGCCCCGAAGGCCTTCTCTACACCTCGAAACCGGATGATCTCCGACATCCGAGCCCAGTGTAGGGGGCCTCGGCCCCCCGACAAGCCCGCCCCGCCGCTCTTCAGCGGACGGGCGCGTAGAGCTGCGCCAGCTTCAGCTCCAGGGCGTCGCCCCCCACGTAACCGTCGCGGCCCAGCGTGCCCGCCGCCAACACGCGCTCACCGAGCTGAGCCGCCAAGCCGCCGGCGCCGAGGCCGAAGGCGCTCAGCCGCGTCCCCGCGTGCTCCAGGCTCAGCTTCAGGTGGCCTCCCTTCACGCTCTGCGCGCGCAGCACCCGCGCCTCCAGCAGCAGCGTGGGCGGAGGGTTGCCTTCACCGCAGGGCTCGAGGCGGTACAGCTCCGAGACCACGCGCCGCGGCTCATCCTCCGGCTCGAGCCACACCTGCTCCGCCGCGCTCGGCGTCGCGTCGGCGCTCGAGCTCTGCTCGGCGATGGCCTGCTCGAAGCGCTCACGCAGCGCCGGCAGCCGCTCGAGCCGAAGCTCTAGACCGGCGGCGGCCTGGTGCCCACCGAAGCGCAGCAGCTCCGCGGCGCAGGCGCTCACGGCGTCGAACAGGCGGCTACCACGGGGCCCGCGCACCGAGCCATGACCGTGACCGCCCTGGAAGCCCACCGCCATGACGGGCCGCCCGTAGCGCTCCGCCAGGCGCCCCGCGACGATCCCGACGATGCCGTGGTTCCAGCCCTCGCGGCCCACCACGATGGCGGGGCGCGCCGCCCACCCCACGCGCTCGACGTCCGCCTCGGCCTCGGCGCACATCTGCTCGGTGGCGTGGCGTCGCGCGAGCTGCAGCGCCTCCACCTCCGTGGCGAGCTGCTCCGCCTCCTCCTCGGTCGACGCCAGCAGCAGCCGCAGCGCCACCTCGGGCGAGCCCAGGCGCCCCGGCGCGTTGAGCCGCGGCGCCAAGCGGAACGCGACGTCCTGGGCCCCGACGGGCTCGCCCGCCTCGAAGCGCGCGTGGCGCATCAGCGCGCGTAGCCCGGGCCGCTCTGGATTCGCCAGCCGCTCGAGGCCCGCCCGCACCAGCGCGCGGTTGTCGTGCGTGAGCGGGGCCACGTCCGCGATGGTGCCGATGGCGACGAGATCGAGCCAGCGCCGCACGTCCAGAGCGACACCCAGCTTGGCCCGGACCGCCGCCAGGACGGACAGCGCGAGCCCACAGCTCGCCATGCCCTTGAACGGGAAGCCGCAGCCCGGGCGGTGTGGGTTCAGGAAGGCGAGCGCCGGCAGCGGCTGCTCTGGGACGAGGTGATGATCGATGACGATGACCTCGACCCCCGCCTGCCCGAGCACGCGCAGGCTCTCATGGTCCGAGGAGCCGCAGTCACAAGTGACGAGCAGCCGCGTCCCTGACGCGAGGATGCGCGCCACCGCCGCAGGCGAGACGCCGTACCCTCCCTCGAAGCGGCTGGCGAGCATGGGCGTGACCGCGCCCCCGAGCGCCCGGAGGCCCTCGGTGAGCAGCGCCGTCGACGTGATCCCGTCACAGTCGTAATCCCCGTACACCACGATGGCCTGCCGCTCGGCGAGCGCCCGAGCGAGCCGCGCGGCGGCCGGCGCGCGATCCAGCATCTGCTCCGGTGAGCTCATCTGCGCCAGCTTCGGCGCCAAGAAGGGCTCGATCAGCTCGGGCTCCGCCAGCCCACGGCGCCGGAGCACCTCCGCCAGGGTCAGCGTCAGCCCCGCCGCGCGCGCCAGCGCCCGCGCCTCCGCGCCCGCCCGAGCCGGCAGGCTCGGTGGGGGGCAGAGCAGGGGTTCGGCCCGCATCGGGGCTCAGCGCGCGGGGGCCGGCGCGGGCGCGGCCTTGGCGGCCTTCCGCTTCGAGAAGAACCTCGTGTCGAGCCACTCCGTCAGCGGGCAGGCGACGTACACCGAGGAGTAGGTGCCGAACACCATCCCCACCACCAGGGTGAAGGCGAAGTCCTTGAGGGCGCCCGTGCCCCAGACGAAAAACGCGAGCAAGCTGACGAGCACCGTGAGGTTGGTGAGCACCGTCCGACCCAGCATCTCCGAGGTGCTGACGTTGATGATGTGCGCGAAGGTGGCGCCGCGCATCTTCGGGAAATTCTCCCGGATGCGGTCGTAGATGACCACCGTGTCGTTGATGGAATAACCGATGATGGTGAGCAGGGCCGCGACCGTCTGGAGGGAGATCTCTTTCTTCAGCAAGATGAGCACCAGCAGCGTGCCCAGGGCGTCGTGGGCGAGCGACAGCACGCCGCCGGGCGCGAAGCGCACGTCGAAGCGGATGGCGATGTACAGCATGATGAAGACGAGCGACACCACGACGCTCTTCACCGCGGAGTCCCGGAGCTGCTTGCCCGCCTTGGGGCCGATCCACTCCACCCGCAGCGGGCTGCTCGGCACCTTGTCCGCGCCGATGGTGGTGCGCATGGCGTCCATCAGCTGATCTCCACGGCTCTTGAGCCGCACCTCGATCTTGTTGTCCCGCGCGTTCTGGACGCTGGGGTTGTTGGCGCCCTCCGCCAGCACCAGACCCGGCACCGCGCTGGCGCGCTCACGCAGCCAGCCGAGATCCGGCATGGTCCGGTAGCGCAGTGAGATCTTGTCGCCTCCGGGGCTGACCCGCATCTCGGTGGCGCGCTGCTCCTCGGTGCAGCCGCTCGGCAGCTCCGCCTCCGCGAAGCAGACCGCCCGCGCGAAGGCGTCGCTCTGCTCCTCCGTCACCGTGCTCACCTCTTGCACGCGGATGAGCCAGCGCGAAGGGGCGTTCGGATCGTCCACCTTGATGACGTCGGGCTCCGACATGCCCGCGGCCGCCACGGCCCGACGCACCTCGTCCGCGCTGACCTCACCGCTGAACGCCACCTCCACCTCCGTGCCACCGCGGAAGTCCGTGCCGAGCCGCGCCTTACCCATGATGAGCAGCACGAGCGCGGCGACCGTGACCACCAGCGACAGGCCGATGAACAGCCTGCGCTGAGACATGAAGTCGTAGACTTTGTCACCGGAGAAGAGATGCATCGCTCAGCCCATGTCCAGTTTGCGGTTGCGGCCCAGGTAGCTCAGCCAAAGATCGAACATCACACGGCTCACCATCACGCTGGTGAACACGCTGCACACGACGCCGACCATCAGCGTGACCGCGAAGCCCTTGACGGGCCCGGTGCCATACTGCGCCATCACGATGCCCGAGATGAGCGTCGTGAGGTGCCCGTCCACGATGGCGCTGAGCGCCTTGTCGTAGCCCAAATCTACCGCTACCCGCGTGCTCTTACCGGCCTTCAGCTCCTCACGGATGCGCTCGTTGATGAGCACGTTGCCGTCCACGCTCATGCCGACGGTCAGCGCCAAGCCCGCGATCCCGGGGAGCGTCATGGAGGCGCCGAAGCTGGCGAGGATGGCGAGCTGGAGCAGGAGGTTGAGCCCCACGGCGAGGTTCGCGATGAGCCCGGCGCGCTGGAAGTAGACCAGCATGAAGAGGATGACGAGGCCGGCGCCGCCGAGCGCCCCCTGGATCCCGAGCTGAATGGCGTCCCGGCCCAGCGAGGGGCCGATGCGCTGCTCGTTGCTCGGGGAGATGGGCGCCGGCAGGGCGCCCGAGCGCAGCACCAGCTCCAGCTTGCGCGCGTCGCGTAGCTGCTCCGCGGGATCTCGCGAGCCCATGCTGATGCTGGCGTTGCCGCCAGAGATGCGCTGGATGATCTCCGGGGCGCTCTCGACCTTGTTGTCCAAGATGATGGCGAAGCGCCGCTTGACGTTCGCCTCCGTGACGCGATCGAAGATCCTGCCGCCTTGATCCGTGAAGGCGAGCGAGACGTGCCAGCCGCCCATGGAGGTGCCGCTCTGATCCGGGGTGGCGACGGCGTCCCGCACCATGTCCCCCGTGATCTCCGCGCGGCTCTTGAGCAGGTAGCTGCGCCAGCCGTCGTCGTGCTCCTCCAGCGTGTCGGGATCCGTGCGCCGCTGGAGGCTGAAGCCGAGCTCCCGATCCGGCGGGAGCGTCAAGGTGGCGGCCCACTCTCGGGCGCGCACCAGGCCGTCCTTCGCCGCCTCGCCGTCCTTCAGCTTGAGGTACGCGAAGGTGACCTCGCGCACCTGCCGCTCGCCCGAGGCGTCCTTGCCGATGGGCGCCACCTCCCGCTGGAAGCTCAGCCCCTCCGGGAGGTTCTCCGGGGTCGCCGCGCGCTGGACCGTCTCCATGAAGGTGGAGTCGTCGTCCAGCAGCTTGAACTCCAGGCGAGCCGTCTGGCTGATGATGTCGCGGATCTGCGCGAAGGAGGACTCGTCCTCCCCAGGCACCTCCACGATCACGTCTTCGTCTCGGGTGGAGACGGAGGCCTCGCGCAGCCCCAGCTCGTCCACGCGGCGCAAGATGATCTCCTTGGCCTGCGCGACCGCGCGCTCGCGGATGTCGCTCTCGGTGGACTGCTTCACCTTGTAGGTGACAAGCTGGCCCTTCACCTCGGGGTCACCGAAGTCACCGCGGAATTCGTCGCGGAAGCGCGCGTCCACCTTCTCTACGTCCGCCGCTTCCTTGAATTTCAGGAAGATGGTGTCCGGGCGGGCGCGCGGCGCCTCCATCTCCACCTTCTCCCGGAGCTTGGCGAACACCTCTTCGTTCGGGCGCTCGTCCCCGCTGTGCAGGCCGAAGGACTTGGCGAGCGAGACCCGCATCTGGTCGTAGTAGTGATCTCGCTTGTCTTTGACGGCCTCCGCGACCTCCACCGTGTAGACGAGCCGCAGCCCGCCTCGCAGATCCAAGCCCGCCACCAGCCGCGAGCCGATCCTCTCCTGGACCCAGGTGGGACAGGGCAGCTTGCCCCCCGAGAGCTTGCTGGCCGAGGGCCAGAGCACGAGCAGGCCGAAGGCGGTGACGGCGGCCACGAGCCCCGCGCGCAGCCGCCACCCGAAGTCCACGAGCGTGGAGGCGGTGAACGCCGACCAGAGCCCCAAGATACCGAAGCTGGCAAGCGGCCAGAAATGATCGAAGTGGGCGGCCGTGGCCGACGCGGAGAAGCAGCCCGCCGCGAGGAACAAGGGCATCCGCCGTACGCGGGAAGACCACCCACCGAGCGCCGATGCCGCGGCGGCGGCACCGAAAACATACATGAGAATGTCGTTGATCACGGGTGTCTCGTCGTTCCTGGCGACTTCGTCATCACTTCTTCTCGAGCGTGGCGGCGGCCTCGGCGCCGTCCTTGCCCAGCACCGTGGACTTGAGCACGTCCACCTTCACCCCGGGGGCGATCTCGATCTTGTAGAGGCGGTCCCCCTTCTCCAGCAGCTTGCCGACGATCCCCGACTGCAAGAGGACTCGGTCCCCCTTCTGGAGCGCCTCTTGGGCCGCCCGCTGCTTTTTCTGCTGTGAGCGGGAGCTCCAGAACATGAGCAGCACGAGCGGCACCACGAGCAGCAGCGGCAAGATCCCCATCAGCCCGCCGCCGGGCGGCGCGGCCTGCGGCGCCGCGGGCGGCGCGCCGTCTTGGGCCACGACGGCCTGGGGGGCCGGCGCCGCGCCTTCGTCTTCGGACGCGGGGCGCCCCGGGGCGGGAGGAATGGACTGGAACGCGAGCGTGAGGCGCAAGGCTAGCTCCGACGGGTGGTCGCTACGGCCGGCAGGATGTCCGGCGAGAGACGATGAAGACAGCGCCCTCCTTCCAAGCCTCCGCGAGGAGAACGCTTCGACATGGCGGTAAGGGGACCGGCCTATAGCCGCTCCGTTTCAGACGTGCAAGGCGCGATGCGCCGAGCGCTCCTACGCAAGATCCCTGCCTGAACGTAAGAGGAGGGGTGCCCTCGGCCGGGGCGAGGGCGAGCCCCTCCCGAGGCGACGCACTTGACACTGCCGGGTCACGCGGCTAACTGACGGCCCCTGCTTTTGGGAGCCTTTCTTTCACAGTCTCGGCGCCGGCTCACCCGGCCCGGAGGCGCGTAGCTCAGTGGTAGAGCACTACCTTGACACGGTAGGGGTCGGCAGTTCAATCCTGCCCGCGCCTACAACGCAGACGCGTTGTAGTCTCTGGTGCGTGACCAACGTCCGGAGCCCAGCACGCATCCCGTCGCTTTTGCTGCTACGTGGCGCCCATGCTTGAAGCGCCGCGACGCCCCGTGCGGGAGCTGCTGGCTCCCGGTGGGCAGCTCGATGCCGATGTGATCGGAGCCCGCTGTGAGGGCACCCTCGTGGATTTGCACTCGAGCCTCCCCGAGGGCTCGCAGGTGACGCCCGTGCGTCTGGGGGAGCCGGAGGCGCTGCAGATCCTCCGGCACTCCGCGGCGCACGTCATGGCGGACGCGGTGCAGCGCCTGTACCCCGGCACCCAGGTGACCATCGGCCCCGCCATCGACAGCGGCTTTTACTACGATTTCGACCGTAAAGACGGCGCCTTCACCGAGCGAGATCTGCAGCGCATCGAGAAGGAGATGCGCGCGCTCATCAAGCGCAATCTGCCCTTCTTCAAGCAAGAGGTCAGCCGCCAAGAGGCGCGGGAGCTGTTCGAGTCGCTGGGGGAGACCTACAAGCTGGAGATCTTGGATAGCATCCCGGAGGGAGAGCGCATCTCTCTTTACCGCCACGGCTCGCCGGACAAGCCCGAGGGCCAGTGGGTCGATCTGTGCGAGGGCCCTCACGTCCCCTCCACCAAGTACCTGGGGGCGGTGCGGCTGCTGTCGGTGGCCGGCGCCTACTGGCGAGGTGACGAGAAGCGGCAGATGCTCCAGCGCATCTACGGCACCGCCTTCCCCACCGAGGCGGAGCTGGAGGCGCACCTCCAGCGGCTGAAAGAGGCCAAAGAGCGTGACCATCGCAAGCTCGGCAAGGAGCTCGAGCTGTTCATGTTTCACGAGTGGGCGCCGGCGATGCCGTTCTTTTTGCCGCGCGGCGCGGGCGTGTACAACCGCCTCCAGTCCTTCATCCGGGAGCTCTACGTCGACTACGGCTACGACGAGGTCATCACGCCGCAGGTCTTCGACAAGAAGCTCTTCTCCACCAGCGGGCACCTGGCGCACTACCGCGAGAACATCTACATGCCGGTGACGGCGGAGGAGCTGGACGCCGTCACGCAGGCGCTCGCCGAAGGTAAGAGCGAAGCGGAGCAGCGCCAGCGCGCGGAGGAGCTCGGCCTCGGCCAGCTCGTGCAGAAGCCGATGAACTGCCCTAGCCACTGCCTCATCTTCGGGCAGCGGCGCCGCAGCTACCGTGAGCTGCCCTGGAGGATGGCGGACTTTGGTCGGCTCCACCGCTACGAGCGCGGCGGCGTGGTCCACGGGCTCGCGCGCGTGCGAAGCTTCTGCCAAGACGACGCGCACGTGTTCTGCACGCCCGAGCAGGTCATGCAGGAGGCTCGCGCGTTCAACGACCTCTTGTTCGAGGTGTACGAGGCCTTCGGCTTCACCCAGCTCGCGGTGAAGCTCGCGCTGCGCCCCGAAGAGCGGATGGGCTCCGACGAGACCTGGGACCAGGCGGAGCAGGCGCTCGCCACCGTGCTCACGGAGGCCAAGCTGGACTTCGAGCGGCTCCCCGGTGAAGGCGCGTTCTACGGGCCGAAGGTGGAGTACCACGTCACCGACGCCATCGGCCGTAGCTGGCAGCTCGGGACGGTCCAGCTCGACTACCAGATGCCGGAGCGCTTCGATCTCGAGTACATCGGCGCGGACGGCAACAGCCATCGTCCCGTGATGATCCACCGCGCCATCTTGGGCTCCATCGAGCGCTTCTTTGGCGTGTACGTGGAGCACGTCGCCGGGAAGTTCCCGGTGTGGCTGGCCCCGGAGCAGGCGCGCCTCGTCACCGTCAGCGAAGAGCAAGCGGACTACGCGCACGCGGTCGCCGCGCAGCTCAAGGCCGCGGGCCTCCGCGTCACGGTGGACGACGGGCGCGACAAGCTCGGCGCCAAGATCCGCAACGCCCGGCTGATGCGCGTGCCGTACCTCGCCGTCATCGGCAAGGACGAGGCCGCCGCGGGAACCGTCGCCCCCCGCACGGGTGACGGTGGCGACCTGCCCGTCATGCCGGTGCGGCAATTCACCGAACGTCTGGTGGCCGAGAGCCGGCCACCGCGACGCCAGGGGACCATCACTTCACACCACTGACCAAGGACAGGGAGCAAGCACAGACGCATGGCGATGGGTCGACGATTCAGCCGAGATCCGCGGGTCCCTCAGATCCGCATCAACCACCGAATCCGCGTCCCCGAGGTGCGCGTCGTGTTGGAGGACGGGGAGAACCTCGGCGTCCTCTCCACGGACGAGGCGCTGCGCATCGCCCAGCAGCGCGGCCAAGACTTGGTGGAGATCAACCCCAAGGCGAGCCCGCCCGTCTGCAAGATCTTGGACTTTGGCAAGTACAAGTACGAGGAGAAGAAGCGCGCCGCCGAGGCCAAGCGTAAGCAGACGGTCGTCGAGGTCAAAGAGATCAAGCTCCGCCCAAAGACGGACGATCACGATCTCGAGGTGAAGATCCGCGCCGCCCGTCGCTTCTTGGAGACGGGCAACAAGGTCAAGATCACCTGCCGCTTCCGGGGGCGTGAGATCACGCACCCCGAGCGCGCGCAGATGCAGCTCGACGCCATCGTGGCCAAGTGTGAAGACCTGGCCAACTTGGAGCAGCGCGCCACCATGGAGGGGCGCACCATGGCCGTCCTCATCGCGCCGAAGCCGCAGATCCTTCAGAAGCTCGCTCAAGAGCGCGCCCAGCGCGAGCGGGAGCGAGAGCTGCGCGGAGAGCCCCCGGTCAGTCAGACCGTCCAGGAGCCACTGGACGATGAGCTCGACGACGATGACGACGACGACGACGACGACGACGACGAATGAGCCGCCCCTCGGCTTCGAGGTCGTCACGGAGGGCTGACGGCCCTCGCTGCGCCACCTTCAGCGCGGGATCAAGCCGCCGAAGTAGGCGCCCGCGGCCGCGGCTGCCAGCGCCAGCACGATGAGCGTCCCGATGAGGGCACCCTTACCGCCGGACCTTGGGGCAGCGTCCGGCGCCACGGGCGGGGCGGGGGCCGCCGCCGGGCGGACGCTGCTGGCGCTGCTGGCACTGCTGGCGCTGGGGGGGCGCTGGGAGGGCGCTCGCAGCGGTTCGTCGTCCTCGAGCGCGGCGAGGTTCCCCTCCTCGAAGCCCGCCGACTGAGGCCCAGCCGGCGCGAAGCTCGACGAGAGGTCATCCGCCCAGCCACCGACGTCCTCGAAGCTCCCGATGCCGAGCGCCCCCGAGCCTAGCTCCGGACCACCGACCTTGCTGCCGGTGCCGTCGTCCAGCGAGCTGAACTCGAAGAGCGCGTCTTGGATGAGCGAGCCGATGATGGAGCCCTTGTCCGGGCGCTCTTGGGAGCGCCGTTTGTCGCGCTCGGCGACGACCACGCCGACCAGCTTGGCGATGTCGAAGGCGGAGACGGGCCGCCCCAGGTTGAACAGGACCTGCGTGAGATCTTGACCGAAGGCGCGCGCCGTCTGGTAGCGCTCCTCCGGGCTGCTGGTGAGGCTGCGCATGAGCACGGCCTCCAGCTCCGGCGGCACGTCCGGGTTGTACTGTCGGACGCTGGGCACCCGCGCCGCTTGGACCTGGCGCACGGTCTCGAGATCCGTCTCCCCCAGAAAGAGCCGACGCCCCGCGAGCATCTCCCACAAGATGATGCCCACCGCGAAGATGTCCGTGCGGTGATCCACCGCCTCCCCTCGCGCGGCCTCGGGCGAGAGGTAGCTGAATTTCCCCTTGATGATGCCGGGCTCGCTGTGCTCGAGCTGGCTGTTGGCCTTGGCGAGGCCGAAGTCCACGATCTTCACCTCGCCGTAGCGGGTGATGAGCACGTTCGGCGGCGACATGTCACGATGGACGATGCCCAGCGGTACGCCCTTGCCGTCCTTCAGCTCATGCGCGTAGCTGAGCCCTTCGCAGATCTTACTGCAGACGAGCACCGACTCCTCGATGGGGACGGTCTGCCCGCGGTTACGAAAGAACTCGATGACGCCCTTGAGGTCGCCACCGTCCACGTACTCCATGACGATGAAGAACGTGTCGTCGCCCACTCCGATGTCGAAGACCTGGACGCAGTTGGAGTGGCTGAGGTGCGCCGAGAGCCGCGCCTCGTCCAAGAACATCCCCGCGAACTGCTTCTTCCCGGCGAGGTGCGGGAGCACGCGCTTGATGGCGACGCGCTTCTTGAAGCCCTCGAGCCCCGCGCTCTCCGCGCGGAAGACCTCCGCCATCCCGCCCGCGGCGATCTTCTCTTGAACGGTGTAGCGTTGCTGGTTTTTCGCCATGTTTTGGGGGGCTCGGGCCGGCGAGGGCCGAGGCCGCCCGTCAGGGTAGGGCGCGGCAGCAAAAGGGGTCAAGGACCGCTGGGCTCAGCCGGCGCTTGACCTCCCCCCCGAGGCGAGCCGAAATAGCGGCCGCATGTCGCATCACGACGCTCACCCCCAGGCCGAGACGGAAGACCACGGGCACCCTGCCCCCGACCTGGACGCGCTCGATCCCGAGGAGCCCCACAGCCCCGCCTGGCTGCCGCTGCTCGGGCTCGGCCTCGCGCTGCTCGTGGTGCTGTGGGCCGCCGTGGGGGCCAGGTCGGCCGGGGGTGAGCCGGGCGCCCCGCGTGGGGAAGCGGCGGCCGAGATCGCCGCCCCGGGCGCGCCGGAGCTCGCTCCCGCGGTAGAACCCTAGGCTTGGCAATTTTTTGCTGATCGGGCTCGCCGAACGGCGTCGGCCGTGTTAGGTCCGCAGCCCTTCCCAGGGGTCGTAGCTCAGCTGGGAGAGCGCCTGACTGGCAGTCAGGAGGTCAGGGGTTCGATCCCCCTCGACTCCACCAACACCTCGCCGCCTCGCCCTTGGGGCGAGCGCGCCCGGCGAGAATCCTGCGCGCGGCGCTGGAAGCAGCGCGCGCGCTCCGGCTACGCTCCGAGCGATGAGCGCGCTCCGTCCCATTACGCAGGTCGCTGAAGAGCTGGGTCTGAAACCGCACGAGGTGCTGCCGTGGGGTCGGCACCAAGCCAAGCTCGCGCTGAGCGAGCGTGACACGTCGGGGCCCCAGGGGCGGCTCGTGCTCATGACCGCCATCAACCCGACCCCCGCCGGCGAAGGCAAGACCACGACGGCGGTGGCGCTCGCCATGGGGATGCGGCGCCGCGGTCACCGCCCGCTCGTGTGCGTGCGCGAGCCTTCCCTCGGGCCGGTGTTCGGCCTGACGGGCGGGGGCACGGGCGGCGGCAAGGCCACGCTCGAGCCCGCGTCGAGCATCAACCTGCATTTTACTGGGGATCTGCACGCCATCACCAGCGCGCACAACCTGCTCTCCGCGCTCGTGGACAACGCGCTGCACTGGCGTAGCCCGAGCGCGCCGGACCCGCGCCAGGTGCGCTGGCCGCGCGCGCTCGACATGAACGATCGTAGCCTCCGACAGGTGGTGCTCGGCCTGGGGCACGGCAACGGGCAGCCCCGCGAGGCCAGCTTCGACATCACCGCCGCCAGCGAGGTCATGGCCATCCTCAGCCTGGCCACCAGCTTCGAAGATCTGGAGCGCCGCCTCGGAGAGATCGTCGTCGGCACGAAGGCCAGCGGGGAGATCGTCCAAGCCAAGCAGCTTGGCGCCGGCGCCGCGATGACCGCGCTCTTGATGGATGCCTTGATGCCCAACCTGGTGCAGACCGCGGAGGGCGGGCCCGCCTTGGTCCACGGCGGACCCTTCGGCAACATCGCGCACGGCTGCAACTCCATCCTCGCCACCAAGGCGGGGATGTCGCTCGCTCGCAACGTCATCACCGAGGCCGGCTTCGGGCTGGATCTCGGCGGCGAGAAGTTCTTGGACATCAAGTGCCGCGCGGCCGGCATTTGGCCGCGCCTCGGCGTCTTGGTCGCCACCCTGCGCGCCCTGAAGCTCCACGGCGGACAGCCCCTCCACCAAGTGAGCCAGCCTGCGCCGGACGCGCTGCGGCGCGGGCTGGAGCACCTGGAACAGCACCTCGAGACCCTCGGCACCTTCGGGCTCCCCGCGGTGGTGGCGCTCAACGCCTTCCCCGACGACAGCGACGCCGAGCACGCCATCGTCAAGGCGTTCTGCGCCGAGCGCGGCGTCGCCGTGGCGCGCCACACGGGCTTCTCCCATGGCGGCGCCGGCGCCGAGGAGCTGGCGGACGTGGTGAGCGAGGCGCTCGACGCGACCGACGCCGCGCCGCCTCGGCCTCGCTACCTCTACGAGCTGTCGGACTCACTCGAAGACAAGGTGAGCGCCGTGGCGCAGAAGGCCTATGGCGCCAAGGGCGTCCATTTCACGCCCGCCGCCCAGCGCGACGTGGCGGCCATCCGCGCTCAAGGCTTCGGACACCTGCCCGTGTGCATGGCGAAGACCCACCTGTCCTTGACCGACGACCCCACGCTCATCGGGCGCCCCAGGGACTTCACGATCACCGTGCGTGAAGTGCGGCTCCGCGCGGGCGCGGGCTACGTGGTGCCGCTCACCGGCGACATCATGACGATGCCTGGCCTCCCGAGGGAGCCAGCGGCCAGCCGCGTGACGGTCCACCCGGACGGCCGCGTGACGGGGCTCATGCAGGGGGAGTGAGCCGCGCCGCGGCGACCGACGCCCCGCCGCTCACTCGAGCGCCAGCTCCTGCATCAGCCAGCTCGCCGCGGGGCCGGGCGGCGCCGCGCGCCGCTCCATGGCGTAGGTGGGGATGCGCCGAGGCTGCTGGCCCCAGTCCTCCGTGCTCATCGCGGTGAGCAGCCCGCGCTCCAGATCTTGCAGCACGAGGTGCCGTGGCATGGAGCCCCAGCCGAAGCCCGCCCGCAGCAGCTCGTGCTTGACGCTGAGATCCGCCACGCGCCAGGTGTGCGCGCCGAGCACACCGTAGTCCACGCCCAGCGTCAGCTCGCTGCGATCGGTGAGCACGATCTGTCGGTGGGCTCGCAAGGCCACCGTGGAGACTGGCGCGGCCAGCCGGGCCAGCGGATGGTCACTGGCGACGACCGCCACCAGCTCGATGGTCCCGTTGACGCGACAGCGGAGCGCCGCGCGATCGAGCGCTGGGAAGGTGCTGATCCCGACGCCACAGATCCCGTCGAGCACGAGCTGCACCACGCCGCCGAGCACCTCCAGATGTAGCCTTAACGCCACTCCGGGGTAGCGCGTCTCGAAGCGGTGCAGCTTGTCCACGAGGTGCGCGCGCGGGTAGAGGACGTCCACCGCGAGGCTCACCTCCGCCTCCACCTGCCCGCTCAAGGCGTCGGCGTGGCGGCTGAGCTTCGCTGCGCTCTCCTGGACGCGCTGGGCGTCCTCGAGCAGCGCTCGACCTGCGGCGGTGAGCCGTGGACGCCGACCGCTGCGCTCGAAGACCGACACCCCGAGCGCCTCTTCCAGTGCGCCGATGGCGTAGCTGACCGCGGACTGCGCCAGCTTGAGCCGCTTGGCCGCGGCCGTGAAGCTGCCCAGCTCCGCCACGAGCAGGAACACCTCGACCTGCTGCAAGCTCAGCACCGACGCTTATCTATCAGTCAATTCGATGAAGCTCATCAGTTTTCTATCAGTTTACAAGATGTTTTCTGACCTTATGGTCAGCGCCTTACCCCCTCCGAGGTGATCCCCAACGCTATGAACCCCCTTCGTTCTTTTCCAGCCTTCACCCTCCTGACCGGCGCCCTCGTGCTCGCCGCGTGCAACGACCCCAGCAAGGACGCACCCCGCGCCGCGGTCAGCGCGCCGGTCGCGGCGGTGACCAGCGCGCCGCCAGCGGGCGCCGCCGAGACGCTCAGGTTCAGCAACGCCGACTCCAAGCTCGAGTTCGTGGGCTCGAAGGTGACGCGCTCGCACTCGGGGAGCTTCACGAAGTTCTCCGGGAGCGTTCAGCTCGTGGACGGGGATCTCACCAAGAGCAGCCTCAGCGTGGAGATCGACATGAGTGAGCTGACGACGGACGACGGTCAGCTCACGGGACACCTCAAGTCACCGGATTTCTTCGACGTCGGGAAATTCCCGACCGCGAGCTTCCAGTCCACGCAGGTGGTCGCTGGCGGCGACCATGGCGCCACACACACCATCACGGGCAACCTGAAGCTGCACGGCGTGGAGAAATCCATCAGCTTTCCGGCCACCCTCGGCCTGTCCGGGGACCGGCTGAGCGCCAAGGCAGAGTTTCCGCTGACCCGAAAGGACTTCGACATCAACTACCCCGGCAAGGTCGATGACCTCATCCGTGACGGCGTCGTCATCATGCTGGAGGTGAGCGCGGCGCGAGCCGCGAAGTAGCGCCGAGCGGGAGGCGCTGGGCGGGGCGGGCCGAGCGCCTCCCGCCCAGCGAGCACCGCGCAGAGCGGCGCGCGGGTGTGCTAGGCTCAGGCTCTCTACTGTCGGGAGTCCGTGAGAATGAGCTTTTCCAAAGTGTGCGTCGCCGTAGCGCTCGTGGGGATGTCCAGCGGCTGTACTCTGTCCACCGAGGACGACGGGAGCGGAGGTGCCAGCGGTCAGGCTGGGCACGGCGCCGTCGCTGGCCAAGCAGGCGCCGGAGCGAGCGGAGGCGCGGGTGGGAGCGCAGGGAGTAGCGGCGCGGCGGGCTCTGGTGGTGCGGCGGGCTCTGGCGGCGCGGGCCGCAGCGCGGG
>CAUJEM010000129.1 GCA_963169915.1 Myxococcota bacterium
CGAGGACGCCTCCTACGTCTCGACGGCCCCTCGGTTCGTACCAAGCACCTCCCCGCCGACGAGCTCGCCGGAGGGGATCACGATGACCCCGGAAGCCGCAGAATTTCCGGAATCCCAGCCGCAGAATTTCCGGAACGCACAGCAAGCGAGCGGTGTTGGCGTGCGTGCGCGGATCGGGGTCCGGCGCGCTGCGTCCGGGAGCGGGAGCGGGAGCGGGAGCGGGAGCTTCACCTCCAGGGTGAAGCTCATACTGCACCGGTTCCTCAGCACATTCGGTCACTTGTCCCCTGATCTGCCGGCGCAGCCGCCGGATCAGGGACTGCCGGGCGCGCTTGCTGCTCGCGCGCTCGTCATGGTACGCGGCGAGCGTGGCTGAAGTGCTCGGCGTCATCGGCGGCAGCGGTGTCTACGCCCTCCCGGGGCTGCAAGACCGCCGCACCGAGGTGGTGGACACCCCGTACGGCGCGCCCAGCGGGCCGCTCAGCTTCGGTCGGCTGGACGACACCTCGCTCGTGTTCTTGCCGCGCCACGGGGAGGGGCACCGCCTCGCCCCCCATGAGCTGAACTACCGCGCCAACGTCTGCGCGCTGAAGCGTGCCGGCGTCACCGCGCTCGTCAGCATCTCCGCGGTGGGCTCGCTCCGGGAGGAGCTCCGGCCCGGCCACGTCGTCGTGGTGGACCAATACCTGGATCTCACCAGGCGCCGCCCCAGCACCTTCTTCGAAGACGGGCTCGTGGCCCACGTCGGCATGGCGGAGCCCGTCTGCCCGCTGCTCGCCGTGGCGGCCGCGGACGCCGCGGAGCGCGCCGGCGCCACCGTCCACCGCGGCGGCACCTACGTGTGCATCGAGGGACCGCAGTTCTCCAGCCGCGCGGAGAGCCAGCTCTACCGCACCTGGGGCGCCAGCGTCATCGGCATGTCCGCCATGCCCGAGGCCAAGCTCGCGCGCGAAGCCGAGCTCCCCTACGCCACGCTCGCCTTCGTCACGGACTACGACTGCTGGCACACCAGCGCCCAGGCCGTGAGCGTGGATCAGATCCTCACCCTCTTGCGCCAGAGCGCCCAGCTCAGCCTGAGGCTCGTGGCCGAGCTCGCCTGCCAGCTCCCGGAGCTGAGCGCCAGCCCGGCGCGGAGCGCCCTGAACGACGCCCTCATCACCGCGCCGGAGGCCATCGGGCCCGACGTGCGGGCTCGCCTCGCCTGGCTGCTCGACGAGCAGCGCCTGCCACCCCTGAGAAAGTAAGCTCGCGCCATGAACGCCACCCCCGTCTCCCCCGTCCTCATCGTCGGCTCCATCGCCCTCGACGACCTCGAGCTGCCGAGCGGCGCCTTTCGCGGCGTCGTCGGCGGGGCCGCGACCTTCGCCGCGCTCTCCACGACCATCTTCGCGCCGGCGCGCCTCGTCGCCATCGTCGGGGAGGACTTCCCCCAAGCTCCCTTGGATCGGCTGGCCGAGCGCGGCGCGGACCTCAGCGGGCTCGTCCGCGCCCCGGGCAAGACCTTCAGCTGGCACGGGCGCTACGCGGAGAACCTCGCCAGCCGCGAGACGCTCGGCACTCACCTCAACGTCTTCGCGGATTTCAAGCCGCGCCTCCCCAGCAGCTACGCGGACAGCGAGCTGGTGCTGCTCGGCAACATCCACCCTGCGCTGCAGCTCGAGGTGCTGTCGCAGGTCAAGGCGCCGCGCTTCGTCGTGGCCGACACCATGAACTTCTGGATCGCCGGGGAGAACGCGCTGCTGCGCGAGGTGCTGGCGAAGGTGGACACCCTGGTGGTCAACGACGAGGAGGTGCGGCAGCTCGCCGGCTGCCACAACCTGCGCCGCGCCGCGGCGGCCGTGCGCGCCATGGGACCACGGCACCTCATCGTCAAGCGCGGGGAGCACGGCGCCATGCTCTTCGATGAGGCCGGGCTCTTCTACGCCCCCGCCTACCCCCTGGAGAGCGAGGTGGACCCCACGGGCGCCGGCGACACCTTCGCCGGAGCGCTGCTCGGCTACGTCGCCAGCCACGGGCTCAACCCCATCAACCTGCGGCGTGGGCTCTTGCTCGCCGGCGCGGTGGCCTCGTTCTGCGTGGAGGACGTCGGCACGCGGCGCCTGGAGCAGGTCACTCGCGCGCAGGCGGAGGCCCGCCTCGCGGAGCTGCGCGAGCTCATCCAGCTCTGAGCCGAGCATTGTCGCGCCTGGTCGGCTCGGGTAAGACTGCCCGTAGAACCACCATGACGTCCACCCGCCGCCTCGCGCTCTCGCTCCTCGCCCTCTCCACGGCCGCCCTCACCGCGATGGCCTGCGGCAGCGACGACGGCGGGGGCGGAGGCGGAGGCGCCGCCGGCAGCGGCGGCGGAGCGGGCTCCTGCCAGCCGAGCGCGGCCGAGTGCTACGCCACGGACTCCAGCGGCCCCGGCGCGGCGTGCCTCGCGCGCGCGGACAACGCGGGCGCCGCCACCGCCCAGCTCCGCGTCACCAAGCTGGCCGTCACCTCACCCGCGGTGCTCGCTCAGCCGTTCATGCAGGACGCCATCATCACGAAGAAGATCGACTTCTCGCAGCCGCGCTGCGCGCAGCGTGGCACCGGGCAATTCGGCGTCTTGCTGGAGGTGGACGAAACCGCCCGGACCTTGAAGGTGGGAGGCAGCCTGCCGCAAGCGCTCTCGGGAGACCCCAAGCTCGACGGCACCTGCTTCGGCACCTTCCACGACGACGCCTCGGGGATCGACGTCGCCCCCGTCACCAGCCCCTACACCGTGGAGGGGGATCGGCTCGTGGCCAAGTTCGACAAGGTGGTGCTCCCGATCTTCCTGTCGAACACCCGGGACGACTACGTCTTGCTCCCCCTCCACCAGGTCACCATCAAGGCCACGCTGAGCGCGGACAAGAACTGCATCGGGAGCTTCGACGCCTCGCAGCTCTCCACCTCCAACAACTGCGCCCCCGCCGAGGGCGGCTTCGCGTGGCAGTCCGGCGGCAGCCTGGAGGGCTACATCACCGTGGCCGAGGCGGAGACGGTGGACATCGTGAGCCTGGCGCAGACGCTCTGCGTGGTGCTCAGCGGCGACACCGCGCGCTGGAAGGGGAAGAAGGGGCACCCTTGTGGGACGGATGACGGCGGCAACACCATCACCTGCGGGGACTGCTCCACGGCCAAAGAGAACCTCAACTGCGACGAGAACGACGTCTGCACCCCCAAGCCCGCGGCGGAGCGGGTGCTCCCCGACGGCGACTACTGCAGCACCACGCAGGGCCCCGCGACGGCAACGTGCAAGGACGCCTTCTTGCTGAAGACGGAGCTGTCGGCCGCTGCCATCAAGATCGCCCCAAGCTGCAACTGAGCCGCACGGCGCGTCACCGCCCAACCCCGTCCGCGCAGCTCGTCGCCCGCTGCTGCGGGAGCCACGTGACGAGGTGCGCGGATGTAGGCGGCGCATTTCCACGCTTTCCCTGCTCGAACTCGCAGCGCTCTACGCTATACTCTCGGGCGTCGCTCTGCCTGGCTCGAGCTGCCCCCCCTACGGAGAAATTCGCCCATGTCTCGATGGCTTAAGCATGTTTGGCTCACCACGCTCCTGCTCGCCGCCGGTGGCTGCGCGGGGAGCTGCTCTAGCTGTGAGGGCTGTGGTGTCACGCCGCTCCCCGCAGGGTTCCCGCAGGAAGAGCGCGTGGAGAACGCCACCGCCGTGCGGCTCACCCAGGGCGGGCTGAAGTTCATCAGCGACAACATCGCGCCGCTCGCCGGCAAGCTCATCGGAGACAGCGGCAACGCCAACGCCGGCGTCATCACCTTCGACATCCCTAGCAGCAGTCAGAACGTCACCGTCGGGAAGATCAACATCTGCCCGGCGGGCCCGAAGCCGAACGCCAACCCGCCGGAGTGCGTGGTGGAGGCGGACCTGGGGCAGGCCAACATCCAGCTCGAGACGGCGGGCCCCAACCTGCTGCGCACGCGGAGCGACAGCACGCTCGCCGTGCGCCTACGCAAGCTGCCGCTCAAGGGTAGCGGCCTGCTCGGCTGGCTCAACTCGGAGCTGGCGCTCGTGAAGGGCGCGGACTGCAGCACGCGGGACTATGCGGACATCCCCGTCACCCTGGAGGTGGCCCTCACGGTGGACAAGGACCCCACCCACGGCGCGCGGCGCGGCTACACCAAGCTCCAAATCAACAAGGTGGAGATCTCGGAGAGCGGGCTCAAGGCCGCGCTGAAGGCCTGCGGCAGCGGGCTGGACGACGGCATCATCAACATGCTCAAAGACGTGCTCGCGGGGCAAATCATGGGGCCGCTCACCGGCACCCTGAAGGACACGGTCGCAGAGCAGCTCTGCACCAGTGAAGATCCCGCGGCCGGCGTCCTCTGCCCCCCCGGCTCCCACCCGGACGCGGACCACGTCTGTCGCTTCTGTCAGGACGCCAACCCGCAAGGCATCTGCCCCAACTCCAACGCGGAGTGCGTGGGGACCGCGCTCGGCATCGACGGCAACCTGGATCTCTCCTCGGCGCTCGCCAGCATCTCCCCCGGCACCAAGGGCGGCTTCAACTTCATCGCGGCCCTCGGCGGTGAGGGCGCGCGGGACAACACCCCCGGCCAGAGCTGGGGTGATCTGGATCCCGTCGGCGGCGGCGCCACCATCGGCATGCTCGGCGGCGTCCAGCCCACCCCCCTCGCCCGCTGCGTCCCGCTGGCCAACCTCCAGCGGCCCGGCGGCATCCCCATGCCGGACGAGATGCGGGCCAACACCGTCTCCAACTGGCCGGACGATCCAGCCACGCCGGAGGCAGACACCAACCACCTCGGCATCTCGGTCAACGAGCAGTACCTGAACTTCCTGCTGGGCAGCGTCTACAACAGCGGCGCCCTCTGCCTCGGCGTGGGCAGCGAGCTGTTCGGCTCCATGCTGAACTCCAACACCATCAGCCTGCTCATCAAGTCCTTCGGGGACCTCGGGCGACAGAAGAAGGGCCAGCCGCTGGCGTTGGTCATCCGTCCGCAGCTCCCGCCCGCCATCACCGTCGGCAACGGCACCAGCATCGAGACCGATCCGCTGCTCAAGCTGCAGCTCGACAAGTTCTTCATCGACTTCTACGTCTTCTCCAGCGACCGCTTCATCCGCGCCTTCACGGCCAGCTTCGACGTCACCGTCCCCGTGAACCTGGACGTCACCAGCAGCGGCGCCCTCGCCCCGGTCATCGACAAGCTCGCGGTGCTCAACCCGAAGCTCACCAACGCGGACCTCATTCGGGAAAATCCCGACGTGGCCGCCAAGGCGCTGGGTGACATCGTCGCCGGGCAGATCGGCTCGGCCCTAGGGGGCGCCATCGATCCCATCGACGTCTCCGAGCAGCTCGCGGATCTCGGCCTGCGGCTCATCATCCCGCCCACGGTGGAGGGGCAAGGGAGCGCCGGGCTCAGGCGCCTGGAGAAGGACGGGCACGCCTTCCTCGGCATCTTCGCGCAGCTAGGCGTGTTGCCGCCCGGGTCGCCCCGGATGCTCTTTCCGGAGACGGAGACCGACGTGAGCCTGGTCAGCAAGACCGTGCTCGCGGAGGGGCTCTCGGTGGACACCCTCACCGCGGACAACCGCCCCAAGCTCCACCTGCGCTTCAGCAGCCCGCAGGACACCGGCGCGCGCGCCATCGAGTACAGCTGGCGCCTCGACGGCGGCTTCTGGCACGTCTGGAGCCCAGCGCGCGAGGTGGTCGTCAGTGAGCCGACGCTGTCGCTCCAGGCCAAGCACGTGGTCGAGGTGCGCTCGCGTGAGGTGGGCAACCCTGAGAGCGTGGACCGCACGCCAGCCCGGCTCGAGGTGCTCATCGACCGCTCCGGCCCGGAGATCGAGCTGGGACGCGAGGCCGCCGAGGGCAAGCTCGCCATCAGCGTGTGGGACGTCGTCAGCAGTGACGAGCAGGTGAAGGTGCGCGTCGGCTTCGACGACGCTCCCTTCGGGCAGTGGGTGGCCGCCAGCGAGCTCACGGAGGTGACGCTGGAGCCCACGGCCTCTCTGCTCCGCGTGGAGGCCGTGGACGAGGAAGGCAACGTCGCCACGGCGACGCAGGCGCTCATCCGCGGCCGCGTGGACGCCAGCCTGGCCGAGGACAGCGGCTGCTCCTGCACCGTCCCGGGGAGCAGCTCGAGCAGCGGCTCGGGTGCCGCTGGCCTGGCAGCGCTCGTCGCCCTGGGCGCTGCCGTCGGCCTGCGCCGTCGTCAGCAGCGTCGCCAAGCCGGCGCCGGCGCGGCCTCCTCGGAGGCGGAGCCCTCCAGTGACGAGGAGCCTGCGCCGGCCACGGCTCGGACCTCGAGCCACCGGCGGCTCGCGCACCGTGCCAAGGTGCTCGGCGGCTTCCTCGGGATGACGCTGATCGCCACGCTGAGCGGCGGCTGTAGCTGCAGCGACGAGGGCGAGACGAGCTCACCCGGCACGGGCGGCTCCGGCGGCGCCACGAACCACGACGCCTGCCCGAACCTCGACACCGGGGACTGCGAGCTGCTCGAGCCCGGCCTCGTCGGCGCCTACGCCTCCGCGGCCGTCGCGCCCGACGGGAGCGTGTGGGTCGCCGCGTACAATGATTTCGGGTACGGCACGTCGGAGACCTACGGCAGCAACGAGTACCTCTGGGGAGACCTCGTCGTGGGCAAGCTGACCGACGGCAAGGTGGCCTGGAAGACCGTGGACGGGCTACCGGACGACGGCGAGGCGCCCGACCCTACCCTGTATGACCTCAACGGCTTCCGCGGGGGCTACACGGAGCCTGGCGCGGACGTCGGGCTCTGGACCAGCCTGCAGGTCGACGCCTCCGGAGGCCTCCACGTCGCCTACTGGGACGCCACGAACGCCGCGCTCCGCTACGCGCGCAGCACCGACTCGGGCGCCACCTGGTCTACCCACAGCGTCCAGCAAGCGGCCCGCAAGGACCTGGGACGCTACGCCAAGCTCCTGTTGGTCGACGGCAAGCCGGTCATCGCCTTCGTCGCGATCGAAGCCGACACCGACGGCAAGGCCAAGAGCATCGTCCGGATCGCCACGGCCAGCAGCGCGGCGCCCAGCGGCAGCTCTGACTGGAGCTTCGCGGACGCGGCGGTCGAGACGGGCCACCCCTGCCGCGCTTCGCTCTGTGAGAGCAGCGCCGCTTGCGTCGTCGAGACCGGCGTCTGCACCCCCACCTCGAAGGACTGCGACAAGTGCGGCTCCGGAGAGAAGTGCGTGGATCAGGGCGGCGCCTCGAGCTGCCAGGAGGTCGCGGTCGCCAGCCCCGTCGAGGCCTACCCGGACTCCGTGCTCTACCTCTCCCTGGCCAAGACGGCCGGGGGCCTCGCCCTCGTCTACTATGATCGCGTCCACGGCAACCTGCGCGGGGTGAGCAGTTCCGGCTCCACCTGGGGCCAGCCCTTCACCATCGACGGCCAGGACGACTCCAACCCGGCCAAGCCCGTGGATACGGGTGACGTGGGCCTCGGCGCCAGCCTCGCGGTGGACAGCGCGGGAGACTGGCACGTCGCCTACGTGAGCGGCATCGACGAGTCCCTGAAGTACGCCGTGCTTCGCGCCGGCGCCCTGCCGGCGCAGATCAGCGTCGTCGACGACGGCGTGCGCGCGGACAGCCAAGCGGTCGTGGGGGACGACACCAGCATCTACTTGGCTGGGTCGGAGGTGCGCATCGCCTATCAGGACGCCACCAACGGGCTCTTGCAGTACGCCAGCGGTAGCCCCGGGGCCTGGTCGGTGCGCACGCTCGAGACGCCCGCGGGGGGCTTCAGCGGCGCCTTCAGCAAGATCTTGGACGTGGGCGGAAAGGTCCAGGTCATGACCTGGCGCCGCGTGGCGAAGCCCAGGACCGAGGGCGACGTCCTCTTCTTGACCCCTTGAGCGCAGCGTCCGCCGGCGCTCGCCCAAGGCGCGCCGGCGGTGCCTGCCGTGCCTCGGCGGCGGCGCGCTCGGGCCTCAGGCGGCGGCGATGTCCGCGGGGAGCGGAGCGGTCGCGGGCCCGTCCACGCCGAGGCGCTCCTCCGCCACGATGGCGAGCAGCTCACGGCGGTCGGCCACTCCCGTGTCGATCAGGACGCGCATGTAGCCGTCCACGTAGCCGTGGGCTCGCGCCAGCCGAGCGTACGCGACACCCTCCGTCCGGAGACGAAAGACGTCGCGGAGCATGGCGCGGAGGTTGTCGAGCATTTCGGCTTTCGAAGACTGAGATGACATGCAGGGCTCCCTGGGCCGCCTCGGACGCGACCTGCTCCCTCGCTAGCGGCTGCACGCGGTCTGGGCCAAGTACTTCGCGGGCCCCTCCTTGTCCGAGGCCAGCGGGACAATTAGACTGCCCGCGTCGGCTGGGCGGACTCGCGAGGTGCGAGCCGCCACGGGCGAGCACCGCGGAGCCAGCATGAAGCTCAACGTCTTCAAGTCCAAGATCCACCGAGCCACCGTCACCCACGCAGACCTCCAGTACGAAGGCAGCGTGACCATCGACCAGGACCTGCTCGAGCGCGCGGAGATCCTGCCGTACGAGGCCGTCCACATCTGGAACGTCACGCGGGGCACGCGCCTCGTCACCTACGCGCTCGAGGGCCCCCGCGGCTCGGGCGCCATCTGCATCAACGGGGCGGCGGCGCACCTCAACCAGCCGGGAGATCTGGTCATCATCGCCACCTACGCCGACATGACGCCCGAGGAGGCGCGGCGCCACCGGCCCACCGTGGTGCGGGTGGACGGGAGCAACCGTCCCCTCGGCGACACCAGCGTGGAGCAGCCGGGCCCCATCCTGAACAGCCTGCACCCTCTGTCCTGACGGCTCGCCGGGCGCCTGGAGCCGACCGGGCTGGTGTCCGGGCCAGGCCGGCATCCGGAGGGCTCTGGCGCCGGGGCGTCCGTGCCCAAGGATGGTCAAGGAGTGGCGGCCAGGAAGACCTTCGGATAAGAGCCTGCTCGCCGGGCGTTTGGCGATGATGACCCCCACAGACCGACTCACCGCGCTCCAGGCGCTCCCCCAGGCCCTCGAGCTGAGCCAAGCGCTGCGCGCGGCCTGCGCCGAGGCCTACGCCCACCGCGACGGGGAGCGGCTCACGGCGCTCTTGGCGCGCAGTCCCCACCTCACGCTGCCCTCCGGCGGCTTGGCTGACGTGCTGAGCGCTGCCGCCAGCTCCCCGGAGGCACGGGCAGAGCTCGGCGCCGCCACCGCGCTGGCGCTCGCGACGGCTCCCGTGGACGCGGAGCTCGCGGCGCAGCTCGCGTGGCTCGTCACCCACGCCTGGCTCCGCCCCCTGCCCTACCTCGACGCCGCGTTCGGCAGCCAGGCCGGCCCGCTCTTCGAGCAGCTCGGGCTCCTTGCCCTCGAACCGCAGCGCTTTGGGCTGGGCGCTGGGGAGGCGCTGGTCGCCGCGGCGGCCTTGAAGCTCTCGTCGAGCGCCGCCGCGCGCCAGGCGCTCGAGCGGCTCCGCGCCAGCCCGGAGCCCCTGCTCGCCGGCGTGGCGGGCGCCGCAGCGGTGAGCGAGCGCCTCCACGGTGAGCTCCGACGCGCCCCGCGCGGACCCATCGCCACCTTGGTGCTCGCCGCCACGGGCTACCTCTTCGTGGAGGGGCTCGTACGCGTCGTGGGGCGCGTCGCGCTCGGGTACGCCCGGCCCGCGGAGCTGGCGCTCGGCCCGGCTGGCCTCCAGCTCACCGGCAGCACGCGCCTCTTGGGCCGCACCCTCCGTGAGCACCGCTCGCTCATCGCCCTGAGCGAGCTCCAGCGCGTGACGCGGGAGCTGCGCTTCTCGCGGCTCGGGCTCTACGCCGGGCTCTTCGCCTTGGCGCTGGGCAGCTACCTCGGCGTCAGCCTCGTGGTGGACGGCGTGCGCGTCCCGGGGAGCTCCGCCTCCCTCATCGCGATGGGGCTCTTGTTCATCGCGCTCGGCGTCGCGCTGGACTACGGGCTGACCCGCCTGACGGACGCGGTCCAAGCTCGTGCCTGGCTCGTCGTCCGGGGGCGCCGCCGCGGGCAGAGCTTCAGCCTCAGCGGCGTGGATCCCAGCGCCGCCGACGCGCTGCTCCAAGCGGTGCTCGCTCAGCTGCGCTAGCCGCGCTGCTCAGCGCACGCTCGAGGCCGGCGGGAGCTCCCTCGGCGCGGCCGAGCTGCTGGGCGCCGAGGGGGCGCTCGAGGCGCTGGGAGCCGCCGTGCTCGTCGGCGGGGGCTCGGGGTGCGGGCCCGCGCTGGAAGCCGCGGCGCGCGCGCTGCGCTCACGCTCGAGCTGCGCCGCGGCGCTCGCGATGAGGTTCACCAGGTACTTGAGCTGCTCGTCGGTCGCCTGGACGCGCCCGTGGATCTTCGTCCCCTCCGCCTGAAAGCTCACGCGCTCGAGCAGCCGCGTCTCTCGGCCTCCCAACCACGAGCTCAAGCGCTGGATCCGCGCGACCGCCAGCAGCGCCGCCTCGAGCTCCGGAGCGTGCGCGGCGGCTTGCTCGGCGCTGGCGTCTTCTGCCTCCAGCAGCGCCACCGCGCCCCCCTCCTCCACCTCGATCGAGAGCTTCACCCACGCGATGCTCTCCGGCACCTTGAAGGGCAAGCCCATGAAGACCCGCCACGGCGTCCGCACGTAGGCGCTGAGCACCTGCGCGCCGCCGGCCGCGGGGAAGCGGGTGCGCGGATCCAGGCCGAGCACCTGCCGCTCGAGCTGTGGCGGCGCGATGACGAGTAACTTCGGTGCCGGCAGCGCGACGACGCGCTCGGCGCGGTCAGCGAAGACCCGCGCCGCGGGGATCTTCGCCTCGGTCAGCCAGCGGGCGTTGGCAGGATCTCGCTCGACCAGCGCGCTCACCGCCGCCTTCACCGACGCGTCAGTGGCCCGGTACTTGAGCACCACGACGACGTTGGCGGAGCTGCGCAGCATGGGCCCGGCGATGAGGATCCGGTCCACGTCGCGCACGGGGTCGAGCCCTCCCGGGCCCAAGAAATCATGCCACTGCGGTGCGTTCACGAGCAGCGCACCGATGCGCGCGCCGAGCGGGTGCGCGCGCAGCCGCTCCGTCACGATGAGCAGGCGCACGTTGGCGTTGGAGTCGGTGAGCTTCCCCGCGGCGCCGCTGAGCGCCACGGGGTCGGCGAGCCCCAGCGCGGCGCCAGGCGGTCGCTGCGACGCGATGGGGGCGCCGGCGTCAGCGGGCGGCGGAGGCGCGGCGTCTACGGCCGACCCGCCAGCGCTCGCCTCCACCGCCGCATCCGTGAGCTCCGGCTCGGCGTCGACACCGGCGTCGGCGAGCGCCGCGTCCTCCAGCGTGGCGCCGGAGCGCCCAGCGTCCAACTCCTGCTTCGGCGAGCGCGCCGGGGCCGTGGGCGCGTCGAACTCCGGAGGCTCAAAGGGCGGCCCCGGCTCGGGGACTACCGGTGTGGGCTCGGGCGGCGCGGGCGCCTCGGGCGGCGCGGGCGCCGCTGCGGCCGTCGGCGTGTCCTCGATGAGCTCCACCGGGAGCGCGTCCAGGGGCTCCTCCGGCGGCGGTACTTGGCGCGCCAGCTCTAGCTGCGCGAGCCAGGCCAGGACGCTGGGCAGGGCGGCCAGCGGGGTCAGCCCGACGTGCAGCAGCGCGGACACTCCGAGCAGCGCCCACCACCAGCGAGGCGTGTCTCTCGCTCCACGCCACTGGGTCCGAAACGCCACGCTCAAGACCATAGCGCCCGAAGCGCCACCGGGCGAAGCTCCCGCGACGGCCCTCCACCATTCTGGCACGCCGCTTGATAGACGCTAGGCTGTCGCCTCCCTCCATGGCGGCCGGACCGCTGGGCACCCTGCGCCTGGAAGTGGTCCTGAAGCCCCAAGCGCGAATAGACAAGAGCGTCGTGAACGGTATCGGTGCCCCCTCACTCCTGGCCAGCCTCCTGCTTGGAGCGACGCTCGGCTGCTCACCCCAGCGTGAGCCTCCGCAGCAGCGCTCGGGAGCGGCGCGACCCAGCGCGGCGATCACCGCCACCCCCACCGTCCCGGGAGAGCTGCTGGCCCGCCCCTCGGGCCCGGCGCCCCAGCAGAGCGCCAGCGCGACAGCGAGCGCGGAGCCTCCGAGCGCCGCACCCCCACCTCCCCCCTGGGACGGCCCGACGCTGGCCGTCACCGGCGTGGCCCTCGCCATCTACTCCGAGCCTCGCTTCGACAAAGACAAGAAGCTCGGCTACGCGCGCAGCGGTGGGCGCTTGCCGGTCAAGAACGAGGTCGTGTCCCGCACGAGCTGTAGCCAGGGCTGGTACGAGCTCCGGGACGGAGGCTACGTCTGCGCCAACCAGGCCAGCCTGGACCTCGAGCACCCTCAGGTGAAGTTTGCGCTCCGCGCCCCGGCGCTCGACGAGGTCTTGCCCTACGTCTACGCGCGCAACGCGAAGAATGGCACCCCGCTCTACAAGTCCGTCCCCTCACGGGAGCAGATGCTGAGCTACGAGCCGTACCTCGACACCGGCAAGAAGAAGAAGAGCCCCACCAAGGAGGAGGAGGAGGACGAGGACAACGAGAGCGCCGTCCCCAGCGCGGACCGTCGCTCCGAGGCCGGCGCGACGCCCGAGTCCTTGCCTGCGGTCGGCCCGGAGGCGGGAGCGCCCAGCCCGCCGGCGAGCGCGGCGGCCCCGGGGCTCACCCCGGACGCCGGCCCCCCGGAGCCCCCTTGGTGGCAACGCGAGGGGAAAGACCACCTGCACAAGGTCAAGCTGGACGACCTCCGCGCGGACTCCGACGACATCATGGCCAGCCGCCTCGTGGCAGGCTTCTACGTCGCGGTCGACAAGACCTTCTCCTGGAATGGCCGCACTTGGTACAAGACCACCAAGGGGCTCGTAGCGCCGGCCGATCGCTTCTGGCAGACGGCTGGCTTCAAGTTCCAAGGGGTCGAGCTGAGCGAGGGCGGGTTCCGGCTGCCCGTCGCCTGGCCCTACGGCGGGCGAAAGACGGCGCCCACCTACCTCATCGCCGAGGGCGACAAGACCGCGAAGAACGGCCCCTCGGTCGACACCTTCACCGCCTTGCAGCTCACCGGGCGCGAGCAAGAGCTCGGCGGTACGCGCTACCTGGAGCTCGCGAAGGGCGGCTGGGTCAAGGCCATCCACGTGCGCGTCACCCGCCCTGGGCCGCCCCCGGCGGAGCTCAAAGCCAATGAGCGCTGGGTCGACGTGAACGTCAAGACGCAGACCCTGGTGCTCTTCGAGGGCGAGCGGCCCGTGTTCGCCACCTTGGTGTCGACCGGCAAGGAGAGCAGCGTCAAGGCCAAGGACCACCGCACGCCGCTCGGCACCTGGCGGATCCGTGAGAAGCACCTCACCACCACCATGGACGGCGACGGCAGCGCGGCAGGGGATCTCCCGTACAGCATCGAGGACGTGCCGTACGTGCTCTACTACTACAACTCCTACGCCCTCCACACCGCGTTCTGGCACCACAATTTCGGCGTCCAAATGAGCCACGGCTGCGTCAACATGGCGCCCCTCGACGCCAAGCGGGTCTTTTTCGGCACCGAGCCGCCGCTGCCGCCCGGCTGGCACGGGGCCTGGAGCAGCGCCGCGCGCCCGGGCAGCCTCGTCGTCGTCCACGAGTGACGCGCGCCCGGGCTTGACTCGTCGCGCCGCCGAGGTCAGTAGACGCGGCTCATGGACCAGTTCTCGGCGCATTTGGATCGTGGGTGGGAGCTGGTCCAGCGCGGAGATCCGCGCGGCGCGGAGCTGTCGGCGCGCCGCGCGCTCGAGCTCGACGCCCAGTCGCCGGAGGCGCACAACCTGCTGGGGTACGTGTCGGCGCTCCAAGGAGAATTCGAGGACGCCATCGAGAGCTACCGGCAGGCCATCGCGCTGGACGACACCTACCTCGAGGCCATGCTCAACGCGGCGGAGGTCTACATCCACCCGCTCGGTGAGTTCGAAGAGGCCATCGCCATGTGTGACGGCGCGCTGAGCCTCGCCGAGACGGACGACGAGGTGGTCGACGCGCTGCTGCTGAAGTTCGACGCTCTGCTCGGGATGAACGAGCCCGCCGAGGCCAAGGCGCTCTGCAGCCGGTTTCCGCGTGGCCCCTTCGACAACCCCGCCCACGCCTTCCTGGTCGGTCGCGCTTTCTACGAGGTCGGCGAGCTCGAGCGCGCGGCGCCCCTCATCGAGGAGGCGGCGCGGCGGGGCTCGGACAACCCGGAGGCGCTCTACTACCTGGGCCTCGTGCGGGACGAGCAGGGCGACACGCCGGGAGCCACCGCCGCGTTCCTGCGCTCGAGGGAGCTGGATTTCGGATTTTCTCCCCCGCCGTGGTCCGTCTCCAAAGAGACCTTCACCGCGACCCTCATGGCCGTCCTCGCGCGCCTCCCGCCCACGCTGCGCGTCTTCCTCCGTGAGCAGGAGATCTTCGTGTCGGACGCCCCGGGCGTCGAGGTGGTCGTCGACGGGGTCGACCCCCGCGCGGCGCTGATGCTCGACGCCGTGAGCCCCGAGGGCACGGCCCCGTCGGCGCGCCTCTTCGTCTACCAGCGCAACGTCGAGCGCCTGGCCGCCAGCCTGGATCAGGTGGAGGTGGAGCTCCAGTCCGCCATCGAGCGTGAGCTGACCGCCGCCTTCCTGGAGGAGCCCCCGCCCGCCCCGGGGCGGGACCGCCGCTCGCTCAACTAGCCGAGCTCAGCGCTCCAGCTTGACGCGGACGAGGGGCTGGGCGTCCACCTTGGCCGTCGTCACCAGAGACTGGAGCAATTGGTGGCCCAGCCGGGCGAGCGCCAGCAGCGCGCCGATGCGCTCGCGCTGCAGCTCCGCGCGCCGCCGCTCCTCCGCGTCCGCGGAGCGCAGGTGCGCCTCCAGGGCTACGAGCGCGCGCTCGCAGCCCTGGATGGCCGCGTGGATCTCACCCCCCTCCCGTCTCGCGAACACCCGTGAGATCATCTGCCAGAGCTGCACCTCGGCGGTGTAGTAGTCGCGACGCTCTCCAGGCGCGGCGATCTTCCGCACCACCCCCCACTGCCCCAGCTCCTTGAGCGTCATGCTCACCGAGCCCGCCGAGAGCTCGAGGAGCTGCTGCAGCTGGGCCGCCGACATCGGCTCCGGTGACAGGTAGAGCAGGGCCCAGATCCTCCCCATGGTGCGCTTGAAGCCCCAAAACCCGATGAGCCTCCCGAGCAGCTCCGCGACGAGCCGCTCGCTCTCCCAGAGCTGGCCTCCTGCCGGCGAGTCCTTCGCGGCGCTCATGCCCCCCTCAGCGAACCCGCGTCGTCAGCTGCTCGGCGACCGCCTCGAGCAGGCGACGCGCCGGTGACGCCGGCAGCGCCCCGAGGGCCTCGGTGGCCGCGCGGCTGCGCTGCCGCGCTCGGCGCCGTACCTCGTCACACGCGCCCTCCGCGCGCACCGCGCGGGCGATCTGCGCAAGCAGCTCAGGGGCGCGCTCGCCGGCGTGGACCCGCTCGAGTGCCCGCCGGAGCGCTGGCTGCCGCTCGACCGTCAACACCAACGGCAAGGTGAGTTTCCCCTCGCCGAGATCGGCCAAGAGCGTCTTGCCCGTGTCCTCCCCATCGTAGTCGAGGGCGTCGTCCACCAGCTGAAACGCCATCCCCAGCTCCCCGCCGAAGCGCTCGAGCGCCTCGCGCTCCAGGGCGGTGGCGCCCGCCAGCTCTCCCCCCACCTTGGAGCACCACGCGAAGAGCGAGGCCGTCTTGCCGCGCAGGATGGCGTCATAGGTCCGCTCGGAGACGTCGAGCTCGGCCCGGCCGCGGAGCTGGAGGATCTCACCGTCCACGAGCCTCCTCAGCGTGGTGATGAGGCTGGGCAGCTGCGCCGGCGCCGCCGTGGCGCAGCGCTCGAGCGCGTGCGTGAGCAGCAGATCTCCCGCGAGCACGCTGACCCCGTTGCCCCACAGGCGCCGTGCCGTGACCGCGCCGCGGCGCTCCATCCCCTCGTCGACGACGTCGTCGTGGAGCAGCGTGGCGGCGTGGATCAGCTCTGCGACGACCGCGAGCTCGCGCGCGCTCGCCGGCGCGGGGCCGATGCAGGCCGCGCTGAGCAGCAACGCCAGGGGGCGGACCCGCTTGCCGCCGAGCCCCATCAGGTGCGTGGCGGCGGCCGTCGCCGGTGCCAGACCCTCGGCGGTCACGCGGCGCAGCTCCTGCTCGACCCACGCGAGCTCGTCTCCCACGAGCTCGCGGATGGCGTCGAGGCGCTCGGTGAAGCGCGGGTCGACGGCGCGGGCCTCGGCGCCGAGCTGTAGAGCACCAAGGGCTTGGCTCAAGGGAAGCGTCACGCGCGGACTGTCGATGATTTCAAAAAAAGTTGAAACCCCCTCGCGCTGGCGGGGTCACCGCGGCACCCCCCTCGACCTCGTGCTAGAGAGCCGAGGCGTGCCCGCCACCCCCCTCTCCGAACGTGACGTCGTGGCCCGCCGGGGCCGGCGCGCCGGGCTCGTGGTCTACGTGCTCGTGGTCGCGGGGTTCAGCGTCGTCTGCTCGGTCCAGGTGCTCCGCCAGGTCTTCGCCCCCGAGGTGAGGCCAGTGGCCGGCTGCGCGGCGGGGCTCGCGGAGCTCGAGCTGGGCTTGGACGGGGCGCGGCGCGCCGTGGCCGAGGTCAGCGGCGCTGGGGAGTCCCAGGCACTCCAGCGCTTCCGCGCGGCGCTGGCGCCGAGCTGGTCGAGCCGGGGCGGCGTGGGGCAGGCGTGCGCCACGGATCCCGCCGGCCAGCGCCGCCTGACGCAGCTCGACCGGCTCCGTTACGCCGAAGAACAAGCCGTCCGCTACGAGGCGCGGGAGCTCGCCGAGCTGCGACTTCAGCTCCGGCGGCGCGAGGCCGAGGCGCCTCCAGGCGCGCGCGCGGTGGAAAGCGCGCCGCTCCCCCGCTAAGCTGCCCCCGCTTTGGCCAACCACACTGATTCCGAGCCGCAAGCGCTCGAGGCCCCGACCTTCGACGTCCTCCCGCTCGGCGCCGACGTGCGGCGCGCGGTGGACGAGCTGGGCTTCACCCAGCCCACCCCCGTCCAGCAAGCGGTCTATGAGCCGGCCTGCGCTGGTCGTGATCTCGTGGTGCAAGCCCGCACCGGGACCGGCAAGACGGCGAGCTTCGGCCTCCCGCTCATCGACAAGCTCGTCCGTAAGGTCAACGAACCGCAGGCCCTGGTGCTCTGTCCCACCCGCGAGCTTGCCCTGCAGATCCACCGGGAGCTCGAAGCGCTCGGAAAATACAAAGGAATCCGCACGGTCGCCGTGTACGGCGGGGCGCCCATGCCGGCGCAGGTCGAGGCCCTGGCGCGAGGCCCGCAGATCGTCGCTGGGACGCCAGGGCGCGTCCTCGATCACCTGCGGCGGCGCACCCTCGACCCCTCCAAGCTGCGCGTGCTGGTCCTGGACGAGTCGGACGAGATGCTCTCGATGGGCTTTCTGCCGCAGATCACCGACATCTTGAGCTTCCTGCCGGAGGAGCGGCAGACGCTGCTGTTCAGCGCCACGCTGCCCCCGGACATCCAGCGCATGGCCGAGCGCCGCATGCGCACGCCCGAATTCATCACGCTCTCCGGCGACCACGTGGGAGCGCTGGCCATCCAGCACTACGTCTACCACAGCAGCGGGGACAAGCTCGGGAACCTCGCCCAGATCATCGAGGTCGAGAACCCCGAGAGCGCCATCGTGTTTTGCAACACCCGCGACGACACCCGCAAGGTGGCCGCCGCCCTCCAGAGCCGTGGCTACCAAGCGGACTGGTTGAACGCGGATCTCGCGCAGAGCGACCGCGAGAAGGTGATGGCGGCCACCCGCAAGGGGGCGCTGAGGTTCCTGGTCGCCACGGACGTCGCGGCGCGGGGCATCGACATCTCGCACTTGACGCACGTCATCAACTACGGCCTGCCGGAGTCCGCGGAGAACTACGTGCACCGCACCGGGCGGACCGGGCGCGCTGGGCGCACCGGGACGGCCATCACGCTGCTCGACCCGTCGGACATCGGCGCCCTCTACCTGCTGCGGCTCACCTACAAGATCCGCCCGCTGGAGAAGCAGCTGCCGAGCGCGCAAGAGCTCAAGACACGCGCGGAGGCGGACGTCCTCGGGATGCTGGCGGAGCTGTTCACCAAGCGTCCCCCGCACCGTAACGAGCTCGCGCTCGCCCGGCGGCTGCTCACGCATGACGCGGCGGTCACCATCGTGGCGGGCCTGCTCGGCGAGCACCTCGGAGAGCACCCCGAGACGGCCGAGCAAGCGGCGCAGCAGCGGCGCGCCCAGGCCCCGCGCCCCGCGTCGGCGCCGGCGGAGGTCGCCCTCGCCGCCCCCGTCGCCCCCGCCCCGACGCCGGCGGCGCTCGCCGCCGCATCACCCGCCGCATCACCCGCCGTATCACCCGCCCCTCCGGCCTCGCCCTCCGGCGAGCCCGCTCCCCGGCGCGGCGCGCGCCGCCCGAGCGCCGAGGAGCGCCCGAGCCCCGCTCGTTCCCCGCGGGCCGCCACACGCGCCACGCCCCCGGAGGAGCACGATCTCCCGCGCTTCACCATCGAGGACGCGCCCGCGGGCGCGGCGCCACCCAAGCCAGCCCTGGATCCGGACGTCGCGGAGGTCTTCGTGAACGTGGGTCGCCGGGACGGGGCGCGCGAGCAAGACTTCTTGGCCAAGCTGCACTCCATCCCGGACACGCGCTTCATCAACGTGAAGCTCCGCCACTCTTTCATCGGGGTCGCCACCGGCTCGCTGGAGCGCGCCATCGCGGCGCTCGACGGCGCCACCATCGCCGGCAGGGTCGCGGCCGCCTCGGTGGCGCGCCCACGCGGGGACGACGGCTGAGGGCCTCGGCGGGGGTGCGGTGAGGCGACGTGACCCGAGCGATCCCGAGCGCCTGCTCGCGGACACCCGCTGGGGCATGGACAACGGCTTCGGCCCTCGCGATCTCGCGCCCATGCTCGAGAAGCTGCTGAAGATCGCGCCGCCCGACTCCCACGCCCATGGCTTCGCCGCGCTCCACCTCGCCAGGCTGCTGGTGAGACAGTCCCCTTGGCGCGCCGCCACGCTGGCGCGCAGCGCGCTCCGGCAGGAGGAGACCGACGCCGCCTGGGGCACCCTGGGCGTTGCCTACCTGCTGCTCGGGCATCACCGCGCCGCTCGCCGAGCCCTCGGTCGCGCGCGCACGCTCGCCCCCGGCTGCGCGGCGCACGCCCACAACCTCGGCCACTTGCTGGACGCTGGCCTCGGGCGTCCACGCGAGGCGCTCGCGCACCTCCTGGCCGCGCACGCCGCGGCCCCGGAGGAGCCCGAAATCACCAGCTCGCTCGCCCACGCCCTGCTCCGCTCCGGGCAGCGAAGTCGCGCGCTGCACGTGCTGCAGCGCCGCATGGGGCTGAGCCGCCACCAAGGTGAGGCGCTGCTCGAGCGCTGGCGGACGCCGTCGAGGCACGACTCGAGCTAGACGTGCGCGCGGGTCCTCCGCGACCTCACCGCCGTGCGGGCATTGAAACGCAGCACCCGCCTCGCTAGATCCCGTGCGTGCCGCGCCAGCGCTCCAGCCATGCCTTCTGGGCACTCGTGCCGCTGACCTTCGCCGTGTTCGCCTTCTTGCTGTGGTTCATCGCCTTCCATACGCCCCAGGCTCAGGCCGCGGCGGGCGGGCTCGCGCAGAAGATCTTCTATTTTCACGTCCCCTCGGCCTACGCCATGTACCTCTCCGCGCTGCTCTGCTGCGTGGGCAGCGCGGCCTACCTCTCGAGCGCCACGGAGCGGCGCAACGCCATCGCCCAAGCCGGGGCCGAGTGCGCCGTCGTCTTCGGGTTCATGGTGCTCGTGAGCGGCCCGCTCTGGGCCAAGAAGGCCTGGGGCGTCTACTGGACGTGGGATCCGCGCCTCACCACCTCCCTGCTCAGCGTCCTCATCTACGTCGCCATCGTCGTGCTGCGCGCCTTCGGCGGCGACGGTGACGCGGAGCGGCGGTTCGCCGCGGCCATCGGGGTGCTCGGCACGGTCAACCTGCCCATCATCCACTACAGCGTAAGAAAGTGGGGCGGCAACCACCCCGCCGTCATCAGCCAGGGGGGCGGCGGGCTCGCGCACCCGGACATGAAGCTTGCCCTCGGGGTGGGCTTCCTCGCCATGACGCTGCTCGCCACCTTGCTCTTGTGGTCCCAGGCACGCACCCTCGTGCTCCGCGGCAAGGTGCGCGCCCTCGAGGAGCGCGCTGCCGCCGCGGGCCTCACCGGAGGAGTCTGAGATGCAAGCTCCGCCCACCCACACGCCCCAGCCCACCGTCGCGGAGCGGTCCACCGAGTTCGTCCCCGTCACGGGCGGGGCCGAGACCACCAGCGCGGAGGTGCTGGTCGTGAGCGCCTACGTCCTGATGTGGGCGCTGCTGCTCGCCTTCGTCGCGCTCGGCTGGCGGCGTCAGCACCAGCTGAGCCAGCGCATCACGGAGCTCGAGCGGTCCCTCCAGAAGCTCGACGGAGAGCGTGCGGAGCCCTGAGCCATGCCCACGGTGGAGCATGTCATCTTCATCCCCGGTGTGCTGCTGTTGGGTGTCGTCGTCGGTTACGTGCTCGGTGCGCGTGCCGTCCGCGCCGAGCTCGAGAACCTCAGAAAACGCTCCAAGGAATGACCCATGCTGGATTTCTCCCTCACTGACGAACAGAAGGCCTTGGTGGAGGCGGCGCGCCGCTTCGCGAAGGAGCGCATCATCCCCATTGCGCCCGAGTGTGACCACAAGGGGCAGTTCCCGATGGAGGTCTTCCGGGCGGCGCACGAGCTCGGTCTGGTCAACATGACCGTCCCCACGGAGTACGGCGGCGCTGGCATGGGCGAGCTCGAGAACGCGCTCGTCACCGAGCAGCTCGCCTATGGCTGCACCGGCATCCAGACGAGCATGCTCGCCAACACCCTGGCGCTGACGCCCATCAAGCTGGGTGGCACGGAGCAGCAGAAGAAGAAGTACCTGGGCTGGCTCACGGCGGAGCCCATCCTCTGCAGCTACGCCACGACCGAGCCCTCGGCCGGGAGCGACGTCGCCGGGCTCAAGACACGCTTCGAGAAGAAGGGCTCGGACTACGTCTTGAACGGCGAAAAATGCTGGATCACCAACGCCAGCTTCGCCAGCTTCTTCGTCATCTTCGCGACCAGCGACCACACCAAGCGCCACAAGGGCATCGCGGCGTTCATCGTGGATCGCGACACCCCGGGGCTGCGCGTCGGCAAGCACGAGGACAAGCTCGGCCAGCGCGCCAGCGACACCGCGGCCGTCCACCTGGAGGACGTGGTCGTGCCCGCCGAGAACCTGCTCGCCGCCGAGGGTCAGGGCTTCAAGCTGGCGATGGAGACCTTCAACCAGACGCGCCCGGACATCGGGGCCATGGCCGCCGGGCTCATGACCCGCTGCCTCGACGAGAGCGTCGCGTACGCCAAGGAGCGCAAGACCTTCGGGGTGCCCATCGCCGAGCACCAGATGGTCCAGGCCATGCTGGCGGACATGGCCGTCAGCGCCGAGGCCACCCGGCTGCTCTACCTCAAGGCCGCTTGGAACCTCGACGCCGGGGTCCGTGATCCCATCGTCTCCAGCTACGCCAAGCTGATGGGCGCCGATCGCGCCATCCAGACCGCCATCGACGCGGTCCAGGTCTTCGGCGGTAACGGCTACGTCAAGGACTACCCCGTGGAGAAGCTGATGCGCGACGCCAAGCTGCTGCAGATCTACGAGGGCACCAGCCAGGTTCAGCGGATGGTCATCGCCAAGAGCTTGTTCAAGTGAGCCGCGCTCAGCGGGGTGTGCCGCGCCGCTCACCAGCGGCGCGCGCCACCCTCAGCGCGCCCCGATGAACACCTCGGCGGCGTTGTGCTGCTCCACGCGCTGCCGGAGGCCTCGCTCTTCCCCGTCGATGTCTCTACCCTGCTCTCCCCGCTCCCGGCGGCGCTTCAGGAAGGCGAGCTGCACCAGCTTGAGCTGCTTGTCGCGCGCCTTGAAATAGCCCTTCGTGCTCGAAAACAGGGCAAGCTCGTTGGCCAGCGGGACGAGCATCCAGAGCGAGGTCGTGCGCTGCAGCTCCTTCGGGTGGAGCAGCCGGCCCACCTCACCGATGAGCCCGCGCAGGACGATGGCTCGGTCCCGCAGGGCCAGGATGAACAGCAGGACGAAGAAGAGCAGATCGAAGGTCCAGAACAGGACGAGCTTGAGGATGAGACCCGTTCCATCCGCGAGCAAGAAGGAGGCGAGCAGGTTGTGGAGGAAGTGCAGCGCCACCGCGGCGCACCAGCCGCTGAACGGGGCGAAGACCTTCATGAAGCCGCTGCGCGTGTCGACCGCGATGCCGATGCCGAGCCCCGTCATGGCCGTGAAGCTGGCGTGCCCGAGGCCCGCCATCACCGTCCGCAGGACGAACAGGGCGACGAAGCCCACGCCGCCGTTGGCGGCGCCGGCGTTCGACACGTAGAGCACGTCCTCGGTCAAGGTGAAGCCCAGCCCCACCACCCCGCCGTAGATGGCACCATCCATCGGGCCGTCCAGCTTCTTGAGCCACAGCGCCGAGAGCGCCCAGAGCACGAGCAGCCCGAGCCCCTTGGTGCTCTCCTCCACCAAGGGCGCGACGAACGAGGCCGTCGTCGCCGAGAGCAGCGGATCTTTCTCGCCGAGCGAGAGGGCGCTGCCGATGCCCCACTGCCCCACCTCGTTGCCGATGATGGCGAAGAAGGTAGCCCCCAAGGCGCCCCAGAAGAACATCACCGTCAACAACCACCACGGCTCCGGCTCGTAGCGGTCCATCGTCTTGATCAAGAGAAAGTAGATGAACACCGTGGGCGCGATGATCAGCAGCGCCATGAAGAACAAGGCCAGCATCTGCCTAGCTTATCACTTAGGGCTGGCGCTCTGCCGGCGGGAGCTTGAGATCCCCGGGGGCGACCCCCGCCGCGATGACGCTGTGGCGGAGGTTGTTGGTCGACCCAGCGCGCTGCGACACGTACAGCAGCCGCAGCGAGCCAAAGTCCACGACGCAGGGCGACCGGGGGTTCCGGCTCGACGTGAAGGCGGGGGCCGCCGCCCGGGTCAACGACCCCGCCTCGCCGAAGCGCGCCGCGTAGCCAATCACGCTGGTCCCGTCGGCGGCCTCGCTGCCGTAATAGAGCTGCGTGAGGGGGCGCCCCTCCGCGCTCAGCGCCAGGTGCGCGTCCGGTCCATGAACGCTGAGCTGCCCCGGCGCACCCTCCACCGTCTCGGGCTCGAGGACCGGGGCGTCCCCTAGCCGCTCGAAGCTCAGGCCGTCGCTCGAGCGTGCCTCTCCGATCGCGCCGCCCGCCTCATAGAAGAGGCGCAGCTCCCCCGAGGGCAGCGCCACGACGCTGGGAGCGGCCGGGACGAGCCCGGCGTCCCACCCCTCTGGTGCGGCCGCCAGCGCAGGCCCGGGCGCCGGCTCGAACCGCTCGCCGTCGCTCGACCAGGCCACGCCGATCCCCCCGGACGTGGAGTAGTAGAGCCAGACCTTGCCACTCCAGGCCAGCGGCGCCGGTGAGCGCACCGCCGCACCCTCCCAGGCCTGCGTCGCCGTGAGCACGGGGCTCGGGGGCTGCGGACGCGCTCGAAAGCCGCGCGCGTCCTCCGCGAGGAAGCGGTAGATGCCCGGCACCCCGCCCACGGTGGTGACCGCGTAGAGCGCCACGGGGCCGAGCCCGGGTGTCGTCGTCCGCCGGAGCACGCCGGGCTCTTCGAACTGGAGCTCGGCGTCACCCACGAGGACATTGGGGGCGGCGCCGACGGTCTCCTGGCCAGCGAGCGCTCGGAAGGGGCCCGCGTGCGCGTTGGGCCGGACGGCGTCGTCGTCACCCGCCGGGCTCGCCAGGGTGGCGCAGCCCGCGACGAGGAGCGAGGCCAGCAGCGAGGCCCAGCGGCTCATTGGAAGGCCACCCCCAGGCTCGCTCCCAGGTTGAGGATCCACCCTCGCGCTCGGTAGTCCCCCACGTAGTCCGCGGGACTCTGCTTGAGGGTGACGCGCTCCGGTAAGAGTGAGAGCTGTGAGTGCAGATCGAGCGTCAGCGCTCCAGGCAGCCACGCGCCGGGGCGCAGCCACGCCACGCCCGCCCCGGCCGACAGCAGGTGTCGGTCGGCGTCGACGAAGTTGGTGAGTCCCGTCTGCGCTGGCACCGGCGAGCGCTCGAGAGCATAGCCCAGCCGCAGCGGCAGCTCGACGGCGGTCGCCACGGGGAGCCGCACCTCGGCCCCCACGCGTGGGACCAGACGGTCGGAGAAGCCCGGAGCGATGACCTTGGACGGCTTCGGGCTCGCGGGGATGTCCACCAAGTTACCGGGCACCTCGACCTCCAACACGGTGGAGGAGCGACTCACGGGGCTCTCATAGCCGCTCCAGCGCACGAGCTGGAGGTCGGCGCCCAGGGTCCAGCGCGGCGTGGGGTGGTAGGCGGCGCCGAGCACCCACTGCTCGGGGAGGTAGGCGTTGGCGGTGCGTGAGTCGAGCGCGTAGTACGCCGGTACCTGGAGGATCTGAGCGTCCACCGTGCCGCGGAGCTCTGCCCCGATCTTGAGGGCGATCTTGGCGCTCTGGCGGTAGGCCAGCGACACGGCCCAGTCCTCGCTCGGGTGCAGCGTGGTGCCGAGCTGCAGGTACCTCACGCTCGTCAGATCCGCGTCCACCTCGTGCTCGAGCCGAGAGTCGAACTCCGAGCGCTGGCCGGTGCCGTTGGGCAGCACCGCCGTCCCTCGAACGCTGAAGGCGCCGCGCGTCGAGGCGAGGAAGGCGACCCCGCCACCCACCGACCACCAGGGCAGCGGGCGAAGCGCGCCGTTGACCGCCAAGTAGAGCAGCTGCGAGCGGTTGTCGTAGAGGACCCAGCGCGGCTGGTCTTGACGGACCGTCCGGGCACGCGAGATGCGCTCGTCCGAGAGGTGGGCGGCGATGCCGAACGCGAACGGGAGGCTCCCGAGCTTGCCGGGGGCGACCAAGCCCCCCACCAGACCGTGCACGGGGTCCACCTGGGAGTCCCGGCCGTTCATCTCGAGGGCGTGCTCCGCCCACATGGTCCCGAGCGAGAGCTGCATGCCCTGCGCCTGCACCAGCCCCGCGGGGTTGTAGTAGTTGGCCGAGAAATCCGCGCAGCTAGCGCTGACCGCGCCGCCCAGCGCGGTGGAGCGGGAGCCCAGCCCGAAGGCGTCCGCGGGGCTCGCGTGGGCCCGCGCGCTCCAGCCCAGCGCTCCGAGCAGCGCTGCAGCGACGAGGGCCCGCCGCTTCAAAACCTCACCCCCACGTTGACCCCGGTCGTCTGAGCCGAGCCCCCGGCGGTGACGCTCGGGGCGCCCGAGTTCGGCTCGCAGCTCGGCGCGCTCGCGGGGCAGCCGAGCCCGGCGCGCTTGGTGTTCGTCCGGCCGACGAGGAAGTGATGCTGGTAGAAGGTCTCCACCTCGAGGGGCGGCAGCGGGTCGAGCAGTCGGACGCCATAGCCCAGCGTGAGCACGTGTCGATCGGCGTCGAGGACGTTGCTGAGCCCTCGCTGCTCGGGCACGGGCGAGGGCTCGAAGAACCAACCGGCGCGCACCCGCCCGACGCTCTGGTGCGTCAGCGGCAGGCTGAGCTCCACGGCTAGGCGCGGCACGACGGTGTCGGTGAAGTCGACGGCGACCGGGCGCAGCGCGGCGCAGTCCGGCAAGCGCGGCGGGCAGCGCACGGTCGCGCTCTGCCAGCCCGGGAACTGACTCCACCGCTTGTAGCTGAGCCCTCCCAGCCAGCGCCAGGGCCCCGTGCTGTAGGCAGCGCCGAACTCCACCTGCATGGGGTCGTACTGAGCAACGCCCGCGATGTTCAAGTCCGGGATGACCAGCGCCCCGAGATCGAAGACGCTGACGACGACGTCGAAGCTCGCGCTGAGCTCCCCTCGCCAGGTCAGCCCGAGATCGAGCCCCCGCAGCGGTTGATAGCTGATGCCCGCCAAGGGCGCCCAGGTGGCGATGAGCTGATCGTCCACCACCGTCCCGACCCGCCCCGAGGAGTCGGTCCGCACCACCGCCGTCCCCACCAGCTCCGCGAGCACCTGCGCGCCGACGCCCACGCGCAACCCGCCGCCCAGCGCTGCGCCCAGCCCCAGGGCGAAGCTCAGCGACTGCGCGCGATCCGCGAGCACGGGGTACTGCAGGCGCTCTGGGTAGAGCAGGCGCGCCCGCACGATGAGGTCGCGCGGCGTGAACACGGCGAGCCCCAGCGTCAGGCGCTCCTCGAGCGCCCCACCGAAGGGCAGCGGGAGCACCGCGCCGAGCTGCGTGCCGCGCAGCGCCTCCGTGGAGAGCGCGCCGGGCGCGGCGGGGCCGTCGGCGCGCAGGCGAAAGGTCGCCACCTGCCACCCCAAGTTCAAGCGCCGGCGCCGCTCCCGTGCCAGCAGCGCGGGGTTCCCGTAGGTGGCCTCGTAGCCCTCGGCGTCCGCCGCGCCCGCGCCGGCCAGGGCCTGGCTCCGCGCCCCCACGCCGAACAGATCCGCCGGTGAGGCCTCGAGCCGAGCGCTGGCGAGCAGCGCCGTCACGGCGACCGCGGAGGCGGTCCATCGAGCTCGAGACATCGCGCGCCGAGGCTATCAGACGAGCGCGCCCTTGGGACAGCGTTGACCCGCTCCGCCGCTCGGTCGTCTAATGCCCCCCGGGATGCACCGCTGGCTCTCTCGACTCCGGCACCTGATGCTCCTGCCCCTGCTCCTCAGCGCCAGCGCCGAAGGGGAGCCGCTGTGCGAGGCGCTGCGCCCACGCGGCGTCTTTCGCGTCGCGGCGGCAGATCTGGATCATCGGCTGCGGGTGGGCGCTCGCCCGGGAGACCTCGCGCTGCGAAACTCCCAGGTGACCGCCGTGGTCCGACGCAAGGACGGCTCGCTCGTCGACTTCTGGCGCAACGAGCCCACCCCACCCACCACCGAGCAGCTCCAGGGAGAGGACTACGTCGACGGCTTGTGGACCCTGAGCCCCCAGCTCCGCGACGCGCGCGGGCCGCTGAACCTCGCCGCCCAAGAGGTGCGCGCGGTCGAGGCGGGGATCGAGGCGCTGGCGCGCGTCTCCCTCGGCGCCGGCGTCGTCCAGGTGCTCACCCGCTACCAGCTCGACGGTGAGCTACCGCGGCTGCGCATCGTCAGCCGGCTGCGCCACGAGGGCGGTGGGCGGCTCGAGGGGGTGGGGCTGGGGGACCTCATCAAGTGGGGCAACACCGACTATTTCGTCGAGGGGCTGGGACGAACGAAGAGCACCTACTCCGGGCGCGCACGCTGGGTGGGCCGTCGTGGTGCCGGCGGGGATCTCCGCCTCGCCACCGAGCAGCCGATGGCCATCGACTTCCAGCTCCTCGAGGTCGGCAGCGCGCCCGCCATCTACACCCGCTACGGCAGCTTCTCGCTGTCCCCTGGCCTCGAGCCCGAGCTGACGCGCGTCCTCGAGTACGCGCCACTCCCCCCCGCTCCGGCCGCGAGCAGGGGCGCGCTGCTGCGCGTGGTGGTGACGGATGAAGACGGGCAGCCGCTGGCGGCGAAGCTGTCCTTCCAAGGTCGCCAGGGAACGCCGGAGCCGCAGTTCGGGAGCGACGGGGGGCTCGGAGGCGCCTCCCGCTTCGTGTGGAGCGGCACCGGCCGCTTCGAGCGTTCGCTCGCCCCGGGCCACTACGCGGTGCTCGCCACCGCGGGCTTCGAGCGAGAGGCCGCGCGCTTCGAGCTGCGCCTCGACGCAGGGCAGACCGTGGAGCGCTCTCTCCAGCTACCGCGCGCCTTCCCGACGCCCGGCTGGGTGTCGGCCGACCTGCACCTGCACCAGGTGGCGAGCGTGGACGCCGACATCAGCGACGCCGCGCGCGTCGTCAGCGTCGCCGCGGAGGGGGTGGAGCTGGCCGTGGCGAGCGATCACTACACCGCCCATGATCTCGCGCCGGCGGTCGCGCGCCTCGTGGAGCGCGGCCAGCTCGCTCGCCCCATCATCACGATCGTAGGCTCCGAGGTGAGCACCGTGGGCCACCTCTTCGGCCACTTCAACCTCTTCCCCGTCAGCGGCCCCCCCGCGGTCGAGTACGAGGACACACGCCCTCGCCCCCTGTTCGCGGCGATGCGCGCGGCGGCCCCCAACGCCCTGCTCCAGGTCAACCACCCGCGCTTCCCGGATCTCGGCTACTTTCATCGCTACCGGCTCGATCCCACGAGCGGCAGGGTGCCCGCACAGTACGCCGAAGAGTACGAGCCGCGCTTCGATCTGCTCGAGGTGTTCAACGGCATCGACGCCATCAGCGAGCCCAAGGTGCGGCTCGTCCTCAAGGACTACATGCACCTGCTCGGCCGCGGGGAGCGCTACGTGGCCACCGGCAACAGCGACTCTCACAAGCTCTACTTCAATGATCCCGGGGTCCCGCGCAACTTCATCCAGTGGCGCGCGGGGGCCACGGACGCCGAGGACGCACGCGCGACCGAGGCCGACGTGATCGAGGCGCTGCGCGCCGGGCGCGTGATGGTGTCGAGTGGCCCCTTCCTCGACGTGAGCGTCGACGGCGTGGGCCCCGGCGGCCGGATCCGCGGCAAGCGCCGGCTCGCGCTCCGGGTGCGGATCTTGGCGGCGTCTTGGGTCGACGTCACGAGCGCGGAGGTGCTGCTCGGCCCCGAGGGTCACCGCGTGCGTTTCCTCCCCGTGGGCAAAGGCAGGGGCCCCGTGCGCCTCGACCAGACGCTCCCCCTCGACATCGATGGCCCCACCTTCGTGCTGGTGGTGGCGCGCGGGACCGAAGCGCTCCCCAACGTCTACCGCACCGGCACCCGCCCCTTCGCCTTCACGAACCCCATTTGGCTCGAGCCCTGAGCCGCCGCGCCGTTGCCCAGGCCCGAAGCCAGGGTTAGCGTGGCGCCGTGTTCGGTATCTCGCTGTCGGAGGCGCTGGTCATCCTCGCGGTGCTCCTCATCGCCGTCGGACCCAAGAAGCTACCGAAGATGCTGCGCACGGTCGGGGAGTGGGTCGCCAAGCTGCGTCGGATGACGCACGACGTCCGAGCGCAGAGCGGAATCGACGAGGTGCTCCGCGCCGAGGGCATCCACGGCGGGCTCACGGAGCTGCGGAGCATGCTGCGCGGGGACTTCCCCATCGCGCGCGATCTCTTCAGCGGCGCACCACCAGGCACGGAGCCGGTCAGCGGCTACGTGGACCCCTACGGGGGCCGCGTGGACTTCGACCGCTGGCGGGAATACCCGCCCGAGGGCCCCGACGCTCGCGGCGCGCTCCCCGATGACCTCGTGGACGACGCGCCCGCTCAGGAGGAGAGCGCCCCCGCCGCGCCCCCCGAGGCGCCGGAGCAGCACGGATGAGCGCGGATCCGTCCGAGCACACCATGACGTTCTGGGAGCACCTCGAGGAGCTCCGCGCCCGGCTCATCCGCGCGGCGGGCGCCTTCGTCGTCGGCACCGGTGTCGCCTGGTATTTCCGCGAGCAGCTGCTCGCCTGGCTCACGCAGCCCTTCGTGGACGCGTGGTCGCGCGGTCAGCTCGAAGGCAAGGCGAGCCTGCACTTCCCGGCTCCCGCCGATCTCTTCGTCGCCTACCTGAAGCTCGCCCTCCTCGGCGGCGTGGTGATGGCGCTGCCCTTCATGCTGTACCAGGTGTGGGCCTTCGTTGCGCCGGGGCTCTACCGGCGCGAGCGCCGCCTCGCCCTCCCCTTCGTGGCCTCTTCCTGCCTCCTGTTCGCGCTCGGCGGCTACTTCGGCTGGCGCGTGGCCTTCCCTGCGGCCTTCCAATACCTGCTCGGCTTCAGCGGCCCTGTGGGCACCACCGGCTTCGAGGTCACCCCCACGGTGATGATCGGCGACTACATCGAGTTTTGCACGCACATGCTGCTCGCCTTCGGGGCCACCTTCGAGCTGCCCGTCTTGGTGTTCTTCCTGGCCGTGGCGGGCATCGTCGATCACCGCCACCTCATCAAGTTCTTCCGATACTTCGTGGTGGTCGCCTTCCTCATCGCGGCGGTGATCACCCCGCCGGACATCACCAGCCAGTTTCTCCTCGCCATCCCGCTCATCGCGCTCTACGGGCTGTCCATCATCATCGCGTTCTTCGTCGCGCGCGCGCGCGGGCCACGCTCCGGCCCCCCCACGCAGTCGCCGCCTCCCCAGCCCTGACGCGCGCCGCGCGCGCGGCGTCCTCAGCGGAGGATCTTGAGCGAGGGCTTGAGCTTCGCGTGGCTCCCCTCACGCTCGGGCGTGCGCAGGGGCCGCTCCGCGGCGGGCGCTGGGGTGAGGGGCGTCTCCCACGCGGCCCAGCCCTCCGGCAGCGGCCCGGGGAGCGTGGGCTGCGCGGTCCGCTCGAGTAGCTGGAAGTCCGAGCTGACCTCCAGCCGTAGTGGGAGCCCCAGCTCCGGACCACGCCGAGCGAACCACTCACGCGCTCGCTGGACGTTCTGGATGAGCACCCAGTGCTGGGGATCCAACCTGGCTGCGGTCAGAAAATGCGCCTTCATCGCCGCGAGGTCGCCCCTCCACCAGGCGCAATACGCGAGCGTGTTGTAGACCAGCCCCGGGCACGGGTAGCCGAGCTCGAGGGCGCGCCGGGCCTGCGCCTCAGCCTCGGCCACGGCCTGCTCGGTGAGCTCCGGCTGGCGCAGGAGCGTCACTGCGAGATCGAGGTAGGCGGCGTGGTGCTCACCCAGCAGCGCCAGGGTCGCGCGGCGATCTTCCACGCTGGGCTCGTAGCCGCGCTGCAGGCCGCTATGCTCCGCGAACCAAGCGTTCATGAGCGCGGTGTCCTCCGCGGTGGCGTCGAAGGGGACCTTCAGCTCCTGGAAGTTCTCCGTGAAGTACCGCTCGGGGGAGAGCCAGCCCGCCTGCTCGGCCGCGTGGTAGTCCGGGGTGCCAGGGTAGACCGACAGGCAGCTGAAGAGGTACTCGTCCGGGGCGGCGCGCTCGAGGAACTCCAGGGTCTCGCGGAAGGTGTCCGCCGTCTCCCCGCGGTTGCCGAGCATCATGTAAAACCGCACGCGAATCCCGTACCGCTTGGCGAGCCGCGTGCTCTCCAGGATCTCCTCGGGGGTGATCTTCTTGGCGATGTTGCGCAAGACGACGGGAGAGCCGGACTCCACGCCGAGGCTGAGGCGCTGGCAGCCGGCGAGGCGCATCTCCCGCAAGAGCTCCTCACCGAGCACGTCCACGCGCGTGTCGCAGCTCCACAGGAAGCTCACCTGCTGCTCTCGGAGCAGCCGGCAGAGCTCCAGCACCCGCTTGCGCTGGGTGGTGAAGGTGTCGTCCTTCACCATCAGCATCTTGACCGGGAGCTGCCGCAGCGCGAGCTGGATCTGCCGCAGCGTGTACTCCGGCGTGTTCGCGCGAAAGCCGCGCCCCCAGGTGGTCGAGGCCCCGCAGAAGGTGCAGGCCCAAGCGCAGCCACGCGAGGTCATCAGGATGTGCGTGGGGTAGTGCTGTTGCGGCATGGGCAGCTCGTCCATGCCGCGGAGGTTGACCCGCGTCGGCCCGAGGACGGGGCCGTCCTCGCCGCGATAGGCCGTCCCCGTGAGCCCCAGGGTGGACTCCCCTGCCGCCAGCCGCTCGAGGAGCTCTTGGAAGGTCTCGTCGCTCTCCCCCACGCAGACGGTGTCGATGGCGGGGATGTGCTTCAACATCTCCGTGGCGAAGGGCGTCGCGTGCGGCCCCCCGACCACGATGTGAGCGTGCGGGCGGAGGCGCCTCAGCTCGGTCGCGACGAGCGCGACGCCGCGGCGATTCGCCGTCCAGCAGGAGAGGCCGTAGACCTCGGCCTCGAGCTCCGCGAGCACCCGCTCGACCTCCGTCCACGCAAAGGCCGAGAGGTTGAGCACCTTGACCTCGTGCCCAGCCCGCAAGGCGCCCGCCGCCAGCGTCAGCAGACCGTACGGCGTCTGGTGGAAGTCGGCGTCGAGATCTCCCGGGCGGTAGCCCTCGGGCGGGCCGTCCCGCTCATCCTCCGGCTCCCCGGGCGCCGCCAGCTTCCACGGGGGCGCGTAGAGCATCGCAATCCTCATGGCGCCCTCGATGGTACGCGCGCCGCGCCGCGCTGACGAGCCAGGACCTCCGCCGGGGGCTGGCGCTCAACCCTCCCGCGCATAGGGCTCCCCCCGCAGGAGCGTGAGGCTACGGTAGATTTGCTCGTAGAGGAGCACCCTGGCCAGCCGGTGCGGCAGCGTCAACGAAGACAGGCTGAGCCGCTGCTCGGCCGCGCGTGAGAGCGGCGCTGGCAGGCCCTCCGCGCCGCCGATGAGGAAGGCGACGACGCCCTTGCCCGTGCTCGTCCAGCGCTGCACCCGACGCGACAGCTCGAGCGAGCTGAGCGCCTCGCCGTCCACCTCCAGCGCGACCCGCAAGGCCCCCGGCGGGATGGCGCGCTCGAGCTCCCCGGCGTGGGCCACCTCGAGCTCGTCGCAGCGCGCGTAGCGCCTCGAGCGCCTCAGGTACTCGTCGGCGAGCCGGCGCACCTCGGGCTCCTTGAGCCGCCCCACCGCCACCACGACGAAGCGCACCGGACCTCAGCGTCGCGCCTTCGAGCTCAGCACGACCTTGGGAGGCGTCGCGGGCTCTGGCGCCGGCTCCGGCACCGGCAGCCGCGCGGCGTCCATCCAGAGCCCATCCAGATCATAGACGGCGCGCAGCTCCTCGCGGAAGACGTGGACCACCACGTCCACCAGATCGATGAGCACCCAGTCGGCCTTGGGGAGCCCCTCCACCGAGAGGGAGCGGTGCCCCGCCTTCGAGAGCAGCGCGTCCACGTGATCGGCGATGGACGCGACGTGGCGATCGCTCTGCCCGCTCATGAGCACGAGGTAGTCCGCGTAGTCCACCTTGCCCGTCACATCGACGATCTGGACGCCCAGGGCCTTCTTGTCGAGCCCCGCCGCGGCGGCCAGGAGCGCGATCTCTCGGCTGACCGCGGGATCGGTCGGCGCCGTGGCCGCAGGGGTGCGCTTCGGTCGCAGCCCACGCCCCGCGGGCGATCGGGTCCCGACCCGGGGGGTCACTGCCTGTCGCTTCTTGCTCGTCTTCTTGCTCGCCATCAGCCTCGCACCTGTCCATCGCCCTCGACGACCCACTTCTCTGCCGTCAGGCTCTCGAGGCCCATGGGGCCATAAGCATGCAGCTTCGACGTGGAGATCCCGATCTCCGCCCCCAGCCCGAGCTCCCCGCCGTCATTGAACCGGGAGGAGGCGTTCACGAGCACGCAGCTCGCGTCCACCTCACGCACCCAGCGCTGCGCCCGCGCCCAGTCGCGCGTACAGATGACCTCGCTGTGGCCCGACCCATACCGCTCCACGTGGTCCAGCGCGGCGTCCAGGTCCTCCACGAGCTTCACCGCGAGCACCAGATCCAAGTACTCGGCGCCGTAGTCCTCGGGGGCCGCCGCCCGCAGGGCGGGCACCAGCGCGCGGCTCGCCTCGCAGCCGCGCAGCTCCACCCCGGCCTCCAGCAGCGCGGCGGCGAGCGGCGGGAGCAACCGCGGCGCGTCGGCGGCGTGCACCAACAGGCACTCGAGCGCGTTGCAGACGCCAGGGCGCTGCACCTTGCCGTTGAGCACCAGCGCGCGCGCCATGTCCACGTCGGCGCCCTCGTCCACGTAGAGGTGGCACACCCCCTTGTAGTGGCTGATGACTGGCACGCGCGCGTGCTCGTTCACGAAGCGGATGAGCCCCTCCCCGCCGCGCGGGATGCAGAGATCCAGGAGCCCCACGAGCTGCACCAGCTCCTTGATCTCCTCACGGCTGCCGGGGGCGATGAGCTGCACCGCCTGCTCGGGCAGGCCCGCGTCGCGCGCGCCCTCTCGGAGCAGCTCCCCCAGCACGTGGTTCGTGGCGGCCGCCTCCCTGCCCCCTCGCAACAAGACCGCGTTGCCCGCCTTCAAGCAGAGCGCCGCCGCGTCCACCGTGACGTTCGGCCGGCTCTCGTATACCATCCCGATGACCCCGAGGGGGAGCCGCTGGCGATACACGCGAAGCCCGCTCGGCAGCGTGCGCGCCGGCCCGCGGCTGGCCACCGGATCTTCCAAGCTGGCGACGTGCTCGACGGCGCGCGCCGTGGCCTCGAGCTGCTGGGGCCCCATCGTCAGGCGATCCAGCAGCGCCACACCGAGCCCTTGTGCCCGCCCCCGCGCCAGATCTTGCTCGTTGGCTTCGAACACGCGCGCCCGGGCCGCGCGCAGGCGCGCCGCGATGGCGTGGAGCCCAGCGTCCTTGTGAGCGCGGTCCAGCTTCGCGAGCTGCCGGCTCGCCACGCGAGCGGCCTGAGCTTGCTGTTCGAGAGGAGTGGATGGGGACACGGCGAGCCTCGGGGCGTGAGCGGCGGCCGGGCGCAGCGCCCGGGGTGCGGCCGTATAGCACGGTCGCTCGGGACCGCCGCTCAGTCCTCCCCCGGCGCCACCGGGGCCGGCGAGGTCCCGCCGTCACCGGCGTCGACGCTGGAGCCCAGGTCCGCGCCCTGCCCAGGCGCCTCGGGCGCGCTGGGGCCCGAGCCCCAGGGCCGCACGATGGGCCGCTCGTACTCCGGCGGTGGGCCGCTCGGCGGTGGCGGACGGCTGGCGCAGCCCGCCGCCGCCACCACCACCAGCACCACGGCGCCCCCTCCACCACTCCACGGGTGTTTCATAGCTCGACCCCCGGTG
>CAUJEM010000130.1 GCA_963169915.1 Myxococcota bacterium
CCTTCATGGTTCTCCCTCTGGTCTGCGCGCTGCGCCGACCCCCCAACACCGACGAAAACCCTGGGAGGCTAGCAGAGCTTTCCCCCTCCTACTAGGGCCGCCCTCCCGCCACGCGCTGCCAGCGCCTCAGCCCCCAGCCGAGCCCCACGGCGAGCAGCAGCCCGGCGATCCACGAGGGGCGCACGACGTCGCCCAGCAGGGGGCGCGCCGAGTGGCGACTGTGGACTTGATCGACCAGGAGGACGGCGAAGCACCCAAGCAAGCAGAGGGCAGGTCCGCCCCACCAGCGCTCCGCCGCGCGGCCCCCACCCCGCGCCGCCGCGCCCCCGCCGTGCCAGCGCGCCGGCTCCCGGCCGAGCGTACGCGGGTGCTGCCCCAGGGCCGGCGGCGCCCAGCCTGGCGGCGCCATGAGCTCCAGCGCCGGGAGCGCCACCGCGGGCGGCTCCGACTCCAGCGTCTCAGGCGCCACGGGCTCCTCGCCGCCGGGCGCGGTGCGCGGCGGCTCCAGCCCGAGCGCGCGCGTCAGCTCACCCCAGAAGTCCGCGACCCCGTGGTAGCGCAGCCGGGGGTCGACGCTCAGCGCCTTGCCGAAGACCGCCTCCACCGCGTCGCTCACCGCCAGCCCGAGCGCGCGCGGCGTAGGGCGCGGCGCGCTGGCCGTCGCCTGCGCGCGCATCGCCTCGTGATCCCCGTCGATGACCGGACGCCCCACGCTGAGCTCCACCATGGTCAGGGCGAGCCCCCACACGTCCGTCCACGGCCCCGTCTGACCATAGAGCTCCGGGCACCACTGCTCCGGCGCGGCGAAGCCCGGGGTGAAGCCGAGCACCGCGCTCGCGTCCCCGCGGACCTGGGCGCCAGCGATCTGCTCGGTCAGGAGCTTCACCGTGCTGATGCCGTAGTCCAAGATCTTCACGCCGCCGTCGTCGAGCAGCAACAGGTTGTCCGGCTTCAGATCGCGGTGCACCACCGACAGCGGCCCCGTCGGTCCCGGAAGCGCGTGCGCGCGCTCCAGCGCCGCGGCCACCCCGCCGAGCCGCTGCACCAGCTCCACGAGCGGATAGCCGCCCAAGCCACGCTCGAGCCGCTCACCGAGCGCTCGCTCGAAGCCGCGCCCCTCCAGCCACTCGAGCGCCAAGAACGGCACGTACTGGCCCTCCACGGTGGCGAAGTCACCCACCTGGAGCGGCCGCACGACCTCCCGCCGGCTCGCGCTCAAGCGGAAGAGCAGCTCCGCCTCCTGCTGAAACTGCGCCGCGAAGCGCGCGCGCTGGGTCGCGTCGAGCTGAGCCGGCAGCTTCAGGCATTTGAGCGCCACCGGCACCCGGAAGCGCGTATGAAAGCCGCGGTACACGGCGGAGAACCCGCCCTCGGCGACCAGCCGCTCCACCTTGAAGTCGGCACCGATCACGCTCCCGACGATCTTGAACGGATCCAGCCCCGTCACCGGCGTCGCTCCAGCGTCGCGGTCGGCTCGCGCGCCGTGGGGGCGTCGTGCGCTAGACTGCGCCCCGTGACGGCTCGCCCCACGGTCGCGCGCTCGGGCTTCTGGACGGGTGTCCAAGCGCTGCCGCGCGCGGCGCTGTTCTTGCTGCGCCACCCGGGCGCGTGGCCAGCGGCCGCGGTCCCCATCGTGGTGTTCTTGCTGCTCTTCACGGGCTCCGCCGCGGCGCTCGTCACCCGGGCCCAGCCCTGGCTCGAGCAGCGGCTCCAGCCGGAGACCCCCTGGCTGCAGTGGGGTGCGGGCGCGGCGGCTTGGCTGCTGGTCGCGGCCTTGCTGCTGGCGGCGCTGCTCGGCGCCGTGGTGCTCACCCCGCCGCTGAGCGCCCCCGCCCTCGAGCACCTGGTCGACCGGACCGAGCGCCAGCTCCAGATCCCCCAGCGTCCGCCGCTCGGCGTGCTGCGGGAGATCTGGTGTGGGCTGAGAGCCCAGGCGCTGGCCCTCGCCGTCGGCACGGCGCTGTGGCTCCTGGGCGCGCTGCTCACGCTCGCGCTCCCCGTCCTCTCCCCGCTCACGAGCGCGCTCAACCTGCTCATCGCCTCTCTGATGGTGGCCTGGAACCTACTGGACTACCCGCTGACGCTGTGGGGGGTGGGCCTCCGGGAGCGCCTGGCGTTCTTCCGTGCCCACTGGGCCTCGGTGGTGGGCTTCGGGGCCATGTTCGCGGCGCTCTTCTGGATCCCCGGCTGTGGGCTGCTCAGCCTCCCCATCGGGGTGATCGCCGCGACGGATCTGTGCTGGCGCCTGCTGCTGGCCTCACCGTCCTCCTTGCCCAGCCTCCCGCGCCCCGAGGCGCCGCTCCGCTGAGCCTCCCGGGCAGCCCAGCGCGTCATCCGGTGAGCTGGATCCCGAGCTGGCGTCGGAGCTTGCCGTAGCTCTCGCTCACGGCGTACGCGCGGAGATCCTGCGAGACGTCCGCGTGCGCCCCCTCCGCCTCCAGCATCCCCAGCGCCGCGCCGAGGTCATTGGACAGCACGAAGCCCGCGCGCGCCGCGGTCTTGTCCACCCCGGCGCTCCAGCGCTGCAGGTTGGTGCGCCCGCCCTCCTCGACGAAGCGCAAGAAGTAGCCGCGCAGCGCGTCGATTTGCTGCGGCTGGAGCACGGGCTCGATGGCCTCCGCCACCGGCCCCACGCGCCGGCGCACCTCCTCCGTCATGGGCAGGCCGCGGTTGCCGATGGTGAGCGCGGCCAGGAACAAGCCCTCCAGATCCTCCACCCCGGAGAACAAGGTCCGCACATAGTGCTCTTGCCGATAGGCGGCCAGGTGCCGTCCAGCCAGGAACGCCAGCTCTTGCTGGCTGCGTCCGCTCAAGACCTGCCTTCCGACCAGCGTCACCGGGGGCACGGCGGCGGCGTGCTCGAAGCCGCCCGGGCGCTCCTTCTCCAGGTAGATCTTCGGGGTGGCCAAGCCCAAGAGCGCCGAGGCCCAGGCCAAGGCGCGCACCGCCGTGACGGTCGCTTGGCTGGGGTCCTGGAGCTTGGAGGGCTCCGGCACGTAGAGCTGTCGATCACGCCTCAGGGCGGCCACGCGACCCAGGAGCACCGCCGGCGCGATCACCGCGAAGATCTGCCCGGTGAGCACCTCGTCGTCGGGATGAAACAGCAGATCGTACCAGGCCGTGGGGGACACCCCGGCGCGCGGCGCGATCAGCCCTTGGACGCGGTGCCGCTGGTAGAGCTGCTCCTGCTCGGGCGTCGCCGCGCCGAGCGTCACCAGCAGCTGCGCCACGCACCACTGCCGGTCCACGTCGGACGTAGCGGCGACGGCGCGGTAGAGAGCGCGCGCGGCCTCGACGCTGCGCGCGTCCCGCCGGACCCGGCGCCAGGCGGCCTCGGCGCCCTCGTCGGGCTCCTCCCCCTCGCCGAGCCCCGAGAGATCCACCTCGACGTTGACCTGAGTCTGGGCTCGCTCGAGCTCCGCCTCCAGCTCGGCGATGCGCGCCTCGAGCTGGGAGACCCGCTTGAGCAACAGCGCCTTGCTCGGATCACCTCCGGCCTCCACCTGGATGGGCGAGAGCGACGCCGCGGGCGCTAGCTCGTGCTCCACCACGTCACGGCGGTGGTGGAGCTTGTAGGCCGCCACCATGGCGCGCTCGAGGCGCAAGAGCCGCTGCCGGTCGAGCCCGAGGTCGTCGGCGGCGCGATCGAGCTGAGCGCGCTCCTCCGCGGTGATGACGCCGTCGGCGAGCGCCTCGGCGAACAAGCCCTCGTACTGCAGCTCCAGCGGGCCGAGCCCGAAGCCGCCGCTGACCTCTCCGGGCGCGAAGTTGGCGCCATGCTCAAAGCCTCGTCCTACGTCTGTCATGTCCCTCGACCTCCTCGCTCGCCGCGCTGACTCTCGCCCCAGTCTCGTAGCCAGGCAACCTCATCTTGCTCACGGGGTGCCCGCGCTCGGGGCGCAGGGCGGCGACGCGCCGGGCCACGCCCCGCCGGAAGAAGGGGGAGCCCCGCCCGAGCTTTCATGATAAGCTCAGCCGCACTTATGGGTCGTTCGATGACGCTGCCGTCGGAGGTGCTCTCGTGAAATTCTTCAGGACCAGCTTGTCCCTGCTCACTGCCGGTTCGGTCGCCCTCGTCGCGTGGGCCTGTGGAGATCCAGGCGAGTCCGCCGGCACCGGGCAGGCCTTCGGCGGGAGCGCCGGCGCGGGCACGGGCGGCACGGGCACGGGCGGCACGGGCACGAGCGGCACGGGCGGCTCGGGCGGCTCCGCGGCGGCCGTGCAGTGGGACGGGGGCGGCAGCGGTACCGGCGGCACCCTCGGCGACGGGGACGTGTGCGCCGGGCAGGTCAGCCAAGGGTCGCTCGTCCCCGCGCAGATGCTCTTCGTCGTGGACCGCAGCGGCAGCATGAATTGTCTCCCTGGGGAGCCGGAGGGGTCTTGCAGCCCAACGCCTGTGCCCGGCTCGAAGTGGGCTCTCACCAATTCGGCCATCAAGCTCGCGCTCCAAGAGCTGTCGCAGGCGCCCAACATCAACGCGGGACTCAGCTTGTTCCCCGTCGCCGGGTCCAACTGCGTCGTGTCCGGCACGCCCAACGTCTTCGTCAAGCCGCTGGACGGCGCTCAGGTCTCCGGGCTCAACGCCGTCCTCGACGCGGTGGACCCGGCAGGGAGCACCCCCATCGCCGGCGCCACCATCCTTGGCTTCCGCTACCTCGACACTCGCCTCGCAGCGGCCGGCAACAAGTTCGTGGTCCTCATCACCGACGGCTCGGAGACCTGCCGTACCCAAGAGATCCCCAAGCTCCTCACGCAGGACATCCCGGCGGCCTTGTCGGTGGGCATCCGCACCTTCGTCATCGGCGTCAAGGGTGCCGAAGAGGGGCGCTCGCTGCTCTCGCAGATGGCCTACCTCGGCGGCACCGCGCGCTCCACCACCTGCAATCATGATCCCAGCAACCCCCCCACCCAAGGGGACTGCCACTTCGATCTCACCACCAGCTCGGATCAGGACTTCGCCAGAGACCTCACGGACGCCCTGCGCGCCATCAGCGGCACGGTCCTCACGTGTGAGTTCGACCTCCCACAGGCCACGGGCGGCGTGGACGCCGACCCGGAGAAGGTGAACGTGTCGCTCAACGGCACGGGCGTCCCGAAGGACCTGGACCAGACCTGCGACAACGGCTGGCAGTACACGGACGCCACCAAGACGAAGATCACGCTCTGCGGCACCTTCTGCGCGGACGCCAAGAAGCCCAACGCGCAGGTCAACATCCAGCTCGGCTGTCCCTACGAGCCACCCGCCTGATGGCGCGGGGCCAGCGCGGCGCAGGGGACGTGCGGTGAAGGGCGGGCGAGGTCACTCGCGCGGCCTGGGGCGGTGGCTCAGCCGCTCGGGGCTAGCGGCAGCGCTCGCGCTCACGGCGCTCACGGCGACGGCCGAGCCGCCTGGAGGCGACGAGGTGCCGGCCACGGCCCCGCTAGCGGCGACGCCGCCGGAGCTGCGCGTCACGCTCGAGCCCGTCCACAAGCTGTACGAGCGCAAGCGTGACCGTGGCCCGGTGTACGCCGCCGGGCAAGACGAAGAGCTAGGGCGCTGGAACCTTGGCGGCAGCGGGGATCCGGAGCACCTCAGCAACCGCGCCACCTACCACCCTGGGACACGCGTCGTGGTCGAGGTGTCGGCGCCGCCCGGCGCGCTGCCACGGCGGGCGCCCCTGGATCGGCGCACGGGGCGCCACCAGGCCGTGCTCAGCCACACGGCGCTGCTGGCGCAGGCCCGCCGCCGGCTCTATTGGCCGCTGCGGCTCTGCTATGAAGACGCCAAGCGCCGCCACCCCAAGCTCGGGGGCGGAAAGCTCGCGGGGCGCGCGCGGCTGCTCGTCAGCGGCCGGCTGAGCGGCGTCACGCTGTCGTCGTCCAAGCTGGACGATCCGGCGCTGCTCGACTGCGCGCGGGCTCGCCTCGCGGAGCTCCGGTTCTCTAGCCCTCCACCGCGGCGGCTCGAGCTCACCGTCCAGCTCCAGCTCTGGCCCGGCGACGCCCCCCTCCCGGAGCTCGGTCCCCCCGAGGGCAGCCAATTCTCCAATCCGGGACAGCTCGCCCAGCGCGCGCTCACGGAGGTGCTGACGCGCGCAGCGCCGGAGCTCGAGGGCTGCTTCGCCGCCGGACGAGCGCGGGATCCCCAGCTCTGGGGCCGGCTCGCGCTGCGGCTGGAGCAGGCGGAGACGGGCCAGCTCCTGCGCATCCAGGAGCAAGAGAGCCGGTTTCCCGATCGAGACGTGACCCGCTGTCTCATCGCGCGGCTCCAGAAGCTCACCTTTCCAGCTCCAACAGAAGGAAAGCTCGCCTGGGTCGCGGCTTGGCGCCTGCACCCCGCGCCCCGGAGCCGTCCCCCACTCAGCCCTGACCCGGCGCCCGTGAATTCCACTCGGCTTGGCGACGCTGCCGGCTTGTGAGAACCTCTGCCGCGCAACGCCGAGACCACTCCCCAGTTTGAGGGGTGGGTGCGCTCTCGGTGCCCAAGAGGAGAGCAAGGTATGCGACTCGAGCGAACACTGAAATGGACGACTGCCCTAGCGTTGCTGGCCATGAGCGGAGCACTGCTCCCTGGCTGCACCGCCGAGGGCGCACTGAATGCCTCGATTGGGACGCCAACGACGCCTCCTCCGCCTCCGCCTCCGCCGGCGGACACGGACGGCGATGGCATCCCAGACGCGGATGACAAGTGCGTGAACGAGAAGGAAGACGGCAAGGCGCCGGATCCGAAGGACGGCTGCCCCAACCTCGACGAGGACGGCGACGGCATCCCCACGCCGCAAGACAAGTGCCCCACGGAGCCGGAGACGATGAACGGCTTCGAGGACGAGGACGGCTGCCCCGACGAGAAGCCGCTGGTCCAGGTGGTCGGCACCCGCGTGCAGATCAACCAGAAGATCCAGTTCAAGAAGGGCTCCTCGGCCGTCGAGGCGGAGAGCAAGCCGGTGCTCGACGCCATCGCCAAGGTGCTCGCGGACAACCCGGGCATCCAGCTCGTCGCCGTGGAGGGTCACGCCTCCAAGGAGGGCAACGACGCGCTCAACCGCACCCTCACGCAGCAGCGCGTGGACGCGGTCGTCAAGGAGCTCATCACGCGTGGCGTCGCCAAGGAGCGCCTGCTCGCGCAGGGCTTCGGCGCCTACTGCCCGCTCGACGAGGGCACCGGCGAGGAGGCGCTGGAGAAGAACCGCCGCGTGGAGTTCAAGATCCTCTACCGCGACGGCAAGGCGACGGACGAGGTGGGCAAGCGCGGCTGCGACGCCGCGAGCGCGAAGGGCGTCAAGCCCAAGGCGCTCCCCGCGCTGAAGGCCCCGCCCGAGCCGCCCAAGCCGCCCACGCCCTGACGCGCCCTCCCTGTCAGGCAGCAGAGACGCCCATCAGGCCCCGGCCTGGTGGGCGTCTCCCTTCGAGGCGCCCCTAGCGACGCCCACGGCCTTGGCCGCCGCGCTGAAGAGGGTGCTCCCCAGAGACGCCACGGCCCGCACCCTCGCGGGAGCGGGCCGTGGATCGATGCTGGCTGCGGGGAAGCGCTCAGGGGGTGCCGCCAGCGCCCGCAGACGCACCGCCGGCGCCCGCGGAGGCGCCGCCAGCGCCCCCGGCCGGCACGCCGCCAGCCCCTGCAGCGGGCGCCCCGCCAGCGCCGCCCGCCGGCGCGCCCGCGGCACCGCCCCCGGTGCCACCGCTGCCCGCGGTGCCACCACTGCCCGCCGCGCCGGCGCTGCCCGCGGTGCCACCGCTGCCCGCCGCGCCGGCGCTGCCCGCTGCGCCACCTGCACCACCCGCACCGCCGCCTCCCCCGCAGGTGGGGATGCTCGCCGCGCCCTGTGAGGGCGGGAGGTAGCAGATGCCGGCCTTCCCCGTCGCGCTCGCCGCGCCGAAGTCGTAGCAGGCCCAGCGCCGCCCGTCGGCGAGCGCCGGCAGGGACGCACAGTCCGCGTCACAGTCGCAGGTGGAGGCGCAGAGCCCGCGCTGCTCTCCTTGGGAGCCCAGGCAGACCGCCTTCGTGAGGTCACCTCCGCACACCGTGGAGGGATCCGTCGCTTGGAAATCACAGCCGTTGGTGCAGATGCCCTTCGGATCTCCGCTGTTGAGCGGGACGCAGGCGCCGTCCTTGCACTCGTCCACCGCAGCGCCACGGTCGCACTCCGCCCCGATGGGCTTGGTGCCGTTGTTGGGCAGTGGCGGATCCACGCAGCGGCTGGTGTCAGGATCGCAGAGCTTCCCGGTGACGCACTGCGCGTCGAAGGCGCAGAAGGGCATGCACACGTTGGTGGTGCTGCAGGCCACGTAGACGTCCGTCCGGCCACCGCAGGAGTCCGGATCTTCGCCGTCACAGCCCTCGAAGCACAGCCCGTCGTCCCCGTCCTCGCTTCCTGCGACGCACACGGCGCCCGCCTTGGCAGCCGCGCACGAGTCATTCTCGCTCACCTTGCAGGTCTTGCTGCAGAAGCCGCCCTTGGAGTTGGGGAGGCCCTCGGTGATGCAGGTCCACCCTTGCGCCGTGTCACCGCACTGCGCGTCCGCGGTGCACTTCGCGCCCAGCTTGGACGCGCCACCGCCGCTGCCCCCCGTGCCCGCGGCGCCGGCGACGGAGCCGCCCGAGCCACCCTTACCTCCGTCCTCCGACGAATTGCAGCCGGCCGCGCTGAGCCCCGCGACCAACCCGAGCGAGCCAAGAACCAGCCAAGGAATCACTTGCTTCATGATGATGAGAGCCTCCGTAACGCGAGCCGAGCCGACGCTCCGGCCCAGCCAAGCCATGGGTGAGACGACCCTGGTGTAGCGCTGAGGCGCACACCCTGGCCGGCCCGGCATCTTGACGCACTTTGCCCTCCGAGGCCAGCGTCAGGGCGCCGGAGGCTACGCTGCACGCGGCAGCGGCTGGGTGGGTCGACAGGGACTCGAACCCTGGACCTACGGATTAAAAATCCGCAGCTCTAACCGACTGAGCTATCGACCCGTCACTAGGCGTGGCTCTTACCGCAACGGCGCGGAGCCGTCACCCCCTGGGCTGGCGCGCAGGGAGGGACGGCTCCACAGCTTGGGTGACCGACGCGCTCGGCGAGCGAGCGCGTCGGTAGCCCTTGGTGACGTCACGGCGTCGCGCAGGTGGGGATGTCCGTGGCGCCCTGCTGCTTGACGAAGCAGACGCCCGGCTTGCCCGTCACCTGCTCCGCGCCCTGCATCGCGATGCAGGCCCACGGCACGCCGTTCACGGCCGGCAGGCTCGCGCACTCCGAGTTGCAGCTGCACGGCGCGACGCAGTACCCGGCGGCCATGCCCTGCCCACCGATGCAGATGGCCTGGGTCGGATCCCCACCGCACGCCGCGGCGGGGTCTTGCAGGTCGCAGAGCCCGAGGCAGACGCCCTGCGTCTGGCCCTGCGCCAGCGGCTCGCAGCGGCTGCCCTTGCACTCGTCCGGCTGAGCGCCGACGGCGCACGCGTCGCCGATCTTCTTCGTGCCGGTGTCGCTCACCGTGGCGACGCAGGCGTTCGTGTCCGGATCGCACTTCAAGCCCTCCGGGCAGTGGCTGTCCCAGGCGCAGAACGGGACGCAGCCCCCGACGCCGCTGCACTCGTAGAAGACGTCCGAGCGACCCGTGCAGGAGCCGGGCGTCTGGGCGTCGCAGCCCTCGAGGCAGATCCCCGGGCCACCGGACGTGGTCTGCGCGCAGACCGCCCCCGCCTTCACGCTGCTGCAGGAGCCAGAGTCCGAGGGGTCACACTCCTTCGAGCAGAACCCGCCCTTGGTGTTGGGCAGCCCCTCGGTGATGCACTTCCAGCCCTCGTCCACCGAGCCACACTGCGCGTCAGCGGTGCACTTGGTGCCGATCTTTCCACCGCCCTGCGCGCCTCCGGAGCCGCCCGAGCCGGAGCCACCTCCGCTCCCTGCCACGATGGCGCCCCCCGAGCCGCCGTCGCCACCCTTGCTGTCGCTCGAGCTGCACGCGGTCGTCGCAAGCACGGCGCCTGCTCCAAAGATGATTGCTCCGATCCAAATCTGTTTGCTCATGATCACCTAAACTCCTGACGGCCTGGCGGCGCACAGTACCAGAAAGCCTTCGCCGCGCTACGAAGGACCACGAGGCCCGCGCCGAATTTATTGAGTCAGTCCATTGAGGGCGAAAGTTTCTAGCGCTGGCACATCCAGCGCGAGGGTCTCGGGCGTGGTGGCGGAGCGCACCGAGCGTCCCAAGCGCAGACCCTGCGAGCGCCAGCGCGCTCGGCCGCCCTCACCCCGGGCGGCGCCCCACGCTCAGGGCTTGGGCGTGGCGGCGCCGAGGGTGCTGAGGGACTCTCCGAGGTCCTTGCTCAGCTCCACCTCTCGCTCCGCGCCGAGCGCAGAGCCGGCGGCGAAGAGCGCGAAGCCCACGTACTCATGGAGGAGCTGGCGGAGCAGCACCTGCGGCTCGACCCCCCCCGCGACGAGCGCGGCGTTGCTGACCATGGCCTCCGCCTCGAAGCACCCGTGAGCGTCCGGGCCGCTGCCGCGGAACAGCAGCTCGTACACCCCGGCCCCGGCCGCGAAGGAGGCCAGGTTCTGCCGCACCTGCGTCCCTTGGCCGGCGGCGTCCACGGCCTGAAACAGCAGCCGCAGCGCGTGGTTGGCCGCCACGACGAGCGTGGCGCCGCCGCCGTCCAGCCGTGGCGGCTGGACCACGACGTGCCGCGACTGGATGAGCGCGTAGACGGCCTTGGTGGTCTCGAACTCGCCGCGGTTCGTCCGGCGCCCCAGCTCCTCCACGCTGGCCTCGCCGTCGATGGCCTCGTACACCCTGGCGAACTCCGCGGGCGGCAGGTCCCGGCCCTCCACCTTCACCGGCACGTAGTCGCTGCTCGGGACGCGCTGACGGAAGTAGCGCAGCTCATCCATGCGCGTCACGCCGTCCATCAGCAGCGCGCTGACGCTGATGCTCACGTGCCGCCCGAGGCGCGTGTCGTCGAAGCCCTCCAGGAAGAAGAAGGTGCCGTCGGACACCGTCAGCGTAGAAAAGACGATCTCCTCCACCTGCTTGCTCATGTACGTGTAGATCTGCTCGGTGGTGAGGAACCCGAGCTCCACCGCGCACTCGCCGAAGCGTCGCCCCGTCGTGCCGAGCCGCTGCACGACCTGCTCGTGCTGCTCCGGCGTCAGCCGGCCGAAGCGATAGAGGATCATCCCGAGCCGCTCGGCCTCCACGCTGGTCTGCGCCCCGACGACGCTGCCCTTGTCGAAGAAGATGGAACGGGTGGTGTCCCCGTCGAGCACCATCAGCTCGCCGCGCCAGCCGGTCTGGCTCAGCATGGCCAGGACGTCACACATGGCCGCAGGCTGGGTGATCTCCCCGGCCAGCTTCATCACGGCGCCGTCTTCGGCGTCCCGCCGCCCATCCTCCCCCGTGTACCGCATGAGCACGAGGTGCGGCGGCGCAGGGAGCAGCCGAAAGGCCCCCTCCCGGGCTCGCAGGCGCTGGCTGGCGATGGTCCCGATGGGATGCACGACGCCTGCCTTGTCGATCCTCACCAGCTCCGCGCGGGCTTCCTTCATTCGAGCTCCACGAGCCGCGAGAGCGCCGCGACCCTCCGCGAGCATACACGAAACGCGCGCGCGCCACTCAGCGGAGCTCGAGCGTCATGTCCGGCCAGTGCCGCTCGAGCTGGCCGAGCAGCTCGGCGTCCGGCGAGACGCGCAGCCCGTCGAGGGCGAGCAGCGCCAGCGCCCCCGCGGGGAGCTGGAGCTGCAGCTCGACCAGGCATGGCCCCGGTGCGGCCTCCAAGACCGCGCGCAGCCGGCGCCACGCCGCCTCATCCATCCGCTCGGAGTCCACCCTCAGGCCGAGCCCCTTGGTGGCCTCGAAGACCACCTGCTCCAAGAGCTCGACGTGATCCACGGCGAGCCGCACCTCGCCCTCGCCCCCCTCCTCTGCGCTGGCCTCCTCGCTACGCTGGGCCGCCATGATCTTCCCGCTGACGAGCACGGGGCGCCCGGACTGCAGCAGCGGGGAGTACTGCTCGATGCGGTCTCCCTTCAGCTTGCAGGCCACGCGCCCCTGCTCGTCGCCCAGCTCGAAGCTCGCGGCCTTGCCTCCGCCGCCCCCCTTGAACACCCTCTCGGCGTAGCCGTCGACCATGCCCGCGACGCTCACGGCCGTCCACGCCTTCGAGCCCGCCAGAGAGTCGGTGGAGCGGGCCCCGAGCCGCGCCAGCTTGCGCCCATAGCGCGCCAGCGGGTGCCCGCTGACATAGAGCCCGAGCGCGCCCTTCTCCCGCCGTAGCAGCTCCAGGCGATCCCAGGCCTCCGCATCTGGGTAGACCTCCTCCCCGCCGCGCTCCCCATCGCGCGCCGCCGGGGCCGCCGCCTCGAACATGGAAAACAGCGTGCTCTGCCCGCGCTCCCGATCGCGGCTGGCGCTGCGCGCACGCTCGAGCGCCCGGTCGATCGCCGCGAAGGCGCGCCAGCGGCTGACGCCGCGCGGCTCGAGCACGCTGTCGAACGCGCCCGCGTGCACGAGGCTCTCGAGCACCCCTTTGTTGAGGCGCTTGCCGTCCACGCGCGCGGCAAAATCGAACAGGTCCTTGAAGTCTCCGCCGGCGCCGCGCGCCTCGAAGACGCTCTCGAGGGCCGCCAAGCCCACGCCCCGGAGCGCGCCGAGCCCGAAGCGGATCTTCGCGCCGTAGCGGTCTCGCACCTTCCCGGGGCCGCGCGCGGGGCCGTCGCCGCGCGGATGGGCGTAGGTGACGGTGAAGTCCACCTCGCTGGCGTTGATGTCTGGCGGCAGCACGCTCACGCCCCACGCGCGCGCCTCCACGATGGTGCGCACCACCTTGTCGATCTTGTCCTTGTCCGCCGTGAGCGTGGCCGCGAAAAACTCCGCGGGGTAGTGCGCCTTGAGGTACGCCGTCTGGTAGGTGATGAGCGCGTACGCCGCGGAGTGGCTCTTGTTGAAGCCATAGCCGGCGAAGCCCTCGATGGTCTTGAAGATGGAGAGCGCCTGCTCCTCCGAAACGCCGCGCTCCACCGCGCCGCGCACGAACTGGGAGAGCTGCTTGTCCATCTCCTCCTTCTTCTTCTTACCCATCGCGCGCCGCAGCAGGTCCGCCCCCCCCAGGGAGTAGCCGGAGAGCTGCTGGGCGATCTGCATCACCTGCTCTTGGTAGACGGGCACGCCATAGGTGGGGGCGAGCACGTCGTCCACCAAGGGGTGCAGCGTGTCGATGGGCTTGCGCTGATGCTTGGTGTCGATGAAGTTGTCGATCATCCCCGTGCTCAGCGGTCCGGGGCGATAGAGCGCCACCGCCGCGATGATGTCCTCGAAGCAGTCGGGCCTCAGCGGACGCAGGATCTTCTCCTGGATGCCGCTGGACTCGAGCTGGAACACGCCCTTGGTGTCGCCGCTGGAGATGAGCTGATAGGTCTCCTTGTCGTCCAAGGGCAGGCGCGCGAGCTCGAGCGGTCGCCCCTGCCGCTCCGGGCGCGCGTTGACCAGCCGCTGCGCGATGTCGAGCACCGTGAGCGTCTTGAGCCCCAGGAAATCGAACTTCACGAGGCCGGCCGCCTCGACGTCGTCCTTGTCGTACTGGGTGACGATGGCCGCGTCGCTGCGAAACACCGGGACCCAGTCCTCGAGCGGCCCTTCGCTGATGACCACCCCCGCGGCGTGCATCCCGGCGTGGCGCGTCAGGCCCTCGAGCTGGCGCGCGATGTGGACGAGCCCGGCGACCCTCGGCTCGGCCTCCATCCGCTTGCGCAGCTCCGGCTCTTGCTCGAGCGTCTCGTCGATGGTGGCGGTCTTGCCCTGCCCCAGGTCCGGGACCAAGCTGGCGATGCGCTGCGCCTCCGGCGCCGGGAAGCCCATGGTGCGCGCCACGTCCTTGAGGACGCTGCGCGCCTTGAGGTTCTGGTACGTCGCGATCTGACCGACGCTCTCGGCCCCGTATTTGCTGGCGACGTAGGCGATGACCTCGTCGCGCCGCGCCTTGCAGAAGTCCACGTCGAAATCCGGCATGCTGACGCGCTCGGGGTTGAGGAAGCGCTCGAACAGCAGATGGTACGGGATGGGGTCGAGGTCCGTGATGCCCAAGCTGTAGGCGACGAGCGAGCCCGCGCCGGAGCCGCGCCCGGGCCCCACCGGGATCCCCTGGCGCCGAGCCGCGTGGATGAAGTCCCACACGATGAGGAAGTAGCCCGCGTAGCGCATCTGCGTGATGACGCCGAGCTCGAACTCCAGCCGCTGCCGATACGCCGCCTCGTCGACCCGCTTGGCCGCCGCTCTGAACTCCTGAAACCGCTGCTCCAGCCCCGCGAGTGCCCGCTCGCGGAAGTACGCGTCGGTGTCGTAGCCCTCCGGCACCGGGAAGGTCGGCAGCATTGGGGTGCCCAACCGCAGATCCAGCCCGGAGCAGAGCTCGGCGACGCGCAGGGTGTTGCTCAGGGCCTCCGGCAGCTCCGCGAAGGCCTGGGCCATCTCCGCGGGCGACTTGAGGAACATCTCCGCGCTGCCGTGGTGCCCCTCCTTGACCTCGCCGTAGCTGCGCCCGAGGCGCACCGCCTCTAGGTAGAGCAGCGCCTCGGCGTCCTCCCGGTTCATGCAGTGCACGTCGTTCGTCGCGACCAGCGGCAGGCCGAGCCGCCCCGCTGCCCGTCGCGCCACCTCGCGGAAGAGCTTCTGCTCCGGGAAGCCGTGATCTTGGAGCTCGACGAACAGGTGCCCCGGCTCGAAGAGGTCGCGCAGCTCCGCGAGGCAGGGCTCGGCGACCTCGGGGCCCTGCTCCAGCACGCGCTGCGGGAACACCCCGCCGAGACAGCCGGTGAGGGCCACGAGCCCCTTGGCGCGCTGGGCGACGTCCTGCAGGGTCACGCTCGGACGCTCCGTCTGGGGGTGGAGGTGCCCGCGGGACACGAGGTGGACGAGGTTCTGGTAGCCCTCCAGGCTGGCGGCGAGCAGCACCAAGTGGTCACTCAGCCCCCGCCCGTCGGCGCGCGCCACGTTGAGCTCGCAGCCGAGGATGGGCTGGACCCCGGCCGCCTTGCAGGCCTTCCAGTGCTTGATGGCGCCGTACATGTTGGCGGCGTCCGTGATGGCCACCGCCGGCATCCCCAGCTCCGCGGCGCGGCGACCGAGCTCGGCCACCTGCACGCTGCTCGTGAGGAAGGAGAACTGCGTGTGGACGTGGAGGTGGACGAAGGCGGCGGCGGCAGACCCTGAGCGCACGAGGACACCTTTGCACGGCGCCGCCCGAGCCGTCACGCGTCGTCACCTCACCCAGCAGGGCGGCCCTCCACGCCCTCCAAAGCGCTGAGCTTCACCCCACGTCGAAGTCCCGCTTGCGAAAACCGGCCGGCAAGCTAGCCTATGGCGCGCCGTCATCCCGGCGGCCCCCCTCTCTCCCAACTGCCCTACGCCGGGAAGCCGGCGCCTGACCTCACGAAGGAGCCCCAATGCTTCGAATTAACTCAAGTATCTTTGCGCTTACGGCGGGCGTGTCCCTCGCCCTGTTCGGCGCCGTCGCTTGCGGCAGCGACGACGGCGGTGGTGGCAACACAGGCGGAGCCTCGGGCTCCGGCGGCGCTGCCGGGTCCGGCGGCGGCTCCACCACGGACCAGAGCTGCTCCGCCCCCGGCGCGGACTGCCGCGTGGCACCAGCGGAGCCCACGGACGCGCCCACGGGTGACGGCACCACGCCCACCGTCATCGCGCTCGACAGCCTGCTGCTCGGCGACAAGACGCGGGACGGCACCGTGGACTCCAAGGCCTGGAAGGACTTCGGCTTCAACCTGGACGGCCTCGTCAGCACCCGCGGCGGTAAGAACCACTGCAAGCCCGCGGGCTCCGGCACCGTCGCCTCCATCCAGCCGGACGGCAACGGCGGCATCGACAACTCCTTCGGCGCCAACCTCCTCGGCCTCATCACCACCCTCGCCGCGGACGCGTCGGACTCGGTGAATGAGTCCATCGCCAGCGGTGACTTCACGGTCATCCTCCGGATGAGCACCCTCGGCAGCGGCGCCGAGCAGAAGGGCATCGCGGCCGACCTCTTCGGTGGCGCCAAGCTCGGCTCGACCCCGGCCTTCGACGGCTCGGACGTCTGGCCCGTCATGTCGGAGCTCCTGAACGACCCGACCAACCTCGACTCTTCCAAGGTCAAGTTCGGCAGCAGCTTCGTCACGGGCGGCACCTGGTACTCGGGGACCCCGGGCACCCTCTCGCTCGCGCTCAGCGTCTCGGGCTTCACGCTCACGCTCAACATCCGCCAGGCGATCATCTCCACGAAGGTCACGGGCGCTGGGACGGCCGCGGCGGCAGGCGCCGATGGCATCATCGGCGGCGTGCTGGACACGGAGGAGCTGGTCAGCGAGCTGAAGAAGGTCGCCGGCACCTTCGATGAGTCGCTGTGTGATGGCAGCACCTTCGAGTCCATCGCCTCCAGCATCCGCGCCGCCAGCGATATCATGGCGGACGGCACGAACGGCGACTCGTCGAAGACCTGCGACGGCATCAGCATCGGGCTCGGCTTCAGCGCCAAGGCCGTGCAGCTCGGCACCGCCGCGCCCCCCGCCACGCCCGGGGAGGACCCCTGCAACCCGACGCCGTGAGCCCGAGGCGCCCACGCTAGCCGCTTCACCGAGCTAGCCAGGCCCTCTCCGTGCACCGGGAGCCTCGCCCGTCGAGCGCTCCCGGTGCTATTTTTGAACAAAGCTCGACGTCCCTTCGTCGTAGGGACGCTCGATGGTCCGGTGAGGAGCTCCTCGCTGGCCCTTGTATCTCTAGGACGTTCAGGATAACCGCTGACAACGCCCCGCACGCCGGAGAGGCGGTGCGGCTGGCCTCTAGGAGGAATTCAGCATGGCTCGCATTAGTCTTGGTACCTTGGCGCTCATCGCCGTCGCCCAGCTCTCCGTCTCTGCTTGCACCGTCCGGGTGAACGGCGCGGGGGAGCCGAAGACCCCCGCTGCGGAGCCTGCCCCGGCCCCCACACCCACCACGGCGCCCACCCAGACCCCCCCCCCCGCCCAGGCCTCGGGCGTGAAGGCGGAGGGGGACAGCATCAAGCTGCCCGGCAACATCGTCTTCGACACCGCCAAGGCCACCCTCAAGGAGGGCAGCGGCAGCGAGGTCGTGCTCGAGCAACTTCGGCTGTTCTTGCTCCAAAACCCGCGCATCACGAAGATCCGGATCGAGGGGCACACGGACAACGTGGGCCAGCCCGCGGACAACCTGGAGCTGTCGGGGCAGCGCGCGCTCACCATCAAGCGCTGGCTCATCGCGCATGAGATCCCCAAGGAGCGCCTCATCGCCGTCGGCTTCGGGCAGGAGCGCCCCATCGCCAGCAACGCCACGGAGGAGGGCAAGGCCCAGAACCGCCGCACGGAGTTCAAGATCGCCGAGGTCAGCGGGAAGCGCTACCTCAACCTCGATCCTACCGCGGGCGGGAAGGTCTTCGAGTGAGCGGCGCTCGGCAGGCGTGAGCCTCCCGAGCAGCTCTAGCGCGGCGCGCCGACACACCACCTGGGGAGCCGGCGCGTCTGCTTTTTGTGTCGGGCATCGCCGGCACGGCGAAGCGTTGCTATGGCTCCGCCATGCAGCTCCGCGCTCTGCTGGCGCTCGGGATCGTGCTCACGGCTTGCAGCCGCAGCCCCACGGATCTCCGGGAGTGGACCCCGTCCGACCACGATCACACCGTGGAGCCCGGCGCGCCGCCGAGCACGCCCAGCGCTGCCTCCAGCGCTCGCAGCGGGCACCCGGACACGGGGCTGCCCGGCGTGAGTGAGCTGACGCTCGTCACGTGGCGCAAGAGCTGCATGCGCTGCCATGGCGTCCTCGGGCGTGGGGATGGCCCCGAAGGGCCGCTCACCCACCCCCCCGACCTCACCTCCGTCGCGTGGCAAGACAGCGTCTCGGACGCCGAGATCCAGGCGGTCATCTCCCAGGGCCGGGGGCTCATGCCCAGCTTCACGCTCCCGGCAGACACGCTGGAGGGGCTGGTCCGACTCCTCCGGCTGGTCCGGGGAGCGGGCGCCCCTTCCCCCAGCGCATCCTCCAGCGGACGCGCGGCGCTGCCCCCTCCGACCGCTGGCTCCGCACCCTCACCCGCCCCCAGCGCGCCTTGAGTAGCCACCGGGGTGCGGGGCCAGCGGCTCAGCAGGAGCCGGCGCGGCACCCCAGCGGTGGCCGAGCGCTCGGCCGCCGCTGGGCGCTGCCGTTGCTGATCGGCGGCCTGCTCGCCGCGCTGCTCTCCTTCGGCTCCCAGGCGCCGCGCTCGCAGCCCCTCGTCATTCGCTGGCCCACGTCCGTGCGCTGCGCGCGGCTCAGCGTGCAGTGGCGGGCCCTCGGGGACGCCGAGGAGGCGTCGGGGGGCGTTCAGCTCAGCGTTCCGGCGCAGGTCTCCTCTCTACGACACGTCCTGGAGGTCCCCAGCGGCCGCTATCGGCTCGAGGTGCTGGCGCAGTCCGACACCCTGGAGGGGGTGGCCCACTGGGAAGGCTCCCTAGAGCTTCAGGCCGAGGCGCTCACCATCGACCTTCACCCCTGAAGGCAGCGGCGCCGGCATCAGGACAATTATCCGTTGGGTGCGCAGTTTCCACCTACATCACACACCAAAGACGCACATAAATAAGTGCTTAGTGTGCGCTTCAGGGTTGCTGCCGGGACCGAGCTTGAGGTAGTTCTTGCCCCGCGTCAGGGTTTTGTACCACACTGTCGCACATTGTCTTACTCTGGCTTAGTCGCTGCTGGGCTTGCCTCCGGGCAGGCGCTAGCGCCTCGCTCGGCTCCCGGCGAGGTGCGCTCTCACCCACTCCCTCAGTCTTCGGAGAAGCCGATGAAGCTCAACGCTTGGTACCTCGCCGCCCTCGCCCCCGCTGGCCTGCTCGCTGCCGGAAGCGGCTTCAGCGCGCAGGTCATCGTCCTGGGTGCCACCTTGGGTATCTTCTTCGGCACGCTGGCGCTTGGCCGGCCCGCCCCAGGCAGCGCCACGTCCACCAGCCCAGGCCACTGAGCCCTGGCCGACACGACGCCGCCCCCCTCCGCCTCCCCCCCCCTGACGGTGCCCGTCGGGGCCGCTCCCTTCGAGCCCGCCCGCCCGGGGCTCAAGACGCCCGAGCAGCTCACGCTCCCGGACGTGGAGGCCCTGAGGCTCATCTTGCGGGGGGACTCGGTCGTCGACTGGCACCGGCTCAACTTCGCCTCGCCCGAGCAGGCGCGTGCCCACTTGGAGGCGCACGGGTTCGAGCCCGACAACCCCGCGGACCTGGCGTACCTGCAAGGGGCGAGGGACGAGGCCGTGCGCTACCTCAAGCGCACGTTCGGGTTCGCCATCCCCCGCAGCATCGCCGAGGCGAGCGTCGAGCGGCTGCTGCTCACGGCCAGCGGCAAGGGTCACAAGCAGCTCTGCGCCTGCACGGTGCTCAAGGCGCTGCACATCATCAACCACATGTCCGGCCGGGAGCTGCTCTTTCGGCTCCCCGTGAGCGATCACGATCTCTACCATCTGGTGGAGGAGAAGGTGTATCGCACCGTGGGCGCCATGCTCGCGGAGGGCTTTCCTATCGCGGAATTCGTGGGGGGCCGTAAGAACGTCGACTCCACCTACACCAAGCTCCTCAGCAAGGCAGAGAGCACGGCCGCGGCGCTCTACGACAAACTACGGTTTCGCATCGTCACCAAGGAGGTGGACGACCTGATGCCGGTGCTCCACCACCTCAGCACGCGGCTGTTCGCGTTCAACATGGTGATCCCAAGAGAGAGCAGCAACACCGTGCTCAACTTCCGGAGCTGGTGCGCCACGCACCCTCACCTCGAGGGGATGGTCCCGCACTTCCAAGGCGCCGTCGACGATGTCTTGAGCACCGGCGACAACCGCTTCAGCGCCCCCACCTACCGCGTCATCCACTTCGTGGTGGACATGCCGGTGCGGGTGCCGGCCTACGTCTTGGAGCTCGCCCCGCCCGGCTCGAGCCACCTGGGGCCCGTCGTGTACGTGCAGTGCGAATTTCAGCTCCTCGACCAAGCCAGCGAGCAGCACAACGAGGCCGGCGACGCCAACCATCAAGCCTACAAGCGTCGGCAGCGGCAGGCGGTCATCTCTCGCCTCAGGCTGTCGGCGACCTCCAAGAAGCGCGGCTGAGCCGCGCGCTGGCCGCGGCGCCTCCCCGCGCGGACCGCGCGCACGGCGCCCTGCGCGGGGGCCCTCCCGCGGCGCCGCGGCGGTCGAGCGCCGCGCCCGCCCGGGGTTTGTGCGGCCGCTCACGCCGATTGTCGATGCTGGCAAGCCCCAAACCGAGTACATGTCGGCTCAAGATGCGCATCAGCGAAAAGCAGGCTGCCACCACGGCTGCCGACATCATCAAGGCCCTCGTGGCCAGCGACTACATCGAGGTGGAGCAGCCCAAGGAGGCCGAGCGCGACATCGAGGCGGTCCTCCTGCAGTACGCCCGGGACGAGCAGCAGGTCACCCAGCGCGCCCGCGACGTCCTCGCGCAGCGCAACCTCCCGCCCTCCGAGCTCGGCCGCATCAAGAAGCTCGTCGCGGACGAGCGCAAGCTCCGCATCGGCGACGAGGCCATCGACTACCTGCTGGATCAGCTCCTGGAGATGCTCATGCACTCCACCAACGTGGACGAGATCTTCGGGGAAGATCACCAGCTCCGGCTCGCCATGCGCGGTCCGCTCCGCAAGCTGGACGGCGCCGACCAAGAGCTGGAGGGCGAGGTGCGCGCCCAGCTGAAGCACGTCAAGGAGGGCTCGAGCACCTGGGAGGTGGAGTACCAGCGCATCAAGGAGGAGCTGAAGCGGCGCAAGGGCCTCTGAGGGCCGCGCTCGTCCCGCCATGAAGAGCATGACCGGCTTCGCGCTCGTCACGCAGCCCCTCCGGGAGGGGCGCCTCGTCATGGAGCTGCGGACGCTGAACCACCGCTACCTCGACGCGCGCGTCCGCCTCCCGTCGGAGCTGACGGACCACGCCTTCTTCCTGGAGCAGCACCTGCGCGCTCACGGCGGTCGCGGCCGCTATGACCTCAGCCTCCGGCTGGAGGGGCAGGCCTTGGCTCCGCCCGTGCTCGACGAGGAGCGGGTGCGCGGCCTCTACGCGGCGCTCGCGCGGCTCGGACGAGAGCTCGGGCTCCGCTCGGAGCTCCCGCTCACGGCCGTCACCGCGCTGCCCGGGGCGCTCAACGGAGAGACCGCGCCAGCGGCGCGGGAGGAGCTCCGCGGCGCGCTCGAGCTCGCGCTCGAGGCCGCCCTCGCGGAGCTGGACCGCTCGCGCGAGCGGGAGGGAGCCGAGCTCCAGCGAGAGCTACGGCAGCGCACGGCGCGCGCGAAGGACATCGTCCAGCGCTTGGAGCACGGCAGCGCGGGGGGCGCCCAGCGGCAGCGGGAGCGCTTGCGGGAGCGCCTCTCACGCCTGCTCGACGACGTGGAGCTCCGGCTGGACGAGGGGCGACTCGAGCAAGAGCTCGCCGTCCTGGCGGACAAGACCGACATCACCGAGGAGCTGGTGCGCCTGAAGCTGCACCTCTCGGAGTTCGAGCGCTGCCTCGCGCTGAGCGGCCCCGTGGGGCGCCAGCTCGACTTCGTCTTGCAGGAGCTGGGGCGTGAGGCCAACACCGTGGGCTCCAAGCTCCAAGACGCTGAGCAGATCTTGGCGGTCGTCGAGCTCAAGGCGGAGCTCGAGCGCCTGAGAGAGCAGGTACAGAATGTCGAGTGATCCGCTGCTGTTCATCGTCTCTTCACCCTCCGGCGCCGGGAAGACCACGCTGACGGGCCGGCTCATGGCGCATTTCCAAGACCTGCGCTTCAGCGTGAGCCACACCACGCGCCAGCCGCGTGCGGGGGAGCTCGACGGCCGCGAGTATCACTTCATCGACCGCCAGCGCTTTCGGCGCATGGTCGCGGAGGACGTGTTTTTGGAGTGGGCGGAGGTGCACGGCAACCTCTACGGCACCTCCCTGGCAGAGCTCCGCCGCGCGCCCGCGCCGCGCGCCATCCTGTTCGACATCGACCACCAAGGCGCCCGTCAGATCAAGAGCCAGCGCCCGGACGCGGTGGCCGTCTTCATCTTGCCGCCCAGCCTCCCGGTGCTCGAGCGGCGCCTGCGCGGCCGGGGCAGCGACGACGAGGCCACCGTCCGGCGACGCTTCGACGCGGCCCGCCACGAGATCGCCCACTACGGGCAGTTCGACTACGTCATCGTCAACGACCAGCTCGAGGTCGCCACCGAGCAGCTCGTCGCCATCCTGAAGGCGGAGGAGTGTCGTCGCAGCCGCACCGCGCGCGCCGCGGAGCTGCTGCTCCGGAGCGCCGCAGAGCCCGCCGACACGCCGAGCTGACCCGCCTCGCGCTCGGGCTGCCCTCAATCCGGCGGCACGAGATCGGCGGTTCCCGCTCCCGCTCCCGCTCCCGCTCCCGGCACGACATCCCCTTCACCCACGACGTTCGACCCGCACTCGGAGGCTGTCGCGCAGGGGCGAACGAATGAGCGGATGGCATCACGGCCGCCGTGCGGCGGCCGTGATATGGCGGCGCTCAGCGGGCGCGGATGAGGCCCGTGAGCAGCCCGTAGAGCCGATCGGTGAGGAGCAGAC
>CAUJEM010000131.1 GCA_963169915.1 Myxococcota bacterium
TCGAAGCTGCGCTGCGCCACCTCGGTCTGCAAGCGCAGCAGGCGCGCGTGGCTGGAGGAGCTCGGCTCCTCCCCCCGGGCGCGCTCGAACTCTGGATAGAGACAGTGGTTGGTCCGCGCCAAGGCCTCATCGGCCAGGCGCCGCTCGTGGCTCTGGGTAGCGCTGCACTCCAGATCGAGCGCCGCCTCCGCGCCCGCGAGCCAGTAGCTGTGCGCTCCGGCGCGCGGCGCCTGCGCGACGGCCTGCGCCGCCGCGGCGACCGTGGTCTCCCGAATGGCACGATGCAAGACGCTGAGGTAACCCACACCGACCCGTGACCCAAAGATCTTGAGGTTGGTGGTGCCGACCGCCAGGCCGTGCTGGTTCATCCCCATCAGCGTGAGGCAGCCCGCGCAGGTGACGCTCCACGTCTCCGGGCCGTGCTCGGGCAGCCGGTGGAGCGCGACCACGAAGTCGAGATCCGTGGGGTTCAGATCCCAGGTCTGACCCGCCAAGATCTCCCCGTCACGGGTGAGCCGTGGGGGCAAGACCAGTGAGGAGCAGCCCTCGGCGTCGGCCCGAGTCTCCGCTGGAGCTCCCCCGGGGCCTGGGCTGGCGAGCAGGAGCGCGTCCCGGATGTCGGTCATGTTGCTGGTCGTGTAGAGCTCGTCGGGGTCCACCCCCGCCGCCCGCGCGATCCCCTCGTGCTCGGCGTAGCCCTCTGGATCCCAGCCGCGGGCGACGGCGGCGCAGGCCTTCCCCGTCGCCAGCAGCTCGTCGAGGGTGTGCGTCCCACGCTCGGCCAGGTACTCCGCCGCGGCGTGCTTGCGCTGCTCCACGAAGCCGCCGATGAGCGCGCGGAGCTGCTCGCCGTGCTCCAACCCCATTTGGTGCGCGCTGCCGCGGACCGTGACCGTCTTCAGCTCGTACATGACGAGGCGAAGCCTGGTCCAGTTCATGCTGGATGACGAGCCCCCGTTTCCGGCTAGGCTAGCGCGGTGGAGCCGCTCGAGCTGGTCGCCCACCTGCGCGCCGAGGCAAGCGCCGCAGGGCTGGATCTGGTGCAGCCCTTCAGCATCGTGCGGTGGCACCAGGTGCGGCGACCCGAAGAGCCCTGGCTCGGGCAGCCCGCGCACCTCGCCGTGGTGTTCGGCAATCACCGGCGGCTCTGGACCGTGCTCGGCCAGCAGCAGCGGCTCGCCCCCGTGGACCCCATCGACCATTGGGTCACCACGCGGCTCGAGGCCGCGCTCCGGGGGACGCCGGTCGTGGAGCGCCACTGGGCCCACGCGGCACCCCCGCCGCCCCTCTTGCGCATGGCCTTCGCCAGCGGGCTGCTCTCACCTTCTCCCATCGGCCTGGGCGTGCACTCACGGCATGGACTCTGGACCGCCGTCCGCGCCGTCGTCAGCTTCAGCGTCGCCTGGTCGGAGCCCGCGGCGCGGCCCACGCCCTCCCCGTGCGAGGGCTGCGCCGCGCCCTGCGCCGCCGCCGCCGCGCCCCTCCCCCCACCACGTCGGCGCGAGGACCTCCGAGCGGCGTGGCCAGACTGGGTGCAGGTGCGCGCCGCGTGCCCCGTGGGCGTCGCGTGGCGCTACTCCGACGCCCAGCTACGCTACCACTACGCCGGCGAGGGGGCCCCGGGGGCCACTGGCTCCGGAGAAGCCGACCTGCTTTAATTCGTGGCATGCGGACCTCCTTCGTCGCTCCACGCTGGCTCGTGATCTCCCTGGGGCTGCTCGTCGGGGCAGCGGCCTGCGCCACCAGCCCTTCCGAGGACAGCGGCGGGGACGCCTTCACGGACGCTGGGGGGCTCTCGGGCAGCGCGGGCGCGCCGGACGGCGGGGCGAGCGGCGGCGCGGGGGGCAGCGCGGCGGCCGGCGGCCGCAGCGGCAGCGGGGGGACGGGCGGCGCCATCATCGTGCCGGACAGCGGCGCGGGTGGGGGTGGCCACCTCCAGGACGGCGGGGAGTGCACCGGCACCGTCAGCCGGGGCGAGGCTCTGCCCCTCGCGCTCTTCGTGCTGTTCGATCGTTCGGTGTCCATGTTGAGCCGCACCTCGAGCGGGACGACCAAGTGGGACGCCGCTACGGCCGCGTTCTCAGATTTCGCCAACTCTCCCGCCGCGCGAGATCTGGGGCTCGGTCTCCAATACTTTCCCCTCTGGAAGCCCGGCGTCCCGGACACCTGCACCACCGACGCGCAGTGTGGCGTCGGGGGGCCCTGCTACAACCGGGCGTGCTCGAGCTGGGCGCCGTGCTCCAACGGGAGCTGCGGGCTCTTCGACACCTGCGGCGTCATCGGTGAGTGTGAGAACGATCGCGCCTACACCTGTCGTCCGGTCGGCAGCGCTACCGCTTGCAGCGGCGCCAATGGGCCGGGTGGCCGCTGCGTCGCCATCGCGCGGCCCGCCTGCATCAACGCGACGAGCTGCGACGACGCCGTGTACGACTCTGCCGCCGTCGCGCTCGCCTTCAACAACGGCGCCGCCATCACGGCCTCCCTCACCGCGACCACCCCGCAAGGCAACACCCCCACCGGGCCAGCCTTGCGCGGCGGCCTGGCGCAGGCGCGCGCCTACCTCCAAGCCAACCCCACCCACAAGGCGGCGCTCGTGCTGGCCACCGACGGGATGCCGACGGAGTGCTCGCCCACGCAGATCTCGAGCCTCGCGGGGATCGCCGCCGCCGCCGCCGGAGCCTCACCCTCGATCCAGACCTTCGTCATCGGCGTCTTCTCCCCGAGCGAGCGCGCCACGGCGACGGCGAACCTCGACGAGGTCGCCGCCGGCGGTGGGACGGAGCGCGCCTTCATCATCGACACCAACCAGAACGTCACCCAGGCGTTCGCGGCGGCGCTCGAGGCCATCCGCGGGACGGCGCTCAGCTGTGACTTCGCGATCCCGCCGGCTCCTCCGGGGGAGTCGCTCGACTTCGCCAAGGTGAACATGAGCTACACCGCCGGCGGTCAAAGCCAAGACATCGTGTACGTCGGAGAAGAGGCCAACTGCACCGCCGCCACGGGCGGCTGGTACTACGACGTCAAGCCGGAGCTGGGGCAGCCCACCAAGCTCGTGGTGTGCCCCTCCACCTGCACCGCGTTCAAGACGGGCGGCAGCGCGTCCGTGGACATCAAGCTCGGCTGCGCCACCATCGTTCAGTAGTGGGGCTGCTCAGAGCTGCTCCAGCTCTCGATCGAGCCGCTCATCCAGGGCGTCCGGGGCGCTCTCCGACACCGCCGAGGGCGGCGGCTTCGTGCGCGCCTTGTCGTGCCAGCGCTTGACGACGATGCCCGCGCCCAGCCCGCCGAGCACGACGCCGAGGCTCAGCAGCACGCCGAGCCCTCGGATGGGGCTGGCCGGTGGCGCCGCGAGCACCCGCTCGCCGTAGCGCGCGACGAAATCCGCCTCGATGAGCTCCGGCGCCTCCCCGGCGCGGAGCCGTGCGCGGATCTCTCGACGCATTTGGGTGCTGATCTCGGAGCTGTGGATGTCCAGGGTCTGGTTCCAACAGCAGGGCGCGCGGATCCTCCCCTCGAGGCGGGAGGCCCCCTCGACATAATCGCTGAACTCCACGTCACTCCGCGCTGCGGCGACGTGGTCTTCCGCCAGGGCCAGGGTCGGCAGCGTGAGCCCCAAGGACACGACGAGCCAAGGCGGCGCGGATCTCATGGGCGACAGCCTGGCACGACCTCGCCGACCGTCCAGAGCAAAGCTGAGCGCCAGGCGCAATTGAGCGCCTCAGGACAGCCGCGACCAGTCGAGGACGTCCACCGTCTGCTGCGCCACCTCGAAGCTCACCTGCTCTCGCAGCCCGACGACGTCTCCGCCAATCTCGAGCGGGACGGGCCGGTCGTACTCTAGCCGGCACTGCGTCAGCAGGTAGTCGTGGCTGTGCTTCAGCGGGTGCTGACCGCGCCGCAACGCCGGGATCTTCGTGAGCGCCTCGAGGACGCCCGGGGCGTACACCCGCACGTGCATGCGCCCCGGCACCTTTCGTGCGAGGTGCAGCGCTTGGAAGCCGAAGCCGATGGTGGGTGAGGTGCCCGCCCCGACCACGCCATAGGGCCCCTCGTAGAGCACCTTCCCCGCCTCTCCGTCGGGGAGAGGTCGCACCTGCCCTCGCGCCGTGACGTAGAGCGCGGGCTCCCCCAGGTTGATGAGTCGCACGCGCGGCCGGGTGCCGAACAGCTGCTTGGGTGTGGTGCGCGTGGCGAGGCTGAGCCAGTAGCCACGCAAGCCCTTGAGCATGGGCTGCAGCGGCCCTGGCGTGGCCTCGAGCTGAGCGCGGTAGTCGGCGACGATGTCCGCGTCCCAACCGGTGCCCGCGAAGGGCGTCAGCCGGCCCTCCACGCTCACGAGCGAGAAGCGCTGCGTGGGCAGCCCCGCGCTGGCGTGCTCCGCGAAGCGCCGCAGCGCCTTGGTGGCGGCGGGGGCCCCGACCGCGTGCGCCCACGCGTTGCCCGTCCCGAGCGGCAGCAGCCCCAGCACCGGCAGCTCGAGGTTTCTCGCGCACAGCTCGTCGAGCAGACGGATGGCCGTGCCGTCTCCGCCGCCCGAGAGCAGCACCCCTGGCGGGTTGGGCGCCAAGTGATCTTCGATGAAGCGCCCGAGCTCCTGGATGTCCCGCGTGGCGACGTGACGAGCTTGGGGGAGATGTCGAGACGCGAGGCGATGGACCCGCTCAGAGCCTTTGCCGGCCCTGAGGTTCACGACGACGGCGACGCTCATCGAGCTTGACAGCTAGCAGCAAGCCCCCCGGGCTTCCGTCAGCCTTTCGTCATGTTTGGCAGAAAGCGTGAGAAAATCGGCGACCTAGGGCGCTAGTCGGTGGGGCTCCGCCAGCGCCACGGCTTCGCGGGCCCCGGGGCGCGCTCCTCCGCGAGCCAGCGCAGGACGCGCTCCGCCCACCGCCGACGGGCCGCCATGGTGGGGTGGATTTTGTCTGGGAGCCTCGGCATGTCGCGCACGAGCGAGCCGTCGTCGAACCTCAGCGTGTTGGAGTCCAAGTAGCGGCAGGGCGCGGCGTGAGCGGCGATCACGGGGAGCAGCCCGGTGTCGCTGGCCCAGAGCGGGATCCCGATCCACACGCAGGG
>CAUJEM010000132.1 GCA_963169915.1 Myxococcota bacterium
GAAACTCCGCGCCCTTCATGCTCGTCCTGACCTGCCCGAGCTGCGCCGTGCCCCCCTCACGAGGGATGGTGAGGTCGACGCCGAACACGCCGCCCTTCGCGGGCTCCTCGACGGACCCATAGCAGGCCCGTAGCGCTTCGAAGCGCGCCTCGAGCGCGTCGAGCAAGGGGCGCTTGCTCGACGCGTCGTTCGGTCCGCCGCCGATGTGCATCCCGTAGCTGCTGAGCTGCACCTCCGGCAAGCCGGCGCCCTCGGGCGGCGCGTGAGGTGGCGGGGGCGCGGCACTAGCGGCCTGGGCCTGCTCGGCGAGTCCAGTCCCTGCGGGAGCGGTCGTCCCGGGAGCCGGGGCGGGGGCCGCGGGCGCGCTCGGCGGCGCAGGGACGGATGCGGCGCTGGACGGGACGGGAGCGGGAGCGCCGCTGGCGGGCGGGCTCGCAGCGGCAGGCGCCGCTGGCTCCTCCACGCAGTGCGGGGCGCAGGCCGAGGCGAGGAGCGCACCGAGACCGAGCAGTGACCACGGTGAAGACATCTCGGTTCACCTAGCGCGCTCGCTCCGGCCTGGCCAGCACCACGAGCCTCGTGCCAGGCTCGCGCGGTGCGAAGCTTGGTCCTCGGCGCGGCGCTCTTGGGAGGCACCCTGGCGCTGGCCTGTCAGCAGCGCCGCGGCCGTCCCGCGCCGAGCGAGGCGCCACCGAGCCCCAGCCACCCCAGCGCGCCCGTCAGCGCGAGCGCGACCTCACCGCCGTCCTCTGCAGCGGCGGCTCCACTGGAGCCGCCGCTGCAGCCGCCGCTGGAGGCCGCGCCGGGAGCGCCGGCCGGGGTCAGCGCGCCCCGCGCGCCCACGCACGCGCTGCGGCCGCTCATCATCGACGAACCGACCGTCGTGGGGCCGCCCGCGCCGGCGACGGCGTGCGCTGCGGGCGTCGCGCTGCTCGCCAAGAGCGACCGGCTCCACCTCGCGCGGCTGCGACCCTTGGCGCGTGGCAAGCGCGGCAAGGCGGCGCTCGACGAGCTGCGGCGCCCCGACGCGGAGTTTCAGCCGGCCCAGCGGGGCCCCGCCGTGCTGGGTGCCTTCGCCTACTTCGCGGCGCACGGCCAGCTCTTGCGCGCGCGGCTGGATGGCTCGGCGCCCGAGCCGCTCACGCACGACGCGCGCCCGGCGGCGCGCGTCGCTGCCGCCGCGCTCGCCGGGCGCCCCGCCGTCCTTTACCTCGACAGCGGGCCGGACGAGGCGCGCAGCGCGCGGCTCTGGCTCGAGGGCGCCTCCCCCCTCAGGATCTCCACGGAGGCCGCCGGGGCCCACAGCGTCGCCCTGGTGCCTAGCGGGGAGGAGCTCCTGGCGCTGTCGCTCGACGCGCGCACCGGCATGACCCAGCTCCACTCCCGCGCCGTCGCGTGGCAGGACGGACGCCTGGCGCTCGGGCTGGACCGAGTGCGCTGGGTCGCGGGGCCCGCGCAGTCGCTCACGGAGCTGACGGCGCTCGGCGGCGCGAAGGAGGTGACGGCGTTCATCGCCATCGAGCGAGGCGCCACGGACTTCGGACTCGCCACCCTCCGCCTCCCCGCCGACGAGGAGCAGGAGGCCCGCAGCGTCTGGCGGCTGTTCCCCAATGGCATCGATCCGGCGCCCGCCAGCGCGGCGTCCTTGTGTGGGCGAGCGTACGTCTTGTATGCGCTCCCCATCACCGCGGCGGTCGACAGCCTCCTGCGCGTGGTGCTTGCGCCGCTCGAGGACGGGGAGCTCGGCGCGCCCGAGGCCATCACCACCGTGGGCAGCCTCACGGATCTCTCCCTCGCGACCACCAGCGGCGGCGGCGTGGCGGCGTGGGTCGCGGACGGCAACACCTGGGGCACCACGCTCCGCTGCCCGCGCTGAGCCAGCCCTTCCGTGTGGCGGCGCGCCGCCGGCACGACACCCCGCGAGCGCACGCTCGGGTTCCCAAGCGTGGCAGGTCGGGCTATCTGGCGCCCGTGCCCAGCTCCCCTACCCCCTCTCGCGCGCGGCGCGCTACGAAGCCCGCGTGGACGGCGCGCACCGCCGACAAGCACCGCCTCTACCAGCTCAGCGTCCAAGCCCCCGAGCGTGAGGTCGCGTTCCTCGACCGCTGCTTCCGCAAGCTGCGCGGTCGCCGCCCGCTGCGGCTACGCGAGGATTTCTGCGGGACCGCCGCGCTCTGCGCCGCCTGGGTGGGCTCTCTGCCCACGCGCACCGCGACCGGCGTCGACATCGACCCCGAGGTGCTGGCGTGGGGGCAGGACCACAACCTCGCTCCGCTGGGAGCCTCGACCGCCGCGCGGGTGGCCTTGCTCGAGCAGGACGTCCGCGCCGCATCACCGAAGAAGCACGAGCTGACGGTTGCCTTCAACTACAGCTACTGGGTCTTTCGCACGCGCGCCGAGCTGCGGCGCTACTTCGAGAGCGTCCGCGCGGGGCTCGAGCCCGACGGGCTCTTCTTCCTGGACTGCTACGGTGGCACCGAGGCCGAGGACGTCTTGAGCGAGCGCCGCAAGATCAAGGAAGGCTTCACCTACGTCTGGCAGCAGGCGAAGTTCGATCCTATCACGTACTCCGTCGTCAACCACATCGACTTCGAGTTCAAGGACGGCTCCACGCTGCGGCGCGCCTTCACCTACGAGTGGCGCTTCTGGACCTTGCCGGAGCTCCAAGAGCTGCTCCACGAGGCGGGGTTTCGACGGGTGGACGTGTACTGGGATCGGGCCAAGCGCGAAGACGAGGAGCGCTTCCTCCCGACGCGGGAGGCGAAGAACCAGCCGGGCTGGCTCGCCTACCTGGTCGCGCAGCGCTGAGCGCACAGCACCGCTTGGAGGGGCGCAGCCTTGGCCTATACTGAGCCGATGCTGCCGCGCTGCCCTCACCGTCATGGCGTGCTCGAGCGCGTGGAGGCCCCGCTGCCCCGCTGGCGCTGCGCGCTCTGTCAGGGCTGCTTCGTCGACGGCCCCACGCTCGGCGGGCTGGAGGCGGAGCCCTCCCGCTGCGCTCGCCTCGCCGGCGAGCTGAGCGAGCGTGCGGCCGGGACCACGCTGGAGATCCAGTACGTCCCTTGCCCCTACTGTCAGAGCTTGATGAACCGCCGCGCCTACGCGCGAGGCGCGAAGGTGATCGTCGACGCGTGTCAGCGGCATGGCGTGTGGTTCGACGCGGGTGAGCTGACGCGCACGCTGGCGTTCATCGGGCGGGGTGGCCTCGAGATGGCATCCCGTCGCCTCCAAGAGGAGCAGGCCGAGGCGGCGCGCCAGCAGCGGGTGGAGCAGTACAAGCAGACGCTCGACGAGAGCTTCGGCCAGGCCGGCGCCAGCGCCGTGCAGGGGCGGTTCTGGTACGGACAGCGCGCCCGCCGTGAGCTGGCCTTCTACCGCGCCCTCGGCTCGGTCTGGGACTTGACGCGCCGCACCCGCTGAGCCCCTCACCGGCCGCTCGCTCCCGTCACACGCTAGGCGCCGCTTGCGAGCCTCCAAGCCGGCGGCTAGGGTTTCGGCCACTTGGCCAGTTTTCCTGCGAGGCTCCGATGCGCGGAGGCCCAACGGCTGGTCAGCAGCGCTGGAGCAGACAGATGGGTCGCAAGGTGTACGTCGTGGGCGTTGGAATGACGAAGTTCGAGAAGCCGGGCTCCCGGGACTGGGACTACCCGCAGATGGTCAAGGAGGCGGGCGAGAAGGCCCTGGCGGACGCTGGGATCGGCTTCGACCAAGTCCAGCAGGCGGTGGCTGGCTACTGCTATGGGGAGAGCACCTCGGGGGAGCGCGCGCTCTACGAGCTCGGGCTCACGGGCATCCCCATCTACAACGTGAACAACAACTGCTCCACGGGCTCCACGGCGCTGTTCTTGGCCAAGCAGCTCGTGGAGGGTGGCCTCGCGGACTGCGTGATGGCCGCCGGCTTCGAGAAGATGGAAAAAGGCTCCCTCGGCGCCAAGTACATGGATCGCACCAACCCGCTGGACAAGCACATGATGCTGATGATGGAGCTGCGGGAGTTCGCGCCAGCGCCGCCAGCTCCGCAGATGTTCGGCAACGCCGGCCGTGAGCACATGGAGAAGTACGGCACCAAGCGTGAGAGCTTTGCGCGCATCGGCTGGAAGAACCACAAGCACTCCGTCAACAACCCCTACTCCCAGTTCCAAGACGAGTACTCCTTCGAGGACGTGCTGAACGCCAAGATGGTGTACGACCCGCTCACCAAGCTGCAGTGCTGCCCCACCAGCGACGGCGCCGGCTGCGCGCTCGTCGTCAGCGAGGACTTCGTCAAGCGCCACGGCCTACAAGACAAGGCAGTGGAGATCGTCGGCATGGGCATGGCTACGGATTTCCGCAGCTCCTTCGACGACCGGAGCTGCATCAAGATCGTCGGGTACGACATGACCAAGGCCGCGGCGCTCAAGGCCTACGAGCAGTCGGGCCTCGGCCCGGAGGACGTGGGCGTGGTGGAGCTGCACGACTGCTTCAGCGCGAACGAGCTCATCACCTACGAGGCGCTCGGCCTCTGCCCCGAGGGCAAGGGCGGCGAGTTCGCCGACAGCGGCGCCACCACCTACGGCGGCAAGGTCGTGGTCAACCCGTCGGGCGGGCTCATCTCCAAGGGGCACCCGCTGGGCGCCACCGGCCTCGCCCAGTGCGCGGAGCTCAACTGGCAGCTCCGTGGCCAGGCGGACAAGCGCCAGGTGCCGGGCGTCAAGGTGGCCCTCCAGCACAACCTGGGGCTGGGCGGCGCGGCGGTCGTCACGCTCTACCGTAAGGGCAGCTTCAGCTGAGCCCGGGAGCCCGAGGTGAGCCGCCCCCACCGAGGCCCGGCTCATCTCGGGCTCATCGACGCCGGGGGTGAGCCGAATGGCGCGCTCGTGCGTCTAGCTTCATCGAGATGCTCCACCGCGGCGCCGCCATCGCTCTCTGGCTTGGGATGTCGAGCGCGGGCTGCGCTGGAGCGGCCCGCGCGCCCGAGGCGCCCAGCCCACCGCAGGCCACGGAGCCCGCTGCGCCCAGCGCCGCGGAGGCCGAGGAGGCGCCACCGCAGCCCACCCTCCCCGAAGCGGAGGCTCAGCTCGCCGCCGCCCAGGCGGAGCTCGAGGGGCTGTTCCAGGGCGTCGCGGCCGTAGCCCCCCCCCCACCGGCCGAGCGTCAGCCCGCCACCACCCCAGGCAGCGCCGACTCCTCCGCGGACGCCGCCCGCGCGAGCGGCGGTGCCGCCGCTCCCACGGGGAGCAGCCCCAAGGCGAGCCCACAGCGCTGCGTCGCGGCGTGCAAGGCCTTCGCCTCGCTCAGCCGCGCGGTGGACGCCATCTGTCGCCTCAGCGAGGACGCCGCGCAGTGTGAGCGCGCGCGGCGCACCCGTGAGGAGCAAGCGCGCCGAGTCGCGGTCTGCGGCTGCAGCGCGGAGCCCTGAGGGACGGGGCGCGCCAGCGCGGACGAGGCGGGGAGGGCGCTTTTGCGCTAGCCTACGGCGCACACGCTTTCCCTCGGAGTCTGCCTTGGTCTCTTCGCTCCTTCGCCGAAGCTCTCTCGCGCTCATGCTTGGGTGGTCCTCAGTCCTCGCGCTGGCGTGCAGCGCGGGCGGCGCCCGTGAAGAGGACGGTGAGGGCAGCGGCGGCGCGGGCGCGCAGGGAGGGGGCGCGGGCACCATCGGTAACCCAGACGGCGGCGGCATGGATTTTACCGGCTGCGCCTCGGACGTGAAGGACGGCACGCTGCTGCCGCTCGACATGTACATCATGCTGGACCGCTCAGGGTCCATGCGCAGCGATGGCGTGGACTACTGGGGCCCGGTCACTCAAGCCATCTCCACCTTCGTGCAGCACCCAGACGCGGAGGGCATCAGCGTGGGGCTGGGCTACTTCCCCGTCCGCGCCCGCACCCCGCTCCCCGTCCGCTGCACCAACCACCAGCAGTGCGGCATCTACGGCCCCTGCGTGGCTGGGTTCAACGTCTGCGAGGGCGCCATGGGGGGCGAGCAAAACTCCTGCGAGTGGTCGGACTACCGCGTCCCGCCCGTCCCCATCGCGGAGCTCCCGGCGGGCGCGAGCGCCATCGTGCAGAGCCTCAACGCCACGGCCCCGGAGGGCGGCACCACCCCCACCACGCCGGCGCTGCAGGGCGCGCTCAGCTACGCGCAGGCCTGGGCGCAGGAGCACCCGGATCACATCACCTTGGTCGTCCTCGCCTCGGACGGCGCGCCGAACACCTGCGTGGGCAACAGCACGCAGGCGGCCGCCAACCTCGCCGCGAAGGCCCTCACGGAGACCCCCTCCATCCCTACCTTCGTGATCGGCATCGGCAACGTCAGCGCGCTCCACCAGATCGCCCAGGCGGGCGGCACCCAGCAAGCGCTCATCGTCTCCGGGAGCGACCCTGGCCAAGAGTTCCTCGATGCCATGAACGAGATCCGCGGCGCCATGGGCTGTCAATTCAAGCTGCCCCCGCCGCCGCCGGGCGAGACGCTGGAGCCCTCCCGCGTCAACGTCGCCTTCACGCCCACCGGCGGGCAGCGGGCGGCCCTCGCGCAGGTGGCCGGCGCTGGTAGCTGCATGGGAGGCCCGGGCTGGTACTACGACAACCCCGCCAACCCCACGAAGATCCTCCTGTGTCCTGCGAGCTGTGACTACGTCAAGCACGGCCAGGTGCGCGTGGAGATCGTGATGGGCTGCAAGACCATCATCAACTGAGCCGCGCGAGGCTCAGGGCCGGAGCGCCGCGCCCGGGCACGGAACAGCGCGCGCCGTCTCAGGGGCCGAAGGCGAAGGTCCCGACGACCGCGAGCCGCCACGGCAGCGCGTTGCCTTCGCGCTTGCCGTCCTCATCCTTGCCGGGGTCTCGACAGCTCTCCTCACCGTCTCCTGCTTGCTCACAGAGCTGACGCGAGACGTGCAGGTAAGCGCCGAGCTGCGGGCCCAAGCGGATGAGGTCGGTGACCTGCCACTCCATCCCGAGCGTGAGCGGGTAGGCGACCCCCTTCGCGCTGAAGCGGTAGCGCTCCTGCGCGTTGGAGGCCTCCGCCGTGACGGTGCTGATACCGATGCCGAGCTGCGCGTAGGGGTTGAACTGCCCCGGCTTCAGCCAGTACCAGCGGATGACCGGCGCGAGGTACGTGGCGCTCAGCTTCACCTCATCCGGCTCTCCGTCGAGCTGCCCACGCCACGACTCTCTCACGCCAAAGCCCCAAGCGCTCAGCTCGAAGCCCGCTGACCAGTGGGGGTGAAAGCGCCACTGCGCCGCGAAGGTCAGCGCGATGCCGCCGTCCACCGGGCAGTCGCTGTCCGGCTTGTCCTTGTCACAGACCGCGTCCCCCAGGCCGGCCGCCACGCTCAGCTCGAGCGGCGGCGGGTACCCGCGCGCCCGCGTGGAAGGCTCACGCGCGACGGGCGCCGGCGCCACCGCGGGCGCTGGCGCGCCGCCCTCCACGCGAGGCGCCACCGCGGGCGACGCCGGGGGTGCCGCGCCAGGAGGCGGCTCCGTGGGGGCTGCCGCGGGCGCGGGCTCCGTGGTCGGCGGCGCAGTCGGCGCAGGCGCCGCAGGCGGCGGCGCGACGGGAGGGAAAGCGGCGGTGGACGGCGGCTCCGCCCGAGCCGCCGTCGACACCGCCAGAATGACGAGACCCAAGCACCATCGTGACATCGAGCGCACCTCTTGCAGTGATCATACCAGGCGCACCACCGGGCGCTGGCGCGAGCTATGGTGGGGGATCGTCAACGAAGGTTCACGGCTCCGTGACGTCCCGTCCTCAGCGGCTCTGGGATCGCCCCCTGTGGCGAGCCGAGCTCCCGCCTCGAACGGCGACGCTGCCGCGGCGCGGTGCGCAGCGCCTCAGTCGCGGCAGAGGATCTGGACGGGCTCTCCCGGTCCCGTGGCGACCACCTCGAGGCTGTACTCCGGCATGAAGCCACACGCATCCGCCAGGACTAGGTTAGCCATCGAGCTCAAGACGATGTCCGTGTAGCCGCTCAGCTCGGACGAAAAATCGAACTGGAGCGTGTCCTGGTGGATCGTGGCCACGCCGACGGACTCCCCGGACGCGGGGGCCCCTCCGGAGTCCCGAGCCTCCCAGTAGATCATGAGCTCCGCATGCACGACCTCTATCAGGCTGGGCTGGCCCTGGACGGTGAACCGCTGCGTGGAAGGCTCATGGCTGACAGAGCTCAGGTAGCGCTCGCAAGGGAGGACCTCCGGGCCGGGGCAGTCCCGGCACTGGTGCTGGGCCCAGTCTCGCCACTGAGGAGGCTCCTGCGCGCCGCCGCCCGCGCCGGCACTGCCGCCGGCGCCGCCCATGCCTCCGCTAGCACCGCCCGCGCCAGCGCTCCCGCTAGCGCCCGCGCTCCCACCGACACCGCCCACGCCGCCAGCGCCCGCGTCCCCACCGGGCCAGGGGACGCCCGGGCGACAGAGGAGCGTTGCCCCGCCCGCGCCGCCGCTGCCGCCTGCGCCTCCGCCACCGGCACCTCCACCACCGGCGCCTCCACCACCTGCGGCGCCGCCGCCGGCCACGCCGCCGCCGCCGGCTGCGCCGCCAACACCGGCCGAGCCCCCGAGCCCACCGGTGCCAGCCACTCCAGCGCCGCCACCGCTCCCGGCAGCGCCGCCCACGGCGCCAGTGCCCCCCGAGGCCCCACCCCCACCGTCGCCACCGACGCTGCCATCGGCGCCGGCGCTCCCGGCGGAGGCGTCCGGGAGCCCCCTGCTCTTCTTGGACTCTTCCTCGGAGCACGCGGTGGACAGGACCAAGACGGAGAGCACTCCGCCGGCGAGCAGTGACAAGTAGCGCATGTAGTCTGCTTACGCGCCCTCAGGCGCCACCACAAGCAAAAGCACCAAGCTCGTCACCGGCCGGAGCGGCGCCGCGCGGGCTCGGCCGCCTCACCGCCCTCCTCCGCTGGCTCGGCGCCACGCCGAGCAGCGGATCGACTCCCGAGCGCGCCCTGGAGCCCGTGCTTGAGGTTGCGCAGCGTGGTGAGCCCCGTGAAGTCCACGCCGATCTCCACCAGCGTCTCCGCCACGCTGGGACGAATGCCGGTCACCACGCAGCGCGCGCCGATGAGCTCCACCTTCCGCACGAGCTTGATGAGGTTGTCCGCCGTCTTGGTGTCGACCACCTCCACCCCCGTCAGGTCGATGATGACGTGCTGCGCCTGCGTGCGAGAGACCTCGGAGAGCAAGCGCTGCGCCATGTCCGCCGTGCGCCGGGAGTCCACCACGCCGATGAGCGGCATCGCCAGGATATCGTCCCACACCTCCAGGATGGGGTTGGAGAGCTCATCGATGGCGTAGCGTAGGCGCGCGACGAGCTGGCTCTTCTCTTCCTCACTGGCGCCGAGCTGACGGTTGCGCTCCCGCAGCTCGTCCTCCAGGGCGCGCTGCTGGGTGATGTCCCGGGAGAGCGTGAGGGCCAGGCGGGTGCCATCGGCGCGCTCGAGCGGGAGGGCCTCGATGTTGAGCAGCACACCCTCGGGGTGTCCCATCCCACGAATGACGACCTCACGGCTCGCCGCCTCGCCGTACAGCGCACGGGCGATGGGCATCTGCTCGACGGGGACCGGCGTCTCCCCGTCGGCCTCGAACATCTCGAAGTTGAACGGCGCGTTGGTGATGTCCGTGCCGGCGGGGATCCCGAAGATCTCGAGCACGGCAGGGTTGTAGGCGACGAACTTCCCCTGCTGGTCGGCCGCCAAGACCCCGATCGGCATGTTGTCGATGATGGCGCGAAACAGCTCCTCTTCCTCCGCGCGCTGCGCGCGGGAGGCGCGCAGATCTTCCTCGATGAGCTTCTCGTTGGAGATGTCGAAGAACGTGGTGAACCACAGCACGGAGCCGTCCGGCTGACGCTCCGGCTCCGAGATGCAGCGCACCCAACGGGTGCTGCCGTCCGCGCGCCGGATGCGGCCGCTCTCGGTGAAGGAGCTCAGCTCCTGGAAGGCGCGCGTGCCCACCTCGAGGATCCTGGCGCTGTCGTCCGGATGCCAGTTGTTGAAGACGCCCATGGGGTTGGCCATGATCTCGGCTCGGGGCAGCCCGAACAGCTCCTCAGCCGGCTCATTCATATAGAGCGCCTCGGAGTTGCCCTCCGGGGTCACCCTCCACACGGTCACCACGCCCGGGATCTTCTGGAGGAGCTTGTGCAAAAATTCCTGATTTTGCTCGAACATCGCTGGTCTCTTCATCAAAGGGGCTCGCCCCCTGGGAGCGAGCACGGTGGTCTGTGGGCGGCGTCCCCGGCCTTCGCCTCCGGCGACGGCCGGGCGCCCTCCTTCACCCAAAATACGACACGGATCTTCGTCCCGCACCCGCGCCCGGTCGAGACCACGACCTCGTCCGCGAGGCGCAGCACCGCGCCCAAGCCGAGCCCCAAGCCGCGACGCTCCGCGCGGGGCGTGTCGGGCGTCAGCTCGCGCCCCTCCGAGACGCCGTCGCGCCACGCCTGCTCCAGCGCGGCGATGCCGGGCCCCTCGTCCTCGATCTCGAAGGCCACTCCTCGGCGGGCCGAGGCGGGATCCTCCAGCGCGCCGAGCGAGGCCGTGCCCCCACCCGCGTACTTGACGGCGTTGCTGGTGAGCTCGGCCGCCACGATGCCGAGCGCCTGCTGGCCGCTCGGGTCGAGGCCCAGGGCGCGCGCGAAATTCGCCGCGACCCCAGCGACCCAGAAGCGCTCCTCCAGGGTGCGCACGGCGGCGCGCCACGGCGCCGTCACGGGGCGCGCTCCCAGCGGAGCACGAGGCAGAGCGCGTCGTCGGTGGGTTTTCCGTGCTGGGCCAGCAGCGCCTCCGCGGCGAGCTGCGGCTCCTCGGGGAGCGCGGCGAGCTCGAAGCGTGAGGAGATCCCGTCCGTGAACAGCGCCAGCCGATCCCCGAAGGCCAGCTCGTGCTCGAAGACGCTCAGCTTGCGCACCCGCCGGCCCAAGATGCCCGGGGTGGAGATGGGGCCGAAGGCGCGGCGGCCCTGGAAGCTCAAGCCGACGTTCCCGATGCCACAGAAGCTGACGCGGGCGGCGCTGCCCTTCGGCTCCACGCGGAGGACCGAGGCGACCGCGCCGCGCGTCCCGACGAGCCCCGTGTCCATGGTGCGCAAGAGCGCCTCCGGCTGCGCCTCCGCGGCGGCCACCCCCAGCGCGCGCGCGCGCGCCGCCGCCTCCGCAGCGCCCGCGCCGTGCCCCAGCCCGTCGATCACCAAGACGGTGGTGAAGCCCTGCCCCTCGACGACGGCGTAGGCGTCTCCAGAGACGGGCTCCCCCGGGATGGGGCGCATGGCGACACCGTAGGTCAGCGACACCCGACTACATCCTCAGCTGGGCGCGGACCGTGGTGCCCTTGCCGGGCGCCGTGTCGATCTCGAAGTAGCTGGCGAGCTTCCTCACGCCGCGCAGCCCGAGCCCCATGCCCTGCCGCGAGCGATAGGTCCCCGAGAAGACCTCCGCCAGGTTGAGGATGCCGGCGCCCTGATCCCGCGCGGTGATGCTGACCCCGACGGCCGGCGGCGCGAGCGCCGCGAGCGCGAGGGTCCCCTTCGCCCCTGCGTACAAGACGATGTTCCGCGCCAGCTCCGACACCATCGTCGCCAGGTGGGTCTGCACCGTAGAAGACGCGCCCAGGCTCTCCGCCAAGCGCCGCGCCTCCACCCGCGCCTTGACGATGTCCTCCTCCGCGCGGATGAGCACGACCACCGGCGGGGACAGCTCCAGGCGCGGCTCACCCTTGGCGACGGCGTCCGGCGCCGGCCTGACGCTGCTCGCCGCGGGGGCGCGCTCGGAGGAGCTGGCCCTCGCGCGAGGGAAGGCGCTGCCGCGCGCAGGCGGGGAAGACCGGCCCCTGTCGGTGCTCATCAGGCGTCGCACGGCCTGCAGCGCCTCGTCCACGTCCGCCTGGCTCCTCATGAACAGCCGCGCCCCGCGCTCCAGGAGCGGGAGCAGGGTGACCAGATCCGCGCGCTGCAAGGCGCTGGCGGAGAGCCCCGCGCGGTCGAGCGCTTGACCCAGCAGCGAGCCTACGGTCAGGGCCGAGAGGTGCCGCCCGATGATGGCTTGGAGCTGGCGGTAGGTCTCGGTCGTCCCCGCCTCCTGCGAAGAGAGGGCCCTAGACCTCACGGAACGCCGCCAGCGCACGGTCCAAGGTCGTGACCGTCTCGACCCCCACGAGGTCCAAGCCCATCTCCACCAGCGCGTCGACGACGTCGGGTCTCAAGCCGCACACGATGGTGCGGACCCCCATCAGCTTGGCGCCGACGGCCAAGTCCCGAAGGCTCCGCGTGATGAAGCTGTCCATCGTGTCGACGCCGCTGGCGTCCACGACCAACCCGCGATGCGCTCCGACGGCCAGGCGCGCGCCCACGTCCGTGCGGAGCCGTCGCACGCCCGCGTCCGAGAGCGACTCCTGAATGGTCGCGAGCAGGACGCCGTCGATGGTCACCAGGGGCGAGGCCTGCCCCCCGTGCTTCTCCAGAAGCGAGCGGGAGCGGGCGCTGTCGGGCATGGCGCCCGCGCCTATACCTGCATCCTCGATCTAGAGCTACCCGTCGAAGGAGAAATTCGCGGCGCTCCACGCGCGCCGTGACCATGAGCCGCGGGCACGCCTGGGGCCGACCTCCGCCGCGCTCCGCGCGCCCCTGGGGTGCGCTCAGCGCCGTCTCCCTCACCAAGCCCGCGAAAGGACGCCGCTCTCGGTCGTGTCACGGGAGCTCGGGCTCGTCCGGCGGGGTGGGCTCCTCCGGGCGACCGTCCAGTCCCCTCCCCTCGGGCGCGCTCCGGCAGTGGAGCGCGGCCGCGACGAAGGGGGCGTCCGCGCCGGCCCGGATGACGTACTGCTGCTGGCCCACCCCGCTCGGGCAGATCGGGTAGTCGAGGAGGGCGGCAGGCTCGGGCAGCGCCGCGTCCACGGGCAGCGTGGACGCTCGCCGCTCGAGGCTCAGCGGGCGTCCGTCTCCCGACGCCGCCACCAGCCGAACGCAGGCCCCATCGCCCTTGAAATCGAAGCTCACGGTCGCCGACTGGCTGAGCTCCTGGGGCTCCACCAGGGACTCGGAGCAGCCCTCGTCTCTCAGCGCGGCCACCACCTCGTCCACGGCCTGCCGAGCGCTCAGCGTCAGCTCCTCCTGAAGCCGAGCCTCGGCGGCGCGCTGCGCGTCGCGTCGCTCCTGGTAAAGCCACCACCCCACCACCCCCAAGAACACCGCCGCCACCACGAACCTGAAGCCTCCCGCGCCAGCCCGCTGGGTCGAGGGCGCTGCGCCGGAGGTGCCGAACGGGGCCGCCGAGGCGCGGAGCTCGGGCTGCTGCACGCTCGCCGCTGATGCGATCCGCCCCGTCAGGTGCGGCGCCGCGGTGCCCACGGAGCGCACGCGCCCTTCGGGGCTCGACGCAAGGGGCGCCTGACGTCGCGCCGCCTCGACCACCGCGGGTGGGAGCGGGTTGTCCTTGCCACAGCGCCGGCACGTGGTCACCACCTGCCCAGGGTCCTGCGGGAGCTGGAGCGACGAGCCGCACCGCGTGCAGGTCATGACGAAGGCGCCCATCCGGCTGACGATGGTCATGACCCACGCCTTAGCGGGGTCACCTCCGCACGTCATCCTCCACGGCGCACCCCCGGGAGCCGGGGGTGGCTCCTCTCGCTCACGCGCGTGCCCTCTCCACCGCTAGACTGCGGCTCCCCCGGATGACCCCGTTGCGCCTCCACTCCACCCGCCCGCTCACGGGCCGCCTCGCGCCGAGCCCCACCGGGGCGCTGCACCTCGGGCACGCGCGCACCTTCCTGCTGACCTGGTGGCACCTGCGACAACGCGGCGCCAGCGTCCACCTCCGGCACGAAGACCTCGACGCGGGGCGCGCTCGCCCCGAGCACCAGCAGGCCATCGAAGACGACCTCCGCTGGCTGGGCGTCGACTGGGACGGCCCGCCGGTCGTCCAGTCCCGCGGCTTGGACCGGCTGCAAGCGGCGCTGGCGGCGCTGCACGCGCGCGGGCTGGCCTACTGGTGCACCTGCTCCCGCGCGGAGCTGCGCCAGCTGCAGAGCGCGCCGCAGCTCGGGGAGCTCGAGCTGCGCTACCCAGGCACCTGTCGGGGCCGCTGGTCCACGCTGGAGGAGGCCGAGCGGGAGGCGGGGCGGGAGGCGGGGCTGCGCTTCCGGGTGCCCAGCGGAGAGATCCGGTTCGTCGACCAGGTGCTCGGCCCTCAGCGCTTCGACGTGCAGGCGACCGTGGGGGATTTTCTCATCAGCCGGCGCGACAAGACCCCCGCGTACCAGCTCGCGGTCGTGCTGGACGACGCCGACGCCGGCATCACCGAGGTCCACCGGGGCGCCGATCTGCTGGCGAGCACCGCGCGGCAGCTCCTCCTGCAGCGCGCCCTCGGGCTGCCCACCCCCCGCTACCACCACTTCCCGCTGGTCCTCGACGCCGAGGGCCGGCGCCTCGCCAAGCGCGTGGACTCCCTCAGCTTGGCGACGCTCCGCGCGGGTGGCGTCCCCGCGGAGCGCGTGGTCGCGTGGGTCGCGCGCAGCGCCGGCCTGAGCGTGCCGCGCGCGGTCTCGGCGCGCGAGCTCATCCATGAGTTCACGCTGGAGCGCGTCCCGACTCAGCCGGTCCGCTGGCTGGGGACGCTCGATTGAGGCGCGGTGGAGCCCGCGCTCCGCGGCGCGTCACGGATGGCCTTGGCGGTGTCTCGGGCCGCCTTGGCCCGCGCCCTCGCCTCCTGCTTGGCGCCGGGCTCCACGAGCCCGCGCGCGGCGCGCTCGAAGCGCTCCGCGACGTCCTTCCAGTACTCCACCTCTGCCGCCTGGGGCGGCGCCAGCGAGAGCAGCAGGGCGGCGTCGTACTCCGCGAGCGGCCCGAGCTTGGAGCGACCAGCCGCGAGCACCTCCAGCTCCGCGACCGACCCGAGCGCGCGAGGCGCGGCGGCGCCCGCGATGAGGGCGACGGCGTCGCGCGGGCCGTCCCGCAGGGCTCGCCCGAGCGCCCGCAGCAGCGCGTACTCCTCGCGGTGCTCGCCCGGGACGGGGGCGCCCGCTTCACTGGCCAGCGCCGCGGCGCGCTCGAAGTCCTCCGCGCGGAAGTACTGCTGCCCGAAGGCCACGTGCATGCGCGCGACGAGGTGACGCTGCTCCGCGTCGAGCGCGCTCTGCTCGAGGCGGCGGCGGAGCGCGTAAGGGACGCCGCGATCGAGCAAGCGCCGCAGCACCGCCGGCGCTGGGACGCTCGCCCCGAACACGAAGCCGGCGTAGTAGGTCGGCAGGTGCTGCGCCAGGCTCGCCTCCACCTCGAGACCGGGCGGCGTGGGCAGCGCAGGGAGCGCAGGCAGGAGCAGCGCGTCGAGCGCGTCCAGGCGGGCTCCGCCATAGACGCGTGACAGCAGCGCGCGCGCTCGCGCGAGCCTCGCGTCCGCGAGCACGCCCACCTCCGCCAGGCCCCGCAGCCCGACCAGGGCGGCGTCCCGCCCGCGCGCCTTGCGCGGCTCCAGCGCTTGATCGAGCGAGCCATAGTAGACGTCCCGCAGCTCCGGATCGCGGGCCAGCTCGTCCGGCAGGGGGACGTCGCGGATCTCGCTGACGAAGCGCAGCTCCGCGAGCCCCGCCTCCACCGCCACGACGGCCTTGCCGTAGCCGCTCAGGCGCGAGCCCACGAGCGAGAGCTGCCCGATGGCCGTGTACTGATGCTCGACCCAGGGGAAGAGCTCACGATCCCGAAACTCGAGGAAGCTCGCCTTGGTCAGCGGGGCCCGCGGCCTGGGCGGGGGCGTCGCCAGGCGACTCAGCCGCGCCGCCAGCCCCAGGCCGATGAGGACATCCCGCAGCTCACCGCTCAGCGCGCTGTCCGGCGCGGTCAAGCTCGGCTGCACCAGCTCATCCGCGCACGCGAGCGGCGCCAGCTCGGCCCGCAGGGCCGTGACGAAGCCCACCGGCAGCCCCGCGCAGGCCTCGAGCGCCAAGAGCTGGCGCGCTCGCTCGGCCTCCGGCAGCGCGAGCACGCCGGCGAGCTGCGCCAGCGCGGCCGCCCGCTCACCGCAGCCCTCGGGCGTGACCGCGCTGGGCGGCGCGTCCTCGCGGCACGACGCCGGCGCGGGCGGCACCGCCTCCGACAGCGGCGGCAGAGCGCGTGGCGGCGGGGGCGCAAGCGCGGTCGCAGGCGCGGTCGCAGGCGCCGTGGAGGTCGGTGCCGCGCTGCCCTTCGGCGCCGGCGCCGTGCTGGCCGGCGGGAGAGCCCCGCCCGCGCAGCCTTGGAGCGCCACCGCCAGCAGTCCCACGAAGCTCGACCAACGCCAGGCCATGCGCGGCATGTTGCGTCGGTTGCTGCAAGGCCGTCAATCCGGCAAGAGCAGCACCTTGCCCGTGTTGCGCCCCTCCTCCAGCTCCGCGAAGGCCTCCCTGGCGCGGCTGAAGGGATACCGCCCCGTCACTTGCGGCCGCAGGTGCCCCGCCGAGTAGAGCTCCACCAGCGCCTCGCTCTCTCGCCGCAGCAGCTCCAGCTCGTCCCAGAGGTGACCCATGTTCACGCCGGCGATGGCCCGGTTGTCGTTCATGAGGTGCAGCGGCGTGAACACCGGCACTCGGACGAACTGCCGCGCCAGGTGCAGCAGCCGCCGCCGGCCGCCCACGCTGACGTTGGCGAAGCCGAAGGCGATGAGCATGCCCGTGGGGCGCAGCAAGCGGTAGCCCTTCTTCCAATCGCCACCACCCAGCGCGTCCAGCACCAGATCCACCCCGCGCTCACCGACGAGCCGGCGCACCTCCTGCGCGTAGTCGCGGCTCCGGTAGTCGATGGGGTGGGTGCAGCCCTGCTCCCGGAGGTACGCATGCTTGTGCGCCGAGGCGGTGCCGTACACCGTGACGTCGGGCACGGTGCGGCAGAGCTGGAGCGCGGCCGTCCCGACGCCGCCGGCCGCCATGTGCACCAGCACGTGCGCGCCGGGTCGTAGCCGGTAGATCTCGAACAGCATGTGGTAGGCGGTGAGGTAGTTGACCGGGAGCGCGGCGCCCTCTTCGAAGCTCATGGCCTCCGGCATCTGGACGGCCTGCGCCTCCTTCACGCACACCACGTCCGCGTGCCCTCCGAAGCGCGTCAGGTAAAACACCCGCTCTCCCACGCGCCCCGCGCTCACCCCCGGGCCCACGGCCTCCACCACGCCCGCTCCCTCGTAGCCCACTACGCACGGCGGCTTCGGAGCGTCCGGGTAGAGCCCCTGCCGCGCGGTGACCTCGGCGAAGTTCAGGCCGGCGGCCTTCACCCGGATCTTGAGCTCTCCCGGGCCTGGCACCGGATCCGGCGTCTCCCGGACCTCCAAGACCTCGGGGCCACCATGCTTGCTGATCCAAACGGCGCGCATGGCCCATGCTATAGCAGGCCCTCCGCCGGACGCGCGCCCTAGAGCGCCGGCCCGGTCACCAGCGCTGCCCCCCGCGCGCCCCCTTGAGCGGGGCGCCCCCGACGACGGGCTCGTTCGGGATGGTGGCGGACAGCTCCTGGTAGAGCTTCTTCATGCGCTCGAGCTGCTCCGGCTCCTTCGCCGCGAGATCTTGCTCCTCTTTGGGATCTTGCTCGACGTTGAAGAGCATGAACTTGTAGTCGTCCCCGAAGGCCAGGAGCTTCCACGGGCCGTCGATGACGCCTCGGCGCCGGTCCATGAGGTCACAGCGGGGCAGATCCACCACCACCGGCCGCGGCTCCGCCGGCGCGCCGAAGACCTCCGGCAGCAGGCTGCGGCCTCGCAGCGGCGGCTCCGCGCCCTCCAGGATCCCCATCAGATCCGCGATGGTGGGCGCCAGGTCGATGCCGCTGCGCGGCTGCTCGATGCGCCGAGGCGGCGCGCCGGGGACGTGGATGAAGAGCGGCACGCGCACGAGCGCCTCCCAGAGCTCATAGCTGTGACGGTACTGCCCCCGCTCACCGAAGCCCTCGCCGTGATCGGCCGTGATGATGAAGGCCGTGTCCCGACCGAAGGGCTGCGCCTGCACCCAGTCGATGAGCTGCCCGACCCAGTAGTCCGTGAAATGGACCTCGTTGTCGTAGAGGTCTCGCCGAGCGTTGCCGAAATCCGGGGAGCTGGGGTGTTTGTAGTACTCGTGGTGAGGGTCGAGGAAATGGACATAGAGGAAGAAGCGCTTGCCGTCGTCCTGGCTCACGTTCTCGGGGTTCGAGAGCAGCTGCTTGGCCTGCTCCGTGAGCCGCTCACTGGTGACGTCGTGGACGCCCGTGGTGTCCAGCACCGTGCCAGGCAGGAGCTTGTGGACGTCGAAGCCCTGCACCGCGCCCAGGCTCGCCATGAAGTAGCCGTGACCCTGCCCAGAGAGCGTGCGGTGCCCGGCCTTCTGCAAGCGCTCGGTGACGAACAGGTTGGAGTTCGGCCACTGCGTGAAGAAGTAGCCGTCTCGCGGCATCTCCGAGGGATACTTCCCGACGAGCGTGGGGGCCACGCTCTTGGCGGTATAGCTGGAGAGGCTGTACGCCCGCGGGTAGAGCGTGGACCGCTCGGCGAACTTGGTGAGCCACGGCGCGATGGGCCGCGGGTAGCCGGCCCAAGGCATGTCGGCCCGCAGGCTGTCCACCATGAGGAACACCACGTTGTAGGGGCGCTTCGGGGCCGGCACGGCGGGGGGCGCGGCGCTCGCCGTGACGAGCTGCCCCGCGCTGGAGGCGGCGGGCGAGGGCGCCGCGGAGGCCGCCTGCTCGGCCGGGGGCGGCGGCGCGTTACGGGTGCAGGCCAGCGCGGAGAGCGCGAGCCCGAGCGCGAGAGATCGGACTTTCACGGGCGGGGGCTTAGCACGGCTCGCTCGCGCGTGGGCCGCGCCCGCGGCCGCCGCTACCGGTCGGCCGGCGCCAGTGCCACAGTCCGCCCGCCATGCTCTCCTTCCTGCGGATCCGAGGCCTCGCCCTGCTCGACGACGTGACGCTGGAGCTCGGCGCGGGGATGACCGTGCTCACCGGAGAGACGGGCGCCGGCAAATCCATCCTCGTGGACGCGCTCATGCTCCTGCGCGGCGGCAAGGCCCGCGCGGAGCTGGTGCGCGCTGGCGCGGACGCAGCCCGCATCGACGCTCAATTCGAGCTCAGCGGCAGCGTCGCGACCCAGCTCGCCGAGGTCCTCCGGACCCACGGGCTCCCCGACGACACGGGTGCCATCGTCGCGCAGCGCACCGTGCCCGCCTCCGGGCGCGGCCGCTGCCTCGTGCAGTCCGAGCTGACCACGCAGGCGGCGCTGGGCGCCGTGGGAGGCGAGCTGCTCGACATCTGCAGCCAGCACGAACATCACTCGCTCACGCAGGTGTCGCAGCACCTCGCCCTGCTCGACGCCTTCGCCGGGCTGGAAGACCAGGTCGGCGCCTACGCCGCCAGCCACCGACGCTGGCGAGAGCTCGAGCAACGCTCGCAGGAGCTGGCGCAGCGCACCGCGCAGACGCTGCAGCGCGCGGACTACCTGCGCTTTCAGCTGGAGGAGCTCGAGCGCATCGCACCCCAGCCCGGCGAGCACGAGCGCGTCCGCGAGCGCCTGAGCTTGCTCCGCGACGCGCAGGGCTGGGCGCGCTTCGCGGAAGACGCGGTCCAGACCCTCTACGATGGCGAGGAGGCGGTGATCGGCCGAGTGGGGGCCTTGCTCGACCGCGCCCGACGCGGCGCGCCCCACAGCCCCCGCCTCGCCGCCATCGCCGAGCAGCTCGACTCCGCGCGCATCGCCTGTGACGAAGCCGCCCAGCTGACGACGCGCTTCGCCCGCGAGCTCGACTACGAGCCGGGAGAGCTCGAGCGCGTGGAGGAGCGGGTCGCCGAGCTCGATGCCCTCTGCCGCAAGCACGGCGTCGGCGCCGAGGAGCTCGAGCAGCGGGCGCTCGGCATCCGACAGGAGCTCGAGGCGCTGGACGGCGCAGAAGATCACCTCACCCAGCTCCGCGCGGAGGCCACGGCGCTGCACGCCGCGTGCGTGACGCAGGCTGCTGCGCTCACGCGCCGCCGCACGGAGGCAGCGGAGCGCCTCGCGCGGGTCTTGGAGGCCGAGCTCGAGGCGCTGCACCTGCCCCGCGCCCGGCTCGTGGCGCAGCTCTCGCCGCTCCCCGAGGGCGGGCTCGGCCCTCGCGGCGCGGACCGCGTGGAGCTCTTGTTCTCGGCGAACCCCGGCGAGCCCCTGGCGCCGCTGACGAGGGTGGCCTCCGGCGGCGAGCTGTCGCGCGTCCTGCTCGCGGTCAAGAGCGTGATGACCACGGGCGACCGGGTCGCCACCTACGTCTTCGACGAGGTGGACGCCGGCGTCGGCGGCGCGGTGGCCGAGGCCATCGGGCAGCGGCTCTGGCGCGCCTCCCGCGCGCATCAGGTGCTGTGCATCACTCATCTGCCGCAGATCGCCGCCTTCGCGGAGGGCCACTTCCGGGTGAGCAAGCGCACCGCGGCGGGGCGCACCATCACGCTCGTGGAGCGCCTCGACGAGGACGCGCGCGTCGAGGAGCTCGCCCGGATGCTGGGCGGCGCGAAGCTGACGGCGACGGCGCGCGAGCACGCGCGGCAGCTCCTCCAGGACGCGCGCGCCGTGCGCGCCGTGGCCGAGCCCGCGCGGCCGCGCCAGGGCGCTCGTCAGGCGCGCGCCCCTGCACGCTAGAACTTGCCGAACACCATGACGCTGCCCCCCAGCGGGGTGGCCCCGCCCACGACGCCGAGCCGCGGCGCAGCCCAGCGCGGCGCCGCGGCCCGCGGCGGCCCGAGGCGGCGCGCGGCGGCGCTGGGCGGGCTCTCGCCGCTCAGCAGCAGGTACGCGCCGGAGACGACCCCCAGCGCCCCCACCACGAAGCCCGTGGTGCTGATCACGGCGAGCGTCCGCCCCGCCTCGACGGCGTCGTAGCCCGTGGCGTCGCAGCGTGACGCTGGGCAGTGGTCGTCGGCGATGGATTTCTTGCCGAGCACGAGCGCGCCCGCGACGCCGCCCACGGCGAGCCCCGCCACGCCGACCCCGCCAGCCACCCAGCCCCACGTGCTCCGCGTGGAGGGCTCCGCCTGCGGCGCGGGCGTCTTGGCGCGAGCGAGGCGCGGCCCAGGCTCGAGCCGCACCTCCCGCTGCTCACCCTCCGCGAGCTCCAGCTCCACACTGCTGGCTTGGTGGCCTGGCACGCTGACCACGAGCCGATGCCGTCCCGGGTCCACTGGCAGCGCGACGCCCCAGCTGGCCCGACCGAGCTCCACCCCGTCCCTGCTGACGCGGACGGCGTCGCTCGCGGTGCTGAGCCGGACGGTCAAGCGAGGGAGCCTGGGGAGCAGCCGCTGCGCTCGCTCCTTGGCGAGGGCGGCGCGGTCGTCCCCCGGGCCCGCGCGCTGCGCGACCTCCTCGAAGTACGTCCAGGCCGTCGCGAGCTTGCCTTGGTGCTCTTCGCAGTCCGCGATGTTGAGCACCGTCCCCAGGGCGGGATCCAGCCGGTTGCTCTCGTGAAATTTTGCGCACGCCGTGACGTAGTCCCCCTGCTCCACCGCCGCGCGCCCTTGTTGGAACAGCGCCTCGGCGGCCGCGGCATCTTGCGCCCAGGCGCGCGTCCCCACCGTCCCCGACAAGAGCGCCGCCATGAGCACGACGGCGCACCTCGCGCGGGTGGAGCGAGCCAAGCGGGATCTGGGCCGAGCGCGCGGGGACTCAGTGGCGGCGGTCATAGGGGTTCCCTTCGGGCTTCGGCGACGGCGACGGCGGGACGGGGACCGGTGGGGTCACCGGCGCGTGCACCGTCTTGATGAGGGGCGTCGCTGGCTTCGTCCCGGCCCCGCCTGCCGGACGCTGCGTCGGCTGGCGCTCCTTCGTGGCCGCCGCCGAGGCCGACGGCGGCGGTGCGGCCGGCGTCTCCGCGGTCGGCGCGGGCGCCACCTGCGCCAGTGGAGGCGGAGCGAGGCTCGCGCGGGGGGGCGCGACGAGCGCCGCGCTGGCCGAGGGCTCGGGGCGTGCCTCGGGCTCCACGGTGCGCGCCAGCAGCGCGAACCCAGCGGTCCCGAGCGCCAGCACCGCGCCGCCCACGAGCCAGCGCCGCCGCCCCGACGCCTGCCTCGAGCGCGGCGCGACGACGTCGCCCGTCAAGGGCCGTGACGTCGTCAGCGGCTCGGTCAAGGAGACCGCCGCACCGTCCGCCACCGACACGGTGGGCACGGACATGGCCAGGGAGGGCCGCGGCAAGCTCGGCGGCGGGCCGAAGGTGCCGTCCTCGGCAGCGTCGCGCAGCGCCGCCCGCATCGCCTCGGCCGACGGCCAGCGCTGCTCCTTGTCGAAGGCCAGCGCGCGGTCGATGAGCGCTGCGACGCCCCCGTCGATGCCCGGATAGACCTCCGCGAAGGGGGTCGCCGGCTTCGTGGCGGCCGCGATGAGCTGCTCGTGCACCGTGCCCGCCTCATGCACGAAGGCGCCGGTGAGCAAGGTGTAGAGCGTAGCGCCCGCCGCCCACAGATCCGTGCGATGGTCGACGTCTTCCCAGCGCCCCCGCGCCTGCTCCGGCGCCATGAAGGCGGGCGTCCCCAGCAGCGAGCCGGCGCGCGTGGTGCCCTGCCCTCCGGTCAGCTCCCGCAGCCGCGCGATCCCGAAGTCGAGCACCTTGAGCTGGCCGTCTCGGGTCAGAAACAGGTTCTCTGGCTTGAGATCTCGGTGGACGATGCCTTTGGCGTGCGCGCTCTCCAGCACGAGCAGGAGCTGATCGAGGATGCTCAAGGACTCGAGCACGGGCAGCCGCTCCCCCTTGCGCGCCCACCGCGCCTCGACCGTCTCGCCCTCGAGCAGCTCCATCACCAAGAAGGCCGCCCCGTCCTCGGTCATGTCGTCGTCGAGCACCCTCACCGTCCCCGGGTGCCCCACGGTGTTGGCCGCGTAGCCCTCGCGCAGAAAGCGCTGCGTCACGTCCTTGTCGACCGAGACCTCGGGGTGGAGGATCTTGATGGCGACGCGGTTCTGGTTACGGTGCGTGGCCGCGTAGACCACCGCCATGCCACCGATGCCCAAGATGGAATCCAGAGTCCACTTCGAGCGGAGCACCGTACCGAGCCGGGCTTGAGCCCGTTCAGAGACGTTGTCGCTGATGGTCATGAGTCGAGAGCAGGGTACGGAGGCGGCACGGCTGGGGCAAGTCGCCGCTCTGAGCGGAGGACGCTGTCTGGCGGCGGCCGCCTGGAATCGATGCGCCGACCCTGCTCCGCCACGGGAGGGAAGATCTTCGGTCAGGATGGCGTATAATCCAAACCTGGAGGGTAAGTTTCCTGGCTTTCCCCCGTTCTCCTCATTTTACCCCCTCGCAGAAAGAACGGTTCCATGACCAAGCTAGCGCGCCACACCCTGTTCAGCCTCCTCGGCGCGGCGACCCTCGCCGGCACCTTCGCCGCCGGGGTGGCCTACGCCGCCGATGCGCGGCTGGATCAAGCCATCGACAGCATCGACCGCGCCGTCTCGCTCCTCACGGCGATTGACGATCCGGCGGAGAAGCCGAAGGCCAAGCTCCACCGCAAGGCGGCGATCGTGGCGCTCAAGCTCGCCAAGAAGGAGACGGAGCGCTCGAAGCAGCTCCAGGGACCGTGAGCCTACCGGGGGGTAGCGTGGTGAGCGCTGCGCTGCTGTGGGCAGGGCCTCGCCCTCGACCGTGAGTCATCATGCGCGTCCCCTCATCTCGCCCTGGGCGGAGGCTCGCTAGATGGAGTAGGCTCTGGGAGATGCCGCTGCGACCTCCCCGTGGCACCGCGCGCTGGGCAGCGCTGCTCGCCAGTGGCCTTGGCCTGGCGGCCACCGGCTGCCTCGTGTCCTTCGAGGACTACACGCGCGCGCGCGGCGAGGCGGGGAGCGGCGGGGCGGCAGGAGCAGCCGCCACCGGAGGGCTGAGCGGCGCGAGCGGCGCCGCCGGAGCCAGCGGCACCGACGCCGGCGCTGCCGGAGCGGGGGGCGGGCTCGCGGGCACGGCGGGGGTGGGCGGCTCTGGCGCGGAGGCCGGCAGCGGGGGGTCAGCCGGAACCGGGGGGGCGGCGGGGTCGGGAGGCTCTGGCGGCACGGCGGGCTCCGGGGGCGCGACGGGCTCCGGGGGCTCCGCAGGCTCCGGCGGCTCCGGTGGCACGGCGGGCTCCGCAGGCTCCGGTGGTACGGCGGGCTCCGGTGGTACGGCGGGCTCCGGTGGTACGGCGGGCTCCGGTGGTACGGCGGGCTCCGGCGGCTCCGGGGGCTCCGGCGGTACGGCGGGCTCCGGCGGCTCCGGGGGTACCGCTGGCACGGGCGGTACGGCGGGCTCCGGGGGTACCGCTGGCACGGGTGGTACGGCGGGCTCCGGCGGCGCGGCGGGCTCCGGCGGCTCTGGGGGTACCGGCGGCACGGGCGGCACGGGCGGCACGGGTGGAGGGACGCTGGCGTGTCCGCTGGATCTCGACGGGCCAGAGCTCATCACCTTCCCCGCCACCCCGAGCTCGCCCCTCTTCTGCATCGACTCGAGCGAGGTGACCCAGCGGCAGTACAAGGCCTTCCTGGACTCCTCACCGTCCACTGCGGGCCAGCGCAACGACTGTAGCGCCAACACCTCGTACTTCGCCGCCGGCTGCTTCAACACCGACGAGTGGGCCCCGGACTCCCCGCTGCGCGCCACCATGCCCATGACCTGCGTGGACTTCTGCGACGCCGTGGCCTACTGCGCCTGGGCCGGCAAGCGCCTGTGCGGCAGCCTCGACGGCAGCCCCCTGGCCAGCTCGAGCTACGCGGACCCCAACAAGAGCGCCTGGTATCACGCCTGCAGCGCGGGGGGCGCCCAGCGCTTTCCTTACGGCAACAGCTACGCGAAAAACTACTGTAACGGGCTCGAGAACGACATCGCCGCGGTGGTCGCTCGCACCAAGAGCTACCCCGCCTGTGAGGGCTCACGACCCGGGCTGTTCGACATGAGCGGCAACGCGGCCGAGTGGGAAGACACCTGCTCCGGGGGCTCGTGCGCCGTCCGCGGCGGGGACTCGCTCACGAGCGGTACGAGCGGCACCTATCAGCTGAGCTGCAACTCCTCCAAGGTCACCGGGCCCAACCCGCAGCCCCGCTTGGAGCCACGCTTCAAGACCGATCGCCGGATTGGCTTTCGGTGTTGCGCCGAGCCCGTGCTCCGGTGAGCCGCGGCGCGGGCGCCGCCGAGCCCCTGGCGGGGCGCGGGCTCATGGCGTCAGCTCCAGGGCGCGGCTAGCCTCCCGCGCGTGAAGATCGCGACCTGGAACGTCAACTCCGTTCGAGCGCGGCTCGAGCGCGTGCTCGAGTGGCTCCGTGAGCACCAGCCGGACGTCCTGTGCCTGCAGGAGACGAAGGTCGTCGACGACGCCTTCCCCACGGAGGAGTTCCTGCGCCTGGGCTACGCCGTCGCGATGAGCGGGCAGAAGACCTACAACGGCGTCGCCATCGCCTCCCGGCTCCCCCTCCAGCAGCTCCGCGTCGGGCTGGACGATGACACCGCCACCTCGGAGCGGCGCTACCTGGCGGCCACCATCGACGGCGTCCGCGTGGTCAGCGTGTACGTCCCCAACGGCAAGGACGTGGAGCTGCCCGCCTTTCGCGACAAGCTCGCCTGGCTCGCGCGGCTGCGTCAGACCCTCGGGCGGGAGCTCAGCGAGGGCGCTGCGCTCGCGCTCTGCGGAGACTTCAACATCGCTCCGGACGAGCGCGACGTCTACTCGGTGGAGGCGCTGCGCGGCAAGCTGCACTTCCACCCCGAGGAGCACCGCGCCCTCCAAGCCTTGCAGGCCCTGGGCCTCCGCGACGCCTTCCGGCTCCATGACCCAGCAGGCGAACGCTTCAGCTGGTGGGACTACCGCGGCGGAGCCTTTCAACGCAACCAAGGGCTGCGCATCGATCTCATCTTGCTGAGCGACGCGCTCGCGCGGCGCTCACGGCGCTGCACCATGGACGTGGCCGCGCGCACCAAAGACAAACCCAGCGACCACATCCCCGTCATGGTGGAGCTCGGGCCGTCCCCCTGAGCGGCGTGGCCAGCGCGCTGGGCGCGCGGAGGTCACGGCGCGCCCGCTTCGAGCGCCAGGGGCTTGTCGCTCAGCCCCCTGAGCACTCGCGCCGCGGCGACGGAGTAGCGACCGCGCGCGAGCCACACCTCCAGCTGGGGCTCCTCCGCGCGGACGCGGCGCGCCGTGAGCAGCGCCGGCAGGTACACGATCTCCCTCGCGAGCCCGCCGCCGCGCTGGACGCGCAGCGCCAGCGCGAGCGCCTGCTCGAGGGGCGCCTCCAAGCGCAGCGCCACGTCCACCAGCTCCACGAAGGTCGCGCCCTCACGCGTGGCGAGCGCGAGCAGGTGCCTCAGCCCGAGCTGCCGCCGCCGCGCGTCGTCCATCAAGCCCAGGCGCTCCTCGAGCAGCAGCGCGCGCCCCTCCTCGGCCTCTACGCCAGACGCGCTGCCCGCCGCCCAGAGCGGCCACCGCTCTCGGCCCGCGCGGAGCCGGGGCAGCACGTGGCCGAGGACCTCGTGCGCCGCCACCCGCCGAGCTTCCTCGGCCGTCAGCCAGGCGCCGGCGCGCAGCCGCACCACGCCGTCCCCCACCGCGGCGACGCTGCTCAGCTCCGCCCTGAGCTCCACGCGATAAGGCGCGCCCACCTCCGCCAGGCGCTGCTCGATCTGACGGAGCAGGCTCTCGGGCGCCGCGCCATCGTCACTGCGAAACCGCGACGCCGGAGCCTCGGGCGCGAGCGCAGCCCAGCGCTCCGCCGTCGCCAGCGCGTCCGCGGCGCTCGGCTCCGCGCGATAGCGCTGGGCCGCCAGCCGCGCGAACTCCGGCGTCCCACGGCGCTGCACGAGCCGCGCCTCGAGCCGCAGTTCCTCCGCGCGCGCCGCGTAGAGCCCACCCACGGCGCCAAAGGCGTGCACCTCGTGCGCGATCCGCGCCAGCCGCTCGCGCAGCGGCTCGAGCGGCGGCGCCGCGGCGTAGCCGAGCCGCGCGGGCTCCCGCCGGCCCGCCGCCCAGCGCTCCATCAGCCGCTGCTGCTCCGCGCGCAAGCCGACGGGCCGTACCCGGTCGAGCAGCGCGATGTGCTGCTCCGACCACGAGAGCGCCCGCTCGAGCGTGGCGAGGCGCAGCGCCGGCCTCACAGCTTGTTCGCGGCGAGGTTGGCGAGCTCACTGCGCTCACCCTTGGTGAGCAGCACATGCCCCACGATGGGGTCGCCCCGCAGGCGATCGGCCGAGACGGTGAGGCCGTTGCTCGAGCTGTCCACGTAGGGGTTGTCGATTTGATAGGGGTCGCCCGTCAGGACGATCTTGGTGCCGTCCCCGCAGCGCGTGATGATGGTCTTCACCTCGTGCGGCGTGAGGTTCTGTGCCTCGTCCACGATGACGTACTGCTGAGGGAGGCTCCGACCACGGATGTAGGTGAGCGGCTCCACCTGGAGCATCCCGCTCTCGAGCAGCTGCTCGTACCCGCGCAGCCCGCGCCGCTTGCCGCCGCCGGCGACCATCAGGAAGTCCAAATTGTCGAAGATGGGCTGCATCCAGGGGTTGAGCTTCTCTTGAATGGTGCCCGGCAAGTACCCGAGGTCCCTCCCCATGGGGATGATGGGGCGGCTGACGAGCAGGCGCGTGTACACGCCCTCCTCGGCCGTGCGTCGCAGCCCCGCGGCCAGCGCGAGCAAGGTCTTGCCCGTCCCCGCCTTGCCCACCATGGTGACGAGCTTCACGGAGTCGTCCAGCAGCACGTCGAGCGCGAAGGACTGCTCTTTGTTGCGAGGGCGCACGCTCATCACGCCCTCCCGCGGGACACGCAGGGCTCGCAGCTCCCCCTCCTTGCCGTAGTACCGGGCGAGCGCGCTGCGTGGCTGGGGGCTGTCGTCCCGGAGCAGCACCGACACGTTGGCGTAGAGCTTCGAGTCGGCCGGCGGCGGCAGGCGCCCACTGGACAAGAACGCCTCGAGCACGGCCGCCGACACCGTCAGCTCCACCAGCCCGCTGCCGAGCGCCTCCACGTCCACCGACTGGTTCTCGTAGCCCTCGGAGGCGAGCCCCAAGGCGTCCGCGCGGATGCGCAGGTTGACGTCCATGGTCACGAACACCGTCGGCTTGCCCGGCTGGGCGTCCCGCAGCTCGATGGCCGTCTGCAAGATGGCGTGATCGCCGGAGGCGGGGTTCAGCGCGATGCTCAGCTCCTTGCGGCGCTCAGGCACGTACACGCGCAGCGACCCCCCCTCCGCGTTGGAGATCCCCGCCTGGAGCGAGCCCTTCTCACGCATGGAGTCCAAGAGCCGCGAGACGGTGCGCGCGTTGCGCCCACGCTCGGCCGGATCGCGCTTGAAGGTGTCGATCTCCTCCAGCACGTAGATGGGCAAGATGACGTCGTTGTCCTCGAACTTGGTGATGGCGTACGGGTCGTGGAGCAGGACGTTGGTGTCGAGGATGTAGTTTTTTCGCATGCGTGGGCTACCGGGCGCGGCTCGGGCTCCTGCTCACAGCAGGTACCCCGGCTGCCCCGAGCCTGCAATGCGTCCCAGCGCGGGCCGCGGCCCCGCCCCTGATCCGGCGTCAGCAGAGCGAGCGCGGCGGCAAGCGCGCGGAATCGCTCCATGACTCGCTGGTAGCGGGCACACCCGCCAGGTGAGCGTGCGGGGGTGCGTGGGCGCGGGGAGGTGCGGGAGGCGCGAGTGGGGGAGCGGGCGGGGGCGCGAGTGCGGGAGCGGGAGCGGGAGCGGGAGCGGGAGCGGGAGCGGGGGCGGGGGCGGGAGCGGGAGCGGGAGCGGGCGGGGGCGGGGGCGGGGGCGGGGGCGGGAGCGGGAGCGGGAGCGGGAGCGGGCGGGGGCGTGAGCGGCACGCGAGCACGCGGGGACGCTTGGAAAGGGGCGCGCGGGGGGCGTCGATGATCCCGCCGTGCTCGGCGTCGTCCAGGCCGGGGCCGTGCTCGCCGTGCTCGCCATGCTCGACCCGCAGCGCGTTCAGCCGATGGGCGTCGCGGCGGGTCTGCGCGTGGCTCCGCGCGGCTCTGCGCGGTCGCTCGCTTCGCGAGCGAGCCTGGACGACGCCTGCGCGCGGCGGGGACGGGGCGGTGCCCGTGCACGGTGCGCGGGCATCCCACGGAGTCACGACCATGCTTCGCATCTATCCCGTTCTGCTCGACCTGGTTCGCACGCTCTCGCCGCAACTACACGCGCTCGAGCGGCGCGAGCCGGACCTCGCTCGGCAGTGTCGCCGAGCGCTCGCGAGCGCACCGCTCAACGTGGCCGAGGGCAGCTACTCGCGCGGCAAGAATCGCGCGGCTCGCTACCACACGGCGCTAGGCTCGCTGCGCGAAGCGCTCGCGTGTCTCGAGGTCGCCGCGGCGCTCGGCGCTCTGCCCGAGGTCGCGCCGGAGCTTCGCGACCGCTTCGACCGCGTCCTCGGCACCCTCGTGCGCCTCGTCGGCGGTCACTGAGCCGAAGCGGCGGGAGCCGGCATCACGTCGGCTCCCACCACCCGCACGCCCTCGCGCCCGCACTCGCGCCCGCACTCGCGCCCGCTCACGCTCACGCTCACGCTCACTCCCCCGCCCTCCGCTCACGCTCCCATCTCCCACTCCCACTCCCGCCCTCCGCTCACGCCCTCGCCCTCGCACCCTCTCGCCGTTGCGCCATCGCCTCCTCTGGTCCGCCCCCGAGCCCACGGCCGGGTGAGCGTGAGGGGGTGCGTGGGCGCGGGGAGGTGCGGGAGGCGCGCGCCGCGGTAGCGAGGCCGCGCGCCGAGGTGCGTCCGAAGCAGGCGCGGAGATCGTGATCGCGGCCAGTCCACCCCAGAAACCGCCGCCACGCCCGTCACGACGCGCCGAGCCCGCTCGTCTGCGGCCCGAATCGGGCTGCCGCCGTGGGCGCGAGCGCAGCGCACGAAGCCTGCCGCCGAATTGGGCCCCGCAGGGTGACCGTGACGCTGCGCCTGGCGCCGGCTACGCTGTCGCCGTGCCGTCGGTCAGCCGTAGCTACTGGCTCCCCGCCACCCTGCTGCTGTACGTCGGCGCGGTGGCGGCGCGAGCGCGCGGCCACCTCCCCTTGGCGCTCCTCCCCTTGGGGCTCGCCCTCGCGCTCAGCGTGCTGTGGCGCAGCACCGAGGCGCCACGGCGCGGCGTGGATCCCGTCGAGCCGGCCGCGCGCCAGGCGATGCGCCATGCCTGCTGGGGCGCCGCGCTCTGGGTCACGGCGCGCCTGGCGCCGCCAGGCCTCGTGGGCTTCGACGCCGCGGCGGCCTTCGGTCAGGGCGTGAGCGTGGTGGCGGCGCTCATCGCCCTGGCGCGCGTGCCGAGCGCCGGCGGCGTCCTCGTTCCTCCTCCCATCACGCGCTCGCTCGACGCCGCGGGCTTCGCGGCCCTGCTGTCCGCCATCGCCTTCGCCATCCCAGCGACGCGCGCCGTGCTGCCCGACGGGCGCGCCCTGCTCGACCCCATCACGCTCGATTGGCTCGCGACGGCGAGCGCCGCCACCTGCCTGCTGCTGCTGGTGATGGCCCTCGCCCGGGTCTGGCTGCTGCGCCGCTTGGAGCTCGGCGTCGCCGATCGCGTGAGCGGCGCCCTGGCCCTGAGCTTGTCGGCCGTGGGCGTCGCCGTCCCCGCCGCCGCGCTCGGGGTCGCTCCCCCGGATCGCGCGCTGCCCGTGGCGCTGCTCATCGCCGCCGTGGCCTCGAGCTGGGCGGCGACGACGCGAGCGCCAGCGCAGGTCACCGCCGCGCAGCGCGCGGTGCTCGCCATCCTGCTCACGGGTGCTCCCGTCGTGGTGCTGGGCGGGGTCCTCGGCCGCCGCTACCCAGAGCTTGCGCCCGCCATCGTGGTCGCGTCGAGCTCACTCGCGATCGGCGTGGGGCTCTTGGCGCGAGCCGTGGCGCGCCCGCTCGGCCCGGAGCAGTCGCGCTGGCTCCAGGCCATCGACGTGGCGACGCGCGGAGCGCTCCAGCCGGAGCCCGACAGCGCCATCCGCGCGGCCCTGCTCGCGCTCACCCAGACCACGGGCGAGCCCGGCGCCTCGCCCGAGCTGTGGCGCCTGCACCCGGCCGAGGCCTTGAGCGTGGACCTCGCGGGCTACCTGCACGCCCGGGCGGTGGAGGCGCCGCCGCTGCTGCTCGAGCTCGCCGTCAAGGAGCCTGAGCGGAGCCTACGCACGGACGCGCTGCTCGCCTGCCAAGTGCGGCGGCCCGAGGTGCGACCGCTGCTCGCTTGGCTGCAAGAGCACCAGGCCTTCTGCGCCACGGCGGTGTTGGACGACGACGGACCCACCGGCTTTCTCCTCCTGCCCGTCGGGAGCCGCACCCGGCCGCTCTCCTTGGAGGAGGCCGTCGCCCTGCGCCGGCTCGCCGACCGGCTGAGCGCGCTGCTCTCCATCTCCTCGTCGCTGGCGCGCTCACGCGAGCGTGAGCTCGACGCGCAGCGGGAGCGAGAGCAGCTCGAGGCGGAGCAGGAGCGCCTGCGCACCATCATCACGGCCGGCGCGGGTCGGCACCGCATCGACGCCGAGCGCCGCGCCGAGCCGCTGCGCGGCAGCGCCTACAGCCCCGCCGCGCGCTGGTGCCTCGATCACCTCGAGCGGCTCGCGCGCCGGGGCGGCCCCATCGCGCTGGTGACGCCCCCTGGCGTCCCCGCGGAGAGCTGGTGTGCGCACTGGCACCTGGCGAGCGCTCGCGCCGACGGCCCCCTGTTCATCGTGGACGCCACCCGCGCCCACGAGCGCAGCCCGGAGCTCTGGGAAGATCCTCAGCGCTCCCCCCTCCAGCTCGCCGCGGGGGGCTCGCTGCTCGTCCTGGACGCCGGCGCGCTCCCGCACGAGGTCAGGGCCCTGCTCGGGCGGCTGCTCAAGGCCCCTCGTCCACCGCTCGAGCCCCCCTTCGCTCCGCCAACGCTCGCCTTGGCGTTCCGCTCGTCCGTCAGGGACGCGGGCGCCGGCCAGCCACCCCTGCTGACCGCGCTCGAGGGCTCCACGGTGACGCTCCCCAGCTTGCAGGACCGCGCAGAAGATCTCCGGGCGCTCATCTTGGCCGAGCTGGGACGCGCCGGCAGCGCCCTCCGCGGTGAGCCGCTGGGGGTCGAGCCGCTCGCGCTCGCGGCGCTCTTGGAGCACGCCTGGCCAGGCAATGACCGAGAGCTGACGGACGTGCTCCAACGGGCCGCGCTGCGCGCCCAGGGCCAGCTCCTCACGCTCGCCGAGCTCGAGCTCAGCGGCTTCACGCTCCCCCCACCGCCTGCCCCGCTCACCACCCCGCTGCCGCTCCCGGGGGGTAGGCTGCGCGGCCGCGCGCGGACCGCGCGCGGGCCCTCCTGAATCGGGCGCGCACCTACGGCCATAATCGGGCTAACCTCGCGTGCGATGCACGAAGGCGAGCTACTGGGAGGACGCTTCCTCATCCACGCAGAGGTGGGCCGCGGAGGCGTCGGCGTCGTCTACCACGCGCTCGACCGCGAGACGGGTCAGCCCGTCGCGCTCAAGGTCATCGCCAGTGAGCCCGGAGAAGCGACGCGCGACGAGGCGCGGCTGGCGCGCGAGGGAGAGCTCCTGGCGAGCCTCGACCACCCGGGCATCGTCAAGACCGTGGGCTGGGGCCTGCTCGACGGGCAACGCCAGCCCTTCGTGGCGATGGAGTGGCTCGACGGCGAAGATCTGGCGCAGCGGCAGCGGCGCGCCCCGCTCGGGCTCCGTCAGTCCCTGGAGCTCACCGCCCAGGTGGCAGAGGCGCTCCACGCGGCGCATCGCGCGGGGGTCATCCACCGCGACGTCAAGCCGGGCAACATCTTCCTCTGCCGGCAAGCTCAGCCGCCCACGGGCGCCCTGCTCGAGTGCCGCCCCAAGCTCGTCGACTTCGGCGTCGCGGCGAAGAACGACATCCGCATCACGCGCACCGGCGACGTGGTCGGTACCCCCGCGTACATGGCGCCCGAGCAGGCCCGCGGGGACGCGGACGCGGACGCCCGCTCGGATCTCTACTCGCTCGGCGCCACCTTGTTCGAGCTCATCAGCGGGCGCCCGCCGCACGTCGGGCCGACCGCCATCGCCACGCTCGCGCGACTCGTCACCACGCCCGCCCCGCGCCTCTCGGAGCTCCGGCGGGACGTCCCCGCGGCGCTCGAGCGCTTGGTCGCGCAGCTGCTCGCCACCGATCCCGAGCAGCGACCTCGCGGCGCGCTGGAGGTGATGCAGCAGCTGCGCGAGCTGCTCGCGGATCCCACGGATCTCTCCGCCTCGCCCTCCTCGCGGGACCCCATCACCAGCTCCCGCCTCGGCTCGAGCGCCTCACGCCTGGTGACCTCCATCGTGGCCCTGCGCTTCAGCCAGGGCTCGTCGCGGGAGCGCCTGCTCGAGGTCCTGCGCCAGCGCGGCGCCGACGCCGTCCCCCTCGGGCAGGACGCCATCGTGGCGCACCTGGGAGCGCGCCACGCGGTCGGCACGGAGGCCACCACGGCGCTCGAGCTCGGGCGACGCCTGGCGCGCGCGGGCGCTCAGGTGGGCATCGCCAGCGGACGCGCGCGCGTCGGCCTGAGCAGCGAGCACGGCGCCGCTCAGCCCGTGGGAGAGGTCGTCGATCGCGCGGCCTCCCTCGCCCGGGACGCCGAGGCGGGGATGGTGTTGGCCGACGTCACGACGAGCGAGCTCGGACGGGGGCGCTACGAATTTCGCTCTCGGGGCAACGGCAGCTCCATCGTCGGCGAGCAGGTGCGCGGCCATCGCAGCGAGCGCGCGGGGGGAGCCCCCTTCGTCGGGCGGGAGCCCGAGCAGGCGCAGATCATCGCGGCCTTCGAGCGCTGCCGTGGCGACCGCACGCCGGTGCTGGTCACCGTGTCGGGTCCTCCGGGGATCGGCAAGACCCGGCTGTACCGGGAGGTGATTGGAAAAGTGAGCGCGCTGGCGGAGGCCCCGCTCGTCATCTCGCAGCGCTCGGAGGCCTACGCCAGCGGGCACGCGCTCGGCGCCGCCGCGGACGTCGCGCGCGCCATCGTGGAGCTCCCGAAGGGCGCCAGCGCGCGCGAGGCGGAGACCGCCATCATCGAGCGCCTCGGGCCCGCCACCCGTGACGAGCTGACCGCGAAGCACCGTGAGCTGCTCGCCCGCCTGCTCGCGAACGAGCCGCTCCCGGAGGGACTGGACCCGCGCGGCTCGCGCGACGCCTTGTGGCTGGCGCTGACGGACCTCGTGCTGCAGGTCGTCGCCCAGCAGCCCACCCTCATCGTCCTGGAGGACGTGCAGTGGGCCGACCCCGAGAGCATCGGCTGGATCGATCACCTGCTCGGCCGCGCGTCGGGGCATCCCTTGATGGGGCTCGCCCTGGCGCGGCCTCAGTTCTGGCAGAGCGCCGGCGCCCGCTTCACCGGGCGGGACCACGTGCGCCTCGAGCTGCGCCCCGTCTCGCGACGCGCCACGCGCACCATCGCCAGCTCGCTGCTCGGCGAGGGGGCCAGCGAGGCCGTCTTGGATCGCATCGCCGCGCAGGCCGCGGGGCTCCCGCTCTTCGCGGAGGAGCTGGCGCGCCTCATCGCCGGCGGCAGGGACACGAGCCACGCGCCCACCATCGAGGCCGCCATCCAGGTGAGCTTGGACGCGCTCGACGAGGAGGCCCGGGACGCGGTGGGGAGGCTCAGCGTGTTCGGGCAGAGCGTCTGGGACACCGGGCTGGAGGCGCTGGGGATCCCCCACGCCGAGGGCGTGATGCGGCTGCTCGCGGCCCATGAGGTGCTCATCGAACAGCACGGCTCACGCTTCCCGGAGGCCGGGGAGTGGGTCTTCAAGCACGCCCTGGTGCGCGACGTGGCCTACGCGGCGCTCGACGAGACCGCGCGCACGGCGCTCCACGCGCTGGCCGGTGAGTGGCTCGCGCGCCGGGGAGAGGACGCCGCCACGGTGGCGCGTCACCTGGATCTCGGTGGCCAGCCGGAGAAGGCCGCGCAGCACTGGGCCACCGCGGCGCAGCGCGCGCTCGCCACCAACGCGCTCGCCGACGCGGTGCGCATGGCCGAGCGCTCGCTCGGCTTCGCTCCGGATCCGTCCACGGCCTTCCTACGCGCCAGCTACTTGGACGAGGCCTGGAGCCGCCTCGACCCTCGCGCCGCCGCGCGTGACGAGGCCATCTTCGCGATGGAAGACCACGTCCACGACGACGCCAGCGCGGTGCGCGCGCGCGGCGCCCGCGCCCGCTACGACGACGCGCGCGGCGCCGGCGCCGACCTCAGCGAGCGCCTCGCGGCGGTCAGAGACGAGGCCGCGGCGCTCGGCCTGCACGACGAGGAGGCGCGCTGTAGCGCCGCGCTCGCCGCGCGCCTGGCCTTCGCGGGCGCGCTCACCGCCGCGGAGGCGGAGGCGACGCGCCTGCTGGCGCTGACCGAGAGCCACGGGCTCCGCGCAGCGGCCGTGGACGCCTGGCAGACCTTGGCCATCGCGCGACAAACGCGCGGGCAGCTCTCGGCGGCGCTCGACGCGCGCCGCTCGGCCGCCAGCGCGGCGCGCGCGGCGGGGCTGAAGGAGCGCGAGGCGATGCTCACCACCAACCTCGGCTTCGCCCTCACCACCATCGGAGCCCGTCAGGAGGCTCGCTCCGCGCTCGAGCAAGGGCTCGCCCTGGCCGACGCCATCGGCTCTCAGGGCGCCGTGCGCCATGCGCAGATGAACCTGCTCGGCTGGGCCGCCACCTTCGGCAACGACAAGCTGCTGGAGATCCACCTCGCGGCGACGCGCGCCGACGCCGACGGTGCCGCCAGCAGCATCTGGGCGGCCTCGGACAGGGCCAACCTCGGCGCCATCTTCTACCGCGGCTGGGAGCTGCTGCGCTCGAGCGGTGAGGCGCCCCTCGAGCGCGCCGCCGCCCTGCTGCGGATCGCCGCGCAGGGCTACCGCGCGACCGAGAACCACGACGTGTTGCCGGTGGCGCTCGGTATGTGGGGTGAGGCCGAGCGTCGACGCGGGCGCGTGCTCGAGGCTCGAGCGCTCGTCGAGGAGGGCGTGGCCATGCTGCAGCGTGACGCGCCCAGCCTGCTGAACGAGTCCAGCGCCTACCTGACGCTCTACGACGTCTGCCGCGCGCTGGGCGAGGAGGAGCGCGCGCGCCACGCCATCGCGCAAGGCATGGAGCGGCTGCTGCGGCGGGTCCGGGGCCTGGTGGGCACGCCCTACGCGCTCGGCTTCCTCACCGAGCTGCCGCAGAACGCCGCCCTGCTGGCGGCCGCCGAGGAGTACGGCCTCGTCCCCGACGAGGTCCACCGCCTGCTCGAATAGCGCGAGCGCGGCGCTAGAGCCACGGCGCGAGGAGCCGCTCGCTCTCTGCCCACAGCCACTCGGCGCGGGCCGGCTCGCGCGCCGCGCGCGACGGGCGGCGCGGGCGGCGCCCGATGAAGTAGCCGCCGGTGACGGACGCCACCTCCGGGGCGGTGGCCAGGTGCAGCGACGCTGTCGCACCGCGGGCAGGGCTCGCCATCAGCGGGGCGAGCCACCCCGCGATCCGCTCCTGGAGCCCGCCGAGGTCACCGTCGCGCGCGAAGCCCGAGGCGACGACGCCAGGGTGCAGCGCGTTGGCGGTCACGCCGCTGCCCTCCAAGCGCCGCGCCAGCGACGCCGTCATCAGGAGGTTACAGAGCTTGCTCTTACCGTACACCCAGAGCCCCACGTACGCGCGGCGGCTCATGAGATCACCCCAGCCCAGGTGCCCGATCCGGTGCGCCTCGGAGCTGACCATGATCACCCGCGCTGGGGCGCTCCGCCGTAGCCGCTCCAACAGCAAGCGCGTGAGCAGAAAGGGCCCCAGGTGGTTGATGGCGAAGGTGGACTCGAAGCCGTCCAACGTCTCCGTCCGCTCGCCCAGCACCAGCCCCGCGTTGTTGACGAGCACGTGGATCTCCGGGCAGCGCTCGAGCACCTGCTCCGCCGCCTGCCGCACGGAGGTGAGGCTCGCGAGATCCAGCCGCACCAGCTCGAGCGCCGCGCTGCCCGTCGCGCTCCGGAGCTGCTCGAGCGCCGCGCGGCCGCGCGCCTCGTCGCGGCAGAGCAGCACCACGCGCGCGCCGCGCTGGGCCAAGCCGCGCGCCGTCTCGAGCCCGATTCCGGAGTTGGCGCCCGTCACCAGGCACGTCTTGCCTCGCATCCAGGGCACCATGCCGCGGGGCCTCCCTCGCGTCGAGCCTCGCCCTGCGGCGCCGCCACGAGCGACCGCCGCGCGCGGGGCCGCGCCGTCCCACCGCACGCCAGGGGCAGCCGCGCTCGTGGGCGCGCCGCGCCCTTGACGCCACGGCGCGGACGGCCCTCTGATTTGCCCCGTGCCCAACCCCGACTCTTGGACGTGGTCCGCGGCGGAGTGCCTCCGTCGGCTCGCCGCCCGCACCACCAGCTCCGAAGCCTTGACTCAGGCCTACCTCGAGCGCATCGACGCCCTCGACGGGAAGCTGAACGCCTTCACCCACGTCCGGCGAGAGGCGGCGCTGCTCGAGGCGCGCCACCGCGACCTGGAGCGCCGCCAGGCCACCCAGCTCGGTCCGCTGCACGGGCTCCCCATCACGGTGAAGGAGTGCTTCGACTGGAAGGGCGAGGGCACCACCGTCGGGTTCACCGCGCGTCGGCACCACCGCGCCCCGGACGACGCCGTGCTCGTGAAGCTGCTCCGAGAGGCCGGCGCGGTGGTCCTCGGTCGCACCAACGTCTCTCAGGGGATGATCTACGCTGAGACACGCAACCCCGTGTTCGGCGAGACGCGCAACCCCTTCTCGCTCGAGCACACCCCCGGCGGCTCCTCCGGCGGGGAGGCCGCGGCGCTCGCCGCTGGCCTGACGCCGCTCGGCTTCGGCACGGACATCGCCGGCAGCATCCGTGGGCCTGCCCACTTCTCCGGCCTGTGCGGCCTCGCCCCCACGGTGCTGCGCTGGCCCATGCGCGGCATCACGCCCGGGATCCCCGGTCAAGAGACGGTGCGCGCCACCTGTGGCCCCATGGCTCGGAGCATGGAAGATTTGACGCTCGCCTGGCAGGCCATCGATCCGGTGCGCGCCCACCAGCTCGATCCTCGCGTGCCGCCGCTGCCCGCGCCGGCTCCCCCGGAGAGCGTCGCTGGGCTGCGCGTCTGGTGGTGGGTGGACGACGGCTTCATGGAGGCCTCACCCGCGGTGCGGCGCGCCACGCGCGAGGCAGCCGAGCACCTCGCGGACGCCGGCTGCGTGGTCGTCCAGCGCCGCCCGGAGCAGCTACGGGACATCGCGCTGCAGTTCCTCGCCGTGATGAGCGCTGACGGCGCGCGCACCCTCGCGCACCAGCTCGACGGCGGTGAGGTGGATCCGCTGCTGGCCTCCTTGCTCACGCTGGGCAAGCTCCCCGGGGCGGTCCGCTCGGCGGCCGCCAGCACCGCGACGCTCCTCGGCGAGCTGAGCACGGCCGAGGTGCTCCGCACCACTGGCGAGCGGCGCGTCAGCGACCTCTACGAGCGCGTCTACGCCCTGCGCGGGCTCACCTCCCAGGTGTATGACCTGATGGAGCGCGAGGGCATCGACGCCTTCCTGGCGCCGCCGCTCGCCACCCCCGCCTTCCCGCTCGGTGGCTCGAAGGATCTCGCGGTGGCGTCGAGCTACACCTTCGTTTGGAACGCCCTCGGCTTCCCGAGCGGCGTGGTCCCGGTCACGCGCGTGCGCCCCGGGGAGACCTCCGGCCGCGCTGGCCAGCAGCGCTTCGACAAGCTCGCGGCGCGGGTCGACGCCGAGAGCCGCGGCCTGCCCGTCGGCACGCTCGTCGCCGCGCGGCCGTACCAGGAGCACCTGGCGCTCGGCCTGATGGCCGCCATCGAGCGGGGCGCCCGCGAGCGCGCGGACTACCCCACGACGCCCATCACGCCCGGCTGAGGCCCTGTCCCTCGGCGCGCCCCACCCTCGTGGAGCCGCCCCCCGAGGGCGTCAGCGCCCCGCGCAGAGGCCCTCGGGCTCACTGCCGCACGTAGGCCTCGAGCAAGGCGGCGAGCAGGCGCGGCACCTTCTGCAGCACCTCCGGCGGCTCCACGTAGGCGAGCCGTAGCTGCTGCTGCGCGGCAGGGTCCGGCGCCCCCGCCTGAAAGCCCGTCATGGGCGCCAGCAGCAGGGTGTGCGGCCGGCCCTCATGCTCCACTCTGCCGCGCTCCGCGCAGTACCGCACGAAGCCGGCCGCGTCCACGCCGCGTCCCCCGTGCACGCCGCTCAGATCCAGCACGCTGTAGAGCGAGGCCTGCGGGCTGGAGACGAGCAGCCCCGGGACGGCCTCGGTCAGCGCGCGCGTGGTGTCCTCGAGCAGTCCGCGATAATACGTCCGCTGCTGCTCGTACCAGCCCGCGAGCTGCTCGTGCGACAGGTGCGCCAGCGCACCGAAGACCCACTGGCCCACCGCGTTGGCGCACAGGTTGGCGGTGTACTCCGCGACGGTGCGCTGGTGCAGCTCTGGATGATCCGTCACCAGCGCGCCGATGCGGAGCCCGCAGGCGTTGAACACCTTGCTCACCGTCTCGATGCCGATGCGGCGCCCGCGCAGCCCCGGGACCTCCTGCTCGGTCAGGCTCCAGACGCTGCTGGGCGCCTGCCCAGCGTAGTTGAGCTGACGGTAGGCCTCGTCGCTGATGAGCCACAGATCATGCTTCACCGCGAGGCGCGCCAGCTCGATGAGGCGCGCGCGGTCGAGGAACTGACCGGTGGGGTTGTCCGCCGGGATGACGAGCAAGCCCGTGGGGCGCTCGCGCTCGATGAGGGCCTCCAGCTCCGGCACGCTGGGGAGCCCGTAGCTCCCGTCAGGGCCCAGCCGGCGCGTCGCCGCCACCGTGCGCGCGCCGATGCGGCGCGCCATGTCCGCGTAGTTGCTGTAGCTAGGATCCAGCATGAGCAGCGGGCGGCTGGAGCTGGGCCCACAGACGCCGAGCAACATCAGCTCCATCGCCATGGAACCACCGTCGGTCACGAGCACCTCGAGCCCGCTCACGTCCGCTCCCGCCGACGCGATGACGTTGAGGAACGCGCGGCGCGTCTCGTCGAGCCCGACCGTGGGCGTGTACTTCACGACGCCGCCGGCAAAGGGGCTGTCCCCGCGACCGAGCGCCTCCAGCCGCTCGGTGAGCGCGGGGTGTGCGGGCAGGCTCACGTTGCCGATGGCGAGGTTGACGATGACCAGCTCGTCGCGGTCCGGCCGCTGGAGCGCGATGATCTGCGCCGTGCGGATGGGCGAAGGGTGACGGCCACGCAGGTGGTGGGACAGCTCGGGCATGCGTCCATGCTAAGCACGCCGCGTCGGCGATTCGTAGGGCCCCTCTGCTGGAGCCCCCGCCGGAGCGGCGTCTAGCGCGCGGCGGCGAGGGCGGTGGCGCGGTTGACGTCCCTGAGGTAGGCGTCGCCGGGGAGCGACACGCGCAGCGCCACGGACCACTTCGCGCCGTGCAGCAGCACCGCTTGGCGCGGCTTCAGCGAGGCGAGGAGCTGCTCCAAGGGCCCAAGCCGTGAGGTCTGGACGAGGTGCCGCACGACGCCCTCCTTGGGGGGCTCGACCGGCGGCGGGGAGGGTACCCCGGACGGCCAGGGCGCGGGCACCTCCGGCGAGTGCGCGTAGCCCCAGAGCAGGACCTCCGTCCACTCCGGCGTGTAGTCCTGCTCGGCGTCGAGCTTCACGTCCGTGAGCAGCCGACACGCCAGCTCGAAGCCGGGCGGCACCGGCTGCATCGGCGCGGGCTGGGCCGGGCGACAGTCGCGCAGGCCACCGTAGACGCTGCGGCGCAGCCAGCCTGCCCCCACGTCCATCAAGACGAGCGTCGTCGGTTGGTCGGTCGCTCCCCAGACCGTCGTGTGCGTGGGGACGGGCTCGAGCGCCTGCCTGAGCCGCTGACGCAGCTCCGGCCAGCCGGGCAGCCGACCCTCCACCAGCCTGGCCCGCTTGGCGTCGGCGGCGGGTGGGCGCGCTGCGATGGCGCTGCCGTCTTCGTACACGACGAGCGAGGGCACGTCCGCGCCGAGCACCATGGCCCAAGGGTTCACGGCGTACAGCGCGAGCACCGGGCGCCGCGAGAGCCGCTGCGCGGGCTGCACGGGGGTGGGCGGCGCCGACGGCCTGGTCGCCCCGGAGGCCTCCGGGGCCGGCGGCGGCATCGCCCTCGAGCCGGCCGCCAGCGGCTCGGCGCTCGTGGCAGGGCGCGGCGGCGTGGCGCCGCCCCGCCCACACGCGCTCAGCGCGAGCCCCCCCAGCGCGGCAACCCAGAACGCGACGCCCATCGCTCCTCAGCCTACGCGCTCCTGCGCCGCGATGCACGCGCCCCCCGGCCCCACCTCCAACCAACGAAGCGCATCGCAGCGCTCGCACCACCGCCCCCGTCGAACACGGCATGGCCTCGGGCAGCCGCCCGTTCGACATCGTGGTCGACCAGCGAAGCCGCCACGTCACCGCCCGCGGCGGCCATGGGCGCGCGGCGAGGCCGTCTGCCGGGCTCGGCGGAGGCACAGCGCTCGGGGTGGGCTCGTGCGGCAAGGAGCCTACCGCCGGATGCGAGGGGTGAAGTAGCCCGCTTTCCCTCAGCGTTGCCAGAAGTCCAGGCTCAGGATCTCCACCTCCCCGAGCTCTCCCACGTCGAGCTGGGCGCGCTCGGGGGAGAGGACGAGCAGGCCGTTGGCCTTCACCATGGAGGAGAGGGCGCCGCTCGACTGGGTGCCGGTGGGGCGCGCCGCGTAGCCCTCGTTCGTGCGCTCGACCACCACGCGCACGAACGAGGTGCGCCCGGGCTTGTGCTCCACCGCCGACGTGAGCCGGGCGGAGACGCGCGGGCGCAAGAGCCGGGCGTGGCCGAGCATCTTCAGCAGCGCCGGCCTCACGAACTGCTCGAAGGACACCATGCAGGAGACGGGGTTGCCCGGCAGGCCGAAGGTGGCCTTGCCCTCGAGCCGACCGAAGGCCAGCGGGTGCCCGGGCTTCATCTTCACGCGCCAGAAGGTCATGCTGCCGCCCAGCGCGCGCAGCACGTCCTTGACGAAGTCGTAGTCTCCCACCGAGACGCCGCCCGTGGAGACGAGCACATCGCAGCTCAGCGCCGCGCGCAGCCGCTCCTCGATGGCGCGCGCGTCGTCACGGACCACGCCCATCACCACGGGCACGGCGCCGCACTCCGCCACCTGCGCGGCGATGGCGTAGGGGTTGGAGGCGTAGATGGCGCCGGGGCGACGCGGCTCCCCGAGCGCCATCAGCTCATCCCCCGTGGCCACGATGGCGACGCGCGGACGGCGCACCACCAGCGCGCGCTCCTGGCCCAGGCTGGCCAGCATGGCGATGGCGCCTGGCGACAAGACGGCGCCAGCCTCGAGCGCCGTCTCCCCCTGCGTGACGTCCTCGCCCGCGCGCCGCACGTGCTCCCCCAGCGTGACGGGCTGGCGCAGCTCCACGTGGCGCCCCTCCGCGCGCGTGTCTTCGACCTTCACGATGGCGTCGGCGCCCTCGGGCAGCGGCGCGCCGGTCATGATGCGCGTGGCTTGCCCCGGCCCGAGCGGTCGCCGCGGCAGGTGGCCCGCCGGCACGTCCTCGATGACCTCCAGCCGCACGGGGTGCTCAGGGCTCGCGCCCTGGACGTCCCCCGCGCGCACCGCGAAGCCGTCCATCGCCGTGTTGTCCAGCGGCGGGAGCGAGTAGGGCGCGGAGAGCGCACGCGCGAGCACCCGCCCGAGCGCCTGCTCGAGCTCCACCTCCTCCGTGCCGAGCGGCGCGACGCCCTCCAAGACGAGCCTGCGCGCCTCCTCGACCGAGACGGACTGCTTCATCCCCCGCTCCGGCGCTGCGTGGCGATGATGTGCAGCAAGGCAGGGAAGAGCGCCTGATAGGTCTCTCGCGCGCCGCGCGTGCTGCCGGGAAACGTGACCACCAGCGCGCTGCCCACCATGCCCGCCACGCCGCGCGAGAGCATGGCGTACGGCGTGCGGCGCTGCCCATAGGCGCGCGCCGCCTCCATGACGCCCGGCAGCTCCCGCGTGAGCAGCGGGCCCACGGTCTCGACCGTGAAGTCGTCCGCGCCGAGGCCGGTGCCGCCCACCGTGATGATCAGCTCGGCGCCGCGCTCCAAGAGGCCGGTGAGCGCCGCGCGGAGCTGCTCCGCCTGGCCCACGCGCTCCGCGGCGCCCAGCAGCGCCACGCTGGGCGAGGCCTCCAGCCCGCGGGTGACCTCCTGCAGCGCCGTGTCCTTCACGCGCCCCGTGACGATGACGCCCACGCGCACCTTGGGCTCGAGCTGCTGCGAGAAATCACTCTTACCCCCGGACTTGGCGAGCAGCTTCACCTCGCGCAGCTCCAGCTCCGTGGTGTGGGGCTTGAGCATGTCGTAGAGGGTGAGCGCCGCCAGGCTGGCGCCGGTGAGCGCCTCCATCTCTACGCCCGTGGGCGCCAGCGTCCGCACCACCGTGCGCACGCGCACGCCCTCCGGCTCGAACTGGTAGCGCACCTCCGCCTGGCTGATGGCGAGCCCATGGCAGAAGGGGATGAGCTCGTGCGTGCGCTTGGCGGCCATGATGCCGGCCATGCGCGCGATCTCCAGGGCGTCGCCCTTCTCCAGCCTGCGCTCGCGCAGGAGCCGCTGCGCCTCGGCGGGCATGGTGAGCAGCGCCTCCGCCTCGGCCTCGCGGTAGGTGTCGATTTTGTGGCTGACGTCTTTCATTCCAGGCGTTCTTTCTCGGTCACGAGCGGCACCCCCTCGAGGTAGGCGCTGCGCCCATCCTCATAGTGCTCCTCTTTCCAGACCGGCACCCGCGCCTTCAGCTCCTCGATGGCGTAGCGCAGCGCCTGGAAGGCCTCGTCCCGGTGCGCGGAGCGCACCACGATGACGACGCTGGCCTCCCCCACCGCCAGCGTCCCCGTGCGGTGCACCAGCCGGCAGCGCTGGATCCGAAAGCGCGCGAGCGCCTCCTGCTCGATGGCGGCCAGCGCCCGGCTCGCGAGCGCGGGCTGCGCCTCGTAGGTGATGCCGGTGACCCGGCGCCCCTCGTTCTCGTCACGCACCGTGCCCACGAAGATGGCCAGCGCCCCAGCGGCGGGCTCCTCCGTCTCCGCCAGGAGCGCCGTCAGCTCCAGCGGCTCGCTCGTCAAGTGGACCGGCACGCTAGCCTCCGCTCACGGGCGGGAGCAGCAGCACCGTCTGCCCCTCGGTGAGCCGGTGCGAGCGCGCGACCATCTCTTCACCCACCGCCGCGGCCACGCTGCTCAGCGTGGCCTCCGCCAAGCCGAGCCGCTCGCCCAGCTCCCGCAGGACGTCCCTCACGGTGACCTCCCCCTCCCCCAGCTCCAGGCCAAGCTCGTGCGTCTGCGCCAGCGACTTGAGGACGCCGTAGAGTTCCACTCGGATGTGCATGCTTCAACCGCCGATGTTGCTCATTCTAATCTTGGTGACTTGACCTTCGTTCCAGCCATGGCCGGCGGGCTTGAGCGCGGCGGCTTGGAGAAACCCCGCCTTGATTTGCAGATCATCCCGGGCCGCGATGGCCTCCGTCAGCGGCACGCTCAGCTCGTGCGCGAGGCAGGGGCGCAGCTCCCCCGTCGCCGTCAGCCGAAAGCGCGAGCAGGTGTCGCAGTAGTGCTCTGACAGCGGCGTGATGAAGCCCAGCACGCCCGCGCCATCAGGGAGGCGCCAGTAGCGGGCGGGGCCGTTGCCGCCAGGGCCGGGGACGGGCTCGATGGACAGCTCTGCCTCCAAGCGCCGCCGCACGTCCGTGAGGTTGACGTAGCGACCCGCCAGCTCTCCCGCGGCGCCCTCACCGATGGGCATCAGCTCCAAGAAGCGCACCACCAGATCATGCTGCCGCGTCAGCTCCGCCCAGGTGTCGATCTCGTCGTCGTTGACGCCCTTGAGCACGAGCACGTTGATCTTCAGGGGGCGCAGCCCGGCCTTCGCGGCGCGTCGGATCCCGGCCCACACGTCGTCCATCAGATCCAGCCCCGTGATGGAGTGGTAGCGCTCCGGGCGCAGCGAGTCCGCGCTCACCGTGAGGCGATCGAGCCCCGCCTCCACCAGCGCGTCCACGTGGCGCCCGAGCAGCACGCCGTTGGTGGTGAGCGCCACCTCCGCCACGCGCGTCTCGCGCTTCAAGCGCGCGATGAGCCCCGGCACGCCGTGGCGCACCAAGGGCTCTCCCCCCGTGATCCTCACGCGGTCGATGCCGAGCTCCGCCGCGCAGCGGACCACGCGCACGATCTCGTCGAAGCCGAGCAGCTCCTCACGCTGACGAAAGCCCGTGCTGCCGCTCGGCAAGCAGTAGGTGCAGCGCAGGTTGCAGCGGTCCGTCACGGAGACGCGCAGGCTCTTGACCAGGCGGCCGCAGGAGTCGAAGACGGCGCGCCGCTCGGGCCCTGGCGCCTCAGCCGGCATGCACCCGGGTCTCCAGGTAGCGCGCGTGGTCCGCTGGCGTGTTGAGGTTCTCGAAGGGGGCCTCACCGCCAAGCTCGGCGACCTCCTCCTCGCTGAGGTAGTGCACGTCGATGCTCGCCTGCCGGATGCTCTGCACCATGCAATGCTGGCCCCAGCGCACGGAGTCGCGCAAGGCGGCAGCGATGCGCGGGCGATAAAAGGCGCTCATCACCTGCAGGCGGCCCGCCGTGGTGGCGATGAGCGCGTCCGGCGCGGTGGGCAGCCCGCGACGGAGGGCGTCGAAGCGCCGCAGGAACTGGGAGCTGACGCCGGGCAGATCCGTCGCTAGGAGGAAGGCACAGCCCCGGTCGAGCTGGTCGAGGGCGTCCGCCACCGCCGAGAGCGGGCCCGCCGAGGGCTCCGCGTCGAGCAAGAAGGTGGCGCCCTCCCCGAGCAGGGGCCGCAGGAGCTGGGCGTCCGCCTCCTCCCGCACGAGCACCCACGGGGCCCCGAAGGCCTCGCTGAGCGCGCGGTGCACGCGGACGATGAGCGGCTCCCCGTCGATGGACAGCAGCCGCTTGTCCTGCCCCATGCGACGTGAGCGGCCCCCAGCGAGCAGGAGCCCGCGGACCTGCGCAGCGTCACTCATGCTCGCCTCCTAAGGCAGAAGTTGGCCCTGCGCCAGCGCGGCGCTCCGAGCCTTGGAAGTACCTGGCCGGCGGACCGGCGTCGTAGCCTACGCCCATCGTATTTCCCGGTGCTTGGCGGCGCTGAGCATGGCGCATCGCACTTACCGGGCACTTACACGGGCCGCCGCCGCGCTGCCACACTACGCACGCAGCCCGAGCCGCTCCGCGAAGCGCCGCAGCGTGAGCGGTGGGCGGCTACCGTAGTGCTCGAGCAGCTGCTGCTCGTACTCCGCGTACTCCCGCGCGGCCTCCGCGGGGCGGCCGGCGTCCAGTAAGACCTCGAACAGCTGCTGCGCGAAGTCTTGGTGCAGCGGCTCGAGCCGCAACCCCTGGCGCAAGGCGTCCACGGCCGCTTCGTGCGCCCCGGCCTGGTGCCGGAGCCCAGCCAGGGAGGAGAGCGCGTCGAGCTGCTGCGCGTGCAGCTCGTGCCGCTCCGCGACGCACCAGTCGTCGTACGGGGCCTCCGCGAACAGCGGCCCCGCGTAGAGCGCCGTCGCCGCCTCGAAGGCCTGGACCGCCCGCGCGGGGTCGCCCTCGACGAGCGCCGCGCGGGCCGTGGCGAGCTGCTGTCGATACTGCACGAGGTCCAAGCTGACACCCTCGAGCTCGAGCACCCAGTCCTCCTCCACGCTGTGCACGAAATGCCAGCGTCGCCCGCGCGCTCCGCGCGGCTCCAGCGCCGCGCGGAGCGCGTGCATCGCCACGTGCAGTGAATTGAGCGCGGACTCCGGCGCCGAGTCCGGCCAGAGCCACTCCATCAACCGCTCACGGTGGATGCGGCGCCCGCCGTGCAGCGCCAAGATCTTGAGCAAGCCGAGCGCCTTGCGACGAGTGAACGCCTCCGGCCCGAGCAGCTCGCCGTCGCGCCGCACGCTGAAGCTCCCGAGGCAGCGCAGCTCGAGCTTGGCCGGAGCGCTGGCGACGGCGGCGGCGGCGACCTGCTCCGGTGGCGCGAGGGTCGCGGCCTCCTGCGCCATCGCCAGCAACGGGATGAGCGCGCTCGTGGGGAGCGACGGTGAGCGCTTGCCGTAGTCCAGCAAGGCCGCCGCGCGGAGCTGCCCCTCACTGATGATGGGCACGCAGCAGCGCACCCCCTTGAGCCCGCGCGCCGCTGGACAAGGGTCATTGGCGCCCTCGCGCTGACCCACCACCGCGGCGTGCCCTCGCGGGAGGAGCCTGCAGCGCCCCAGGTGGCCCTGGCACGCGCTCGCCGCCTCTTCACTGCTGGCGCCCACCACCTCCACGTCGCCGGAAGCGCGCGGGACGAGCAGCGTGGCGTGCTTGGCGCCGGCCGTCTGCCGCAGCAGCTCCATGAAGCGCGGCCACAAGCTGGCCGCATCGGCCGGGTCCGCCGACAGCTCACGGACACGCTCACGGCCCGCGGCGAGCCCGGCGCGCACCGTCGTCCCGATGAGCACGGCGGCGCGCTCGAGCAAGGGCACGAGCCGCTCTTGGTCGTGCGAGGAGCTCCACGCCAAGTGGAGCGAGCCCAGGGGTCCGCTGGGGGAGCGCAGCGGGACGGCGACCACCGTGCGGACGCCGTCCTGAGCAGCGGCCGTCCGCAGGAACCGGTGGTCCGCCGCCGCGTCCTGCTCGACCAAGGCGCGCTTGGTGCTCGTCACGATGCCGGGATAGCCCAAGCCTGGCTTGAAGCGCACTTGCGTGCGTAGGCTGTCGCGATGGCGGCCGATGCAGGCGACGAGCAGCAAGTGCCCGCCCGCGGGCTCCGCGAGGAACAGCTCTACGTCGTCCGCCTGTACGCCGTCGCGCAGAGCCACGAGCGCGCGCACGAGGCTCTGCCCCAGCACGTCCGGGCAGAGCGCGGAGGCCATCACGCCGCGCACGTGCAGGTCGCGGGGTTGCGAGAGCCCGAAGGAACGAAGCTGCAAGGCTGTCCTCTCT
>CAUJEM010000133.1 GCA_963169915.1 Myxococcota bacterium
TCGTGCGGCGCCTCGTCTACACGCTCGCCCTCACCCGCGCGCTGGAGCTCGACGGCCACCCCCAGCCGCCGCGCGGCGTCGAGGCCCCCGCCACCACGGACGCCACCCCGCGCACCCCGACGCCCGCGGCGGCCCCGGTGAGGCCCGCGCCGGCCGAGCCGGGCGCGAGCCCGGCCGCCCCGGCGCGGCCCGCCGCGGAGGCCGGCTCAGCGCCGCCCGAGGCGGCCCCCGGGGCTCCAGCACGAGGCGGCTTGCCCGCGCAGGAGCGCGAGGAAGAGCTCCATCGCCTGCTCGCAGAGCAGGCCGGCAAGAGCCACTACGGGGTGCTCGGGGTGCCGAGCGACGCGAGCCCGGACCGCATCCAAGCGGCGTTCTTTACGCTCGCCAAGCGCTACCACCCGGACCGCGTGGCGGTGGGGACCCCAGAGCTGAAAGAGCTGGCCACGCGCGTGTTCGCGCGGATCAACGAGGCCTTCACCACCCTCTCCAGCGTCGAGGGGCGCCGTGAGTACGATCATCTGCTGGAGGACGCGCGCGCGGGGGAGGGCGGTGAGGAGCAAGTGCAGCGCGTGCTGGCCGCCGTCGCGGCGTATCAGCGCGCCGAGGTGCACGCCAAGCGCCAGCAGCTCGACCAGGCCATCGAGGCCGCGCAGCAGGCCATGGAGGGCGACCCTACTCAGGGAGAGTACGTGGTGTTTCACGCCTGGCTCGCCTCACAGCGGCGCCCCGCTCCGAGCCCCGAGCAGTTCTCTCAGTGGCTCGGCGCCTGCCGACGGATCGTGTCCCAGGAGCCGCAGCAGCCGAAGCTGCTCTACTGGTACGGGCAGCTCTTGCAGCGCGCCGGCAAGCCGGCGGAGGCCATCAGCACCTTCAAGAAGGTCGTGGCGCTGAGGCCGCAGCACATCGAGGCCCAGCGTGAGCTGCGGCTGCATGAGATGCGGAGCAGCAAGGCCACCACCAGCACCGAGCCCGGCGAGAAGAAGGCGAGCCTCTTCGACAGATTTCGGAAGCGCTAGCGCCTAAGCGAGGGCGCCCACCTGGCGCAGCGCCTCGAAGAGGGTGATGGAGACGGCGTTGGCGAGGTTGAGCGAGCGCACGGCGCCGAGCGTGGGGATGCCGATGACTTGTTCCCCCTTGCCCTCGAGCAGCGGCTCCGGCAGCCCCACGCTCTCTCTGCCGAAGACCAGGGCGTCGCCCGGCCGGAAGTCCGCGCTCAGGTAGCTTCGCTTCGCCTTGCCGCTCAGCCACCAGGTCCGCGCGGCCGCGACCCCCAACGCCTGCTCGGCCGCGTCGAGATCCGGGTGGGTCGACACCTGGACGAGGTGCCAGTAGTCGAGGCCCGCGCGCCGAACGGCGCGCTCGTCGATCCGGAAGCCCAGCTCCCCCACCAGGTGCAGGCCCGACCCGGTAGCGGCGCAGAGCCGCGCGATATTGCCGGTATTCGGGGGGATCTCCGGCTCTACCAGCACGATCTGGAACGGTCGCGTCAGGGGTCGACCCCGGAGTCTGCTCGCCCACTGCTCGTCGGAGGTCATCGGCTTCGTCACGCGGCTAGGCCGCCGAGCCATCGTCGTCCTTGACGGCTTGGGTGGCCGCCCGATAGCCTCGGCCCCGTTGGAGTTAGCACCACCGTGAAGCTGGCACGAATCATTGCTGCCTTGGGTGCCAGTGCACTGGCGGTTCTACTGTCCACGAGCGCAGCGCTGGCGGAGCCCATGGACCCCTCCGTCGAGCGCTTGGTGCTCGACCCCGGTTGCCATAGCGGTGGTGGGCCCTTCGGCGCCATCAACGTCGGCGTGGACGGCGGGCGCTGTCGCCCGGACAACATCGCCTTCAAGCGGCTGATGAGCCAGTACGCCATGGCCATCGCGCCGTCCGCCATGCACACCGCGCGCACCACGGGCCTCGGCGGCTTTCATCTCTCGCTCGAGGCCCAGATCACGGAAATCGACGAAGGCGCGGCGTACTGGAAGCTCGGCACGCAGGGCGTGGTGGACTCGAACACCAACTCCGCGACGATCCGCAACACCAACCCCGCCAGCATGCTCCAGCTCTACTCGCTGAAGTTTGCCAAGAGCTTCGGCTTCGGGTTGGAGCTCAGCTCGCAGCTCGGCTTCATGCCGCAGACCTCCATCATCAGCGGCGGCGCGGACGTGCGGCTCAGCCTGCTCGAGGGCTTCCGCCAAGGCCTGCCGGGGATCTTGCCCGACGTCGCGGTCGGCGGCGCGGTGCGCACCATCACGGGCACCCCTCAGGTGCAGCTCACCGTCGCCGGCGTGGACGGCCAAATCTCCAAGCCCCTGCCCATCGCGGACAGCTCGGTGCTCACCCCCTTCGTAGGCTACCAGTACCTCTGGGTCTACGCGGACTCCGGCCTCATCGATCTGACCCCCGCCACGGACGCGCTGCAGCACTGCAACTACGCGGGCACCAACATCCCTGGCACGAGCGGCCGTGACGGCGTGGCCACCGGGCAGCCCGTCTGCCGTGGCGGCAGCTCCATGGATTTCAACAACAACGTCGTGTTCCAGAAGGCGCGCCTCGAGCGTCAGCGGATGATCTTCGGGCTCAGTTACCGCTGGGAGCTCGTCACCTTCTCCGGCGCCTTCATCACGGACATCGTCGACCCCGCGGATGCGCAGACG
>CAUJEM010000134.1 GCA_963169915.1 Myxococcota bacterium
CCTCCCTCGTCTGGCTCGGGGAGAGGTTACCCGGCACGCGCTGACCGCGCTGGTGCCAGCCGCGTGGAGAGCCGCGCACGAGGCCAGCGCGCGAGCGGTCACGCCCACTGCGCCGGCCTGATCGCGGTCCCCGCCTGCACAGTGACGCCACCCATGCAAGGGTGGCGTAGGGGTACGGTCGGGCGGACGGATACCTGGGTGTTGCTGGTGCAGGTCGAGCCGTTGGAGGCGCAACCGGAGCACGTTCCGAACCCGGTGTGGCAGCGTCGCGAGCAGCAGTCGTCATCCTGGCGGCAGACCGCCCCGACGAGACCGCAGCCTTCGGCGCCGCAGCGCAGGCTGGCGTTGCAGTGGCCAGCGCAGCAGTCTCGATCGCTGGCGCAGGGGGAGGCCGCGGGACGGCACGTGCTGCACTTCGCGTCGTTGCAGGTGCCGTCGCAGCACGGATGCGTCGCCGAGCAGGGAGCGCCGAGCTCGAGGCAGGTCACGCATTGGACGGAGGAGGGGTGACAGAAGCCGCCGCCACAGCAGGGCAGTCCGCTGCATGGATCGCCCAGCGCTCATGCACGCGCCACCGCTGCCGCCCGCGCCCGAGGCCCCGCCGCCGCCCGCGGCGCCACCCGTCGCGCTGCCGCTGCTGCCGCCCGCGCCCGCAGACCCGCCGATGCCGCCGGTTCCAGACACGGCTGCGCTGCCTCCGAGCGCCCCGCTGCCCGCACTGGCGTCGAGGGCGTTGTTGGCGCCTGCTCCGCCGCTCCCCGCGCTGCCCGCGGTAGCGCCCCCGCCCCCCTCCTCGCTCGACGAGCACGCCGCAAAACAGCAGGCGAGCCCGACGGCGGCGAGGAGCATCCTCGGCCTTGGTGCCATGCTTTTGCGCCTAGCAGATCGCCGTCGCGCTGCGGACTGCGAAGCGCCGCTCGAGCGGACGGAAGTGGCCGCGGCGACGAGCCGCGGCCCGTGCGCCATCATGCTGAGTGATGGCGCACGGCTCGGGGAGCCGCGGACCCGCCGCGGGGGGCGGTGACGTTACGGCGCCTCGGCGCAGGCGCCGCGGTGGACGAGGGACGTGCCGGCGGCGTTGGCCTCGCACTCGTTGGAGTAGGTCTTCCCGTCACAGCCGCACACCGGGTCGATGTAGGCGGCGCAGGCCTCGGGCCGGGTCTCGCAGCGGCCCATCTGATCGGCGGCGCCGCACTGCTCGCCGACGGCGTAGCTGCAGAACTCGCTGTCGCTGCAGCGGAGCCCGGCGAAGCCGCCACAGGCGCGGGGCGTCTCCTCCTCGCAGCTCCCGCTCGAGAGCACCGACACGCCCGCCGCGTGGGCGTCGCAGTCGTTGGAGTAGGTCTGGCCGTCGCAGCCGCAGACGGGGCTGTAGATCTCCGGGCAGGCCTCGGGCTTGACCTGGCAGGTGCCCATCTGATCGGCGGCGCCACAGCGCGCGCTCGGGGCATAGTCGCAGAAGGAGCCCTCGTCGCACTGCGCTCCGCGCAGGCCGCCGCAGGCCTGGCCCGGCGTGGTGTCGATGCAGCCGCAGCCACACTCGGGGGAGTCGAAGGGCACCTGCCCCTCGTCGCAGGACCACAGGGCGGTCAGGCAGGTCTGGTAGCTGCCGGGCTCACCGATGTAGTGCACGCCAGGAGCTTCGGAGCTGGGGCACTCGTTCGAGACGGGGCAGTCGCCGTCGCGGACGACGCAGAAGTCGTCGCACGAGCCGTCGTCGTACCAGCCATGGGAGGCGCAGAGGTCCTTGCCTTGGCGGTCGACGCCGCCCAGCTCGCGAGCCTGCGCCTTGGTCATGCCGGCGCTCTCGTCGTCGCTGACCATGCCGTTGCAGGCGAAGAGGGTGAAGGGCAAGAGGATGAACAGATGCTTGAAGTGGGTCATGGGGGGGTTCCTTTAGCGACGGTCGTCGGTGAGGGTGATGGCGTAGGTCTCCGCGTTGGGGGCGGTGGTGGTGAACAGCAGGACGTCTTCGGGCTCCGCGCCGCCCTCGAGCGTGAGCGTGAGCGTGGTCACGGCCCCGGTGGGCAGGCTGCCGCCCGCGGTGGGTGAGACGCTGAAGCCGGCGCGTCCGCGGCGCAGGCGCGGCGCCTCGAACGTCACCGGCGCGCCGCAGCGGTTCTCGATGACGAGCGCGCGCGCGGTCCCCGGCGCCTCGAAGTGCGCCCAGCGCGGCGGCGTGAGGCCGAGGCAGGCCGTGGGGGAGGGGCCGCGCACCACGCGGCCGGTCACTGGATCGACGGTGAGATCGACCGGCTCGCTGCGCTGCGTGCCGAGCTTGGCCTGGAAGCGGAAGCGCTGCCCGGGCAGGCCGGGGACGGCGAGGTCGAAGCTTCCATCCGCGCGCACGCTGGCCACGCTGGGCTGCAGGGTGTCGTCCAGGTTGGTGATGAGGACCTGCCCTTCGGGCGGGTGGACGGCCCCTGGCTCACCGCGGAAGCCCACCATGCTGGAGGCGACCAGCTCCGTCAGGATGAGCCCGAGCTTGTCCCCCTCCAGATCCGGCGTCGCCGGGGGGCTGGGCTGCGGGCTCACGACGCAGGCCACCGTGACCCACAGGGGTGCGGTGAGAGGGAGGAGGCGGAGCGCTCGAGCCATGCTGCCTTCCTGGGTTGCAATCGTTGGGCCAACGGGTTCAGGCTCTAAGCTGCTGATAATTGGTCTCAAGGGATGTCTCATCAATGTCTCATCTGTCTCAGTCTCTGATAACGTGAGCCATTGATGAGGCCGCTCTTGGCGCAGCGCTACCGGCTCGAGCGTCGGCTCGGGGAGGGTGGGCTGGGCACGGCCTACGCGGCGTGGGATGAGGCGCTCGGCGTCGAGCGCGCGCTCAAGCTGGTGAGCGCGCCGAGCCCGGAGGCGCTCGAGCAGCTCCGCGCGGAGTACCAGCGCCTGCTGGGCTTGCGTCACCCGCGGCTGCTGCGCGTCCATGACTTCGGGGTCGCGCGGCTGCCAGAGGGGCTCCCCAACGCCGGTGAGCGCAGCTTCTACTTCACCGCGGACCTCGTCGCGGGAGCGCCGCTCGCGCGCGAAGCGCCGGGGCGTCGCTGGCCGGAGCTCCGGCGCGCGCTGGTGGACGCGGCCTGCGCGCTGGCGGCGCTGCACCGCGCCGGCATCGCGCACGGAGACGTCAAGCCAGACAACCTGCTCGTCAGCGAGGGGCGCGGCACGCTCATCGATCTGTCGTGTGCGCGGCGCTTCGGCGAGGACTCGGGGGGGCGGCTCTACGGCACGCTCGGCGCGCTCGCGCCGGAGCGCCTGCTCGGCGCGCCCGCGGACGCCCCGAGCGACGTGTACGCCTTCGGCAAGCTGCTGGAGCACTGCGCCGCGCAGGCCGGCGCTCCCTGGCCCAGCGAGGTGCTGGAGCTGATGCGGCGCGCCACGGCCAGCCACCCCGCCGCGCGCCCGCAGTCCGCCGAAGAGCTCGCGGAGGCGCTGGGGGCGAGCGCCCATGACCTGCACGCACGCTCGCGCGACACGGCTGAGCTCCACGGCCGCGCGCAGGAGCTGGAGCGAGCGCTGGAGGCGCTGCGCGGGGCGCTGGCGGGCGTCGCCGGGCCGCGCCTCGTGGTGCTGCGTGGTGAGCCGGGCAGCGGGCGCAGCCGGCTCCTGCGCGAGCTGCTCTGGCGCGTGGCGCTCGAGGCGCGGACGGTCGAGGGCTTCGCGAGCCGAGGCGAGGGCGCGCTGAGGGCGACGCTCGGGCGCGCGCTCGAGCAGGCGGCGCCGCTCCCGTCGGAGCTCGAGCCCGGCGCGCTGCTCGCGGCGCTGAGCGCCAGTGAGGAGCCCCTCGTCGTCGCCTTCGACGACGTGGAGCGGCTCGCGGAGGAGGACCGCGCGCTGCTCGGCGCGGCGCTCGAGGGGACGCCGCCGGGGGCGCGGCGCGCGTGGCTGCTCACGGCGCCGCCCGGGTGGCGCCCCGAGGCAGCGCCAGCGCTGCTGCTCGACCTGGCGCCCCTCGGTGACGCAGCGGTGAGGGCCTGGGCCGCGGAGCTGGGCATCGCGGAGGCGGCGGAGACGCTGCTGCGCGGCAGCGGCGGCCACCCCGGCGACGTGCAGGCGCTGGCCACGCGCGTGCAGCAGGGTGAGGCGGACACCGCCGAGGCGATGCGGCGGCGCAGGGCGGCGTTCGCACACGCCGAGGCGCGTCACCACGCGCTGCCGCGACCGAGCGCAGCCGAAGCGCTGGAGCTCGCGGAGGCCTTCGAGGAGGCGGGGGCGCCCGAGCGCGCGCTCGCGCTGCTCGACGCGCTCGCGCTCGAGGGGCTCGGCGAGGGTGAGCGCGCGCTCGTGGTGGCGCGCCGCGCTGCGTGCCGCACCACCCTCGGCCGCGCCGCGGAGGCGCTGGCAGAGCTGGAGGCGGCGGCGGTCCCCAGCGCTGTGGAGCCGCGCGGAGCGCTGCTCGAGGCGCGCGCCCGGGCGCTCTTGCGCCTGGGGCGCTCGGCGGAGGCGCTCGGCTGCGCCGAGGCGGGGCTCGCGCTCGAGCTGCCGGCGGCGGCGCGCGCGGAGCTGCTCGAGGTGGCGGGCGTGGCGGCCTCCTACGGCGCGGAGCATGAGCGCGCCGCCGCCTACCTGGGCAGCGCCGTGGCGCTGCAGCAGGGCCGCGCGTCGCCGCGGCGGCTCGTGCGGCTGCTGTCGTATCAGGGCATCGTGGCCTTCCGCGCCGGGGACGTGGACGCGGCGCTCGCGGGCTACGAGCGCGCGCTCGCCGTCGCCGAGCAGGGAGGCGTGGTGGAGCAGATCGCGCGAGGGTGCCTCAACGCGGGCACGGCGCGCCACCAGCGGGGACAGTACGCCGAGGCGCTCGAGCTCTACCGGCGTGGAGAGCGGATCGCCGCGGCGCTGGGCCAGGGAGACCTGCTGGCGCTCTTCGAGTTCAATCTGGCCAAGCTCTACGCGGACGTGGGCGCGTGGTCGCGCGCCGAGGGGCGGGCGCGGGGCGCCGGGCGGGGGGGGCGCCGGCGAGGGGGGGGCGTAGTGGGGGGCGCGGCGCGGACGGGGGGGGGCGGCCGG
>CAUJEM010000135.1 GCA_963169915.1 Myxococcota bacterium
ACGCCGCCCCTCGCCAGCAGGACATCCAGCCCCTCCACGACGCGCCAGGGGCTCGGCGCGCACAGCGCCAGGAGCGCGAGCGAGAGGCCCACGGAGGTCCAGCCCTGACGCCGGTTGAAGACGCGCGCGCGCGCCGCCACCGTCGCCGGGCCCAGCGGCTGGAGCTGCCGCTCCAGGTGGAGCTGCGCGAGCTGCGGTGAGCACCCCGACGAGCTCGGCTGCACCATGGCCAAGCGCACCGCGCGCTGCGCCCGCTCACGGGGACCCGCCGGGAGCAGCCGCGCCAGCAGCCAGTCTGCGGAGCGCCACCGGCGCGCCGCCACCAGCCGCCACCCCACCACCGCGCCCACCGCGACGGACACCGCCACCGCCGCCGTGAGGCGCCAGCTCGCGGTCCCCGGGCGCGCCAGGTGGGCGGCCACAGGGACGGTGACGAGCAGCACCGCGAGGGCCGTGCGGCGCTCCGCCCCCGCGGTGCCGCGCCGTAGGCTCGCGCCGAGGCGTTCCAAGAGAGGCGGCAGCGGCAGGCGCACCCTGGGAGCTTAGCTCGCGCCCCGCCGCAGGGAAGCGCGGCCCCGCCGAGGGCTTCGCCAGCCTCCAGCGTTCGCGCTAAGCTCCAGCGCCATGCCGGTGGGATCGGCGCTCATTCGCACCCTCGTGGCGCTGCCGGAGATCAGGCTGCGCGTCGCCTGGCTGAATGACTACACGGCCCGCCGGAGCCTCGGCCTGCTCGCCAAGGAGCTCGACGGTCTGTGTCAGCAGGCGGAGGCCGCGCAGCCGAGCGCCCAGGAGGCGCTCCTCTCGGTGGCGCTCTTGCTCGCGGGGCTCGGCCCCAGCCCGCTCCGGCTCGCCCTGCTGGAGGAGGCGCAGGCCCGGCAGCTGCTCTGCCTCCAGCGGCTGGTCCAGCTCGGTGGGGAGGACACCACGCCAGGGCTCTCGCTCGACGAGCGCCCCGTCCCCGCGTACAGCCAAGATCGTGAGCTGTCGCTCGGGGAGCGGCGCAGCCTGGCGCGCCGCCCCAGCCGCGGCGCCTTCGATCGGCTGCTCAGAGATCCGCACCCCCTCGTCATCCGCCAGCTCTTGCAGCATCCGGCGCTCACCGAGGCCGACGCGCTGCGGCTCGCCACCCGCCGCCCGGCTTGGCCGGAGCCCCTGCTCGAGCTGGCCCGCGCTCCTCAGTGGCTCGCGCGGCCTCGACTGCGACACGCGCTGGTGCTCAACCCCGGCGCCCCCTCCTGGCTCACCCAGCCGCTCGTGTGCACCTGCAACCGGGTCCAGCTCCTGGAGGTCAGCACGAGCACCGAGCTCAGCGGCCTGCTCAGGTTGACGGCCCGTGAGCTGCTGGTGCGCAAGCCGCCCAGCCCCTTCACCTCGGCGCCGCACCTGCAGTAGGGACCCGGCTCAGCCCTCGTCGTCCTCGAGGTGCGCGAAGTGCAGCTCCCCGAGCAGGCCGAGGCGCTCCGCGCAGCCCTCGCACAGCGGGGGCTCCTCGTAGCGCACCTCGTCACCGCGCGTCCAAATGAACAGCCCCGCCCCCGCGGGGTGGCCCGGGACGCGCTCACCGCAGCCGTCGCACTCGTAGCTGGGCGCGCGCTCCGGCTCCACGAGCCCCGCCTCATCACGGGGCGCCTCGAGCGGGAGCGGCTGACAGCGAGACCAGACGGTGGGCACGACGCCCGAGCATAGAGCCAGCGCCGCCTCGGCGCCAGCGGCTCAGCCGGCGCTAGCCTCCGCGCCGGGCTTGATGCAGGCGGCGGCCAGCAATTCCACGACGTCCAGGTTGTCGACGTCCGCCTCCCGCTCCTGATCCTTGATGCCGTCGGTGAGCATGGTCATGCAGTACGGGCAGGCGGTGGCGATGGTGGTGGCCCCCGTCCCGAGCAGCTGCTTGGTCCGCTTGACGTTCACGCGGTCCTTGTTCTGCTCCTCCATCCACATTTGAGCGCCGCCGGCGCCGCAGCACATGGCCTTGTTGCGGCTCCAGCCCTCGGGCTCCACGAGCTCCACGCCAGGGATGGCCTTGAGCAGCTCCCGCGGAGAGTCGTAGATGCCGTTGTAGCGGCCAAGGTAGCAGCTATCGTGATACACGATGCGCGACTCGAGGCGCTCGGTGGGCACGAGCTTCTTCTGTTCCACGAGGCTCATGAGGTAGTCCGTGTGGTGGACCACCTGGTACTTACCCCCGAAATCCGGGTACTCGTTGGCGAGGGTGTTGTAGCCGTGGGGGCACGTCGTCAGGATGGTCTTGACGCCGCCCTGCTCTTGGTAGCCGTTGAGCGTGGCCACGTTGGTCTCCGCCAGCGACATGAACAAGAACTCGTTGCCGGCGCGGCGCGCCGGATCCCCGGTGCAGGTCTCCTCCTCCGCCAGGATGGCAAAATCTATCTTCGCCTGCTTGAGCAGGAGCGCCGTGGCCCGCGCGATCTTCTTGGCGCGGTCGTCGTAGCTGGCAGCGCAGCCGACGAAGTAGACCAGCTCCGCCTTGGGGTTCTCCGCGAGCGTGGGGATGTCCAGCCCCTCGGCCCAATTGGCGCGATCCATCCGTGACAAGTTCCAGGGGTTGCCGTTGGTCTCCATCCCGCTGAAGGGCTTGTTGAGCTCCGCGGGGAATTCACCCTTGATGGTGACCAGGTGGCGCCGCATCTGCACGATCTTGTCCACGTAGGTGATCATCACCGGGCACTGCTCTTCACAGGCCCCGCACGAGGTGCACGCCCAGAGGACGTCCTCATGGATGACGTTCGGGACGAGATCGACGGGTTTGTAGGCCGACTCGGCGGCGTCGGCCTTGGTCTCGGCGCCCGCTGGCTCCGCGCCCTCCGCCTCCGCCTTGGCCTTGGCGAGCAGCTCGTCCAAGTCCACGCGAGGGAGCGAGTCCCCCAGCGCCAAGAACTCGGCTTGTCGCGAGTAGAGGTGATCTCGCAGATCGAGCGTGAAGTGCTTGGGGCTGAGGATCTTGCCCGTGGTGGCGGCGGGGCAGTTGTCTGAGCAGCGCCCGCACTCCGTGCACGTGTAGAAGTCCAGGATGTCCTTCCACGTGAAGTGCTCGATCCGGGCGTAGCCGATGGGCACGCTGGCAGGGTCCTCCGCCTCGCTCGCCTTCTCCACCAGCGTCATCAGCTCTTCGGTGCTCTTGGCGATGGGGCGCAGGCGCCCCTTCGGCGTCAGGTCGAAGCCGAAGACGTTGTTGAGCACCGTGAGGATGTGGAAGTGCTTCGAGTAGGGCAGGATGTTGAGGAAGACGAAGACCAGGGTGGCGTGCGTCCAGAAGCCCGCGTGCGCCAAGGTGAGGAGGGTGCCGTCGCCGAGGCCCACGAAGGCGAGCGCCAGCGCGCTGGCCGCGGGCTCCGGGTAGGGATGGAAGGCGACCTCCGTCACCTTGACGTAGGGCGCCGTGACCGTCGCGATGGCGCCGCACAGCTCCCCCGAGCAGGTGTCCACCCGCGACGACAGCACGATGGCCGCGGCGTCGTAGGTGACGTCG
>CAUJEM010000136.1 GCA_963169915.1 Myxococcota bacterium
CCGCTGCCCGCGCTGCCCGCGCTGCCCCCACTGCCCGCACGGCCCGCGCTGCCCGCGCTGCCCGCACGGCCCGCGCTCGCGCCGCTGCCGGCCGCAGCTCCCGCGCCCTCGTCACCGAAGTCGAGATCTTGATTGCCGCCACACGCGCTCAGCCAACCCAGCCCCAAGCTCAAGCCAAGGCTCACCCACCCGACGCCTCTCAAGGACAGCATGAACTCAGCGTAGCTCCGGAGACCGCTCGAATCTACAGCCGCTCCTCCGGCTCGCCGCGTGGTAGAGGGGAGCCCATGCATCGAAGCATGGCCCTGGTGCTGCTGGTCGCGGGCTCTAGCGGCTGCACGCGCATCGAAGAGCCGCCCGGGCGAGCGCTGAGCACGGCCGCCCCAGTCACCCCACGCGCGGCGACGACGCCCCGCCCCAGCGCCTCGTCGGCCCGCCAGCCAGCCCGCTGCGTCATCCCGGACCTCGAGTCCGCCCCCGCCGAGCAGCGCCCCGCCCGCCAGTGCCCTCGGGATCCCGGACCACCGAGCCAGCCCTTCGCGTCCGGGCGGGTGCGCTTCCCCGACGCGCCCAGCGCGCCCACGCTGCAGGTGGAGCTGGCCCAGACCGAAGAGCAGCACGCGCGCGGCTTGATGTATCGGACGGAGCTGGCAGCGGGCGCTGGCATGTTGTTCAGCTGGAGCGACGAGCGGGTCCGTTCGTTTTGGATGCACGACACCTGCGTCCCGCTCGACATGCTCTTCATCGCGCGGGACGGCACCATCGCCGGGATCTTGGAGCAGGTCCCCGTCCTCAACGACGCCCCGCGCAGCATCCCGTGCCCAGCGGCGCACGTCCTGGAGGTGCCCGCAGGGTGGAGTCGCCAGGCAGGGGTCCGGGCCGGCCAGCGGCTCGAGCTCCTCCCTTGACGGGGCGCAGCGCTCGGGAGAAGCACGCGCCTCATGAGTCGAGCCGCCACCGTCATCACGCTCTTGCTCCCCTGGGTCGCCCTCGCGTGCGAGAAGGCGCCTCCCGAGCCAGAGCCGTTCCGCCCCCCCCCCGCGAGCACCAGCCCGCAGGCCCCCGCCAGCAGCGCGAGCTCCGTCGCTGCGCCAGCGAGCGCCGACGGCGCGCGGGCCACCGTGCGCCCGGTGGCGAAGGTCCGCGTCAGCCCGGACGATCCGAAGCAGGGCGTCTTCTCTCTCGCGGACGCCACCGAGGGGCTCACGGGCGAGGGGACGCTCGTCGCCACCCTCAGCACCGACCACGGCGACCTGAGCTGTGAGCTGTTCGAGGACAAGGCCCCGCTCACGGTCGCCAACTTCGTGGGACTGGCTCGGGGCAAGCGCCCCTTCAAGGACGCCTCCGGCCAGTGGGTCACCCGCCCAGGCTACGATGGTCTGGTCTTTCACCGCATCATCAAGGGCTTCATGATCCAGGGGGGCGATCCCAAGGGCGACGGCAGCGGTGAGCCCGGCTACGTCATCCCGGACGAGGTCTGGGTCGGCGCGACCCATGATCGCCGCGGACAGCTCTGCATGGCCAACCGCGGCCCCAACACCAACGGCATGCAGTTCTTCATCACCGACGCCGCGGCGCCGCACCTCGACTCCGGCTATACCATCTTCGGGCAATGCACCGGTGACAAGGTGATGGACGCGCTGGTGGCTACTGAGGTGATCGACGACCGAGCCGTCAAGCCTCCGAAGATCAAGAAGGTGACCATCCGCCGCTCCGCCGCCAAGGCCCCCCCTCCATCGCGCCGCGAAGCCCTGTAAGCTAGGATGGCATCGAGCGTTAGCCCCACGAGAGTGACCATGAACGGAACGTCTGCTCCCCGCTTCGGCACAGGTCGAGCACTCCCTGGCGCACGAGCCCTCGCGCTCCTCGGGCTCGCGCTGCTCTCCAGCGCCTGCGGAGGCGCCATCGCGCCCCCGTACGCCGCGACCACTGACGCCATGCCCGGGGCGGCGCCCAGCTTCGCCGCGGAAGCACCGCCCACGGAGCCAGCGTCCACGGACTCCGCGGCGGAGCTAGCTTACGCCGGTGAGGAGGTCAGCGGCGCCATCCGCACCAGTGAGGCCGCCGCAGCGACGGGCACCTCCTCCACGCCGCCTCGGCTACCTCCGTCGCGCTTGGACACTCCCCCGACCCAGACCGGCTCCTCCACCCCGCCGCCCACCGAGAGCCCCGCCCCCAGCGCCGCCGAGTCGAGCGAAGCGGTCAAGCCGCTGCTGATCTACAGCGCGAACCTCCAGCTCGCCGTGTTCGAGACCCGGGTGACGCTGGACGCCGCCGAGAAGTACGCGAAAGAGCACGGCGGCTATCTCGTCAGGCGCGACAACACCAGCATCACCTTGCGCATCCCCGCAGAGCGCTTCGACGCCAGCCTGGACGCCCTCGCAAAGCTCGGGGATCAGCTCCACCGTGAGGTGAACGTCCGCGACGTCACCGAGGAGTACTTCGATCTCTCGACGCGGCTGCGCAACTACGAGGTGGTGCGCCGGCGGCTGGAGGAGCTCTTGCAGCGCGCCACGAAGGTGGACGAGGCCCTCGCGGTCGAGCGAGAGCTGACGCGCGTGACGCAAGAAATCGAGCGCATCAAGGGCAAGCTCAAGCTTTACCGTGAGCTCGTCGCCTTCTCCACCATCACCCTCACCCTTCAGTCCCGCCGCTCGGAGCAGGTGGGCCCAAACGTCCCCATGCCCTTCCCTTGGCTGCGTGAGCTCAGCCTGGGGCGGCTGCTGTCCCTCTGAGAGGCGCCATGCTCGACCGTTCCTCCTCCCTCGCCGCTTGGCTCCTCACGTCCCTCGCGGCCATCGGCTCCGTAGCCTGCGGGTACTCCTTCGAGACCAAGACCCCCGCTGGCTTCGTGGAGCTGAAGGACCAAGACGACCAAGGCTACGCCTACCGCGCCACGAGCGCCGATGGCCTGGTGATCTCGGTGCGTGAAATCGAGCACGAGCCCAAGGGTGATCTGAAGTTCTGGGCGCGCGTGGTCGAGAACGAGCTGCGCCAGAACAACGGCTACGCGCTCCTCGACCAACGCGCGGTCAAGACGGCCTCGGGGCTCGACGGGATCCAGCTACGGTTCGGGCACGACGAGGGCACCACGCCGCACCTCTACTACGTCACCGTCTTCGTCACGGACGACCACCTGTTCATCATGGAAGCGGGAGGCACGAAGGCGCTGATGACGGCGAGCGCCACCCAGCTCGAGGCCGTGGTCCAGGGCTTCCGCGGCGATTGAGCGCACGCCGAAGCGCCGGGCGGGCCCTGCCACGCCCCTCAGCGCTCCGGGACGAGCACGACCGCGCCGTCGAGCACCGCGACGTCCCCCTCCCGCTTGAGCTGCATCCCTCCCTCGAGCTGGAGGTAGCCCTTGGCGGAGAAGCCTCCACCCTCCGCGAAGAGCCAGCCACGCTCGAGCGGCGTCAGCTTCACGAAGTGATGCTGCCCCGCCTCCCCCGCGTAGGGCGCGGGGTCGTGCACCACGAGCCACCCTGGCGCGGCCTCTCCGTTGGGATCGACGCCGGCGCCCACGACCGTGAGCCAGTGGCCACCACGGCGCTTGAGCTCAGCGCCGCCTCGGACGAAGGGGGTGTACCACCCCGCGTGGAGGAGCGCGACGCCGCCATCGGCCAGGGCCTGCTCCACGAATTCGAAGCTCGCGCTGCGCCCCGGCGTCGAGAAGCGCGCGGGGTGCCCTCGCCAGCCCTGGTAGCGCAGCCGCCGATACGAGACCCCGCGCTCACGCACGTAGGCGTCGAGGCCTTGCAAGAGGTGCCCCACGCCCGTGCCCCCGACCGGTGAGGTGCCCATGTAGCGGCGCGAGCCGAGCTGACGCACCAGCTCGAGCTGGCGCGCGTGGGGGCTCGGGCCAGGCGGCAAGAGCGCTTCATGGCCCTGGTCCGCGAGCCACATGAGCGCGTTGGAGACCGCGACGGGGCCGCACCAGGCGTCCCCACCGCCCACCACACCGAGCTCCGGGTCGGTCTGCGTGAGATCCGGCATGGGGCGGAGCGCCGCGGCGAGCCGCGCCTCCCGCGCGCGCTCGGCGTGCTGCGCGGCCTGCCCTCGGGAGAGCCCCTCCGTCAGCTCGGCTCCGATGACCCGCGACGGCGCGACCAGCCCCGAGCTCAGCGGCGCGACGCTCCTCCCCTGCGTCCGCGCCTCTGCCGCGGGCAGCCCCCAGCGCCAGAGCCCCACGCCGAGGACGCTCGTGATCACCAGCAGGGACCAGGTGCCGCGACGCATCCGCGCCACCTTACGAGGCGCATGACGCCTCGTCAAAAATCCGCCCGTCGTCCGAGCTCCCGGAGGGCTCACGGTGCGCACGACACCCGTAGCACGCGAGAGTATAAGCGCTGGCATGCACCAAGGCCTCATCATCGGGCTCGTCGGGCTGGTGATCACCGTCGTGGTCGTCGGGCTCACCGGCTGGACGGTGTGGCGCGTCGTGGGGGGCATCGCGAGGGCGAGCGCCCAAGACCAGCAGCTCCTCGCCACCGGAGAGCCCGCGCCGGCTCGCATCCTCCACCTCGAGATGGGCGGCATGACGATGACCGTCGGCGTCCACCGCCAGCTCCAGGTGGTGCTCGGCCTCGAGGTGCATCGGCAAGGAGCGGCGCCCTACGCGGCGCGCCTGACCACGCTCATCTCGGAGCTGCAGATCCCACAGCTCCAGCCCGGCGCCTGGGTGCGCGTCCGCCTCGACCCTAGTAACCCCGCGCGCCTCGCGCTCGAGAGCGCTGGGCAGCCTCCCCCCGGCGCGCCGTACGCCGGTCAGGCACCCGCCGGTGTCGGCGGCGCCGTGCCCCTGGGGGCGGCCGCGCCGTGGGGAGGCGCGCCCGTCGGCGTCCCCATCGTGCGGGCGGGGCTCCCCACGGGCGCCAAGATCGGGCTCCTGCTCGGCGTGGGTGGAGCCATCGTCGGGGTGCTCGCCGCGGCCGTCGTGGTCGCCATCAACGTGGGAGGCTTTGGCCTCGAGCGTCAAGACGACCTGAGCGACGTCTGCGGGCGCGCCGCCGCCTGCTGCAAGGTCGTGAGCGGCGACACGGCCGGTAGCTGCAACAACCTCAAGAAGCTGGGCGTCCCCAAGAGCGCCTGCGAGTCGTCGCTCCAAGGCTTCCAGCAGAGCGCTCA
>CAUJEM010000137.1 GCA_963169915.1 Myxococcota bacterium
AGGGGAGCGAGCTGGCGCTGCACGAGTACAAGAAGAAAAATCGGATCTTGTCCGTCAGCCTGGACGATCAGAACAACATGCTGCGCGACCAAATGGCGCAGCTCAACCAAGAGGTCACGCGGGTGCGCGCCGAGCGGGAGCGCATCGCCGCACGCGTCGCTGAGCTCGACAAAATCAGCGAGAAAGACCCGGAGAACATCCCCGCGGCGGAGCTGCTGTCCAACGCCACCATCAACGGCCTGCGCACCGCCTACTTGGACGCGCGCCGCGCCAGTGAGGCCGCGCAGGCGGCGGGCAAGGGCCCCCATCACCCCGAGGTAGCGGCCGCCACCGCCCGCAGCGAGCTGACCCGTCAGGCGCTCATGACGGAGGTGATCAACGTCAAGCGCTCGCTGCGGCGAGATCTCGAGGCGACCAACAAGCAGATCTCCGGGCTGAGCAAGCTCTTCGAGCACGCCAAGCAAGAGGCGCTGGATCTGAACCTGCTCGAGATTGAGTACCGGCGCCTCGAGCGCGCCAAGAAGAACACCGAGCGGCTGTTCTCGGTCGTGATGGAGCGCTCCACGGACAGCGATCTCGCCAGCCAGATCCGCTTCAACAACATCCGCGTCATCGACGTCCCGCTGAAGCCCAAGGCGCCCATCCGTCCCAGCCTGCCCACCAACGTGGGCGGCGGGCTCATCATCGGGCTGGCCTTGGGGCTCTCCATCGCCCTCGGCCGAGAGCTGCTCGACCGCAGCCTCAAGAGCCCGGAGGACGTGGAGCGGGCCCTGGGGCTGACCTCCATCGGCGTCATCCCCAGGCTCGCAGGGCCCCGCCAAGAGAAGCCTCGCTACGGGCGGCGCCACGCGCGGCTCGAGCCGCCGCCCGCGGGTGGGCCGCCGGAGCTCATCGCGCACCACCAGCCCGCGGGGGCGGTGGCGGAGGCAGCGCGCGCCATCCGCACGAACATCCTGTTCATGTCCCCGGACGAACCCTTCAAGCGGCTGCTCGTCACCAGCGCCGTCCCCTCCGAGGGCAAGACCACCGTGGCCTGCGGCATCAGCATCGCCATGGCGCAGTCAGGTCAGCGGGTGCTGCTCATCGACTGCGACCTCCGGCGGCCAAGGCTGCACCGCATCTTCGAGCAGGACAACCGCCTGGGCCTCAGCTCCCTCATCCTGGACCCCAGCGCGCTCGACGAGGCCCTCCACGAGACCTGCGTGCCCGGCCTGAGCGTGCTCACCTCCGGCCCCATCCCACCAAACCCAGCAGAGCTGCTGAACAGCGAGAGCTTCGCGGAGCTGCTCGGGCAGCTCGCGGGGCGCTTCGATCGCATCATCATCGACAGCCCGCCGCTCATCCCCGTGACGGACGCGGCCGTGCTCTCCACGCTGGTGTCGGCCACGGTGCTGGTGGTCAAGCCCTTCACCAGCCGTAAAGATCTGTCCCGCCTGGCGGCCCGCTCCGTGCGGGACGTGGGCGGCAGGATCTTGGGCGTGGTCCTCAACGACGTGGACTTCTCCCGCAACGACTCCGCCTACTACTACAGCGGCTACTACGCCTACCGCAGCCACGGCTACAAACAAGAGTCTCCGGGTGAATGACCTCATCGCCATCACGGGGGTGGTGGTGGTGTTCCTCCCCATCGTGGCGCTGCTCGGGCGCGGCGCCACGAGGACCGAGCGGCTGGCCCTCTGGCTGAGCGCGCTCGCTCACTTCCTGGCCGGACTCGCCATGGTGTTCCTCACCAATGAGGTGCTGGGCGGGGGCGACATGAATGGCTATCACAAGTTCGGCGCTGCCGTCGCCGGCCTGGCGCGCCAGGATTTCTGGGCCGTCTGGCCGCACCTCGTGAGCCTGCTCACGCTGAGCGGTGAGCCCTCGCCCTTCCGCGGGGCCATCGAGGGCTCCACCACGGGCGCCATGCAGGCCTTCGCCTCGCTGCTCATGCTGGCGCTCAATGACTCCTTGTGGGCCGCCGTGGTGCTCATCGCCGGCGGCGCCTGCGTCTCCAAGTGGCTCATCTACCGGGTGTGCTCGGAGGAGCTGCCGGCGCAGCGCGGGCTCCCGCTCCTGCTCCCTACGCTGTTCGTCCCCTCGCTGGTGTTCTGGTCGAGCGGCATGCTCAAAGAGCCGCTCGCCCTCGTCGGCTTCGGCTGGCTGCTGTTCGGCGCGTACCGGCTCACCGTCCAGCGTCGCTGGTGGGGCCTGCCGCTCGCGGGGCTCGGCGCGCTCCTGGTGCTGGCGCTGAAGCCCTACTGGCTGCCGCCCTTCGCGGTCGCCGCGGCGCTGTGGCAGGGCAGCCGGTTCGTGGCGCGCTCGAAGCGGGATCTGCTGGGCAGCGCCGGCGCCATGGTGTTCACGTCGGCCTTCGCGGTGGCGCTCGTGTTCGGGACGGGGCTGCTCTTCCCGGAGTATGAGCTCGACTCCTTGGAGGAGCAGATCCTGGCGCAGCAGGCCATCGGCACCCGCGTCACGGGCGGCTCCGGCTACGTCATCTCGGGCGTGAGCGTCGCCACGGCCCCGCTCTCGCTCCTGACGGCGCTCTACCGGCCGGCGCTCTTCGATGTCAAGAGCGCCATGATGGGCGTCAACGCCCTGGAGACCACCGCCTTCGCGCTGGTCAGCCTGTGGGTGCTGCTGCGCCGCGGGCCGCTCGGCTCGCTGCGCGCCACCCTGGCCTCACCGCCGCTCGTCTTCGCCTCCGTGTTCACCATCACCTACGGCGTGGCGGTGGGGCTGGCCACCACCAACTACGGCACGCTCTCGCGGTACCGGCTGCCGCTCGTCCCCTTCTTCGCCGTGTACCTCGCCAGCTTGGCCCGCGAGACGCAGCGCGCCCCCCAGCGCACGGCGCCGCGCGCGCTCCGGCTCGCCCCGAAGCTCTGAGGGCACCCCCCGGGCTCAGCGCCGGAGCGCCGCGTACGAGACCCAGTGCTGCAGCAGGCCGCGCAGCTCCTCGAACCGTGGCTCGCCGATGCGGTTGAGCCGCTCGGCGGGATCCGGCGCGAGGTCATAGGCCTCGCAGGTGTTGCGCCTAACGTTCCAGATCAGCTTCAAGGAGCCCCGCCGGATGGCGCGGAGATCGTCTCGAAAGCGCACCTCCACCTGCGGGCGCTCCGAGAAGACGAGCCTGCCGTCGTCGCACGCCTCCGCGCAGCCGAGCAGGCTCCGCCCGGAGACGCGGTGCGCGAGCTGGACACCGACCGCGTCCAGCACCGTCGGCATGACGTCCAGCAGAGACACCGGTGAGCGGACCTTCATCCCGCCCCGCGTCAGCCCAGGGACGCGCACGAAGAGCACCGAGGCGAGGTGCTCCTCGTACAGGTGCTGCCCATGAAAATGCACCCCATGGTGCTCACCGAAGGCCTCGCCGTGA
>CAUJEM010000138.1:0-57500 GCA_963169915.1 Myxococcota bacterium
GTGTAGCGCCGCGTGTGGCTGGCGATGGTGCGGATCCGCGCGGGCTGATGCACGACGTGGTGGTGGACCGAGTGCGAGAAGACGAAGGCCGAGGCGCAGAAGACGTACGGGACCGGCGGATAGAACCAGAGCGTGGTCGCGTAGCCGTCGATCCAGATGAAGGAGGGCGGCATCGGCGCCCAGCCGACGTAACCGTAGCCGTCGATCGGCGTGCGCCACACGACCCACGCCTTGGCGTACTGCCTCCCTGGGATCCACACCCAGCCAGCGCTGCTGGTCCAGACCCACCGGCCGTAGTGGTAGACCACCCAAGCGAAGGGATCTTGGCTGACCCAGACCCAGTCCCCCTCTTCGTCTACCGCCCAGGAGCCGCGCGTCACGTAGGGGGCGAAGTCCTCCCCGACGAGCCGTCGATCCGGCACCCAGACCACGCCGTAGGTCGGATCTTCGACCCAGCCTCCATAGGCGTCGAGGGTCTGACGGAAATCCGTGAGGGCGCTCGGGTCATTGTCCGAGTAGACCTCCACGGGGGGCGCCGGAGCCGGGGCCGCGCTCGCGCCAGCCCAAGGGTCCACGGGGCCCGCGGAGGGGGCGGGCTGGGGCGCCGGAGCGGCGCTCGAGCCCGCGCTACCTGCCGCTGGCGCTTGGGCGGCGACGGGCAGCGCCAACGTCGTCACGGCCAGCAGCGCAGCGACCCTGAGCCACCCTCGAACCATGAACTGCATGGAGTTTAGCATGCGCTCTCACCCGCTCCTCAGCAACCCGAGCGCTCGAGACCCGGCGCCGCGGCGTGGCCATCGGCGGGGCGTCGCTCAGGGTTGAGTCCTCGCTCGGCCCGACCGCCCTGCCGCCCGCGGCGCGGCCCCAGCGGCGCTCCACTCCATGAAAACCCGTGGTTTCCCGGAGGCTTCGCGGCGGATCCGCGCCCCCGGGGCCGCCCCACGCCAAGGCGACCTGAGCTAGGCTCCCCGGGGTGCACCGGCGACGCTGGCTCCTCTCCGTGCTCGGCTGCTGCTGCGCCTGCGCCCCGAGCCCTCCTGGAGCGCCGACCACCGAGGCGCGCTGCGCGACGCGCGTGGAGGTGGGCGCGAGGCCCTTGCCGCCACCGGTCGCGAGGCCGCGCCCCACCTCGCTCCTGGTCGGGACGCTCAGCGCGAGCCGGGCGCGACTGCTCGAGGAGCTGGAGGCGCGGGTCCCACGCGAGCTGGCGCGGGTCCACCAGCGCGACGCAGGGGACGCCGGGAAGGTCAGCTACAGCGTGCAGCGAGGCGGCTTCGATCTGAGGGTCGCGGGCTCCACGCTGGAGCTCCACGCGCCCATCAGCGCCGAGGCCGAGCTCTGCAAGGAGCTCGGTCCGCTGTGCGTCACCTACGGCCGCTGTAGCCCGCGCTTCGACGCGCGGGTGAGCGCGCCGGCCATCGTCGGGCCTGGGTTCTCTCTCCCGCGCGCCCGCGTGGAGGTCACGCTGACGCGCTCGTGCAGCGTGCTCGGCTTCGACGCGACCGGTGAGCTGAAGCGGATCGCCGCCGAGCAGGCGCAGCTGGTCGAGCGGCGCGTGAACGCCGCGCTACCGGAGCCCGGCGGCGCGATCCGACAGCTGTGGCGGGCGCTCGCGGCGCCCATCGCGCTGAGCGCGGAGAGCTGCCTCTGGGTAACGCCCACGGCCTTGATCCAAGCGCCGCTGCGCGCGGAGCCGGCGCAGCTCCAGGCTCGCCTGGGCGTCCGCGGGACGCTGACCCTCGAGCGTCCCTGTACCGGCGAGGCGCGCCCCCCGAGCGAGCCTCCCGACCCCAGCGTGGAGCCGCTGCCAGCGCTGAGTCAGCTCAGCCTCCCCGTCGCGCTCCGGTGGGACGACGTGTCGGCCGAGCTCAGCCGGACCGCGACGGGAGCGGCTGGTGGCCTGCGCGTGCTGGCGCTCCGCGCCGAGGGCGCCTCCAGCGGGCACGGCAACGTCTTGGCGCTCACCGTCACCGTCGACGGCGGCGTCTGCGGGGAGCTCCGGCTGACGGCCACGCCCTCCTGGTCTCCTTCCGAGCGCAAGCTCCGCTTGACGCGGCTCGCGCTGGTCGAGCCGAGCCTGGCGCCGCGGCTCCGCCCCTTGCTCGAGCACCTCGCGGCCAAGGCGAGCGTCTCGCTGCCCTTCGGCGTGGACTCCGTCCCCAGCTCGCTCCAGGCCCTCCTGGAGTCGGCGGCCGTGGACGAGCTGCTCACCCCGCGCCTCGTCGAGGTGACCGTCGACGTCCCCGACGTCCTCATCGAGCGCGGGGCGCTCGTGCCGGTCTTGCGCCTCCGGGGCGAGCTCTCGGCCGGCCTGCGCTGAACGCTGGGCTTCGTCGCGCCCAGGGCCTCCCTCTCGCGCTCAGGGCGGCGCAGCTGCTGGCGCCGCCGCGGGGCGCAGGTAGAGCCACGCGACGGGGACGCCGTCGTAGACGCCCAAATGGGTAGGGCTCACGCTGCCGTAGACCACCCAGATCTGCTGCTCCACGCGCGCCATGTGCGCCTCGTGGTGATAGAGCGCGACGGAGCTGCCCACGATGGACAGCGTGCCCCGCAGATCGGCGCGCACGCGGCCGTCGGCGCGGAGCTGCTCCCAGCTCTGGAGGGCGGTGTCGTGCACGTACACGCTCGCGTTCTTGGGCGCCCACTCGTTGATGAACGGCGCGAGCGCGCCGGTCTGGTAACCCCAGAAGCCGCGGTTCAACCCCAGGGTGGCCGCGCCCGGTGCCCCGCCGACGAGCGGCACGTAGGCCGAGAGCCCCCACGGGTGCGAGTGCGCGGTCATGACGACAGGCGCCACGAGGACGGCCGCCGCCGCCAGCTTCACCCCGGCGCGCCGCCCGCGCGCCGCCCACGTCGCCCCCTCGAGGCCGCGCGTCAGCCCGGCGCACACCGCGGCGAAGCCCTGCGCGGCGAACAAGCAGAGGAACGGGTACGCCGTGAGCCAGTGCTTCGTCCCGCCGAAGATGGGCGTCCCGGGGCTCAGCCACGGCCCGTAGCTCGCCAGGATGCAGAGCAGCCACAAGAGCTCCGTGGAGCGACGCTGCGGCTGGTCCCAGCGCACCGCCTCCGCCTGCCGGCGCCACCGCCGCCAGTACGGCGTCACCAGCCGCCTCACCGCTCCGCTCAGCCCCACGACGCTCAGCGCCAGGGTGACGGTGGGGACGGTCGCCGCCGTCATCACCCACGCGTAGCCCAGCGGCATGGGCGGCTTCCAGTAGGTGCGCCCTAGAAACTCCATGTTGTAGTAGTCGTGCTTCAGGTGGAAGGCCGCCCAGCCCACGAGCCGCTGGCCCGTGTCGTGCCAGAGCCATGGCCACGAGCCGTAGAGCACCAGCGGCCCCAACACCGCCATCGCCAGCAGCGCGGCCGGCAACGACGCTCGCCCGCGTCGCCAGCCACTCCACACCGCTCGACCCCGCGTCAGGACGACGTGAGCCAGCACCGCGAGCGGGAAGATCCACGCGTTGTGCTTGGTGGCGAGGAAGAGCCCATAGAGCAGGCCGGTGGCCACCGCCCACCGCCACCCTCCCGCGTCGAGCGAGCGAGCGTAGGCCCAGGTGGTCGCGAGCCACATCGTCGCCACGGGCACGTCGAAGCAGTCGAGGTGCGAGTGATAGAAGGTGGCGGGCATCGCGCCGAGCGACACCGCGGCGATCACCGCCGGGAGTCGGCCGATCGCCTTGGCGCCCCACGCGTAGGTCGTGGCGAGCCACAGCCCCCCCATCACCATGCCCGGCAAGCGCATGGCCGTGCCCGCGTCCGGCAGCAGCCGCCACTTCTCGAACAGCAGCCAGTGGCTGAGCGCGAACAGGCTCTTCATGAGCGGCGGGTGCTCGCGGTTGGCGGACCAGTAACGATCGATGGTCGCCTGCTCGAGCGCCTCTAGCGGCCGATCCACGAGGAGCTTGAACCACGCCTCGTAGCTGCGGGCGGCCTGGAAGTAGAAGCCCTCGTCCCGCGCGTAGCCGAGCGTCGGGGCCGTCGCGAGCAGCAGCGCCACGTAGGCGGTGAGCAGCAGCGCCGCGACGCTCAGATCCGTGAGCCAAGCCTGGCGGCGGGTCATCGGCTGTCCGCCTGGAAGCAGAACTGCCGCTGCGCCGGATCCGCGCTGGACACCCGGAATTCCACGGTGGCGCGGGTCCCCGCGGGCACGCCCGTGGCGAACTCGAAGCCCCGCCAGCCCTGCTCGTCCCGGTGCTCCCAGCGCCCCAGGCTCCGCCCATCGACGCGCACCTCCAGCTCGACGGGGGTGCCCGCGCCGTCGCGCATCAAGAACCACGACAGCCCGCCGTAGCCTCGGAGGAGCGGCCCGAGCGTCGCCTCCGGGAACTCGATGACGAGCTGGCCCTGCCGGGGTGGGTGCGCCCACAAGCAGTAGCGTGGGCGGTAGTCCTGATCATCGAGCAGCGTGAGCCCGACGTACTCCGCGTCGCCCCCGCCGCACTGGAAGCGCTGCGTCGGAGACGCCATCGGGCCGTGCAGGCCGCCGGCGGTGGCGCGGCCCGTGGTCGTCCAGGCGCAGGGCCTGCCGTCGCTCGTGACGCGCGCGCTGTGCGGGCCGAAGGCGCGCAGGAAATCGTAGCTGAGCCGAGCCGGCTGCGGGTTCTCCAGGACGCGCAGCCAGAATTTGCCATGCTGCTCTTCGACGACGGGGCGCCAACCCTCGAGCTCCGGCGCCCGTTGCCCGAGCAGGCTGATCTCGATGGCTCGAGCGAACGGGGTGACGTCGGCCCGTCCGAGCTGCTCGAGCGGGAAGGCAGCGTCACCGAGGGCGTGACGCGCCAGCGGCTCCGCCCAGCTGGGCGCCACGACGACGAGCTCCCCGGCGCCCCGTAGCTGCTCGACGGCGGGGCGGAGCTGCTGCCACTGCGCCAAGGACGGGGCGCGCCGTGAGAAGTAGACGTGCCCCCCTAGCTCCGCCAGCCCGAGCAGCGGCAGACTCCACCAGAGCAGGCGCAGGGGTCGCATGGTCGCCGCGGAGACTGCCACAAGTCACCGCGCCCTCGCTGACCTTGACCAAGAGGCCAGAGGCCTCTGCCGGGCTCGCGTCAGTGTACTTTTCATTTTAGCGATGCTGCAATGACGCGGATTTCAGATCTGAAAGGGCACTTAACGTAACCCTTTGATTATTTTGCACTTGCACATTGGCATGGCTGCTGCATAATAGGCAGCGGCGGTTGGCGAACAACGGTCACCGAAGTTCTCAGCCGGCCCTAACATCATCCCAGTACCTCGTGCTGGCCGTCTCTGCGGCGGCTCTCGTGTCCCCTCCCCCACCCCCCACGAGAGCCGCCGTTTTTATTTTGTCGTCGCGCCGGCTGAGAGGCAGGCGCGTGCTCCGGGGCTCGTGGACCGACGAGCGCGCGCACGGGGGCTGAGGCTTGCGGTAGAGTGCCGCGCATGTTCGAGGCCTTGTCGCGTCAAGATCGGCTCCTGCTGCTCAAGTTCGTGTGCGCCTTCGCCTGGGTGGATCTGGAGGTGACCGACGCCGAGCGCCGCTTCGTCGAGCGGCTCGTCGAGCGGCTCGAGCTCGAGCCCAGCGAGCGCGCGGAGGTCGAGCGGTGGCTCAGCGTGGCTCCCTCGCCGCAGTCGGTGGAGCCGGCCCTCATCCCCGCGGAGCATCGGCGCACGTTCATCGAGACGCTGCGCGCCGTGATCTACGCGGACGGCGGGGTGGACGAGGAGGAGCGCCAGCGCTTCGAGGCATTGAAAGAGAAGCTCCACGGCTAGGCCGCGCCCGCCGCCTCAAGCCTCGACGGGCGTCCCCTGCGGCAGGGCCGCCGCCAGCGCGCGGCGCACGTCCTGCGGGAGGATGGGGTGGCTGGCGAGCTTCCGATAGAGCTGCTCTGCGCCACGCGGCGCCAGCACGGCGACCCCCGTCGCGACCGCGCTCGCCGAGAGCGCCGTCGCCCACCCCACCGGCCCGATGGGGCGGCACCCAAAGAAGTGGCTGAGCCCCGGCGTCTGCACGACCGCGCCGAGCGCCGCCACCGACCCCAGGCTCGTGAGCACGACCGGCAGCGTGAGCCCTCCGGAGGCGAGGGTCTGCCCGAGCTGCGTCCCCACCAGCGCGACGAGGCCGACGGTCCGCGCGCGCTCGGCCCCGCCCGTCAGCCGACCGACGAGCCACGCGCTCCCCGCGCCGAGCGCGGTGATGGCCGCGCGCGCGGCGATGTCACGCGAGAGGGGCGCCCCGAGCGACGCCTCCGGGCCCTCGCTCGCCAGACGCTCCATCACCTGCGCCGTCGGCGGACGGAGCGCGATGGCCATGGCCGGCGCCACGTCCGTCAGCAGGTTCACGATGAGCAGCTGCCGCGGGTGGAGCGGCGGACGCCCATCGATCAGCCCTCCCAACACCGTGAAGCCGATCTCACCGAAGTTGCCACCGACCAAGATGGCCACGGCGTCCCGCACCGCGGCCCAGACGGCGCGGCCTTCGGTGACGGCGTGGACGATGGTCTCGATGCGCTCATCGACCAGGACGACGTCCGCCGCCGCCCGCACGGCCGCCGTGTGCCCTCCGATCGCGATCCCGACGTTCGCGACGCGGATGGCGGGGGCGTCGTTGGCGCCGTCGCCCACCATGGCCACGATCTGCCCGCGCCGCTGGAGCGCGCGCACGATCCGCACCTTCTGCGTCGGCGTGACGCGGGCGAACACGCTGACGCCATCGAGCCGCGCGTCGAGCTCCGCCTCCCCGAGGGCCGCGAGCTCCGCGCCGGTGAGCAAGGCGCCAGGGCCGCCCAGCCCGAGCTCCTCCGCGATGGCCAGCGCGGTGCTCGGGTGGTCACCCGTGATCATCACGCTGGCCACGCCCGCCTTGCTCAGCCGACCGAGCGCCGCCTTCGCGCTGGGTCGCACCGGATCGCTGAACGCGATGAAGCCCTTGAAGCACAGCCCCACCGGCGGCTGGGTCACGTCACCCGGGGGTTCGACCATCCGCTCTGCGACGGCGATGATCCGTAGGCCGCGTGCGGCGAGCTGCTGGACCTGGTGACCGAGGGCGGTCCGCTCGATGGGCCCCAGCTCGAGCCGCTGCCCGTCCCGCTCGAGCTCCGTGCAGTGCTGCAGCACGAGCTCCGGCGCCCCCTTGATGGCGAGGCGGCTCCCCGCGCGCGAGGTCCCGAGCGCGGCGTGGTAGCCCCGCCCGGACTCGAAGGCGAGCTCCGCGTGGCGCTGCCAGCCCTCACAGCCGTAGTCCGAGCGCAGCGCGAGCTTCTTGGCGGCGCGCAGGAGCGCCTCGTCGGTCGAGTCGAGGTGGCGGGAGCCGGCGCTCGGCTCACCGCCGGCGCGCAGCGCCACCGCGAGGGCGCGCAGCCGCGGCCCCGTGAGCACCTCCGCGCGCTCCTCGACGACGCCATCGCTGATGAGCGACAGCTCGATGCGCCCCTGGGTGACGGTGCCGGTCTTGTCGAAGCACACGACGTTCACCCGCCCGAGCGCCTCGATGCCGTGGAGGTTGCGCACGAGCGCGCCACGCTTGGCCAGCCGCGAGGCCGCCGCGCGCTGCGCCGCCGACGCGAGCAGCGGCAGGCCCTCGGGCATGGAGGCGACCGCCAGGCTGACGCCGGTCCCGATCAGATCCTCGAGCCGACGCCCGCGGAGCAGGCCCGCGAGCACGACCGCGCCCGCCGAGCCCAACGCGACCGGCCCCGTCTGGCTGATGAGCTGCTTGAGCCGCAGCTCCACCCCGCTAGGGATGCGGTGCTGCGCGCGCGCCGCGGCGACGCCTCGGCGCGCCTCCGTCTCGTCTCCCACCGCCACGACGACGGCGGTGGCGGAGCCGGCCGCGACGCACTGCCCCGCGAAGATCATGCTGCTGCGGTCGGCGACCGCGGTCTCGAAAGAGGCGTGGGCGCCCTTGCGCACGGGGAGCGACTCCCCGGTCAGCGCCGATCCGTCCACCTCGAGCGACTCACTGGTGATGATCCGGCAGTCTGCCGGCACCACGTCCCCAGGGCCGAGCAGGACGATGTCACCCTTCACGAGCGCCTCCGCCGCGACGTCCAAGGTGCGGCCGTCCCGCCGCACCAGCGCCCGCCGACGCACCCCCCGCTCGAGCTGCTGGATGGCGCGCTCTACCGAGAAGCGCTGGAGCCCGCCGAGCACCGCGTTGACCAGCGCCACCCCGCCCAAGATCCCCGCGTCCGCCGCGGAGCCCACGACCGCCGACAACGCGGCGCCCGCGGCCAGCAGCGGGGCCAGCGGGTTGAACAGCTCCGCGGAGATGCTCTCGCCGAGCTCGCTCACGACGGACTTGGGCCGCTCGCGGGGCGGCGTCCGGGTGCTGACCTCCGCGGCGGTGAGCCCCTGCTGGGGATCGCTGGACAAGCGCCGCAGCACCCCCTCCGCCTCGAGCGCGTGCCACGGCGTCCGATCTCGCGGGGCGGGGAGCACGCGCCGCAAGGTGGACGCCGCCGTGCGCCAGCCGTTGCTGATGGTGACGAGCGACGCGCCGTTGACGACCGCGAGCACCCGAGAGGTCGTCAGCTCCACGACCCCGCTCGCGCTGACGAGCGCGCCGAGCGACGCCGCGCCGATCGCCACCTTGACGCTCTCCAGCGAGACGCTGCGCGCCTGCGCTGCCGCCTCGATGAGCACCCGGGCGTCGTCGAGGCCCTGCTTGCCGATGAGGTGGGCGCCCCACGGGACGGGCAGCCCCGGCGCGACGAGCCCCACGCTCACGTCCGCCAGCGCCAGCGCCGGGTTCTCGCCCGCCGAGAGCAAGCACACCGTCCGCCCCTCGCGCTGGAGGCGCCGCACGCCGTCGATCATCGCGGGACCGCCCGTGATGGTGTCGTCGGCATCGAGCTTCTCGAGCACGGAGGTGTCATCGGTGGCGATGACGATCTTCAAGCCACAGCGCTGCGCGCTGGCGATGAGCTCCTCGAGCCCGGTGCGCGGCAGCAGCCGCAGCTCCACCAGGCCGACCACCTCCCCCGCGCGCGCCACCCCCAGGACCAAGGCGCCGCCGATGGCCATGACCCGGGCGCGCTCGGCGAGCGCGTCGTCCAGGCCCGCGGCCAGCAGCCGCGGCGGCCCGAGCGAGTAGCCCTCGAGCTCATGGACGGCGAGCGAGCGCTCGGGCTCGAAGGCTTGCTCCGCGAGGCGCCGCGCGAGCGCGGCGGTGAGCGGCGGACGGACCAGCACCTCCCCCAGCTCGAAGCTCCGCACGCGGACGACGCCCGCGTCGATGACGAGGCAGTCCACGCGATCCATCCGGCGCAGCGCCTCCGCGTCCAGCACCAGCACGCCCCGCTCCGAGAGCGACGCCGACAGCTCCGCGGCGAAGGCCTCTCGGCCCAGCCGCGCAGGGCGGGGCAGGCCGCCGTACAGCGCCGCGAAGCCTCGCTGGAAGCTCCGGGTGGTGGCGAAGCTCACGAGGAAGCCGCTGAGCGACGCCACCCAGGCCTTGTCCCCATACTCCTCGATCGGGCCGCCGGGCAGCGGCACCGGGCGGACGTAGGTCTCTCGGGCGCCGCGCGAGGGGCGCGGGGCGTCATGACACAGCTCCCGCTCACGCTCCGCCCACACGCGCTGCCGCGCGCGCGCCTCCCGTACCAGCACGAGCTTGTGGCCGACCTCGACCAGCGCGGCGACGGGCCGCTGCGCCAGGCCGAGCATCACCGGAGCCACCAAGCCCAAGGCGAGATCGCTCCGGTCTCGCCCCAGGTGTCGGTCGAGGTGCCCGCGGAGCCCCTCGGTGCTGCGCACCAAGTTGGCGAGCGCCGCCGTCCGCGCCGCCCACACCGAGCTTGGCAAGAACGTGGCCTTGAGCCCCAGGCCGAGCGCGACCCCGAGCAGATCCGCCGCGAACTCGAGCAGCAGCCGCTGCTCGGGCTGCCGGTCCGCGGGGTGCTCTCCAGCCTGCTCAGGGAAGGCGACGTCGTCGAGGCGCAGGTGCCGCTCAGCGCTCTCCACCACCCGCGCGAGCTGCTCGACGTCGTAGGCCCCTGGCTCGAAATCGATGACGACGCGGCGCGTGTGCGCGTTGACGTGAAAGCCACGCACTCGCTCGAGCTCCGAGAGCCGCTCCTCGAGCGCCTGCTCGAAGGCGTCCAGCTCGGAGCTGGAGAGCGCCCGCAGCTCCAGGTGCGCCCGCTCCGACACCGCCCAGCTCCGGCGCGTCCGAGGCGCGAACAGAGCCACGGCAGCGCGCACGACGTCTCTCAAGTCCATCTAGGGAGCCGACGATAGCCTCAGCGCTGCCAGGGGGCGAGCGCGCGAGCTTAGACGAGCGACTCGGGCGGGAGCATGGTGGCGTGAAACGAGGTGAGCGCCGCGCCGACGCCGAGCAGCCGCGCCTCGGCGAGCCCCGCCCAGACCGGGCTCTCCGGGCGATCATGGGCGAGCGACGCGCGAGCGAGCTCGACCCGCGCCTCGGTGCGCCCTCGGAAGCGAACGTAGCCCTCGCCGTCGCGCTGCAAGGTGCTCAGGGAGGAGCGCGCCGGGATGCTCGGGCCCCACGCGCGAGTGTTCAGCGACAGCGTGGCGCCGTCCTCGGCGCGCACCTCGACCCCCGAGGACGTCCGGCGAAAGCTCGCGAGGGTCTTCGGGAGCTTCCACAGCTCACGCCCGCCCGCGAGCGAGGCCTCACTGTCCACGAGCATCAGCGCCACGTGATACCCCCGCGCCCGCTTGCCGGAGCGCAGCGTGACCTGCGTCAAGCAGGGCATCCACACGAGCTCTTGGTATTCGAGCGGCGAGGGAGCGCGGTAGTCCACGTAGGCCAGCATCCCCACGGCCCACCCCCAGCGCAGCACGGGCTGGACACCGACGGGGAGCACCAGGCGCTCGGCGCGGAGCAAGGTGGGACAAAAGACGGCGGTGCCGTAGGTGTCCCAGGGCGGCTCGGGATAGGGCCGGGCGGCGGCGTTCATGGGGTCACGGGCGCGCTTGGACCGCTCAGGGCTGCGCCGCGGCGGGCAGCCGGAGCTTGGCGCCGTGCTGGCGCTCCAGCTGCTCGATCACGGGCTCGAGCCGGGGGAAGGCGAGCGCCACGCCGACGGCCCCGAGGATGAACCAGGCGGCGGCCCAGTGCAGCGGCAGCCCTAGCTGGACCAGGGCGAGCCCCTCGAGCGCGAGGCCCTCACGCAGGGCGCAGCGTACGATCGTCTGGAGCTGGAGCCGGCTGATCGCGTAAGACAGGACGGCCTCCGGCGCGCTGAACACCAGCTCGTGCCGGAGCCCACGGAAGGCGGCCACGTCGTCCTCTGCCGCGCACTGCTCGGTCTGGAAGCGGGCCGCCTCCGGCGCTAGCGCGAGGCGTCGCGGCAGGACGACGCTCGCCAAGAGCTGCGGCACCACGGCGAGCGCCAGGACGAAGGTGACGGTCGTCAGCTCGGGCGCCGGGGGCTGCGCTGGCAGCAAGGCCACGAGGCCGATCACCAGCAGCGTCGCCGTCAGCAGCCCCCCCCAGAGGACGTAGACCCGCTGGAGTTGAGCCTTGTGGCTTGGCGGCAACGCGGCCCCTGGCCCGCTCATCCGCGCCCCGCAAACTCGTCGGTCGCCCGCACGAGCGCGTCCACGTTCCCTGGCTCGAAGGCGCTGTGCCCAGCGTCCGGGACGATGACGAGCCGCGCGTGGGGCATGGCCTTCGACAGCTCCCAGGCGCTGCGCGGCGGGCACACCACGTCGTAGCGGCCTTGGACGATGACGGTGGGGATGTCGCGCAGGCGCGCGGCGTCCTCGAGGAGCTGCTCCACCCGCTCGAGAAAGCCCATGTTGACGAAGTAGTGCGCCTCGATCCGCGCGAAGGCCAGGCTGAACTCGTCGGCGCCCATGCGCGCCACCTGCTCTTCGCTCGGGTAGAGGGTGCTGGTGCGGGCCTCCCAGACGCTCCACGCGATGGCCGCGCGCTGCCGCTCCGCCGGATCTTCGCTCGTCAGCCGGCGGTGGTAGGCGCCGATGAGGTCTCCGTGCTCCACGACCGGGATGGCGGCGAGGAAGTCATCCCACGCGTCCGGAAAAATCTGGCTCGTCCCGCCTTGGTAGAGCCACTCGAGCTCCCAGCGGCGCATCAGGAAAATACCGCGGAGGACCAGCTCCGTGACGCGCTCCGGGTGCTTCTCGGCGTAGGCCAGCCCCAGCGTGCTGCCCCAGGAGCCGCCGAAGACCTGCCAGCGCTCGATGCCGAGGTGCGCCCGCACCTGCTCGAAATCCTCGATCAGATGCCAGGTGGTGTTCTCTCGCAGCTCCGCGTGCGGGGTGCTCTTGCCGCAGCCGCGCTGATCCACCAGCACGATGCGGTAACGGGCGGGGTCGAAGAACCGGCGGTGCTTCGGATCCGTGGCACCACCGGGGCCCCCGTGCACGAAGAGCACGGGCTTGCCCTGGGGATTACCCGACACCTCGTAGTAGACGCGGTGCAGCTCCGACACCTGGAGGAAGCCCGTCTGGTGGGGCTCGTGTTCGGGATAGAGTCCTCGGCGTGGCTCACGGTTCATGGCGGGGCTAGTCTGGCAAAAAGCCGCTACTGCGTCACCCCTCCGTGGAGGTGCGCGCCCCTGGCGCCCGTGTTAGGCCGCGCCCATGTCCACCAACCACGATGGCGGCGGCGACGCCCGGGACGCGGCGCTCCAGGCCGCGGTGCGCGGCGCCCGGCGCGGCTTTCGGCGTGACGTGCAGGCCTTGATCCACGCGCTGGAGGAGGGAGAGCTGCTGGTGCCCCTCGCTCATTCCATCGCGGATTCGCAGCCCGACGGCGTCCCGCTCACCGACGGACTCGAGATGCAGCCGCACCTGCTCATCGATCCCGAGGACAAGCTCTGGTGCGCGCTGTTCACGAGCCAGGAGCTCATCGAGCAGGCCGCGGACGAGCTCGACTGGCGCACGGACGGCGATGCCTTCGAGTACGTGGCCCTGCCCGCCGAGGTCGCGCTGGAGATGGCGCTGCGGGTCATCGACGAGGTCGAGATCCTCGGCCTCGTCATCGACCCCCTGCACGACGAAGAGCTCGTGCTGCGTCGCGCGGAGCTGGCGAGCCTCTGCTCCAAGAAGGCCATCCCGCTCGTGGGTTACGTCTCGCAGCTACCGGAGCAGGACTTCGAGAAGACCCTCGTCGCCGAGGACGGCGACCCTCCGCCACAGGCGCTCACCGACGCGCTCGACGCTTGCGTCGATGAGCTCGGAGAGCTGCGCGGCTGGCACCTCTCGCGCACCTTCAACCCGGATCGAGACCTGGAGCCACACCTGACGCTCGAGCTGGTGACCAACACCGCGGATCGCCGCCAGCTCGCCGAGCGCGTCTTCGCGAAGATCGAGCCCACGCTCCCCGCCCCGGGCTACGTGGACATCCTCTTCCGAGAGCTCCCCAACTGAGCGCGCGGAGCCCCAGGAGCACGCGAAGGCGGCACCTCGGGAGGCGTTGAAGGACGACCCGCCGGTCAGCGTTCTGCTGGGGCCCGCGTAGCGCAGGACGCGCGGCGCCGTGAAGCTCGACGCCCAGCGAGGCCCGAACGCGGTAATTCTTGGACATTCTCGGCGTTGGCCGGTGCGTAAGTCGGTTCTCTCCCAGGAGATCTCGAAAAACCTAGAATTGCGTCATGTCGCGCGCCATCCCTCAGCAGCGGCCCGACCTCGTCGGGGCTGGCCTGGAGCACCTCACCCTCACCGAGCGCCTGCAGATCGCGGCGATCCGCAAGAGCTTCGAGCCGGGCGTCACCGATCGCGCCCTACGCTGGTGTCAGCGCAACCTGGGGCAACAGTGGATCTATCACTCGACCAAGCACCTGTGTGAGACCTACGGGCTCGAGCGCCTGCCGGAGCTGGATCCAGCGCAGAGCTACATCTGCGCCTCCAACCACCGGAGCTTCTTCGACATGTACGTGATCACGACGCACCTCGTGCGGCGCGGCATGCCTCACCGCCTGGTGTTCCCGGTAAGATCGCGGTTCTTCTACGACTCGGCGCTCGGCTTCGCGGTCAACGGGCTGATGAGCTTCTTCGCCATGTACCCGCCGATCTTCCGTGAGCGAAAGCGCGCCTTCCTCAACCAGCTCAGCGTCGACGAGCTGACCTACCTCCTCGATCGTGGCGGCTGCTTCACGGGCGTCCACCCCGAGGGCACGCGCAATCAAGGGGAGGACCCTTACACCTTCTTGCCGGCGCAGCGGGGCATCGGGCGCATGGCTCACGCCACCCAGGCGGTGGTCTTGCCCGTGTTCATCAACGGGCTCATCAACGATCTTCCTCAGCAGGTGTTGAGCAACTTCAACGGCAAGGGCAAGAAGGTCAACGTGGTGTTCGGCGCCCCGGTCCCGCTGGACGATCTCAGAGCGCAGCCAGCGTCCAAGGGCGTCGACAAGGCCATCGCGGAGCGCGTCATGGAGCACATCGCGCAGCTCGCGCGGGAGGAGCACCAGCTCCGCTTCGGGACCCCGCTGCCCTCGACGCCGCAGGTGACGGCGGCGGTCAGCGCGCAGGCGGCGGAGTAGCCGCGCGCCGCCGCGGCGCGCTAGCGCTCTTGGCGGCGCTCTTGGGTGCCGACGCCCAGCTTCGCTCGGAGCTCCGCGAGCGCCGCGCGCGCCGCGGCGTCCCGCTCGGTGATCCACGCCTCGTTGACGAGGCGGCGCAGCTCCAGCGTCCGCGGGTGCGCGTCGATGAGCTTGACCACGCGCGCTCGCGCTTGGTGACGCACGGGCAGCGGCGCAAATTCCAGGTAGTAGGCGAAGCGCGACAGCGCGAGGCGCAGCGTGGCCTCATACTCACGCACGGTGGCGGCCCAGGGGTTCGGATCTTCACCCAGGGGCAGCTCCCCCTCGTGCTGGTGCGCAGCCTCCACGTCCTCTCGGACGTGCAGGCCCTTGGGCTTGGGCCGCGCGGCGCTGGCCGAGGGCGCCGGAGAGGGGGGCACTGGGATCATCCCGGGCGGCAGCGGGCTGGCCGAGGCGCTCGCGGCTGCCGCCGCGGAGGCGACCGCGGCGGGGTTACCGACGAGCCACTTGAAGCTGTAGGCCTGCAAGGTGTCTCGCGCGGCGACAGCCGCCAAGCTCAGCTCCAGGACGGCGTCGAGCAGCTCCTCATCCGGGGCGTCCCGCAGCTCCAGCGTCTGGAGCTGCTGCCGCGCCGTGTCGACCCGGGTGCACAGCTCCACGTACTGCTGCTCTACGCCGCTGCACGCCGGCAGCGGTGGGATCTTCGGCCACAGCGCCTTCCAGCGCGCCCGCTCCGCGAGCAGGAGGCTGCCGTCCGCGTAGCGGTCCACCGGCTGCGCGCTCGCCGCGGGCGACGCCTGCCCCGCGCGCGACTCACACGCGAGCGCACCGGCGAGGGCGCCGAGCAGCATCACCGACCCTATCGCGGCTCTCGTCACCCGCCCTCCATAGCACTCACCGCCGAGCGTTGCTCGAAGGCTGTGCTCTACCGCACGCTGGCGACCAGCTCCGCGGTCTCGCTGTCGTTGAGGTCACTGGCGACGGCATAGCCGACGCCGCGCTCCTCCAGCGCCGCCAGGGAGTAGCCGCGCCGCTGGCCCACGTAGACGGGCAGGTTGCGCACCACGCGAGGCTCGAGCTTGGCGCGCAGGGGAGCCCGGCGGGCGTCGTAGACGTAGAGGGTGATGCGGTGGCTCGCGAGGCGGTAGCGGAACGACGCCGCCTGGGTCAGGTTGCGCACCGGGATCACGCTGCCGCCTTCCCAGCGCATTCCATACTGCTGGAAGGTGGGGACACGGACCGGCACCCCGATCTGTGGCTCGAAGCGTGGCGCCAGCGTGGTGTCCGTGATCTGCGGGAACTCGTCCGTGTTCTCCGCGTGGCGCTCCACCAGTTGATCGATGAGCTGGTCCACGCTCGCGAGCGACACGCTGCTCGCCAGCGAGGCATCCTCGTTCGAGCGCGCCGCCTGCGGGGTGGAGCGCTGTGAGCCGATGCCCCAGCTGAGCGCGCCCGCCGCGACGGCGGCCACCGAGACGACCGCGCGCCAACCGAGCGGCGCTCCGCGGCGCTGCTCGGTCAAGCTCACCGCACGCTCCACCGAGAGGCGCGCCCGGAGCTGCTCTTCGAACCCTGGGCTGGGCTCTACGCTCACGCTGCGCTTGAGGCTGGCCCGCAGCGCGCCGAGGAACCCGAGCTGCGCACGGCACCGCTCGCAGTCCCCCAGGTGCAGCTCCACCTCCACCGCGCGCTCCGCGGCGAGCTCACCATCGGAGAAGGCCTCGAGCAGGGGGTTGACGCGACGACAGCTCATTGGCCCACCGCCTTGCGCTGCCGGTACGCCGCGAGACTGACGGGCTGCTCCGCGCTGGGCTCCACGGGCTCCGAGACGATCCCGAGCGCCACGGCCTGACCCTGGAGGCGCCCCTTGAGCAGCTTGCGACCACGATGCAGCCGCGACATCACCGTCCCGATGGGGCAGCCCATGATCTCCGAGATCTCCTTGTAGGAGAGCTCTTCCACGTCGGAGAGCACGACCGCGAGCCGGAAGTCCTCCGGGAGCTCCGCCAGGGCCGCGTTGATCTCCGCCTCCAGCACGGACCGCAGGGCTTGGCTCTCCGGGTCACGCAGGGACTCGAGGGCGCTGGCGCTCGTCCAGCCGTCCAACAGCGGCCCGGCCTCCGGCGCCTCGAGCACGCTCCGCTCGAGCCCACCGCGGCGGTAGCGGTTGATGAAGGTGTTGGTCAAGATCCGCAAGAGCCAGGCCTTCATGTTGGTGCCGGGCTCGAACTGGTGACTGGCCCGCATCGCCTTGATGAAGGTGTCCTGGACCAGATCCTCCGCCTCCGCCGGGTTGCGGGTCAGGCGCGTGGCGACCGTCATCAGGGCGCGCAGGTGCTCGAGCGCCTCGACCTCGAAGTCGCTTGGCGGGGGGGGTGGGGAGCGGCGGAAGCTGAACAACATCGGAAGCTAGCCCTTCAACCCGGCGCCCTGGCAGGCTATTCCTGGTGCTTGCTCCGGAGCTCCGCCAGCTCCTGCTCGACCTCGGCGAGGCGCGCCCGGGTCTCCGCGAGCTCCGACTGGAGGTCCGACAGCGGGGAGAACGTGCTCAACACCGTCCGAACCCGCTCGTCCACGGTGTGCTGCCACTGCTCCAGCGTCGCTCGAAGGCCCTTCGGCGTCTCCCGCGCGTCGGCGGGCTCCTGCTCAGGGGGCGCCCCGGCCGGCTCCGGCTCTGGGGAGGCGGTGACGCTGGCGTCCGCGGCCTCCTCCGCCTCCGCCCCGACCTGCGGCATCAAGCGCCCGATCGGTCCCTCTCGAAGCTGGGAGAGCAGCTTCTCCCCGCGGTGTCGGATGAGCACCTTCAGGGTTTGTAGGGGGATCCCCCGCGGGCGCTCCTTGAGCTCTTCAGAGATGATGAGCGCCAAGGTGACGTCCGTCTTGTCTTCCTTCGAGGTGTTGTCCACCACCTGGACGTCCTCCCCAGCGCGCACCAGGTCCGCGATCTGGAGGAGGGTGACGTAGCGGCTGTCACGCGTGTCGTAGAGCTTGCGGTTGGAGTAGCGCTTGATGACGCGCTTTTCCGTCGGCGACGGGGCGGGGGCTTTGGGAATTTCCGACGTCATCACGCGATCATGGGGTCCAAGGGGGCGGACACGGGCCGTCGGTGCGAGACGCGGAGCGGCCTAGGGGTCAGTGAAGCCCCGTCGCCGCGTAGCGTCAAGCCCCGCGCCCGTCATCAAGCGATCCGCGCCAGTTTCACGGCGGGAGGAGCGGCTGCACCGCTGGTGATTTCTCCCTCGTAGAGCTCGAGCACGAGGTCCAGGAAGGCGGAGAAGGACGCGCGACGTACCCCGAGCTCTCCTATCCAGGCGATGATCTCGTATTCACCATTCGCCGCGATGACTCCCGGGTTGAAAGCGAACAGCGTCGTCGCGTCGGCGTCGATGCCGAACGGGAGCAGCCGAGCGCGTCGCCCTCCCGTGTCAGCGCCACCGCCAGGTCCGCTCGAGGTCCGGAAGATCGTAGCGGCGACCTCGGCGTGCCGTGGATCCCCGAGGCGGTGGGCCGGCAGCAGGCTGGCGCCGTCGAAGAGCCGCTCCCAGCCGTCATGCTGGCGGAGGAAGGCTCGATAGCTCGGCGGCAAGGCGCGCCCCAAGCGGCGCTCGGCGGCCTGGAGGCTCTCCTCCGAGGCGCCCCGCGGCGCAGGGCTCCCGCCATCACGCCACGGCTGCTCGCGCGACAAGGTGGTCTGCAGCGCGGTGATCCGCGCTAGGGCCTGGCTCCATCGGGGCGTCGTCGGGTGGGTCATCGGGGTGAGCCGCAAGCTAGAGGAGCGCGGCTAATTCGCCCAAGTTTTCGGGAGTCGTTTAGAAGGCCTGCGTGAGGCTCGCGCGCCGGCTCCTTCCGCTGCTCTGGCTGGGCGCCTTGGGCTGCTCCAGTCGCGCGCCGGAGCTCTTGGTGCTCGCGGACGTCGTACCCAAGACCATCGCCGCGGGAGATCGCCTGGAGCTCGTCGGGCTCGGGTTCCCCGAGGGACAGCCCGCCACCGTCACCTTGCTGGGGGAGCTGCACCGCCCAGGGCAGCGCGTCGAGCGCGCCGTCGAGGTGGTGGTCCGCGGCCAGAGCGTCTCCGCCAACCGCATCGAGGTCGAGGTCGATGGGCCGCTCGAGCGGGAGCTCTGCGGCGCCGGGGAGCGCAGCGAGCACACCACCTTCCGTGGGCGCCTCACCGCGGCCTTCGTCCCGCACGTCGCTGGCGCCCCGCCGGTGAGCGGCACGCTGGAGGACGTCGTGCTCGACGTCCAGGCCACCACCTCGACCGCCGAGCGGGACCAGCAGCGCCAGCAGACCGCGCGTGAGGTCCAAGACTTTCTGGGGCTCGAGCTCCACCGGGTCTCGGGGCAGCTCTACGTCACCCACGTCCGAGCCGACGGCCCCGCAGGCGCCGCCGGGCTCAAGCCGGGCGATCGCCTCACCGAGGCCAACGGGCTGCTCGTCGGAGAACCCTACGACCTCATCGGCCCACCAGGGAGCCGCAGCTGGGCCCTGCGCGCCGAGCGCGCCGGCGCGCCGCTCGCCTTCCGGGTGGACGTCGAAGGCTGGGCGCCGCTCGGCCTGGCGCAGCTCGGCGCCGGTGGCCTCGGCGTGCTGATCCTGGGCGGCGCGCTCGTGCTGGTGCTGCTCACGCGCTCCCGCTGGGCGCTGTGGCTCGAGCGCCGGCTCGTCCTCCGCCTGCTCGAGGCTACGCCCCCTCAGCGCGGGCGCGGTTGGCTCGCGGCGCTCTCGGGGATCTGGGCCATGACGCCCGGGAAGGAGGGCGAGCGGCTCCCGCTACGGCTCCTCCCGGGCCTGTGCTTCATGCTCGCCTCCGCGGGCTTCAGCGCGCTCGCGCTCGGACAGGTGCTGCTCGCGCCAGAGCTGGATCTTCCGCTCATCGCCCTCGTCACGGTGACGGCGAGCGTCGTCGGGGGGCTCGTCCTCGGCGGCCGGCGACAGCGCGCGCGCTGGAGCCTCTGGTGGGGACTCAAGGGCGCCGGCTACGCGCTGCTGCTCGAGCTGCCGATCGTGACGGCGCTGCTCGGCGGCGTGCTCGCCAGTGGCAGCCTGCGCCTGGCGGAGATCGTGGCCACGCAGGCCAGCGCGCCGTGGACGTGGAACGCCTTCCGCTCTCCGGGGCTCCTCGTCGCCCTGCTGCTGGCGCTCGGCGCGCTGCTGCCCGAGCGACGCCTCGACCGCCTCGAGCTGCCCGAGGCGGACGGCGACCGCCAGCGTCGCCCCACCGGCGCCGGCCTCGTGCGGCTCATCGAGTGGGGGCGCGACTACGTCGTCACCGGGCTGCTCACCATCGTGCTGCTCGGCGGGTGGCAGGCGCCGACGCTCGGCTGGGCCCAGGGCCCCCTGCCCTTGCTCGGACTGCTGCTACTCCAGCTCAAGCTGGTCACGTTGCTCGCCGGGGTGTGGCTGCTCCGGTGGGCCCTGCCCCGGCTTCGGCTCGAGCACCTCCGTAAGCCCTGGCTGCGGCTCGTCCTCCCGAGCAGCCTCGCCGCCCTGGGAGTGACCGCGCTCGGGCTGGTCCCGCACCTGCGGACCGTCCTCAGCGGCGCCGAGACCCCGCTCGGCGCGGTCCTGTTCGGCCTGTGCGCGCTGCTGCTGCTCAACCTGCTGCGGCGGGTGCGCGCTGCGCTGCGAGCCCCTCGTCCGCCCGCGAGCCTCAACCCCTGGCTCTAGCGGTCCCACGCTCCCAGCGCGCCGGCGGCCTCGCGCTCGGCGCGGCGCTCGGGGGCACAAAACACCGGCGGCGCACCCTGAGGTGCGCCGCTGGTGTCGCGTGGTCGGCGGGGTCAGCTCACTCGAAGTCGCCCGGCAGCCCGTTGAGCGGGCCGTAGCCCACCATCTGCTGCAGCTGCACCGCGGCGTCGATGAGCCCCACGTACTTGCGGAACGCGTCGATGTTGGCCAGCCACACGCCGTGCGCCGTGCTGGTCGGATCCGCCGGCTCCGCCACCAGCTGCGGGTGGCCGTCGCCGTCCAGCACGAAGGACACCATGCCGTTGGCGTCGAGGATGGGCTGGCCCGTGCCGTCGCGGTCCACGACGTAGACCTCGGCGAGCAGCGCGTTGGCGCGGGCCAACATGCGCGAGCCGATGCCCTGGTCGACGGTCTGGCCCGCCACCGTGTCCGCGCCGTAGCGCTTGGCGTAGTACGTGAAGCCCGTCTCGGGGTTGGTGAACCGCACCTGCTCAGCCAGCGGCAGATCGATGGACCCGCCGTAGCCTTGCAGGTGGATGCGCAGCTTGTTGGCCAAGGACAGATCCGTGTTCAGACGCGCGAAGATGTGCGCGAACACCAGCGTGCCGAGCTGCTGCTTGTACCCGACGTTGGGGAACACCGCATAGGCGCCGGCGGGACGAGCTGGGGTGTCGGCCCACAGGTTGAGGCTACGCACGGTGGTGACCCGCGTGGCCGCCGTCTCCGCGGGGTCCACGTAGGGCGCCACGGTGTTCCAGTCCTGCGCCAGCACGCCGCCGATCAGACGATCCATCGCCTTCGGCATGTCGCTCCGGAAGTTGATGAAGACGTTGCGCCCGTCCAGGTAGTTCTCGCGGCTGATGGTGAAGAACACCGGACGACCGTCCGCCAACATCCGGATGGCGTCGACCTTCTCCGCGGTGAAGCCCGTGTGGTTGACCCACGACTGGTACTCCCAAGAGCCGCCGCCCTCGGGCTCGCTGTTGAAGTCAGGATCGACATAGCGGCTGTTGGACGCGTCGAGCCTGAAGGGCGGGCTGGTCCCGGTGCTCTCTTGGGCGGGCACGTCGTACAGTGCCGGCACGCCCGTGCTGCCGCCCGTCCCCGGCATCAGCCGGTAGTTGCCCGGCTGCGGCGAGAGGAAGGCGTCCGTCACCGCGTCGAACATCAGCGTCTCCGCGAGGATGTAGGGGCGCCAGCCGTTGTCGTCCAAGATGGCCGTGTCGTAGCTGCCATCGGCCAGGTTGCGGGCGTTCTGCGCGGCGACCTGCCAGTGGAAGGCGCGGAAGCGCTCGAACAGCGCGCCGCTGACGCGCGCGGGGATGTTCCGGTAGACCCAGTCGCGGTTGCCGCGGCGGAAGTACTGGAAGGGATAGTTGTACTTGTGCTTGCGGATGGTCTCGACGACCGCCTCGTAGATGTCCGCGCCCGCGTCTCCCGGGTTGGTGTGGACGTACGAGTTGTTGGACGAGCCCCAGCGATACGGCCAGCGCACGTTACCGGAGTTGTCCTGGCCGGGCCGCACGCGGATCTTGAAGCTGTTGAGCACGTTGGCCTGCTGGCTCAGGACCGAGCCGTTGAGCATGTCGTCCCAGCGCGCATAGTCCCGCGGGGCGTGCTGGCAGACCTTGCCGTACACCACGCGCCACGCGCCGAGCGCCTGCTCCTCTTGCGTGGCCGGGCGGCAGTCCCGGGCGTCGTCGAAGAGCCTCATCCGGCGCGCCTCCTCCGTGTAGTGCGGAGTGAAGATGGCGTTGCCGGCGATGTTGAGGTTCTGCTCGGTGAGCTGGGTGTAGTTCTTGACCGCGAAGTTGTCCTGGCCGTCGTTGCTGGCCAGCAGCCCTTGCGGGGTGACGTCCTTGTCGAAGGTCTGGACGATGCGCCCGTAGAGCACGCCCATGGTCATGAGGTCGTACGAGCCGAGGCCGACGGTCTCGAAGAAGCGCTCGTTCTGGTACTCCATGGTGGAGGTGTTGGCGTAGTAGTTGATGCCGGGGCGGCTCTCCGCGCCGCGGCCCAGCTCCTCGTCCGTCTCCGGATCGAGGTAGCGCGGCCCCATGCAGCTGTCCTGCGCCGCGGCGTAGGTGTCGCCCGTGCGCGGGTTGCCGTTGCAGGAGCGCATGGCGCTGGCCTTGCCGTTCTGCGAGCGGATCTGCCAGTACTGCGGGTTGAAGTTCGTGGCGTCGTACGACGACGTGAACTGGTGCAGCATGCCGAGGGAGTGGCCCACCTCGTGCAGCGCGATGCCCTTGTAGGTCTCGTGCCAGAGGTAGGTGTAGATGGCGTCCGCGCGGCGCTTGCTGATCTGCTCGGCGCTCTCACCCGGGTACTGGTTGGACAGGTCGTTGTCGTTGAACTTCTGCTTGAACCAGCGCGCCACGCCCTGCACGTCGAGGTTGCCGACGTCACCGGCGGCCTGCTCCAGGAAGCAGACGCCGCGCGCCTGCATGCCAAGATCGATGGTCTGCCGCAGCATGGCGACGTTGACGTTGCCCGGGTCCATGCCGCGCAGCGGCGACGCCGCTTCCATCACGGCGTCGCTCATGCGCCCTGAGAAGCTGGCGGGGTTGACGCGCAGGGTGTCCACCAGCCAGCCGGGGCTCATCATCTCCGCCTCGAAGATGGAGCCGCGCACCTTGTCCGCGACGGCCTCGTAGCGGAGCGTCCCGTCGCTCTGCGCGACCGCCGCGGGGCCCGCCACGGTGCGGTTGATGCGCTCCACGCGCGCGATGCCGCGCTCGAGCGGCGACAGTCCGGCGCCGGTCTCGAGCAAGCCCTGCGCGCCGAGCGTCGCCGTGGCGGCGCGTGCGTCCACGCTGGCGACGCGCTGCTGCAGCTCCTGGGGCGTCATGGCGTAGGGCTTGTCTCCCTCACGGAGCTTCTTCTGGTAGAGCTCCGCGCTCACGCCGCCAGTGATGTCCTCGATCGTGAGCTCACCGTTGGCCACCATGATGATGTCGCGGACCTGCGCCGCGGCGCGGTACGCCGAGCGGCCCATGGTGGTGGCGGAGGCGCCCAGGATCTGACCCGTGACCGGATCCGCGTTCCAGTTGGCGATGCCGCCCCAGGGCGCGCGGGACTCGTAGGGCCAGAAGAACATGAAGTTCTTCCGCACGTCCCCCACCCGCGCGGAGGAGCCGCGCTCGCCGCAGATGGCGTGGTCGTAGCTGCGCACGGGGTTGTGGCAGGTGACGAGCACCTTGTCCTCGAGCGGCTGGATCTTCGGGATACCCCAGCCACCGAAGATGATCATCTCCGTCTCCCCGGGGACGAAGTACTGGGCGTTGCACTCCGCGCGAGCGCCGCCCGTGGCGCGGCACTCCATCTCCCGCGCCTTGGCGACGCTGAAGCTCATGGCCTGGTTCCAGGTGGCCGTGAGCTGCTCGGTGTGGCCGAGGCCGGTGGGGTTGCCCTGGGCGTCCACCGGATCGGTCAGCTCTGGCGGGGTCTCGGCGTTGATCCAGTAGCCTACCGTCTTGATCTTCCGATCCCGGTACGGAATGGTGCAGCGGTTGCGGAGGCTGCACTGAGAGCCCAGGCTCCCGGCGTAGCCCGTCTTGCCGCTCTCGCACTGGTCGTCGGTGCCGTTGTTGTCCTCGTCCGCGCGCGCCGAGTAGTCGCAGGTGGTGTCGAACTGGTTGCCGTCCGCGCGGCGGACGAGCGGCTGATGGCTCTGCTGCCAGATGTTGTGGTGGTGAAAGTACTTCACCATGTTGGCGTCGTTGTAGCCGTACTGGGGGTCCCACGCGACGCGCGGCGGGGTGACGATGCCGACCTGGAAGCTGTTGCCGAGACCGCCCGGGTTGCCGATGACGTTGAGGGAGGCGCGGGTGTTCTCGAAGGGCTCGAAGTCGTCGTCCGGATCACTCTGGTCCACGCGCCAGTAGGAGCTACGGATGACCGCCTCCTGGATGTCGCAGGTGTCCACCGCCGAGCCGGCGTAGATGCCGTTCAAGATGCACGCGGGGATGGTCCCCTTCAGATCGTAGAACGGCGACTCCATCGCCTCCGGCTCCACCTGGAACTTGGAGGTGACGTCGAAGTAGCCCTTGGACGCCTCGAAGTGGACCGCGTCCGGATCCTTCCTGTTGTTGACGTAGTAGGCGAAGGGCGTGAGCTTGATGTTGCCGAAGAGCTTGCCCATGAACATGTCCATCCACATGGGCGTGTCCACGAGGTTCATGGACCAGTCCACGCGGAAGTGGCTGCGCTCGTACCAGGGGCGATCGGAGCTGTTCTCCGTCACCACGTTCATCTCCTCACCCGTCTGTGGGTTGTAGTCCCGACGGATGTCGAAGTGGTTGACGATGCGGTAGGCGGCCACGACCGTGCCGTTCGCGGGGCCGTTCGGCGCGCCCTTGTCGTCCGCGCCCGGGGAGTTCTGATACGCGCGGCGGGCGTAGAGCATGTCCTCCTGCACGTCCCAGCGGATGCGCTCCACGGCGCCCCAGGAGCCGACGCCCACCATGGACTGCGCCTCGGAGCCGTCCACGACGAAGTTACGCCAGTAGAAGGTCGGGTCGTCGGAGTAGTCGTTGAGCTTCTCACCTAGGAAGAACGACTTTGCCAGCGCGTCCGGCTGCACGCGGTTGATGGGATCGCGCTCTTCGGCGCAGCCCGTGCTTGCAACGGCTGCGAGGAGCGCTGCGCTCATCATCCAGCGACGACTGACCCTTGACCTCATGAGAAGACTCCTTGACGACGACAAGAACCCGCGACAGCACCCGCCGCGGCGGGCTGCACACCTAACGCGAAACCGCTCGGATGGGGAGCAAGATTCGTGCTTACTGAATACAGATGTAGTTCCCGACAGTTAGAGACTTTGCAGCGACAGCAGACGAAACTTGCACGGGGTGCCGTCAATCCGCGCACGCTCCCCGGGCGGCGGCGGCTGCACGTGCGTGCAGCGGCTCGGGGTCCCCGGCGAGGCCCCGCGCTAGGCGCCGCCGGCACCGCAGCCTAATAGAGCCGAGATGCGCCTGCTCTTCGTCATGGACCCCGCCCACGGCATGTCACCCACCAAGGACACGAGCTTCGCGTTCTTGCGCGGCGCGCGCGCCCTGGGGAACGAGTGCTGGCACTGCTTGCCCCACGATCTCTGGCTCGAGGGCCCCAGCGTCCACGCGCTGGCTCGCCCCATCCAGGTCTCGGACGCGGCGCCGCACGTGATCCTGGGTGAGGCCGCGCCCCTGCGCGTCGCGGCGCTGGACGCCGTCCTCATCCGCAAAGACCCCCCCTTCGACGCCGCCTACGCCTACCTCACTCAGATGCTGGATCTCGTGAAGGAGAGCGTCCTGGTGATCAATGACCCTGGGGCCCTGCGGGACGCCAACGAGAAGCTCTACGCGCTCCGGTTCCCTGCGCACATCCCGCGGACCCTCGTCAGCTCCGACCCGGCGCGGCTGCTCGCCTTCGTCGACGCGATCGGCGGACACGCCGTGCTCAAGCCCCTCGACGGCGCCGGCGGCGCCGGGGTCGTGAAGCTCGACACCGCGGACGTGAACGCGCGGGCGCTGGTCGATCTGCTCACGCGGGAGGGGCGACAGCTCGCGCTGGTCCAGGAATTTCAGCCCGCCGTGCGGGAGGGCGACAAGCGCGTCCTGTTGCTGGACGGGCGCCCGCTCGGCGCCATCTTGCGCGTCCCACGCGCCGATGACATCCGCGCCAACATCCACGTCGGGGGGAGCGTCCACCCGACGCAGCTCACCGAGGCGGAGCAACGCCTGGTGGACGAGGTGGGGCCACGACTCGCGGCGAGCGGCCTCTACTTCGTGGGGCTCGATCTCATCGGGGGTAAGCTCATCGAGGTCAACGTCACGAGCCCCACCGGGATCCAGGAGCTCAGCCAGCACGTGGGGCGCCCCGTCGAGCAAGAGGTCATCCGCTGGATCGAGCAGCGCGTGGCCGCCAGAGCCCGCTGAGGCGGGGCGCCGGCCGGAGCGCGCTCGGTACTTGGCCCGCGGGGCCGGTGGCTGCTAGGGCCGAGGGCATGCCGCGGCGCTGTGAAATCTGTGAGTCGTTGGAGAAGTTCGCGGGCATCCCAGCGCCCGAGCGGCCGCTGAAGCGGCTGCTGCTCGACGAGCGCATCGTCGCGCTGTGTGATGAGCACGCGGCCGAGGCGCGCGCCGCGGGCGCCGAGGAGCTCGCGGACCTGCGCGCGCACTTCCAAGAGCCGGAGGGGGAGCGCTCGCTCATCGAGCGGCGCAGCCCCGTCGAGCGTCGCGTCTTTCCGCCACGGCCCGAGGGGCGACGCCACGACCACGGCCGCCGCTCGGTCGACCGACGCCCCGCTTGACCTCGCCCGTGGCGCCCGCATCGCTCCGGACCGTCCACCTTGGGTTGGTCGTGGGCGGGCTCGCCGCGCTGATCGCGCTGCTGCTCACGCCGGCTCGGCCCGACGCGCCAGCGCCGGAGCGCTCCGCGCCGCCCCTCGCCCGGCTCATCCCCGCGCGCTCGAGCCTCGTGGTCACCGTCGCGCTCGACGAGCTGCGGCGTGTTCCACTGTTCGCGGCGCTCCTCGCCGATGGGCGGCAGCTCAGCGGGCTCGGCGGCCTGCACGACGTGTGCGGCTTCGACCCGAGCAGCGGCGTCACGGAGCTAGCGCTCTCTTTCTCGAGGGGCGAAGACGGCCCAGGCTTGATCGCGCGCGGCGCGCTCCCGGAGGCCCGGCTCCGCGACTGCGCCCAGCGCGTCTTCGCAGCGCGCGGCGGCCTGCCGGTGGCCTCACGCATCGGCGGCTTCAGCGTCGTGCGCGCCACGCGCGGGGGCGCTTCGGTCGAGGTGGCGAGCCGTGACGGGGTCGTCCTCCTCGGCGAGGGGCGCTCCCTGCGGGAGCTGATCGACACCGCCGACGGGCTCAGCGCTGGCCTCGATCCCGGGACGGCGCATCACGCGCTACGGCAGCGCTTCCACGGAGGAGTGCTCTTGGCGACGGCGGCGCTGGAGGAGGGCTGGATCGACGACTACTTGGAGGGGGCGCGCCGCGAAGACACCCCGCTCAGTGGGCTCCGACAGCTCGCGCTGCACGTCGAGGTCACCCCCCGCGTCAAGCTCGAGGGGCTGCTCCGCTGTGAGACCTCGCTGGCCTGCGTCGGCGTGAAGCGTCACCTCGACGCGCTCCTCGCGGAGCTGGGTCCGACGCTCGACGAGGAGCTGGGCGCCGCCTTGTCGCAGCGGCTCGACCTGCACGTGGTCGACAACGAGCTACGCTGGGAGCTCACGCTCGACGACGCCGAGGCGCGGCGGCTGGGCCAGCGCGCCTTGGCGCAGCTCTCCGCGCACCCCTAGGGGCCGCCGGAGCGCCGGCGACCCGCCCTCTGCCCCCACCACCCGGCGAACACGCCTGGCGAGACGCTCAGCCCTTGGGGACCTCCTCCTCCGTTGGCGCCGGTAGGACGAAGCGCAGCAGATAGTTGCGCTCCTTCGCCGTCTCCCGCATCTCGAGCGTGGCGCCGAGCTCACGCGCCATGCTGCTGCACAGCGGGAAGCTCGGTCCGTGCGCGCCAGCGACCTCGGGCGCCGCGGGCGCACCGAACTCCCCCAGCACGCGCAGCGCGACGTGCAGCTCTTCGCCGTGCTCGTCCACCTGGATCACGATGCGACCGCCTCCCTCCGGCGGCAGCGGCTGGACGATGCGTGACAGCAGACACAAGACGAGCTGCTCGGCGCGCTCCCGCTTCACCCAGAGCGGACGCGTGACGGGCGCGATGGCGACGTGGAGCTCGGCGCGTGAGCGCAGCTCCGGCGTCAGCGTCTCCATCACCGTGACCAAGGCTTGACGGAATTGGACCTTGCTGTCCGCGGCGTCGCTCGTCCTGGTCATGGTCCGCATCTGCCGCACCAAGGAGGCGATCTGCTCGACGCCGTGGTGCGTCTCCTGCACTCGCAGGATGGCCTCCGCTATCGCCTGGGGGCTCTCCAGCAGCCGCGCCAAGGTCAGCTCGAGGTGACCCATGTTGAGCAAGACGTAGCCGAGCGGCTGCTGGATGCCTTGAGCGACGCCACCGGCCATCATGCCCAGGATGCTCAGCCGCTCATTTTGTGCGATCCGCTGCTCGAGGCGGCGGCGCGCGCGCACGTCACGACCGAAGGTGAGGATGGAGCGGCGCCCCTCGAAGTCAAAGGCGATGGCGGACAGCTCGAAATCGAGCTGGCGGCCGTCCACGCTGAGCACCGTCACGTCGATGGGGGGGCGCTGCTCTCCACGCAGCAGCGCTTGATAGTGCTCACTGACCCGAGCGACCTCCGCGGGGGCGACGTGGCGGAGCCCGACCTTGCCGAGCGCCTCCTCGAGGCTCGCGTAGCCGAGCGCCTCGAGCGCGGCGACGTTCGCGTAGACGAGCTTGCCTCGGTAGTCGATCCAGACCGACTCTGGCACCATGTCCACGAGCTTGCGAAAGTGCTGCTCCGACCGCTTGAGCGCGTCCTCGTCGCGCTGCCGCTCGCTGAGATCGAAGAGGCACACCACCGTCCGCCGCGGATGCACGCTCGAGGCGCGCGCCACCGCCACCTCCACGAGGCGACTGCCGCCGCCCGGGAGGCTCAGCTGCCCCGGCGTGCGCAGCCGCGGCAGCGGCTCCTCGAAGCTCAGCTCCCCCAGGGTCATCTCCGGCAGCAGCTCGACGATGGGGACGCCGATGAGCTCCGGCGCGGCCCGTCCAAGGAGCTTCGCGGCGGCGGCGTTCGCGTAGCTCACCTTCCCATCCAGCGCGTGCTGGTCGAGCAGCAGCACGCCCATCTCCACCCGCGAGGCGGCGGCAACCACCGCCTGCCCCAGGCTCTGCACGCTCCTGACGGCGTCGTGATCGGCGGTCACTCGAAATAGCTGAGCCCGCGCTCCCCAGCGGCGTCAAGTGCGACGCCGCGCCGCAGGAGGGGCGCCGCGCCGTACCCCATGAGCCGCGCCCTCAGCCGCGCAGCCGCGCGGCGGCCGCCTCCTGCTGTGCTTGCACGAGGGCGCGCTGGGCCTCGAGCGCGGCCTGGCGGCCCTGACGAGCGTCCTCCTCCAAGCTGGCGTAGCTCTCTTGCGCGGCCTGCTCGGTCGCCGCGCGGGCGTCGTGGCGCGCCGCTTGGGCTTGGTGTGCGGCCTCGGTGGCCTTGGTGTAGGTCGCGGCGACGTCGCCCGCGCCCTCGAAGGCCCTGGCCAGCGCGCTGGCGGTGGCGGCGGCGCTGGCGTCACCGCTCGCGCTAGTGGCGGCCCTCACCCCCAGCGCTCCGGAGGCGATCAGGCAGCCGCCCTGGACGAGCGCGCCCGCCTTCAAGGACGAAGCGCTCGCGTCCAGGGTGGCGGCGCGGCGCTCGAGCTCGGTCGCGCGGCGCAACACCGCGGCGCGCCTGGCGTCCCGGAACTGACGCCGCAGCAGGTGATCTCCCTCCGCTAGCGTGGCCAGCGCGTCCGTCAGCGGATCGATCGCGACGGGGCGGGCAGCGCCCTGCGGAGCAGGCGCGGGCTCCTCGTAGGCCGCGCTCGCGCCGGGCGCGGCGCCGCGGGTGACGGCGAGGTGGCTCATGCTCGGCCTCGCTCGCTGAGTCGCAGCGCGACGGACGCCCGCTGCTGCTGCGCCTGAGACACCGCCTCGAAGGCGCGCGCGCGCAGCTCGGTGACGCTGCGGAGCAGCTCGACGTGCTCTTGCTGCTCGGCCGAGGCGCGCTCGAGCCCGGCCTCGGCGCGCGCTCCGTCGGCGCGCGCGCCGAGCTCGGCGGCGCCGGCGTGGCCCTCGCGCACGGCGCTGTAGCCCGCCACTCCCTTGGCGCCGCCCTGCACGGCGCCGCTCACGGCCCCCGCGAGCGTCGATCCCGAGGTCGCTCCACCCGCGGCGAGGCCGGCGCCGCCGCTGAGCGCGGCGCCCGCGAGGCCCACCGTGTCGGACAGCTTCAGCTCGAGCTGGAACGTCCCGCAGCCGAGCCGGCCGAGGTGCGCGTCCACCCCCGTCTCCTTCATGGCGAAGGCGCCGGCGCTGAGGACCGCTCCCGCCACCGCCACCCCGAGCACCAGGGAGCCTCCGCCCGTGAAGGCCGCCCCCGCCACCCCCCCGGCGATGGCCGCGACCACACCGACCTTCTTGGCGACCGACCCGACCTTGGCCCAGAAGCCTCGACGCTTGGAGGAGGCCCGCGCGCGCGCAAGCGCCTTGGCCGCCGCCGCGAGGCGCTGCTCACGGCTGCTCTTGGCGCGCGCGATCCCGGCGCGCGCTCGGGTCGCTTGCACCGCCTCGAGCTCCACCATCACCTCCGCGACCCGCACCTCGGGGTCGACCGCGCTCGAGCGCTCGGCAGGCGGGGCCTCGACCCTCGCCCGCGCCTCGCAGCCCGAGATCACGGCGCGCTCCGCTGGATGAGCGACCGCAGCGCGGCGCGCGCCGTCTCATGGTCGTCGCCTGCGGCGCACTCTTCGATCGCGTCGAGCAGCGCGAGCGCGGCGTCCGCGTCCCCGGCGCGGAGCCGGGCCCGCACCGCGAGCAAGCCGAGCGGCTCGTCTTCACCACCGAGGCAGTACCCGAGCTCATAGACGTCGGCGGCGGCGGCGTGATCGCCGTCCTGCTCGTGGCAGGCCGCCAGCGCGTGCCACGCCTCGATCCGGAGCGGATCAGCGAGCGCCACCAGCCGCAGCGCGTCGGCGGCGTACCGCGTCTCACCACGGGTCATCAGCTCTTCACCGGCTTGCAGGAGCTCGTCGAGCTCCGCGGCGGCGGGCTCACCGATGACGCTCCGCACGGCGGCGGTGACGTCGAATTCGGCGGTGGGTTGATCCAGCAGAGGGGTCGCGATGTTCATGTCAGGCCCTCACGTTCCCGATGATCGCCTTGGAGGTCTCGTTGATGCCGGCGATGCCGTTGCTCGCGAAGCTGAGGGCCTGTGATCGTGAGGCGATGAGCGCCTGCAAGCGGATCATGTCGACGTCCGTGCTCGAGGTCGCGGAGCCCGCGGCGGCGTCGAAGCGCTGCGCCTCGGTCTCGAGGCGGTCCTTGGAGAGCTTGCCGCGCTCCACCTTGTCCACCAGCGCTAGCTGCTCTGGCGTGAGGTGTTCCTTGCGGCGCGCGGCGCACCAGTCGTCCAAGGCCTGACCGCTCAGCCCCTTGGCGGCCCGGAGGTTCGCGGCGAAGCCGCTGTCGCGAGCGGACTCGGCCTTGCGCTGCTTGATCCCAGACATGAGGTCGCCGACCTGCGCGTCGAATTGCGCGAGCTGTAGCTGGACCCACGCGAGCAGGCCGCCGGCGGAGAAGACGAAGGCCGGCTCCGGCGCGGGGGGGAGCCCGCCGACGTCGAGCGCTTCACCGTGGGCGGCGGTGGCTTGCGTGATCGAGCCCTGGGAGATGGAGCCAGAGGGGATCGTCATGGGCGTCTCCTCAGCCCCTCAGGGCAGTGTGGGGCGGCGCAGCGCGCAGCGCGTCGAAGGTGGGGGGCTCGGGGAGCAGCAACTCTTGCTCCGGGTCGTCCTGGAGCGTCGCGGTCAGGCGCGCGAGCACGGCGTCCTGGCGACGCAGCTCGACCTGGAGGGTCTCGAGCAGCGGGATGGGCGGGGGATGATGGCAGTGGGTCATGCCGCCCGTCTTCGGCGGCGACGCGGGCGGGTTGCGTCCGAACGCGCCACGAGGCCCCCGCGACGCCCTCCCCACGCGCGCGGCCGCGCCGCAGCGGCGACCTCGGTGCCCGGCTCCGAGCGGCGCTCGGCGCTAGAAGCGCTCGAGCCCCTCCATCAACCGCCGGCTCACGACGATGCGCTGGACCTGCCCGGTGCCCTCGAAGATGTCGTACACCTTGATGTCACGAAACCACTTCTCCAGCAGGGCGTGGTCCTCTCTCAACGTCCCGTGAGCGCCGCAGATCTCGATGGCGTCGATGCACACCTGCGTGGCCACCTGGCCCGCGAGCGCCTTGGAGGCGCTCGCCTCACGCGCGTTCGGGACCCCGTGGTCCGCCATGCTGACCGCCTTCCAGACGGAGAGGCGCGCCCCCTCGAGGCGCCGCGCCATGCGCGCCAGCCGCTCCGCGATCGCCGCGTAGCGCGGCAGCGGCCGCCCGAGCAGGTAGTGCTCCTTGACGAACTCCGTCGCGTACTCGTACGCGGCGCGGCCGATGCCGCACGCCATGGCGGCCACCAGCGGGCGCGTGTTGTCGAAGGTCTTCATGGCCGTCATGAAGCCCTCCTTGGACTGGTAGGCGCTCTCTCCGCCGAGCAGGGCGTCGGCGGGCACCCGGCAGTCCTCCAGCACGAGCTCCGCCGTCTCATTGGCGCAGAGCCCCATCTTGTCCTCGATCTTTCCGACCGAGAAGCCGGGGGTGCCCCGCTCGACGACGAAGGCGCGATGCCCGGCCCGGCCCAGGCTAGGGTCCACCGTGGCGAAGATGACCACCCAGGAGGCGCGCCCGCCGTTGGTGATGAAGCACTTGCGCCCGTTGAGCACCCAGTGCGTGCCGTCCCGCACGCAGCTGGTGCGGATGCCCGCCACGTCGCTGCCGGCGCCGGGCTCCGTGAGCCCGTAGGCGCCCCAGCGCAGCTGCTCGGACATGTCCCGGAAGATGGAGAAGTAGCGCTCCTTCTGCTCGGGGGTGCCGCTGTTGCGGATGGGGGGGGCGCCCAGGCCCGGCCCCGGCAGGCTCAGCATGATGGCGGCGTCCGCCCAGGCCATCTCCTCGGCGCCCACCGCCGCGGTGCGGTTGGTGTTGGAGATCCGCTTGGGGTCTCGCACCTTCGGCCCCTCGTTGAAGTCCTCGAGGGGGTTGTCCGAGCCGCGCAGGGCGGAGCTCATGGTGTAGAAGTTTCTCAGGAAGCCCTGATCGATGTCCTTGGCGCGATCCCAGCCGAGGCTCTGGGGGCGAATGACGCTCTGCCCGAGGCTGTGGATGGCTTCTTTGAGCAGCTGCTGCTGGGTCGTCAGCTCGAATTCGTACATGGGGTTCTCCGGGCGCTCAGGTGAAGACGGCCTGCGTGTCGGGCGTGGGCAAGCTGGTGGCGGGGTCGAGCGCCAGGCCGAGGCCGAGGCCGGCGGCGAGCTGGTCCGCTTGCGCCGCGGTGTAGCCACACAGCGCGAGCTGCTTGGCGTCGCGCATCAGCTTCTCCGCGACGACGTCGCGGATGAAGCCGGCGCCCCCGTGCAGCTGCACGCAGTCCTCCGCGGCGCGCATCCCCAGCTCGTGCGCGGTCGCGATGGCCTGCGCGGACCACTGGAGGCACTGCGCGGCCGGCTTGCCGACGTCCCAGGCCCAGGCCGCGCGGCGGACGAGCTCCCGGGCGCTCTCGAGCTCGATGAAGCGGTCCGCGATGGTGAAGGCGATGGACTGAAACTGCGCGATGGGCTTGCCAAAGGCCTTGCGCACCTCCGCGTAGCCCTTCATCAGCTCGAAGGCGCCGCGCGTCAGGCCAACCTGCCGGGCCGCCACGTGCAGGGAGTAACGTGCGAAGGCCTCCGCTAGACGCGCCGTCAGCGCTGCCCCCTGGCCAAGCAGCGCCTCCGGGCCGACCGCGACGTCGTCGAGCCGCACCGCTCCGAAGCACGCCGCGTCGAGCCCCACGGTGGCGTGACGACCGAGCAGCCGCACCCCGGGCGCCTGCTGGGGCACCGTGAAGGCCCCGAGGCCGGCCCAGCCTGCCTCCGGCTGGAGCTGAGCCAGCACGAGCAGCTCCTCCGCGCGCTCGACGTTGCCGACGAAGCACTTCTCTCCGGTGAGGCGGTAGCCGCTCGCCGCGGTGACCGCGGTGGTGACCATGCCCGGACGCTCCGCGCAGGGCTTGGGCTCGCTCCACGCGAGCGCGCCGAGGCGCTCCCCGCGGAGCAGCTCCGGCATGCGTTGGGCGCGTGGCTCCTCGCTCAGCAGGGTGTCGAGGAACACCGTGAAGGGCATGAAGCCCGGCAGGGAGAACGCGACGGAGGCGTCACTGGCGGCCAGCTCCTCCTCGATCATGAGCGCGGTCAGCAGCCCGAGCCCCTGCCCCCCCGACGCAGCGCCGTAGCCCGCTCCGTCGAGCGCCAGCTCGGTCGCCGCCGCGAGCAGCTCCGGCTCCACCCCGCGGGCGGCCTCCCGAGCGCGAACCCCCGGCGCGACGCGGGCCCCCACCAGCTGCGCGACGGTGTCGATGATGAGGGTCTGATCCTCGGTGGGTTGAAATGAGATCATGGCTAAACCCTCGAATATCGGCCATCTGGCCAAATTTCAACCTGGTTTTTCGGGTCAAGAAAGAGGACCGCCGCCCGAGCCGCACAGGTGTTCCCCTTGCGCGGGGCGCTTTCAGCAGCTAGAGACGGCGCCCTTCCAATGGCAAGCGCAGCAGTGATCCGTACCGGGGGCAAGCAGTACCGCGTCGCCGAGGGCGATGTGGTCCGCGTCGAGAAGCTGGCGGGTGACGCCGGTGACCAAGTGCAGTTTTCCGAGGTGCTGATGATCGCGGGGGAGACGCCGAAATTTGGCGCTCCGCTCGTGGCAGGCGCCGTGGTCAACGGTGAGATCTTGGACCAGGGGCGCGGCGAGAAGCTCGTCGTCTTCAAGTTCAAGCGCCGCAAGAAGTACCACAAGAAGCAGGGACATCGTCAGGACTACACCGCGGTGAAGATCACCGGTATCCAGGGCTGAGCAGCAGATGGCACACAAAAAAGGCGGCGGGTCCACCCGCAACGGACGAGGCTCCAACGCGCAGCACCGCGGCGTCAAGGTCTACGGCGGCGAGCAGGTGCGCGCCGGTGGCATCTTGGTGCGCCAGGTGGGGCAAACCATCGATCCAGGCCGCAACGTCGGGCTCGGTAAGGACTTCACGCTGTTCGCGCTCGTCGATGGCGTGGTCGCCTACGAGCACGCCAGCAAGACGAAGAAGCGAGTGTCCGTCTATCCGGCCCAGAGCTAGTCGCCCCTGCCTCACCTCGGAGCCCAGCGGCCGAGGTCAGCTCACCCAGCGCGCGGCGCGCGGGGAGCCGACCCTCGGCCGTAGGTGTTTTTTCAGCTCGTGACCTACCGCCTCCTCATCACGGATCTCGACGGGACGCTCCTGCGCGCAGACGGACAGGTGCACGCGCGCGACCGAGAGGCCATCCGGGCGCTTCGGCGTGGCGGCGTCCAGGTCAGCATCGCCACGGGACGGATGTACTCCGGCACCCGCCACATCGCGCGGGAGATCCAGGTGGAGGGCCCGGTGGGGTGCCTGGACGGCGCCGCCATCATCGACGCGAGCACGGACGACACCATCGAGGCCCGGCGCCTACCCCTGCCCGCGAGCCAGTCGCTCATGCTGGCGCTCGAGGCGCACCAGCCCATCAGCTACGTCTTCGCCGACGATCAGGTCTTTCACGATGAGCGGGGCGCTCCCTTCTTGCCCTACCTCCGCACCTGGTCGACCCGGGTCGCCGCGCTGCCGCACGTCCCGTCCCATGCCCGCTGGCACGAAGAGGAGAGCGTCCACACCGTCGTGGCCCTCGGTAGCGAGGCTCAAGTGCGCGCCGTCGCCAGCTCGGTGGCGACCGAGGCGGAGCTGTTCACCGCCTGCTTCTCGTTGCGGCGCCCGGAGTTCCACGGCGTCTGGGGGCTCGTGGCGCGGCACGCGCAGGTGAGCAAGGCGACCGCCGTGGCGCGGATCGCCGAGCACCATGGGGTGCCGCTGGCGGAGACCATCGTCGTCGGGGACTGGCACAATGACCTCCCCATGTTCGAGGTGGCGGGGCGCTCCTTCGCGATGGCGCAGGCGCCCGAGGACGTGAAGCGCGCCGCCACCGACGCGCTCAGCGCGGACTCGGTGCGGGGCGGCGGGATAGAAGAGGCGGGCCGCCTCTGTGGGCTGCTCTGAGAGCCAGAGCCAGCACGCGAAAAAGCTGCCACTATCTCGGGCATGTCGGCTCAGGCGTCGCCAGGACGCGCCAACCCCAGACCAGCGTTGCTGTCGGTAGCGCTCATCGGGCTGTCGCTGATCGGTTTTTTTACCGTCAATGGTGGCTTCGCGACCATCCACCGGATCCGCCACCCGGCGCCGGCGCCTACCCTCACGCTCACCGAGCTGCCCCAGGTCCTCGACGCCGCGATGGCGGCCGGGACGAGCCTGGCCGCGCGCGAGCTGCTCCCGGTGGGGATCGCGCAGATCTTGCTCGGTGGGGCGCTGTTCTTCGGGGCCTCACGCGTCGTCTTTGGAGGCAGGGTCACGCGCGGGGTGCTGCTCCAGCTGCTCATCGCGAACGTGGGCTTGGTCTGCATCAGCTACGCGCTCAGCCGGCCGGTGCGGGGCAGCGTGGTGGACGCCGTCCTCGCTGCCAACCTCGAGCCACGCCCGGATTTCCTCAGCCCAGAGCAATTCGACGGGCTCCAGCGCGCCAAGCTGTGGTGGGCCTTCCGCCTCTTTCTGGGGCTGGAGCTCAGCGCGTTCGGCTTCGCCGCCGCCGTGCTCGGTCGACGCCAAGCTCGAGAGTACTTCGAGCGGCTCAACGCGCCCGAGCGAGACCGCTGATGCGCGCCCCCATCCTCGTCTTACCCCCGGAGCTCGCCAGCCAGATCGCGGCGGGGGAGGTCGTGGAGCGCCCCGCCAGCGCGGTGAAGGAGCTCGTCGAGAACGCGTTGGACGCTGGCGCGCAGCGGGTCGACGTGAGCATCACCGGCGGTGGCATCAGCTCACTGCGCGTCAGCGACGACGGCCACGGGATGAGCCGGGAGGAGGCGCTCCGAGCGCTCGAGCGGCACGCCACGAGCAAGCTCACGCGCCTGACCGACCTCGACCACCTCCACACCTTCGGCTTCCGTGGTGAGGCGCTCCCCACCGTCGCCTCGGTCGGGCGCCTGAGCCTGGTGACGCGCACCGCCGAGCAGGACGTGGGGACGCGCATCACGGTCGACGCCGGTGGCCCACCGCAGGTGCAGGACACGGGAGCTCCCGTGGGCACCACGGTGGAGGTGCGCGAGCTATTTTTCAACGTCCCAGCGCGGCGCAAGTTCCTCAAGTCGATGAACACGGAGTCCGGTCACGTCCTCGACGTGCTCGAGGGCGCGGCGCTGGCTCGACCGGACGTGACCTTCAGCCTCGAGCGGGACGGACGCCGCGTGCGGGAGTGGCTCCGCGCGCCAGATCGCGAGGCGCGCGTGCGCGCCTTGCTGGGTGACGAGGCGCTGCTGCCCTGCCAGGGAGAGCGGGGCCCCCTGCGCGTCTTGGCCCTCCTGTCCCGCCCGGAGCACGCCCGCCAGGGCGCCGCGGGCTTGCGGCTGCTCGTCAACGGGCGCCCCATCCGCGACCGCGCGCTCGCCGCCAGCGTGGCGCAGTCCTTCGGGGGGAGCCTCGAGCGGGGACGCTACCCGCGCGGCGTGGTGTACCTGGATCTGCCGACGCAGCTCGTGGACGTCAACGTCCACCCCCAGAAGGCCGAGGTCCGCTTCGCCGACGCGCGCGCCACCAGCGACGCGGTCTACGCCATCCTCGGGCGCGCGCTGGCCGACGCGCTCCACCAGCCCCTCCCGACGCGCAGCGCCTGGGCGAGCGCGCACACGCCCGCGCCGCGCCCGGCGCCCGCCGCTGGACGCTCCTGCGTGCCGGAGGCGCCCCGTGCGCCCGTGGAGTTCATCCCGCTGACGCCCAGCCCCCACGAGGGCGAGGAGCGCGAGGCCGACGCACCCCGCGCCGCGTCGAGCGTCGCGGAGCCCGCGCCGGCTCCGCGCGCCGCCTACCCGACACCGGAGGCCTCGCCGCCGCTCGACGCGCGCGAGGTGGCGGCGCCCCTACGCCCCAGCGCCGGCACCACCTGGTCGGCGCTGCGCTTCGTGGCGCAGGTCCGCCAGACCTACCTCATCTGCGAGGGGCCCGAGGGGCTCTACGTCCTCGATCAGCACTCCGCCGCCGAGCGCGTCGCCTTCGATCGTCTCCGCAAGCAGTACCAAGCGCGCACCGTCGCTTCTCAGTCGCTCCTGTTCCCGCTCGTCCTCGAGGTGAGCCCGGAGGAGGCGCGGCTGTGTGAGGCGCGCGCCGAGGACTTCGCGGCGGTGGGCATCGACGTGCGGCTCCGCGGCGAGGGAGCGCTGAGCGTCCACACCGTGCCGCGCCTCCTGCAGCGCGCCAGCCCCGAGCGGCTCGTGCGGGATCTGCTCGGGGAGCTCGGCCGCGCGGGGGCGCGGGGCTTCTCGAAGGCGGTGGACACCGCGCTGGCCGCCATGGCCTGCCACGGCGCCGTGAGGGCAGGGGATCCGCTGACGCGCAGCGAGGTGGAGGCGCTCCTCCAGGCGCTGGATCAAGCGGACTTCGCCGCGGCTTGTCCGCATGGACGGCCCGTCGTGGCGCTGACCACCTGGGGCGAGCTGGAGCGCAAGGTGGGGCGGCGGTGAGCGCGAGCGCGCGGCCGCTCCTCGTCATCGTGGGCCCGACGGCGTCGGGCAAGAGCGCGCTGGCGCTGGCGCTGGCCGAGCGGCTCGACGGAGAGCTCATCAGCGCGGACAGCGTGCAGCTCTACCGAGGCTTCGACCTGGGCAGCAACAAGCCGAGCGCCGCAGAGCGCGCCCGCGTCCCGCATCACCTCGTCGACGTCGTCGATCCGCTCGACCCCATGGACGCGGCGCGCTGGGCGTCGCTCGCGGGGCAAGCCATCAGCGAGATCCTGGCGCGCGGTCGGACCCCCATCGTCTGTGGTGGGAGCTTCCTGTTCGTGCGCGCGCTGCTCTGGGGCTTCGCCCCGACGCCCCCTGGGGACGCCGCGCTGCGGGCGCGGCATCGGCAGCTCGTGGAGAGCGAGGGGCGCGCCGCGCTCCACGCCGCGCTCCAGCGCGTGGACCCGGTGACGGCGGAGCGGCTCGCGCCCAACGACGTGGTGCGGGTCTCGAGGGCGCTCGAGGTATTCGAGCTGTCGGGGCGCCCCCTGTCCGAGTGGCACGCGCAGCATGGCTTCGCCCACGTGCTGCGACCACACCGGCTGATCGGGCTGGAGCTCGGCCACGCCGCGCTCGCGCGCAAGATCCAGAAGCGGACCGAGCAGATGCTCCAGCGCGGCTTGATCGAGGAGGTCCGCGGCCTGCTGGCCAGCGGCTACGCGCACGCGCGCGCGATGGGCGCGGTCGGCTACCGTCAGGTCCACGAGGCGCTCGCGCTCGACCCGGAGCCCGCGCTCGAGCCGCTCGCGACCGCGATCGACCGCGCCACGCGCATCTTTGCGCGTCGACAGCGGACCTGGCTCCGAGACCGGGAGGTCGAGTGGCTCGCGCCCGACCAGATCGACGCTTGGCTCGATCGGGCGGCGCGCGAGGAGGCCAGCGCGGCGGCTAGCCCGTGACCGCGGGGCGCTCCGCGTCCGGCTGGCGGTCGGCGTGGGCCGCGACGAAGGCGGGGAGCTGGCTCACGTAGGCCTCCACCCGGAGCAAGAGCTGCAGGTCCTCCAGCGGCGCTCCATAGCGGCGCGCGTTGTAGAGCTGCGGTACCAAGGCCAGATCCGCGAAGCTTGGCGCGTCGCCGACCAGGCAGCGCCCCGCCGTACCCGCCGCGCTCGCCTCGAGCGCGCAGAGCCCCTCACGGATGACGCGCCGGGCCCAGCCGCGTGAGTCCACGCCCGCCTGCTCCAGCGCGCCGAGGACGCTCAGGTTCTGCAGGGGCTGGATCCCGGAGTTGACGATCTCCGTCAGGCAGCGGACGCGCGCGCGCGCCACGGGCTCCGAGGGGAGCAGCGGGGGCGTCGGATAGCGCTCCTCCAGGTACTCCAGGATGGCGACGCTCTGGCTGAGCGAGCTGCCGTCGTCGAGCTCGAGCACCGGGAGCTGCGCCATCGGGTTGCGCGCGCGGTGAGCGGGGCTCCGCTGCTCACCGCCGCCACGAACGAGGTGCACCGCGACGGTGTCGTAGGGGAGCTGCTTCCACGCGAGCGCGATCCGCACCCGCCAGCTCGCGCTGCTCCGCCAATAGCCGTAGAGCCTCACCCCGCCACGACCTCCTGCGCGATGGCCCCGAAGATGGACCGCCCCTCGGGATCGAGCATCTCTATGGTGACGCGGTCGCCCTGCTTCAGGAATGGCGTGCTGGGCGCGCCAGCGTCGATGGTCTCGATCATCCGGCGCTCGGCGAGGCAGGAGATGCCGCGCGCTCGGTCCGCGTTCGAGACCGTGCCGCTCCCGAGGAGCGTGCCGGCGGTGTAGCTGCGGGTCTTGCAGATGTGCTCGATGAGCTGGAAAAATGAGAAGTGCATTTCGGGGCCGGCCTCGGGATCTCCCACGAGCTGACCGTTGAGTGTGCTCCGCAGCCGCAGGTGGACCCGCCCGTCACGCCACGCGGCGCCGAGCTCATCCGGGGTGACCGCGAACGGCGAGAACGCGCTGGCCGGCTTGGAGCAGAAGAACCCGAAGCCCTTGGCGAGCTCTTCTGGGATGAGGTGGCGCAGCGTGACGTCGTTGACCAGCATGAGCAGGGCGACGTGCGGCTCGGCCTGATCCGCGCGGGTGCCCCGCGGGGTGTCGAGCAAGACGACCGCGAGCTCCGCTTCGAAGTCGAGCCCCCACGCGGCGTCGACCAGCGGGATGGGCTCACGCGGGCCGAGCAGCACCCCCGACCCCCCCTGATAGACGAGCGGATCGGTGTAGAGCGTCGCGGGAGGCTCGGCCTTGCGCGCCTGCCGCACGAGCAGGACGTGGTTGACGTAGGCCGAGCCGTCCACCCACTCGTAGGCGCGTGGCAAGGGCGAGGCCAGCGCCGCGGGGTCGAGGGGGCTGCCCGCCAGCGCGCCGCTCTCGAGGCGCTCGGCGAGCGCTCTCAGCGCTGGCTCGGTCCGCCGCCAGTCGTCGAGCGCCGCTTGGAGGGTGGGCGCGATCGCGGTCGCCGCGGCGAAGCGCTGGCCATCTCGAGACACGACCACGAGCGCGCCGTCCCGGCCGCTGCGTAAACTCGCGAGCTTCATCTCAGGGTCTCCTTTCGGCTCAGCGACGCCCAGCCGGGCAGCGTCCAAAGGCCGGCGAGAGACTAGGGTGACTTGCGACGGACCTTCAAGTCACGAGCGCGCTCGACGCGCGGCCCCGTGCGCGCCGCGTCACTCTTCGGAGCCCAGCGCGAGCGAGGCGTCGAGCAGCTCCAAGAAGGTGGCTGGGAGGGGCGCCGGCGCCGACGGGCTCACCCTCGCCACGTACGCGGGCTCGAGCGCCGTCCGCTCGACCACCGTCACCCCGACGGCGTCGGGAGGCGTGGGAGGCGCTGCGACCGCCGCGGCCGCGGGCGCGCTCGGCGGCGCTGGCGCCTCCGACGCGGGCTCCAGCTCGTCCAGCTCGTCCAGGGTGTCGACCGCCGGCGCGGCGGCGAGCTCGGCCGGCTCCAGCTCTATTAGCTCGTCCACCGCGTCGACCGCCGGCGCGGCGGCGACCTTTGCTGGCTCCAGCTCTTCCAGCTCGTCCACGGCGGGCGCGACCGATGCTGCCTCACTCAGCGCCTCGGCGAGCGAGGCGTGCGCGACCGCCGCAGGAGTGAGCTGCCCAAGGCCGTCGGGCGCGCGGCTCTTGGGCAGCTCGAGCTCGAGCTCGTCCGCGGGTACCACGGCCTCGCTGCGCTCCTCCACCACCTCGAGCTCGAAGTCCGCACGCGCTTCCTCCTCGAGATCGATGACGGCGCCGAGCTGCTCCAGCGTGGGCATCGGTGGCCGCCCCGGCGGCGGGGGTGGAGGAGGCTCGCTGAGGGTGACCTCGAACTCCACGCTCCGCGGGCTCGCGACCGAGCCGAGGACCCCGGGCGCCGACATCGGTCCGGACTGCGGCGGCGCGGGGTGGGAGATGGGCTCGTACTCCTCTCCGATCCCGAGCTCGGTCGCCTCGGAGAGCGCCTCGTCCAGGGTGGCCGCCACGGGGCGAGGCGCCGACACGGGGGCCGCGGGGAGCTCTTCCTCGACGACCACCTCGTCGAGCTCCAGCAGCTCTTCTTCTTCGAGCGGGGCGGTGGAGGGTGAGGCCTGCGCGGTGATGGGCAGAGCGTCCACCGGGGTGGCACTGAGCCCTACCTCCGTGCCCGCGGAGGGCGCAGGCACCAGCTCGGCGTCCACCGCCGCCGAGCGCGGCGACGCCGCGTTGCGCTGCACGCGCTCGAGCAGCGCCTCGAGTCGTCCGATGACACGCAGGCTCATGAGGCGCTCCTCTGCTGGAGCAGCGCGAGGGCGTCCGGCCAGCTAGCGCCACCCGCCAGCCAGCCCTCCACCTTCTGAGCAGCCCCCTCGCTCACGAAGAGAAACCGGAGCCCGTCGTCGTCCCCCGCCAGGAACACCGCGCGGGCGTCGCGCGCGAGCGCGCGCTGCAGCACCCCCTCGAGCACCGCCGCGAGCACGTACTCGCCCCCCTCCGCGAGCGGCGACCCCTTCAGCTTCAAGACGAGCGCCTGACCCCAGCGCTCCACCGTGAGCGCCCCGAGCCCGCTCAACGCGAGCTCGCCGCCGAGGTGATCGGTCATGCCGGCGATGCTGAGCTCCTTCAGGTGGGGGAACCGCGCGCTGAGCCGGCGACCGATCTCGGTCCCGAGTCGATGGCCAAAATCCCGAGCGAGATCGTCGCCCGCCGCGAGCAGCAGATCGAGGAGGCTCGACGCCGGGATGAGCACCCGCGACGATGCCCCCTGCAGCTCGATGTGGCCACGGGCCACGTCGAAGTGCACGACGTGGGTCGGATCGAAGCGCTGTTCTGCCATGGTGTGCCTGAGCACCGGTGAGCACACCGGCGGGTAAGCTGTGCCAGTATAAGGTGCTGCCGCGAGAAGCTGTCAATTACGTGCTTTCGTTCCCCCGCGTCCGCTGCCCTCCCGCGCGCCTCGCCGCCCTGGCATGGCTGCTCGGCGGGCTGCTCGTCACCGCGCCCGCCGCGGCGCAGCGGCGCCCCCTGCCACCGCTGCTCCGCGGCGATCCGACGCCCCCCAAACCGATCGTCGTGGTGGACCCGTCACTCCCCACGGGCTCACCGCGCCGCTTCGAGCCCCGCCCGAGCGCGCTCGAGCGGCCGGCTTGCGGGGCCCGCGCGCCCGTGTGCGTCCATCGGGGCGCGGCGGTGCCCACCGCCCGCGCCCTCGAGCTGCTGAGCGCGCTCGAGCTCGGCTACGAGCGCTTGTTCGAGGTGCTCGAGCTGCCGGCTCCCCGGGGAGACGAGGGGCGCGGCGGCAGCGACGCGGTCGACGTCTACCTCGAGCTGGGGGGCCCCTCCGCCCTCGAGCTCCGGCTCGACGAGCCGCCGCCGTATCGCCCCTTCGACTCGACCAGCGGCGCCTGCGTCGTGGGGTCGAGCCTCAGGGGAGGACCGAGCCGCGCGGCGACCCAGTGCCTCGTGGAGCTCGCGCTGCTGGGTGTCGACCCCGGTGAGCCAGCAGCGCTCCGACGCGCGCTGTCGACGCAGCTCTGGTGGGCCCTCGGCGCGCCCGGACCAGCGGACCTCCAGGCCGTCGACGCCCAGCAGCGCGCCCCAGAGCAGGGCCTCGCCCCGCGCGACTGCGGCTCGACGGACGCGTGCGAAGGGGGCGCGCTGCTCTTCGAGTTTCTGGAGTGGCGCTACGGCAGCGCGGCGCCGGGCGCGCTCGGGTTCGCCTTGTTCTCCGCGGCGGGCTCACGGACGCCCGCGGCGGCGTGGCAGTGGCACGACGAGCCCGACGTGTTCGACGTGCTCCGGCACTCCGTGGGTGAGTCCAAGCGCGCCGCGGCAGAGATGGCGCTCGGCCTGGCCGTCGCGCGCGCGTTCATCGGTGACCGGGACGACGGCACACAGCTGCCCAGCTTGGGCTGGGCGGGCCGCTGGGGGCGCCCACGCATCGACTGGTCCATCGCCGCCTCGAGCCTGCCTCGCCGCGTCGCCGCGAGCCGGCCGCTCGAGCCCTACGGGGCCTACTACCTCCTCGTGTCCCTCGACGGCCCGGCGCCTCGGCCGGATCTCGGGTTTCGCGCGGAGTGGGAGCAGCCCGCGGCGTTCGCGTGGACGCTGCTCAGCCTCGCCGGCGATGGACGGTTGCTGGCGCGGCGCGACGTCCCGTTCCAGCAGAACGCCTCGGAGGTGGAGGCGTCCCTCGTGCCCGTCGAGGACGCCCGCTACCTCTTGGTGGTGGGGACCACGCTCGAGGGCATCGGCGCCTCCCACCCCTTCGATCCGGACGTGTGGCCCTACGAGCCACGCGGCCTCACCGTCTATCTCGCCCACCTCCCGCCGCCCTGACGTCGTCGCCACCACGCGACGCCGCCCAAGAGGACGAGCCCCCAGGGCCCCACGGGACCGCCCGTACATGCGCGGAGCTGGCAGCCCCCCACCGCCTGCACGTTGCTGGGGAGCGCCTGCTCGTCGACGGCGACGTCGAGCCGCTGAGCGCCGAGCAGCGCGCCGTCGAAGCGCAGCTCCACGCGCGCGCGCTCACCGCCGGTGCCGGCGGCAGCGCCGATCGCCGCGCCCCAGAGCCCCGGCGCCAGGCGCGTCAGCGGGCGTCGGAGCTGCGCGCCGTCGACGTGGAGGCGAAGCCTCGACGCCTCGAAGCCATCGACCGGCTCGCCGCCGGCGCCCCGCACCACGGCCAGGAGCTCGAGGGCGACGCGCGGATCCGGGGAGAGGACCGTCCCGGCGACGGCCAGCCGGCTGTGGGCAGCCGTCGGGGTGCTCGCTGCGGTCGGCGCCTCGAGGAGCTGGAGCGTCTGCACCACGTCGAGCGCCCCGGCGCCGAGCTGCGGCGCCAGACCGACGACCCCCGCGACGGGGCGTGAGCCCGCCTGGAGGAGCGCCAACAGCTCCGGCTGCGTCAGCCCAGGGTGTCGCTCGAGCATCAACGCCACGGCGCCGGTGACGACGGGCGCCGCCATGGACGTCCCGCTCGCGAGCGCGTAACCCTCGTCGAGGAGCTTGCACGTCGTCACGGGCGTGCAGTCGAGCCCTCCGCCGAACATCGTGCCGCCGTCGCTGCTCCGGGGATCGGTGAGCTGGCTTCGGGCGGCGCCGACGAAGGCGCCGGGCGCCACCAGGGTGGGCTTGAGCGCGCCCGTGCTGGTCGGGCCCACGGCGGAGAAGTACGCCGGCGAGTCCTCGACGGGCGGCTCGAGCGCCCCGAAGCGCTCGAGCGCCACCGCGGCGCCGTCGAGGTCGACCCACTGAGCGCGGTTGAGCGTAGCGCCGACCGTGATGAGGGCCGGGTGCGTCCCTGGGATGGACACCGTCCCCAGCTTGGAGGCCCGCGGGAGCAGCGCCGCGGAGCGGCTGGCCAGCTCGCCCTCCGCCTGGAGCCAGACGGCGGCCGTGCCCTGCCCCTCGAAGCGCAGGGCGTGCGTGCGCCCCGCGGGCCAGGCGCCGCTGATGATGACGACCGCGTCTCGTCCCCCTGGCACGACGCGCCCCTGCACGGCGAGGGCGCCGTTGATCACCGTCACCAGCCGCTCCCCGTCCCGCACCGACGCAGAGGCGCCGGGCGGCACGGGCGGCAGCACCACGCCCTCCGAGTCCTCCACGCCGACCGCGAGCTGGTCTCCCTCGCGCCGACCGATCCACAGATACAGCGCGCCGCGCGTGGTCGCCCCGGCCGCGGGCACGAGCAGGGGCACCCGCGTGGGCGAGGCCCAAGGGACGTGGACCTCCGTGTGGATCCCCCAGGGCGCGGGGTATTGGTCGCTGCCGCCGACGTAGAGCGTGCCGCTGTTGCCCGCCGCGACGACGATGGCGCGCCCCGGTTGCGTGCGACCGACCTGCTCGGCCAGCGCCGCCTCGAGCGGCGAGCTGCCATCGTGCGGGCCGAAATCGCTCCCCAAGCTGAGGTTGACCACCGCGGGCTGCCCCAACGCCTCGGCGCGCTCGAAGACGAAGCGCGTCCCCAGCACGACGTCCGGATCGAAGACGGCGCCGTCCGCGCCGCGCGCTACCCGCACGATCACCAGGCTCGCCTCGGGCGCCATCCCCACCCAGCGCGCTGCGGGATCCCCGCGCCCGTTGCCCGCGGCGATCCCCGCGACGTGCGTCCCATGTCCAAACTCGTCGTGGGGCGCCTGCTCGGCGACCGACCCCTGCCGGAGCGCGTCGAGATCCGCCCCCGAGTAGATGGCGCACTCGTAGCCGCTCTGGCCGTCGCAGCCGTAGCGCTGCTCGAGCGCGGCGTGGACGCCGCGGGGGCGCTGCGACAAGTCGAGGAGCCACGCGATGCGCGAGCGCCCTGCGGGGTCGATGAAGTCCGGATGGCGCGGGTCGATCCCCGTGTCGACGATCCCCACGACCACGCCGCGCCCCGTCAGCCCCGTGCTGGCGCGCGCCGCCGCGCTCCGTGTCCAGCCGCCGACGCGATCGAGCCAGGTCCGACGCGGGGGCGCCCAGAGCGGAGAGAGCCCCCGCGCCGCGAGCGCCGACAGCTCCGCCGGCGCCACGAACGCGACCGCGTAGCTCGGGGTGAGCGGGGTCACGTCGCTCGGCGCCGCGCCGGGGCCGCGGCGCAGCAGGAGGGGGATCCGCGCGCTGCCCGGCGCCTGGAGCACCGGCGTGGGGAGCCGGCGCGCGTCGAGCTGCGCCGCGGCCGAGGCGCTCACGAGCAGCGCCGCGAGCGCCCCAGTGAGGGCGAGGAGCGGGCGCGCGCCGCGCACGCTGGCGCGACGCGCTCGCCGGAGGGGCTCTCCTCGCCGCGCGCGCGTCACACCGGCGGCACCAGGTGCTTCTTGGCCGGACGCGCCTCGCGCTTGCTCGCGTACAGCTCGAAGCGGCGCGCCAGCTCCGGGCGGAGCATCTCGAAGCCTATCACGTCGTCGACCACGAGCTCACTGGCGAGCTTCGTCAGGTCCACGTCCTTGCGGTACTCTTCGCGGAGCTGCGCCACGAAGGCGTCGCGCTCCGTGCCCTCCGGCACCTCTTGGATCTTGTTGTAGTAGACGGCGTTGACCGCCGCCTGAGGCCCCATCACCGCGATGCTGGCGGTCGGCAGCGCCAGACAGGCGTCCGGCTCGAAGGCGGGGCCGCACATGGCGTAGAGCCCGGCGCCGTAGGCCTTGCGCACCACGACGCTGATCTTGGGCACCGTGGCCTCGCTCATGGCAGCGATCATCTTGGCGCCCGCGCGGATGATCCCCTGCCGCTCCACCTTCGTCCCAATCATGAAGCCAGGGACGTCGGCCAGGTAGAGCAGCGGGATCTCGAAGGCGTCGCAGAGCCAAATGAAGCGCGCCGCCTTGTCCGCGCTGTCGACGAAGAGCACGCCGCCGAGGTGCTTGGGCTGGTTGGCGACGATGCCCACCACGCGCCCCTCGATGCGGGCGAAGCCCGTGATGATCTCCTTGGCGAAGAGCCTCTTGATCTCGAGGAAGCTCCCCTCGTCGACGAGGTGCTCGATGACCTGCTTCATGTCGAAGGGTTTGTTCTCGTCCGCGATGATGATCTCGGCGAGCGGACGGAGCCCCTGCTTGACCGGGCGTGGCTCCCCCGCCGGCGGCTGCTGCCCGTGCCGGCTGGGCAGGTAGCTCATGTACCGCTTGGCAAACTCGATGGCCTCGGGCTCCGTCTTGACCAAGACGTCCCCACACCCGCTCACGGTGCAGTGCATCTTGGCGCCGCCCATCTCCTCGAGGGTGACCTTCTCGCCGATCACCATCTCCGCCATCCGGGGCGAGCCCAGGTACATGCTGGCGTTGCCCTCGACCATCACCACCACGTCACAGAAGGCGGGGATGTAGGCGCCGCCGGCCGCGCTGGGCCCGAACAGCAAGCAGAGCTGCGGCACCTGCCCGCTCAGCGAGACCTGATTGTAGAAGATGGCGCCCGCGCCGCGCCTCCCGGGGAACATCTCCACCTGGTCGGTGATGCGCGCGCCGGCCGAGTCCACGAGGTAGACGAGGGGGCAGCCGAGCGCCCGCGCCGTCTCCTGGATGCGCAAGATCTTCTCGACGGTGCGCCGCCCCCAGCTCCCCGCCTTCACGGTGGAGTCGTTGGCCATCACCGCGACGGGGCGCCCCGCCATCTTCCCGAGCCCCGTGATCACGCCGTCCGCGGCGAGCCCAGGGCTCTGGTGGTTGGCGAGCAGGGCGTCCTCCACGAAGCTCCCCTCGTCGAGCAGCCGCGCGATGCGCTCGCGCGCGAACAGCTTGCCCACCTTGGCGTTTTTCTCATGGCTGCTGGCGCTGCCTCCGGCGGCGGCCTGGGCGCGGAGCTCACTGAGTTCAGTCTCGTTCATGGTGCAGAGCGCTTAGCTGAACCAGCGGCGCGGCGAAAGCGCGCGGCGTGGGCTCACGGCTCCCGCAGCAGCTCGAGGAGCAAGCCGTCGAGCTGCCGGAGGCGCGCCTCCGAGTAGCCGACGAGGACGTCGCGGACGATCCCGTGGCGATCGAGCACGTAGAGGGACGGGACGACGAAGGCGCCGTAGCGCCCCGCCGTGTCCCCGCTCTCATCGGTGACGACGCCGAAGCTCAGCCGCTGCGCCGCGACGCTCGCCGCGACGACAGGGAAGGGCTCCTGCGCGACCCCGAGCACGACGACCCCCTCCGGACCCCAGCGCGCCTGCAGCGCGTCCAGGCGGGGCGCGAGGAGCTGGCACACCCGACACCAGGTCGCCCAGAACTCCAAGACGACCACCCGCCCCCGCAGCGCCGCGAGCCGGGGCTCGAGCGTCCCTTGCACGACCTTGCCCTCGAGGCGCGGGGCCGGCTGCCCGACGTAGCTGCGCTGGAGCAGCTCCTCCGTCTCCGGGAAGCGCCCCAGCGTCACCCGCACGAGCCGTGGACGGCCCGCGTGGAGCACGCCGAGGGAGAGCCGCTCGCCCGGCCGCGCGGCGCCGAGGAGCTGCAGCACCTGCGCTGGACGCTGGACGCTGCGGCCAGCGACGCTGAGCAGCACGTCCCCCGCGACCAGGCCCGCGGCGGCGGCTGGGGAGCCCCGCAGCACGCCGCTCAGCCGCACCCCTGCTCGATCCCGCGGCTGCGCCTCCAAGCTGACGCCGAGCCAGGCTCGCTCGCGCTCGGAGGCGGTCGGCTCGGCGCGCAGCAGCGCTGCGGACAGGGCCACGTCCCGCGCGGGGGGCGCCGGAGCCGGCGCCGCGACGGGCGCGCACGCTGCCATGGGCAGGCTCAGCCAGGCCAGTCGGGGCAGCCCGCTCATGGGCGCGTGGTATCATGCGCCGGTCGGCATGCCAGCTCCGCACACCGCTCGCCCGCGCTGGCGCTCGCGCTGTCCCGGCGCGCTCCCGCTCACCCTGCTCCTCGCCTGTTCAGCCGCTCCCACAGCTCCCTTGGCGCCCGCGAGCTCCCAGCGGGCGACGCCAGCCCAACCCGCGCCGCAGCCGGTACGCTGGGCCCACTGGGCGCAGCTCTCACACTGGCAGCGCCTCCCCGCGGAGCCCTTTCCCTCCGCGGGACACCCAGGGGCGGGCCTGGCGCAAGCGCACCTCCCCCCGGAGTGGGCGCAAGCCTATCGGCAGCTCTCGGTGGGGCGACCACTCCCCCCTGGCGCGCTGGTCGCGCTGTCGCTGCGTGCGACCGCCGACGGTCCCCCGGAGCGCTGGCTCGCGATGGAGCGGGGCGGTGCGGGCTGGCGCTACCTACAGCTCGACCGGGAGGGCTTCATCACCTCGCGGGACGACGAGCGCTGTCGGCGCTGCCACGCCGAGGCGCCGACGGACGGCTTGTTCGGGCTCCCCACGCCCTGAGGCATCGAGCCGGGTGCCTCGCTCGGCGTTGGAATGCGGGCGGCGGGGCAGGGGTTGACCGAGGGAGCCCCCGACCGCCACGAGCGACGCGCACCAAACGCCGAGGCCTGGCGCGTGGGAGCGTCAGGCCTCGAGGTGCGGGGTGCGGGAGACTAAGGGAGTGCTAAGCTAAGCGGACAGGTCAAGCGGTAAGAAAAGTAAGGAAGCGAACGCGAACTCAAGGGGCGCCGACCGAGGTTGAGACACGAGCGGGCGCCAAGCACCGAGCCCAGGGGGTGCCCCCACTGGAGCAGAGTGCCCGAGCTACTGCAGCCGCCGTGCCAGATTGTCGCGGGCGCCCGAAGCACGAGAGAATCGCTGCCGGATTGGCAGAGGCGCCAGCGGGCGGCTCGGAGACTATGACTTTCGTGTCGTGGCCTGTGGTGAGAGCGGCCCAGAGGACCTCAGGGCTGCGCCCGGAGGTAGCGCTCTTGGGCGGCCTCGAGCGCCGCGAGGGGCGCAGGGTGCCCCGTGTAGAGCTCGAACTGAGCGGCCGCTTGGTGGAGCAGCATCCGCCCGCCGTGAGCGACGCGGCACCCCATGCGCCGGGCGCGCTGCACCCACGGCGTGTCGAGCGGCCGGTACACGATGTCCATGACGCATTGGCCCGGCTCGAGCGCCAGCTCGACGAGCGGGTTGGTAGGGTAGCCCTCCATCCCGCAGGAGCTGGCGTTCACGAGCGCTGGCCAGCCCGCTGGGTCGAGCTGCGTCAGGGGCTCGGCCGCCTGCGCGCCAAAGCGCCGCCGTAGCTGCTCCACGAGCTCGGCGGCGCGCGCTGGCGTGCGATTGTAGAGCCCGACCCGCGCGCCTGCGTCACAGAGCCCGTGCGCCACGGCGCGCCCAGCGCCGCCCGCGCCCACCACCAAGACACGCAGGCCCGGGAGCGGCGCGAGCTCCTCCAAGGCCCTCGCCGCGCCCAGCGCGTCGGTGTTGTGCCCGATGAGCCGCCCCTGCTCGAGGACGATGGTGTTCACGGCCCCGATCGCGCGCGCGCCCTCCGAGAGCTCGTCGAGCAGCGGCAGCACGTCCAGCTTGAACGGCATGGAGACCCCCAAGCCGCGGATCCCGAGCGCCCGCGCCCCGGCGAGGGCCGCGGCGAGCCGCTCGCGGGTCATGGCGAAGGGCACGTAGGCGTAGTCGAGGCCCAGCGCCGCGTAGCCCGCGCGGTGCATGAGCGCCCCGAGCGCGACGGGGTGCAGCGAGAGGGAGCCGCAGAGGGTCGTCATGGCCGAGAGCGTAGGCGGAGAGGGCTCGGCCCGTTGAAATTTCCCTTGCAGTGCCGCCGGGCGTGCTATGTACGCGGCCCCCAAGCGCTCGTAGCTCAGCTGGATAGAGCATCGGTCTACGGAACCGAGGGTCGGAAGTTCGAATCTTCCCGAGCGCGCCCAGCCCCTTCCGCCGGTGTCCTCATGTCACCCCTCGAAGACGCCGAGCGCTGGATGCGGGTCGCTCTGGAGGAGGCGGCGCTCGCGACGACGCACGCGGACGTGCCCGTGGGCGCCGTGCTCGTGGGCGCCGATGGACGTGAGCTCGCGAGAGCGCACAACCAGCGCGAGCTGCTGGCAGACCCCACCGCGCACGCCGAGGTGTTGGTGTTGCGCGCCGCCACGGCGCAGCGCGGACACTGGCGGCTCGACGACGCTACGCTCTTCGTCAGCCTGGAGCCTTGCCTCATGTGCGCGGGCGCGCTCATCAACGCGCGCGTCGGGCGGCTCGTGTACGGCGCGACGGACGCCAAGGCCGGCGCGGTGGACTCGCTCTATCGCGTGACCCAAGATCTTCGGCTCAATCACCGGCTCGAGCACCGCGGGGGCGTCTTGGCGGAGCCCGCGGCGGCGCTGCTGCGCCAGTTCTTCACGGCGCTGCGCGCGCAGGGACAGAAGTAGGGCTCAGGGTCCCTCCACGTCGGGCGCGAGCCACCCGTCCGGGAGCGCCTCCTCGGGCGCGGGAGGCGCGCCGTCCGGCGCCCGATAGGGGACGCGAAACGCGACCTGCTCGCCGAGCGCCTCCTGCAGCTCCGCCTCGTCGATGCGGCGCAGCTTCTTGGCGATGACCATCAGCTTGCGCAAGGTGCTGGACCACCCGGGGCTCACGAGTCCGTTGGCGAGGAAATGCTGGGCGCGCGGGTTGGGCAGGATGGACGCCAGGTAGAGGGCCTGGCCGAGCGAGAGCTGCGAGGGCGCGCTCGCGAAGTAGTAGTGGGACGCCGCGCCGATGCCGTAGATGCCCGGTCCGAACTCCACCACGTTCAGGTAGAGCTCCAAGATCCGGTCTTTGCCGAGCTGCTGCTCGAGCAGCATGGTCAAGAAGGCCTCCTGAAGCTTGCGCGTGACGGTCTTCTCGCGGCTCAGGTAGAGGTTCTTGGCGAGCTGCATGCTGAGGGTGCTGGCGCCGCGCACGAAGCGCCCCGCGCGGAGGTTCTCCCGCAGCGAGTTCTCGATGGCCTCCTGATCGAAGCCAGCGTGCTTCCAAAACCGCCCGTCTTCACAGATGAGCACGGCCGTCTCCATGTGACGCGAGATCGCGCCGAGCGGCGTCCAGCTCGGCGTGCCTGGCCCCGTCTCACGTCGCCCGGGGCGCCCGTCGACGTCGCGGATGTCTTGCTCGAAAGGGCGGGTGAAGCGCTGCGCGTCGACGAGTGGAGACGTGGCGCGCCAGCGGCACGCGTTGGTGACGCTCCAGCGCTGCCTCAGCAGCTCACCGCGCTGAGCGTCGAGGCTGAGCTCCCCTTGCGCGGCGAAGGTCCCCTCGGCGCTCAGCCCCTCGAGGAGCGGCGCCAGGCCGTGCGGGAGGGCGCCGAGCAGATCGGCGCAGCTCGCGAGCGGGATCCCCCCGGCTAGCGTGAGCTCGAGCGCGTCGGTCCCGCGCGTCAAATCGAGCTCGCCCGTGAGCCGCAGCGGGCCAAGCGCGAGGGAGGCCTCGGTGAGCCGGAGGCGCGCGGCGTCGAGCGACGCGCTCACGGCTCCCCGCAGCTCCACGCCGAGGCCGACGACGCGGGTGGGTGAGAGCCAGGCGCGCTCGAGCGCCAGCTCGGCGAGGGCGAGCCGCCCGGCCAGGGCGAGCTCACCTCCGTCCCTCGACCAGGTGCCGCGCAGGCGCGCCTCGAGCCGCGAGCGCGTGGTCTCGACGAGCCCGAAGCTCCCTTCCTGGACGCCGAGCTCCGCCAAGGTGATGGGGCCCCCCTCGACGGACAGCGCGAGCTCTCCGCCCTCGAGCGGCGCCTGGAGATCCAGGTCCAATTTCGTGCCCGAGGCGGTCCCTGCGCTGGTGAAGGTGACGCGCAGCTCGGCGCCCGAGCGACGGACGGTGAGACCGCCCGGGCCGAGCCGCAGGGTCTCCCCGGCGTGGGCCCAGCTCAGCCGAAGCTTGGCGATGTGCAGCTCCGTCCCTGGCGGGAGGGCCCGCGCGACGAGGGCGAGCCGCTCGTCCACCAGGGCGCGCCAGCGTGCTCCGCGGCCAGCGTCGAGCGGGGGCAGCTCCTCCGCCCAGCGCCGCAGCGGCGCGTCGTTCGGGGCGTCGCGCGCGGGCTCGGGCCGGCGTGGGGGCTGCGCCGGTACGCCACGCCCGGCCGCCCCTGCCGCGGCCGCTGCCGAGGACACCGCCATGGCCTCACCGGAGCGCTCGAGCCCGAGCGCGCTCGACTCGAGGCTGAGGCTCGCCTCGGCGAGGGTCGCCCGGCCGAGCGACCACCCCGGCGCCTGCTCGCGCAGCTCCAGCTCGACGCCGCCGAGCTCGACGTCGCCCTCCCCAGCGTGCAGGCGCACGCGATCCGCCCCGAGCCCCCATCCCCCGTCCGTAGCGGTGGCCCGGAGCCCCCACACGTGCCACTCCCGCGCGTGCTCCGAGTCCCTCCAGTGGACCTGCACCCCCTCTACCGCGAGCCTCGGGCGCCGCGGCCCCGTCACCGTCCCACTCCCCGAGCCACCGCGCGAGCGCCAGCTCTCGAGCCCTTCGAGCAGCGCTCGCCGGCTCCCGTCGAGCTCCACGTGCCCGCCGTACACGGTCACAGCGCTCAGCCGCCCCGCCTCGAGCCGCACCTCCACGGCCTGCGCCCCTCCGGAGACACCGGCGACCGCCGGGACGCTCCACGTCACGTCCCGAAGCCAGAGACGCCCCCACCCCGGCCGTACCGCGCCGATCTCTACCGTGAGGCCCCTCGCCGCCGCGAGCGCCCGCACCCTCCAGGCCACGAGCGGTCCAGCCCCAAGCCCCACGGCCACGAGCCCGCCCAGGACCAGCGCCACAGAGATGAGCCACCGCCGTCGCATGCTTCTGCCTCAGCCTAGGCCGGCTCCTCGTGACGAGGCCACTCTCCCGCAACGCCGCGGCGCGCCCCGCTCTTCCGAACCACCTCGGACGCCGCGCGGCGCCCTCCGCTCTCGCTCCGACCCGAGCCCGCGCGCGACCGTCGGTGCCCTGCCGTCGACCTCCGCGCGACGCGCCGACCGACCTCGGGCGCTCTCGGGCACGCTGTCCGGGTAGGCGAGCACCCGCAGGGGCCGCCGCCGTGTCCGGGTACCGCCAGGCCGAGCGAGACGCGCGTACGCCGCGCTCAAGGGTACGGCCGCCCGGGCGGATCCGCCGGGAACGAACGTCGAGGCCAGCGCGCGAGCGGCCACGCCCACTGCGCCGGCCCGATCGCGGTCCCCCCGTGCACAGTGACGCCACCCATGCAAGGGTGGCGTAGGGGTACGGTTGGGCGGACGGATACGGTGGCGAGGACCCAGCTCCGCGTGCGACCCTGCCGCAAGCCTCGGCCCGCCGAGCCACAAAAAGGAAACGGGGCCCCAACCTTTCGATTGGGGCCCCGTCATTAGCCCGGCAGCGTCCTACTCTCCCACACGGAATCCGTGCAGTACCATCGGCTCAAGAGAGCTTGACTTCCGAGTTCGAGATGGGATCGGGTATGGCCTCTCTGACATAACCACCGGAGACAGTTTTGTATGACGCGCAGCGTGGCTGCAAGCGTCCGGTCGGTGACCCGATGGGGCTCGTTCCGACGCGGACTCCGAACATTAGCTACAATGGTTGCCTTAGAAGATAAGGTCAAGCCGCACGGCCTATTAGTACTGGTCAGCTCCGCGCCTTACGACGCTTCCACACCCAGCCTATCAACCTCGTCGTCTACGAGGGGCCTTTAGTGTCTTGCGACAGGGATACCTAATCTTGAGGCTAGCTTCCCGCTTATATGCTTTCAGCGGTTATCTATTCCAAGCATGGCTACCCGGCTTTGCCGAACGAACGACAACCGGAACACCAGAGGCTCGTCCATCCAGGTCCTCTCGTACTATGAATAGCTCCTCTCAAGTATCCTGCGCCCACGGAAGATAGGGACCAAACTGTCTCACGACGTTTTAAACCCAGCTCGCGTACCGCTTTAATTGGCGAACAGCCAAACCCTTGGGACCTGCTCCAGCCCCAGGATGCGATGAGCCGACATCGAGGTGCCAAACCGTGCCGCCGATGTGAACTCTCAGGCACGATCAGCCTGTTATCCCCAGAGTACCTTTTATCCGATGAGCGATGGCCCTTCCATATGGAACCACCGGATCACTAACACCTGCTTTCGCAACTGCTCGACCTGTCGGTCTTACAGTAAAGCTCCCTTCTGCGTTTGCACTCTACGGCTGGTTTCCAATCAGCCTGAGGGAACCTTCGCACGCCTCCGTTACGATTTAGGAGGCGACCGCCCCAGTCAAACTGCCCACCAGGCAGTGTCCCTCGCCCGGATCACGGGCGCAGGTTAGATTTCCAGATTATTCAGGGTGGTATTTCAACGTTGACTCCACCGAACCCAGAAGCCCGGCTTCGAAGTCTCCCACCTATCCTACGCAGAACAACCCGAAAATCACTGCCAAGTTACAGTAAAGGTTCATGGGGTCTATCCGTCTTTCCGCGGGTAGAGGGCATCTTCACCCCCAATGCAATTTCGCTGAGTCCCTGGTCGAGACAGTGCGGATGTTGTTATGCCATTCGTGCAGGTCGGAACTTACCCGACAAGGAATTTCGCTACCTTAGGACCGTTATAGTTACGGCCGCCGTTTACTGGGGCTTCGGTTCAATGCTTCGGTTGCCCTGACATATCCCCTTAACCTTCCAGCACCGGGCAGGCATCAGACCCTATACGTCCTCTTACGAGTTCGCAGAGTCCTGTGTTTTTAGTAAACAGTCACAACCGCCGATTCACTGCGACCGCCAACAGCTCGGGGCGCGAGGCCTCTCACCATCGACGGCACACCTTCTCCCGAAGTTACGGTGTCAATTTGCCGAGTTCCTTAACCAGGGTTCTCTCACGCGCCTTAGAATATTCTTCCCGCCCACCTGAGTCGGTTTGCAGTACGATCACCAAAGAGGCTCTGTGCGCGGCTTTTCTTGGAAGTCTGGGATTATCCAGTGTCCGGGCCTAGGGCCCGACCTCATCACCTCTCGACCGTGTGAACCGACGTTTGTCCCTATCGGGTCCTATCGGTTCGGTCTACGGGCTTGAACGCAAAGCGCTGAACTACCCTACTCCGTCCCCGCTCACTTCCACGCCACCCTTGGTGGTGCAGGAATATTGACCTGCTTTCCATCGCCTACGCCTCACGGCCTCGGCTTAGGTATCGACTAACCCATGGGAGGATTATCCTACCCCAGGAAACCTTGGGCTTACGGCGACCGGGTTTCTCGCCCGGTTTATCGCTACTCATGCCTGCATAGTCACTTCTCAAGGCCGGTAGTGGTCGTCTCCGTCCACCGTGTATCTCCTTGAGAACGCTCGTCTACCACTCTCTTGCGAGAGTCCGTGGCTTCGGTACCAAGCTTTAGCCCCGTTACATTTTCGGCGCAGACCCGCTTGACCAGTGAGCTATTACGCTTTCTTTAAAGGATTGCTGCTTCTAAGCAAACCTCCTGGTTGTCTGAGCGTTTCCACATCCTTTTACACTTAGCTTGGATTTAGGGACCTTAGCCGACGGTCTGGGCTCTTTCCCTCTCGGCAACGGAACTTGTCTCCCGCTGCCTGACTCCCGGGCAGTTGTCATCGGCATTCGGAGTTTGATTGGGTTTGGTAGACTGGTAGGTCCCCTAGCCCATTCAGTGCTCTACCTCCGATGCAATTCACCCGAGGCTATACCTCAATATATTTCGACGAGAACCAGCTATATCCCCGCTTGATTAGCCTTTCACTCCTATCCACACCTCATCGCCCATATTTTCAACTATGGTGCGTTCGGTCCTCCAGGCGGTGTTACTCGCCCTTCAACCTGGACATGGATAGATCGCTGGGGTTTCGGGTCTACGGTACGCGACTCAACGCCCTGTTAAGACTCGCTTTCGCTACGGCTCCACCTAACGGCTTAACCTCGCCACGTAACGTAACTCACAGGCTCATTATGCAAAAGGTACGCGGTCACACGTTGCCTTGCGGCCATAGTGCTCCCACTGCTTGTAGGCGTACGGTTTCAGGTTCTATTTCACTCCCCTAACCGGGGTTCTTTTCACCTTTCCCTCGCGGTACTAGTTCACTATCGGTCGATGAGTAGTATTTAGCCTTGGGAGATGGTCCTCCCAGATTCCCGCTGGATTTCTCGTGTCCTGCGGTACTCGGGTACCTGCTAGGGCTCTCGGAATTTTCGACTAAGGGGCTGTCACCCTCTCTGGCCGGCTCTTCCACGCCGTTCGTCTAACCCTTTGAGTCCCATGGTGCTGGCCCCACGACCCCGATAGAGTTACCCCTATCGGTTTAGGCTCTTCCCCGTTCGCTCGCCACTACTAGGGGAATCTCTGATTTGATTTCTTTTCCTCCGGGTACTTAGATGTTTCAGTTCCCCGGGTTGGCT